>NZ_JAOQAH010000104.1 GCF_025963695.1 Segetibacter sp. | reverse complement strand
CAATTACAATCGAAGGACAACTGAGGACCGAAATGGGCAAAAAAGCCACGCGCCAGCTTCGCTCTCAGGAATTGGTGCCTGGTGTAATTTACGGTGGTGCACAGGAAATTAATTTCGCTGCTCCTGTTAAGGCTTTTAAGCCTATCGTTTACACTGGTGAATTTATACAAACAGAAATTAAAATTGATGGCCAGAATTATGTTTGTATTTTAAAAGATCTGCAGTTCGACAAGGTTTCAGACCAACTCTTACACGTTGACTTTTTAGAATTAGTCGGTGACAAAAAAGTGGTTGCTACGCTTCCATTACATTTAACAGGTACTGCTGTAGGCGTAAAAGCTGGTGGTAAGCTGGTAGTAAAAATGAAATCTTTAAAGGTAAAGGCTTTACCTTCTGATTTAAGAGAGGCAATTACGGTAGATATCACAAACCTTGAGTTAAACGGTAACATTAGGGTTGAAGATGTAAAGGTTGAAAACATGGAAATACTAAACAGTCCACGTATACCTATCGCTTCTGTTGTTATGACCCGTCAATTAAAACAGGAAGAATCAACTGAAAAGAAGAAATAACACTTTTATTAAAATTAGCCCGGTCTTTAAAAGACCGGGTTTTTTGTGCCACGTTGCGCTGATAATTATTGCATGTGTTTGTTAAGCTTTAATTTCTTATGGCGACATTGTTGCGTCGCACACTTTTACGGTTGTTTCAAAATCAGCTTTGCACGAGCAATTAAAACATTACTGAAATGTGGATGCTATTTCTATAGCATCGTCTGCAACTTCAGCTTTCTTGTTATCTTTTTGCTGAAGTTGTAAATCCGTGTAGAACTTCCGGGCAAGCTTTTAGTAATTTCCTTAAAGTTAATTTTGGTGATCTTCCAATTCGTTAAAAGCGGCAGTGTGTTGTGAAGAAATGTTTTAAAAAAAAGCCGACATAAAAAGATTCAGTACAAGTGAGTGACACAATCGGAGCTTAGTTAAGAGAAAATGTTCGTCATCAAAAAGCAAAGCACGCAACCCATTGGGGCCTTTTTGTATCTATTGTTAATATAAATTGGAAGTGATTTTTAATCATGAACAAATTTTTAATTGTTGGATTAGGAAATATTGGATTTGAATATGCACATACAAGACACAACATAGGTTTTGATGTTGTAGAGGCGCTTGTATTAAAGCATAAAGGTTTATTTAAAACAGAACGGCTGGCAGATGTAGCTGAAATAAAATTTAAAGGAAAAACTTTAGTCTGTATTAAGCCTGCTACTTACATGAATCTTAGTGGCAGGGCTTTTAGATATTATATAGACAAAGAGAAGATAGAAGTTGATAATACCCTTACCGTTGTTGATGATCTTGCCTTGCCGCTTAGCAAAATAAGGTTGAGGGGTAGTGGCAGCGACGCTGGCCATAACGGCCTAAAAGATATACAAGCAACCTTGGGTACGGATAAGTATCCTAAGCTTCGTTTTGGAATTGGCAATAACTATGCTAAAGGAATGCAAATAGATTTTGTTCTTGGAAAATGGACGCCAGATGAATTGCCTGTGGTAAATAAGAAAATTGAAAAATGTGTTGAAACAATAGAAAGCTTTGTTTTTGCGGGTTTGCAGCGAACGATGAACGTGGTTAATACTTTAGAGGTTATATAATAATTAATTTTTCGTGCGTTATATACGCGTATTAGAATTTCCTATAGTTAAAAGTACTGTTGCGTTTTCTCTTATTTTGGTTGCTTTGGTTGCCATCTTATAAAAAAATCATTTATGAAAATTTTTTGTGTAGGTCGAAATTATGTAGAACATGCAAAGGAACTTGGAAATGAGGTGCCCGACGAACCTGTAATTTTTATGAAGCCTAAGAGCGCACTGCTACAGTCACATACACCTTTTTACTATCCTGATTTTAGCAATGAACTTCATTATGAAGTTGAACTGGTGTTACGAGTATGTAAAAATGGCAAGTACGTAAACGAAAGACAAGCATCGAAGTATTATAACGCTATTAGTGTTGGTATTGATTTTACTGCACGGGACATACAAGGTGAGCTTAAGAAAAAAGGGCTTCCCTGGGAGAAGGCTAAGGCCTGGGATAATTCTGCGGTTGTAGGACAATGGAGAGACATTACTCCTGACTTACTTAAAAAACCAGTTAGGTTTTCATTAAAGAAAAATGGCGAAGATGTTCAAAACGGCGTATCTACAGACATGATTTTCACCTTTGATCAGATTGTGGCCAACATAACTAACTACTTTTCACTAAACATTGGTGATCTTATTTATACCGGTACACCTGCCGGTGTTGGTGAATGTGTGGTAGGTGATATACTAGAAGGCTTTTTAGAAGCTGAGAGGTTATTTGAATTGGAAGTGAAATAAACATACTTTTTTTCTTTTGCCGTTCAGCTACAAGCCTTTTCCTCTTTGCTTTGTTTTTTTATATCTTTCTCATTTTCCCTTAGCTCATTTTCCTGTTGTAGTATTAAACAAGTCCTCTTTTAAAGGAAACATTGAGTGTACTGGTACCAACATTAGAGAATGTGGCTTCATCGTTGCGTCGCAATCACTTCATCTGCAAGCCATTCTGCAGCTTGTTATGTGCAACTTTTCAATTTAGCTGTAATAATATGGGCGGGTAGCGCCTCCTAAAGCCACCAACTATAGATTGCTGATACCCCACTATAAAAACAGTCGTTCACATTGCAAATAAAAAGATCAAAATGGTATTTTGAATTAAGGTCAATTGCTATTCAGCTTTCTTTTCTATTTTAATTGCTACTTAACCGCAAGAGTTAAGAAGCATTTGCCCAGCTTTTACATTAGCTCCTCTTCCATCAATTTCTAATTTTCCTGGCGAAGTAATTTGAAGCATAAGAGCTTTCTTTTTTAACATCTCCTTAAAATCCATTTTTTCACCCCTTATTATCCGTTCATATCTTATCTCAAAACCCTCTTTTAAAAAAATAGAATTAGTAATACTGCATCCTTTTAAGAAGTATTATTGTCTTTAATGTTCTCAAATAATTTAATTAGAAATAAAAAAAGAATAATCATATTTGCAAAACGCATAATGGCGTTATAGTGCCGATTTGGAGCTAAAAAGTTGAATACTACTGATCTCTACTTCGTGGGTAATTGTAAAAAAAGATCAATCTACAAAATCAGTATCAATTGTGACTGAGTGTAGCGAAGCTTTTAAGGCATTTGGTAAATAATTATAAACAGCTAATTTGCCAATCTTTTAAACCTAATCATAATTTTTACCAGAAAAACTGTTTAACCAATATCTACAATATTTATCTTATGACATTGAAAAGTAAATTTTCATTATACTCTCAACCGTTTATTCTTTCTTGCATTTTTTTGGTGTTGCTCTCCTCGTGTACTACTACTAAGAACAATACAGATTATCTTTATTTTCAGGGAGTAGAAGACAATGTAGGCGTTCAACAAAAAGAAACAATAATTCAGCCGCGCGATTTGCTAAGTATTCAGGTGTTTAGCAAAACACTAAACCAGGAGCAAGCTGCTATATTCAACATTTTTTCATCATCGTCTGCGCCTTCAACAGCACCAGCAGGCGCTAGTTCAGGATCTGGGAATGCAGGGGCATCGCAGGGATATGAGGTTAGTGCAGCAGGCAATATTGAAATGCCAGTTATTGGAATAGTCAAAGCCGCAGGGTTAACAAAAGATCAACTACAAACTCTCTTAGTCGAAAAGATTTCTAACTATGTTAAAAACCCATCCATAATGGTTCGCTTTAGTAATTATACTATAAACATGTTAGGAGAGGTACGAAGCCCTGGAGCAAAGAAGTTTTCTGTTGATAAAGTGACAATAATTGATGCGATAAGTACGGCAGGAGATTTAACCGAATTTGGTAGGCGGGAAGATGTAATGGTTATAAGAGAACTAGGCGGGAAAAAGTTTTACTATACTGTTGATATAAGAAGTAAAAAAGTATTCTCGTCTCCAGTTTACGTCTTGCAGCCAAATGATATAGTATATGTGGCACCAAATGCTAAAAAATTAAAGACATTAAATGCTGATGTAGAAACTCAACGCAAGATAAGTATGTACATGAGTTATTTTGGAATTGCTATAAGTCTTATCAGTGTTTTCGTTTATTTAAGAAGATAATTTTATGAGAAAAGAAGATAATGGGATATTCGGAGAAGAGCAAAGTTCGACAAGTGTTCGACAGCTTTTGGCAAAATATTTTGCATACTGGCCGTTATTTATAATAAGCGTTTTTTTGTGTGCTGGGGCTGGTTATCTGTATGTAAAATACACAGTACCTAAATATATGGCGTCCTCTACTTTTTTAATTATTGGAACTAAAAGTAGTGCTAGTGACGATCTTGTACAGGCAGCGCTAAGTGGAAAAAAGGAGATAAACGTAAACAACGAATTACTGCTGCTGAATTCCGATAACTTGATGGAAAGAACGGTAGCAAAAAATGATTTTAATATTTTATATATTAAAAAAGGTAAGATTCTAGATTTGGAGATCTATAAAGATGCTCCTTTTACGCTTACCACTAAAGAAATGACGGATAGTAATAGTAGCTATAGTATATATATAAAGAAAATTGACGCAGTTGGAGGAGAATTTATTTTTGGGCCCGAGAAAGATGAAAAAAAATATTCTTTCAAATGGAACGAGCCCTTTACTATAAGTAGACAAGTTTTTGTGCTATCACCAAAAGGTGTAATCAAAGAGGGTGACGGAGAGTATATTGTAAAATGGGAACCGGTGTCAAGTATTGCCGCTAGTTTAAAATCGACACTAACTGTAAAACCCTATGATACCAGGACAAATGCGATTGTTTTAACAATAAAAGCTGAGAATCGTAAGAAATGTGAAGACGTTTTAAATGGTCTCTTTAATGAATTTAATCGTTCTGATATTGAAGACAGAAACAAGTTATCAAAAAGTACTGTTCAGTTTATTGATGACCGATTGGTTAATATTACTGGGGAATTGAAAGGAGTAGAAGGTAATTTGGAAAGCTACCAGGGATCTAACCAACTGATTGATATTAAAAGTCAGTCGGGTCAAGCACTGGGCGATGCGAATAGCGTGTCAAAAAGTATTAAAGACTTAGCTATTCAACAAGGAGTAGCGTCAATGATACTTAACTATTTCGCAAACCCTGCCAATAGTAGCAAATTAGTCCCATCATCATTGGGTTTAAATGATGCAACCTTAGGGTCTCTGATAACTCAATACAACGAGTTACAGTTGAGGAAAGAAAGAGAAGCTCCTCTCGTTGCCCCTAATAGTACGGTTATGCAGGATTTAAACACCCAGATCGATAATCTCAGAGGCAGTATTCTAGAGAGTTTAAGTAACATTTCCAAGAACCTGCAGCTTCAGGAAAGAGGCCTTCAGCAACAAAGTAATCAATATCAAAGTATGCTTTCTTCAGTTCCCCATAACGAGAGAGTTATGCAGGAGATCAAAAGGAAGCAAACGATTACTGAAGGTTTGTATTTATATCTTTTTCAAAAAAGGGAAGAAGCAGCAATTTCCAGCACCACTTCTTCCGTCCCTCATTATAGGCAATTAGACTTAGCTAGAGGATATGGACCCGTTGAGCCAGATAGGATAAGTATTATTACTTATTCTGCACTCTTTGGACTTTTCTTAGCATTCGGCTTTATTTTTATTAAGGATACGCTTAATGATAAGGTCGTATCAAGGGAAGATATTATCAAACGTACTTTAGTTCCCATAGTTGGGCAGATAGCCCATATGTCTAGAAGAAAAAAACAAGTGATTGCTGTTTTAGACCGAAACATTATTGCAGAACAGTTTCGTGCTATTAGAACGAATATTTCTTTTTCATTAAAAGACAGAAATAAAAAAACACTATTAGTCACTTCATCAGTTAGTGGTGAAGGCAAATCATTTATCAGTCTGAACTTAGCTGCAGTGTTTGCTATGCCGGGCAAAAGAGTTGCATTGCTTGAGTTTGATATTAGACAACCAGTAATAGCAACTAATTTAAATCTTAATGCTACTAAAGGACTTACAAATTATCTTTTAGGTGACGTTAAATCTATCTCAGAAATATTCCATGTTTCTGAAGATGTTCCGGGCCTACATATTTATCCATCTGGTCCTATTCCTCCTAATCCTGGGGATATTTTATTAACTGCAAACCTTGCAAAACTATTTGAAGCTTTAAAAGCAGAGTATGATTTCATTGTTATAGACTCCCCGCCTGCTGGCCTGGTAAGCGACTCATTTGTCTTAGGAGAATTTAGTGATATGGTTCTGTATGTAATTAGAAGTCAAAAAACAATTAAAAAACAGATTGACTTTGTTAATGAGGTAGCCGGCAATAAGTCGTTGTCTAACATGGCTCTAATCTTAAATGATATTAAAAATAGTGATAACTATGGTGGTTATGGCTATGGAAATAACTCATACTATTCAGATGCTAAACCTATTAAAAAGAAGAAATTAATTTCTTCATAATTCGCTGCTAGCACTTACGTCTTTAATGAAGCTTCCATCGAATTTCCATTGCACCTTATCTACTTTTAGAGTTTCTTGTTAAGTTGGCTTGTTTATATAAATATTGTTCCGGCTTGTGCTTCATACCTAAGATGCCTTCCTTATAATAGTTCAGAAGAATATTCATACTAAAGCAGAGTAACTAACAAAAGGAGATTATTATCAAAATGTATAATACCCCTACAAGACGTATTTTCTTTAATACTTTCCTTTAAACCGCAAGTTCTTTACAATAATTTCATTTTGCAAGAAAAAGCAATTTTTACACCGAGGGAGATGCGTAAAGCAAAGCTTTTTGAATTTGCTAAATTAGTTTCGATCGTAGGATCTACGCAGACTATTTTACAAGTCATTAATATCATTACAGGCATTCTAATAATAAGAATGTTGCCAACTGAAGAGTATGCTTTTTATACTATAGCAAATACCTTATTGGGAACGATGGTGTTGTTGTCGGATAGTGGCATAGGAATAGGTGTCATGTCAGAGGGTGGAAAGGTTTGGCAAGACCAACAAAAGTTAGGGCAGGTATTAAATACAGGACTTCAATTAAGGAAAACATTTGGAATTGTTAGCTTATGCATCGTAATACCAATTCTGGTATATTTATTAATACACAATAAGGCAGGTTACTTCCAAACCATTATTATAATTATTGCTCTTATCCCTGCATTTATTGCATCCTTGTCGGACTCGATATTAGAAATCGTACCAAGATTGCATCAAGACTTAAAGGCTTTGCAGAGAAACCAGGTCGAAGTAGGTATAGTAAGGTTGCTATTAAGTGTGATAAGTCTCTTTTTATTCCCATTGACTATTGCTGCATTGGTAGCAAATGCTTTGCCTAGGATTTTAGGAAATATAAAACTTAGAAAAATTGCAAATAAATTCGTAAAAATTGAAAGTGAAACAAGTAATGATATTCGAAATAACATGTTAAAGATTGTAAAGCGTGCTTTACCTAGTGGTATTTATTATTGTTTTATTGGTCAGATAAGTGTTTGGGTGATTTCTATTTTTGGGAAAACTTCTTCTATTGCCGCTATAGGGGCGCTAGGAAGGATTGCCTTCGTCACTAACGTATTGGCAAGCGTATTTTCTATGATAATTATACCTCGGTTTGCAAGGATGCCAGCTGAAAAGGGGCTATTGTTGAGACGATATCTTTTTACTCTTGGAATATTGGCAGTTGCATTGTTTTCAATAATTTTCTTAACCTGGGCGTTTTCAACACGAATCTTAACGATTTTAGGCGCTAATTACCATAGTCTAGATTTCGAACTTGTGCTTGCTGTAACTTCAAGTAGTGTAGGTGTATTGACTGGAGCTAGTATAAACTTAATTACTAGTCGTGGATGGCTTCTTAATCCTGTGTTCAGTATATTGATAAATATGACTGCTTTAATAACAGGGGTTCTCATTTTTAATTTAAGTACATTGAAAGGCGTTTTGCTTCTGGGCATATTTATAGCACTTGTGGAATTTGCAATCAATTTTGGATTTGGTTCTCTGAAAATTGCTCGGTCGTATATGGGTGAAAGTAACAGTAATCTAGCTAAAGCAAATGTAGAGTCGCTTTAAATATAGTCATCGCGCTTAAACTGAAGTTACTGTCAAGATAAAAGTTATTAAAATAACAATTGTAGGCATTTCAAGGAGAAATTAAACATTTAACGTGTATTACAACTCCTTGGTGAACAGGTTGCAAACGTCCAAAATATTGTTATTTCGAAAACGGGAGCAGGAGAAGTGATCTTCGGATTTCCTATTTATAATTTTTTCGCTTACGGTCTTTTCTTTATAGTAAAACAATCATTTGCAAAACTCGAAGCTGGTATCAGTAATAATTCCCAACTACAATCATGAAGCTTTCTTGAAGAAACGGATAGAGTCTGTTCTAAACCAAAGCTATCAAAATTTCGAAGTTATAATTTTAGATGATTGTTCCACTGATAATAGCAGAGTGATAATAGCAAAGTATAAGGACCATTCTAAAGTAACGCACGTCGTAATAAATGAACATAACAGCGGATCTCCTTTTAAACAATGGCAAAAAGGTTTTCAACTTGCACAGGGGGATTACATTTGGATAGCAGAGAGCGATGATTATGCTGATACTGAGTTTTTGACAACTGCTATAACTACCCTCTGCGCACATCCATCGGCAGGGTTGTTCTTTAGCGATTCAAATGTAGTAGACGCGGCGGGAGCCGTTCATCTTAACTTCTACAAGAAACATAGGAACAAGAATTTCAACACGGATAAGTGGGATCGTGATTATGTTATAACTGGAATACAAGAAATAAGAGACAACCTTATTTTTGATTGCACGATTAATAACATGAGTGCAACAGTGTTTGAAAAAGGATTACTATCTAATGTCAAATTTGAACATTTAAATAAATTTAAATATTGCGGCGATTGGTATTTTCTGCTTGCTTTAGTAATGTATACTGATGTTGCATATGTCGCCAATCCGCTAAATTATTTTAAATATGGAACTGATAATTTCAAGAAAGGGACAAGATCTAGTTTGAATTACCTTCGAGAAAGAGCACTGGTTAAATATTATTTATGGGACGAAATTCATGCAAAACTCACAAAGTTTGAAAAGAGAAAAGTTTATAAACAATTAGGTTCGGAGATGCAAATTCAAATAAATGAAGCAGTTAAGGGGGATAGCCCTATTATGGAAACTTTGAAAATGATGAGAGAACTGAGGAGTTTAAAGCGTTCTTTGTTTAATGTTCAAGTTAGATGGAGTCTGTCCCGGTACTTATGGAGAAACTGAAAATTTTATTAGTGCTACAAACACCCTGGGGAACAAGTTTAGGGATGTCAAAGGTTCATCACGACTTAAAAAATGAGTATGAGAAATTTGGTCATGAAGTCGAGTATTTGGACTGGAACAAACTCTACCCAAAAGGACAAAACGCTTATGATAAAGTTTTCGGCTCCCTATACACCGAGCGTATTTTTAGGTATTTGCGGTGCAACGCTCATAAATTTGATATAATTGACGCTAATTTTAATTGTATTCCGTACAGCAAGTCTCAGTATAATTTTACCGGAGTAGTCCTTTATCGCTCTCACGGACTACAACCTCTTTATCGGCAAATAGAACAGTCTGCACCTTATAAAAGGATGGAGTCTTTCGACATCAAAAAAATATCTATTAAAACTAAACTTGGTAACCTATACCGTTTTCTCCAAAAAAAAGATGGCGATTATGAGCTGTTTAATTCCATTAAACATGCCGATATTGTTCACGCCCTAAATTTGGCGGAGTACAATTACTTCTTAGATTATGGCGTACCCAAAGAAAAGATTTTTTTAATACCAAATGGTATCCCTGATGATCAATTGCCGACCCCTAATAATTTATCAACAAGCCCAAAAAGAAAAGAGCTAAGTTTTGTAGGTGCTTGGACATTTAGAAAAGGCATCAAAGATTTAAACGATATTATTAAGCAAGTTCAGCTGCAAATGTCGCTTGACAAAGTCAACCTATTGGGCGGTGGGCAAGCATTTGATCCGTACTCCTTCTTCGAAATGCCTTTACATCCATTACTGCAATTTAAGCCTCATTTTGCTCAGAACGAGTTACCTGAACTGCTTAAACAAACTAAAGTAGGAATTTTTCCCAGTTATGTAGAAGGATTTGGTTTAGCGATTTTAGAACAATTAGCACTAGGGATTCCCGTAGTAGCCTATGATACTCCAGGACCGAGAGATATTTTGCAACCTTTGGATGAAGGACTATTAATAAAGTCTGGGGATAAAATGGCTTTTGGGAATAAGGTAGCCGAAATATTGAAACTAACTGAAGAACGATACGTTGAATTATCTAATAAATGCAGAGAGCGAGCTAAAGTCTTTAGAATAAGTACTATTTCGCAAGAGTTTTTAAAGGTCTATGAACTATTTATAGCAAAGTCAAATTAGCAAGTGCAAAGTTTACGAACAATATTATCGGAGTTTCGACTTTATCTTTGTAATCACATAATCAACGTCATCCCGAGTCATACCATCAGGCTTCTATTCTATAGGAAAGTTATGAAGTTTAAAATTGGCTCCTATTCCTATATTTTTCTTGGATGTACTTTTGATTGCGCGGGGGGGTTAGAGTTAGGTTCTAATTCAGTAATTAATTCAAATTGTAGATTAGACAGCAGAGGTGGTTTAAGTATAGGAAATTGTGTTTCCGTGTCAAGCGAAACAATTATTCTTACCGCCGACCATGATATGGACAACAACATGGAAGGAAGACTGCTTGGTGTAAGAATTGAAGATTTTGTTTGGATGGGAACAAGGTCAATGATACTACCAGGGGTTGAAGTGAAAAGTGGAAGTGTAATAGCTGCCGGAGCTATTGTAACAAAAACAGTTATTGAAAATAGTGTTGTTGGCGGCATTCCCGCAAGGTTATTAAAAAACAGAGATAGACCCACTTTTGGTTACATCGCGAGATACAAAAGGTTATTTCAATAGTTTTCTTCGAAATGGATTAAAATAATGGCAGCTAATATCTTGGTAAAAGCCCGATTTAAAGTTATTTCTTTTAAGTCTACTTTAAGGAAAGCATGCTACATTATGCAAGGAATGATAGTTGGGAGTCAGACAATTGTTGGAAAGATTCACGTTGAATGGCCTAATTCTGTAGAGATTGGCAAAAATTGTGATATCCAAGATGGAATTACATTCTGGATTCAGAGTCCATTTAAAATTGATAATAGAATAATTATTGGTGATAACGTTTTTATTGGAAGAAACACCGAGTTTAATTGTTGCAAATCGATACGGATTGGCAATAATTGTTTAATTGCTAGTTCCACTGTTTTTGTAGACTCATCACATACTTTTGTCAAAGATGAACTAATTACAAATCAGCGTCTTGCTTTAAAAGAAATTACAGTGGAAGAGGATGTTTGGATAGGAACCGGATGTAAAATTTTGTTTGGTGTCCGTCTAGGTAGGGGATGTATAATAGGAGCGGGAGCTGTTGTTAACAA
>NZ_JAOQAH010000083.1 GCF_025963695.1 Segetibacter sp. | reverse complement strand
GTAGTAGCAACAGGAGACCGCTACGTGGCGCAGGCGAATCAACTTACATGGGATTGGACCATAGCAGTTATGCTGGCTACGGTTTTCGTCTCCCTGGTATTTTTAACCCAACTGCTAGTAGCTATCGTAAATATAAAGCGACTCATCAGCAGTAACCCTACCAAAAAATGGAACGACATACAGTTTGTTTTTACCAATGCCAAAGGCACACCATTTTCATTTTTTAAATATATTTTCTGGAACGAACAGATTGATCTTAACTCCTGCGAAGGTGAACAAATACTTAAGCACGAGCTTACTCATGTGCAGGAAAACCATTCTGTTGACAAAATATTCATAAGCATCCTGCTTATCGTTAGCTGGTATAATCCGTTTATGTGGCTTATTCGTAAAGAGCTAAATATGATACACGAATTTATTGCCGATAAGAAAGCAATTGGTAACGGCGATACTTCAGCTTTTGCTCAAATGCTTTTAAAAACTGCTTTCCCGGCACAGTCGGGCATGCTTACCAATTCATTTTTTCATTCACCAATAAAAAGACGATTAATTATGCTCACCACAAACCTCAATCCCCGGTATTCCTACTTGCGCAGGCTAATGATACTGCCTTTATTAACTGTAGTATTATTATTATTTGCTTTCGGGTATAAAGAAAAAGGAGTGAATTGGCGGCACAAACAGTCAGCAGCTGCTTCATTTTCCAATCCGGAAAATGAAACGCCTGCTCAATTTCCGGGTGGAATGGTAAGTTGGAGAAGATACCTTGAAAGAAATTTGAATTTAAATATTTTAAAAGAAAATAAAGCGCCTGTTGGAAAATATGCTGCGGTAATTGTATTTACTGTTAATGCCGATGGAAGCATCTCAAACGTTATAGCAGAAACAAAGACCGGATATGGAACGGAGGAAGAAGCCATATCATTGATTAAAAAAGGCCCAAAGTGGGAGCCGGCAAAAAAAGATGGGCTTTTGATAGAGTCGAAGGTAAGACAGGCAGTGAACTTCGTAATGACTGACGCAGGAGCACTTGTTTATATAGATCCTCTTGATTTAATTAAAGCTAAACAACCTTCTAAAAATTCAATTGATGCAAATTTTCAGGATACGACAAAAAAGAAAGGCAGAGAAACGAAAGTTGTGAATGTTACGTTTAGAGACTCTGCTGGTAATGAATCTACAATTCCTGCAGCTGTTACAATTACTTCCAGAGATCCCGAGAAAAAAACACTTGTTGTTCTAAATGGCAAAGAAATGACCTGGGAGGAATTTGAAAAGCATGGGCTGCAACCCGACCAGGTACAAGAAATAAATGTACTAAAAGATGCATCCACTAAAAACAAATACGGCGAAAAAGGAAAATATGGAGTAATTGAAATAACAACAAAACATGAAGGTGAGGTTAAGGAAGTACGGCCAGCATATTCAAAGGTTTTTACAGTAGTTGAAAATCCTCCTTATTACCCTAACGGTATGGCAGCCTTTGCTGAATATATCAACACCAACATCCAATATCCCAAAGAAGCTTTGCAGAAGAAAGTTCAGGGAGCTGTATTAATTCAATTCATCGTAAACGAAGAAGGCAAATTAACTGATTTTAAAAAATTAAGCTCTAAAGGGCAGGGATTGGAAGAAGAAGCAATCAGGCTACTTATTAATTCCGGAGAATGGAAGCCGGGTGTGCAAAACGGCCATAAAGTACCGGTCCAGGTTCAGCAGCAGGTAACTTTTGAATTACCTCAAAAATCATAGAACATTCTTCTTACTAATTTTTCAATTTACCTGGCCTTTGCAACTTCAATTGCAAAGGCTTTTCTTTTTCAAAAAACTACTCTTGCCCGCTTGCCCCACTTTCTTACCTTCGCACAGCTATGGAAATAAACGTACAGACTGCCCGTCAACTTCGCCTGACGGACGAAGAATTTGAACTTATAAAAGAAGTTATGGGGCGCACCCCAAACTTTACAGAATTGTGTGCCTACAGTGTAATGTGGAGTGAACATTGCAGTTATAAAAATTCAATCAAGTGGTTAAAAACGCTTCCAAGGGATGGTAAAAGAATGTTGGTAAAAGCCGGTGAGGAGAATGCCGGCTTAATGGATATTGGAAACGGCTTTGGTGTTGTTTTTAAAATTGAAAGTCACAATCATCCGAGCGCTATTGAACCCTTTCAGGGTGCGGCCACGGGCGTTGGTGGAATACATCGGGATATTTTCACAATGGGTGCGAGACCAATTGCATCTCTAAACAGTTTAAGATTTGGAAACCTTAACGAAGCAAAAACACAACACCTGGTTGCAGGCGTTGTACATGGTATCGGTCATTATGGTAACTGTTTTGGTGTGCCGACAGTTGGAGGAGAAGTATATTTTGAAGAGCGATATCACACCAATCCTTTAGTAAATGCAATGAGCGTTGGCATCGTGAAAAACGGTGAAACAATTAGCGCTACTGCCGAAGGTATTGGTAATCCTGTGTTTATTGTAGGAAGCGCTACGGGCAAAGACGGAATGGGCGGAGCTTCATTTGCCAGTGCAGATATAACAGCCGAAAGCGTGGAAGAATTACCCGCAGTTCAGGTGGGCGACCCTTTCCAGGAAAAAAAATTGTTAGAAGCCTGCCTCGAAATAATTAAAACAGGGGCTGTTGTGGGTATGCAGGATATGGGTGCCGCCGGCATCATTTGCTCCACGGCAGAGATGAGTGCAAAGGGTGGTGTAGGTATGGAAATAGATTTAAGCCGCGTTCCTACCCGTCAAAAGAATATGAAGGCATGGGAACTCCTGCTAAGTGAGAGCCAGGAAAGAATGCTGATAGTAATCGAGAAAGGCAAGGAAGAAAGTGTATTAAAAATATTTGAGAAATGGGATCTCCCATGCGAACAAATAGGAAAAGTTACGGATACCGGTTTACTGCGATTCTATATGGATGGCGAATTAGAGGCGTCGATAAATGCCAACAGCCTGGTGCTAGGCGGTGGTGCTCCCCAGAACGACCGCGAATACAAAGAGCCTGCATACTTCGAAAAAATAAAAGCCTTTGATCCCCATAGCATCACTCCATCTGAAGATATAAAGTCCGTTGCTAAAAAGCTTATTCAAATTCCGAACATAGCTAGCAAAAGATGGATTTCTACCCAGTACGACAGCATGGTTGGCTCGGCTAACCTTAGCACAAATTCCCCCAGCGATGCATCTATAGTGTTGGCAAAAGGCACCGGCAAAGCCTTGGCTATTACAGTTGACTGCAACAGCCGTTACGTCTTCGCAGATCCCTACAAGGGAGGAATGATAGCTGTAGCGGAAGCAGCAAGAAATATCGTTTGTTCAGGTGGTGAGCCCATTGGTGTAACTAACTGCCTCAACTTCGGTAACCCCTTTGATCCTGAAGTGTATTACCAATTTGTATATGCAGTAAAAGGAATGGGTGAAGCCTGTACGCGGTTTGATACCCCTGTTACCGGTGGAAATGTGAGTTTCTATAATCAAAACCCCGACGGTGCAGTTTACCCCACTCCTACCATCGGTATGGTTGGAGTGATCGACGACCTTGACGACAAAATGACAATGGACTTCAAGCAACAAGGTGACGTGATTTACCTGATTGGAGAAAGTCGAAACGATATTAACTGCTCCGAGTATTTACACAAGCTAAAGGGGATAGAATACTCACCCGCACCTCATTTTGACATAGAAGAAGAATTTGAAGTACAGCAAGCCGTCAAACAATTAATCAAGAAAAGATTATTACAAAGTGCACATGATATAAGTGAAGGAGGTTTAATAACAACACTTCTTGAATCTGGTTTTCCTCGTCGTTTAGGTTTCGATGTTCAGCAAAGTGCAACTACCATTCGAAAAGATGCTTATTGGTTTGGTGAGGCACAAAGCCGCGTGGTAGTAAGCTGCACACTTAAGAATGCTGAAGAACTTTTGTTGCAGTTAAAAGCCCTCAACGTGGCCTATGAATATCTGGGCATCGTTACTGAAAACAACATTGACATGGAAGGCGAATATTGGGGGCATATAGACGATTGGAAGGAACTTTACGATACAGCAATTGAAAAAATGTTAACCTCTGTTGAAAAAGGTGGCGAAAGCAGCGAACCAAAAACTTCAAAAGAGGAGGTTGTAAAGCAAGGCATTACTTTAAAAGGAGAAGTAAAAGGAATATAAGCCTCACCCTTTAAGTAAAAAATGATCGATAATAAAAAAATTGAAGAGCTTCTTAGCTCCCCTTTAGAGTTCGAGGGGCTGGGCGATGAGGGCATAAAGGGGAGTATTATTGTAACCGGTGCAGCTGGCTTTATTGGCAGTTGTATGGTTCAGTATCTCAATGAGCAAGGGTTTGAAAAGTTGATTTTGGTGGACGATTTCGGCGTGGAGGAAAAGAGAAGAAATTGGGAAGGCAAAAGGTTTGAAGCAATAATTGAACGCTACAATTTGTTCGACTGGCTCTGGCTGCACAATCCTGCTATTGATTTTGTTATTCATTTGGGTGCCAGAACAGACACTACCGAGTTCGACTACGCCATTCACCAGGAGTTGAATGTCGAGTATTCTCAACAGGTATGGAATTATTGCACCGAAAAGCAAATTCCCTTAATTTATGCCTCATCCGCTGCTACCTATGGCGGGGGCGAATTGGGCTATGACGATAACAAAGAGTTAGACCATTTACATCCCTTAAACCCGTATGGTGTAAGTAAAAACGAATTCGACAAATGGGCGCTTCACCAGCAAAGCGCTCCTCCTTTTTGGGCTGGACTGAAATTCTTTAACGTGTATGGGCCTAACGAGTACCATAAAGGCAGAATGGCAAGTGTCATCTTTCATGCTTACAACCAAATAAAAAAAGAGGGATTTGTAAAACTTTTTAAAAGTCACAAAGAAGGTTTTGAAAATGGCAAACAACTTCGTGATTTCATTTATGTGAAAGATGTGGTGAAAGTAATTGGCTGGATGATGAGGGAAGTGATGACAGAAGGAAGCAAGTTGACGGGTGACCATTTACAGTTGACGGAAGAAAGCAGCCCTCTGCCGTTGCACAGCTCTCGTTTGAAACCTGGAATTTATAATCTCGGAACGGGCAGTGCCAGAACTTTTGATGATTTGGTAAAAGCTACTTTCGCTGGTTCAGACCTTTCACCAAATATTCAGTACATCGACATGCCCGAAGACATCCGCGATAAATACCAGTATTATACGGAAGCCACCATGCAGAAGTTGCGGCAAGCAGGTTACTCCAATGAATTTTATTCGCTCGAAGAAGGTGTAGATGATTATGTGAGGAACTATTTGGCGAAGAATAAAATTTATTAAATTTAAAAGAAGACGTTATGACTATTTAAGTAATTGAAAGGCTGACCGAAGAGCAAGTTGAGGCCCCCTTAAAAAAAGTAGGGCCTGCTCCCAAACTATTTGATGCAAAAAATACTTTAATAAGGTTAAAACTGAAGGAGATCCTTTAAAAATTCAACAAGATCTGAGAGATGAGTAATTGAGATGTTCAGTACTTCGATTACAGTTATAAAGCAAAACAAAGAACAATTTCTTTACGGCAGCAATACAACTTTAAATGAGGCAATGCCTTTATTGCCGCCTCTGCACTTGAGTTCGATCTTACCTTAATCTCCGCTGATAAAACCTTCTTTCAAGTCAATAATCTTCGTTTCATTAATTTTAGTCCCACAATTAAACCATGAGTAAAAAAATTTCCATCATTGGCGGAGGCAACTTAGGCACTGCAATAGCAGAAGGACTAATTAAAAACGGGTTCATCGCTCCCGCCAATGTCATGATTACAAAACGCAATATTCACACCTTGCAACCGCTCAAGGAAAGAGGGGTAAATATCAGCAACGACAATAATGACGCCGCCGCTTTTGGTGATGTAATAATTATTGCCGTAAAACCTTTTCAGGTGCAGGAAGTTCTGCTAGGCATAAAATCAACACTTGACGAGAGCAGGCATGTGTTGGTGTCGGTAGTTACGGGCATCTTTATAAAAGATATTTATTCAATTATTGAAAAGCAGTTACCGGTTTTTCGGGCTATGCCAAATACCGCTATTGCAATCAGCGAGAGCATGACTTGCCTTTGCAATCAAAATGGTACACCCGAGCAAATCAGGTACCTGGAGCAGACTTTTGATCAAATGGGCAAAACAATTACAATTGATGAGAAACTAATGGATGCTGCAACGGTGCTTGGTGCATGCGGTACTGCCTACGCCATGCGTTACATCAGGGCGAACATACAAGGCGGAATTGAGATTGGTTTCAGCGCAGCCGTGGCTTCGCTGATTGCTGCCCAAACGGTTAAGGGGGCAGCAGAACTGCTGTTAAGAAACAACTCACATCCCGAGCAGGAAATAGACAAAGTAACTACGCCGAAAGGTTGTACGATTGCGGGTCTAAATGAAATGGAACACCAGGGCTTTAGCTCGTCTTTAATAAAAGGGCTAACAGCCAGCTATAAGAAGATCACGACAGATATGTAGAGTGAAATGGGTAGAAGATTTTTTGAACGAACTGGCAATACCCTTAGCAGCATTGTTGCGACGCTCCGTTAATCCGCCGATAGTCTGTTCGTCTTTTCTCAAATTGTATTATTAGCTGCGTAACGAATAAAAAGTACAAGAGTGCGACGCAACCAATGCTAAAGCTAGTTATGCAGCCCGGTCAAAAAATCTTCTTTTTTATATTGCAATAAATTAAACTCTTCTAACTTTAATAATTAAGCAAGTATAGCTGCAACCGGATAGATAGGAATTTTTTTATTGCGGACAAAACGTTTTGCTATACGTTTCCTGTAAATTCAACATATGGACAACATTTATTTTACTGTTTCTCTCATTGTCATTACCATCATTTTCATTGGTTTTTTTGCCGGAATAGAAATCGCCTTTGTGACAGCAAATAAGTTAAGCATTGAACTAAAAAAGAAACAGGGGAAACTTAGCGGAATTATTTTATCAAGGTTTATGGAGGAGCCGGCAAAATTTATTGGCACTTGCCTTATCGGCGTCAATTTCTTCCTGGTCATTTATGGTCTGCTTGTAAGCAACTTGCTTCGTCCCTTGTGGGATTCGTTTCACATCACTAACAATTATGTAATTCTTGTTGTTGATACCATTATTTCTACCTTACTTATCCTGTTTTTTGGTGAGTTTATACCTAAAGCAATTTTTCGTGCAAGAAATGATGCCTTGCTTAGTTTTTTTGCCCCTGTAGCAAAGT
Organism: Segetibacter sp.; assembly: GCF_025963695.1. Taxonomy (GTDB): domain Bacteria; phylum Bacteroidota; class Bacteroidia; order Chitinophagales; family Chitinophagaceae; genus Segetibacter. Next base: position 100,621 of record NZ_JAOQAH010000083.1, on the reverse strand, counting down.
TTTTTTACCGGATTTTTTTTCCTGTTGCATCTATTCTCGTCACCATTGCCGAATGGATTTTAAAGTACGTTTTTAATGTAAGAGTGCACGATAGAAATGAAGCATTCGGTAAAGGAGATCTGGAACACTTCTATCAGCAGAACAAAGACCAGGACGAAGAAAACCAGGAATTGAATACAGAACTTTTTGAAAACGCCTTGTCATTGCCTATGGTTAAAATAAGACAATGCCTGGTACCAAGAACCGAGGTAGAAGGGTTTGATATAAAAACAAGCGTTGCAGTGGCACGGCAACATATGATAGAAACCAGGCTAAGTAAACTGGTTATTTATAATGATAATATAGATAACATTCTCGGGTATATTCACCAACTCGATCTTTTTAAAAATCCTGCAGACCTGCAATCTATATTGCTTCCTATCCCCGCCGTTCCGGAAAGCATGAGCGCTACGGACCTGATAAATAAATTTACCAAAGAACGAAAAAGTATAGCCTGGGTAGTAGATGAGTTTGGTGGCACTGCAGGCATAGTAACAATGGAAGATGTGCTCGAAGAGATTTTTGGCGAAATAAAAGATGAATATGACGTGGAGGAGTTTGTAGAAAAGCAGGTGGGCGAAGATGAATACATATTTAGTGGCCGGCTTGAGATAGATTATTTAAACGAGAAATATGACCTTGATGTTTCGGTGTCTGAGTCCGAAACTTTATCTGGGTTTATTATTTCTAATCATGAGGCCATTCCACAGAACAAGGAAAGGATAATAATAGACATGTTTGAATTTGAAATCTTAAGTGTAAGTGATACCAGGATAGAAATGGTAAAAATGAAAGTACTGCGGTAAAACGCTATAATAAACTCCCCTAAAGTTCGTTCAATTGGTAGTGCCCCTGCACAAGCGCTGCAATAAATAAAATGCAGTTACTGATACCACATGGCAGCATATACGGACTTGGAAAAACCTATTTACACGATTGCAAAATGTCTCAATGAAATTATTGTAAACAATGACCTTGATGAGGCGCTACAAAAAATAGTAGATTGGCTGGCAGCTTCACTTGACATTGATTGTTGCTATATTTCTGAAGATGGAAATAAAACTGCCAACCTTGCCATTTTTAGCGGCGAAAAGGAACTGATTGAAAAAGCACGAAACAACTCTATTTTAAATATTAGTGACTTTTCTGAAATACATTCCATTTTACACAAAAACCTGTGCTATAAAGTTTCAATAAATAATCGTGTATCAGAGGGATTGCACCATTGGCTAAGAAAATCAAACGTAAGATCACTTTTACTTATCCCGGTTTTTAGAGGAACCAGATTTTGGGGATGCATTGGTTTTGGCGATTCCAAAAATAACCGAACATGGCATAGCAGTGAAATACAACTACAATCACTTGCTTCAGCAATAGGATCGGCCATTGAAAGCAAAAGGATTAAACACGAGATACAGCAGAGTAACGAAATCATTAATACAACCCTTTCAACCTTAAATGAAATTGTTTGGGAGGTAGACCTCATTAATCAAACTACTAAAATTGCCGGGTCTTCTATCTTCATCGAAAGTCTGAAAAGAAAGAGTCTGAGTGATAATTTTATTGACTGGGTACTTGCCTCCGTTCACGAGGATGACAAGGAAAGGGTATCACTAAAGTTCAAAAGGTTTTTTGGGGAAAAAGACGCATCAGTTAACGAAGATGTTTTCAGAATTTATAACGAGAAGACCGGCGAGTACTTTTGGATGCATAGCAGGTACCATTTAAAGCGAAATATTTACGGAGAACCGATTTTCTTAACCGGCACTTCTGTTGATATTTCAGACAGCAAAGAGGTTGAGCACGAGTTTTCACGCCAACGGGAGCAGTACCAGTTTTTGGTGCAAAGCCTTGGACAAGTAGTTTTCACTTTAAATAAAAATGCAACCGTTTCATTTGTAAGTCCTGCCTGGAACGAAATACTGGGTTATCAGCCCGAGCAAAGTGTTGGAAAGGCTTTCATAGAATATTTAAATGATGAACACGTTCAACTGTTCTGGGAGGAGTTCGGGAGCTTGTTAGCCGGTAGAAAAACAAACCTTGATCTGCGAATACAGCTGGTAAATGCCGCTGGCGAAAATATTTGGGTAAGGATACTTGCTAAAACCACCTTTGATTATAACAATACTATTGATGGTGTTTTTGGATCCATTGAAAATATTAATAACTCCTATAACGACTCTCTTCTCCTGCAGGATAGTAATGAAAGAATAAATACCATTCTTAATAACAGCAAGGAAATCATCCTTACCCTCGATCTTGAAAAAAATAAAATTGCATCTGTAAACGATGCTGTAGGAATCTTAGGTTATAAACCGGAGGAATGGATTGACAAATCATATAAGTCGTGGAATAATGAGCAGCGGCAGCAGTTTCATGAATTGATGCGATTGGCCGTGCAAAGTGAGTTGCAGGTTAAGAACCAACAAATAACTTTTACCAATAAAACAAATACAGAACGTATTCCTTTCGAGTTTTCAACTTCTATTTTTTATTTTAAAAACGCGCGTTATCTTCTATGTGTTCTTCGCGACATTCGCGAACGGCTGAAGTATGAAGAAAACATCTCCCTTATTTCGACCCAGCTAACACACTTGTTGAATAACATCGATGACGTGTACGCCATCTTCAATATTAAAACGGGCAAATACGATTTCGTAAGTGACAACGTCGAAAATTTATATCACTGCGATAAACAATGCTATTTTAATAATATCAAATTTTGGCGCGACTGTATACACAAAGAAGACCTTCCTGGTGTTGAAAAAGAAGTAGAACACATTGTATTAAATAAATCAAAAGGAGAAATTTTTTACCGGATACATACAAGTACCGGTGAAAGAAAAATGGTGCTTGAAAAACTGGTGGTTGGTAAAGACAGTAATGGGGATGCAGATAAATTGTACATCGTAAAAAGCGACTACACCAACATTGAAAATGCAGAACAATCGCTAATGGAGACGGAAAGGAAGTTTCGTTTTATTTCAGAAAATCTCAGTGATTTTATTTCAATTCATGACACTGACTGGAATTTTACTTATGCATCTCCATCCATAAAGAATATTCTTGGATATACGCCTGATGAAGTATTAGGTATGGGAGGGTTTGACCTTGTTCATCCGGACGACCTGCTAAAAACCCTGAATGATTGTGTTCAACCTGTTGTACTACATAAAAAAGAAACACAGTTCCGGTATAGAATGCTTTCTAAAGACGGAAACTTTAAATGGGTGGAAACTTATGCTAAGCCGGTGATTGATTCGAAAGGAGAAATTTCATCTATTATTTCTTCAACCCGTGATGTAACCGACCAGGTTACCAGCGAAAACAAACTGAGGGAAAGCGAGGAACAATACCGGCTTCTTTCAGAGAATAGTAATGATATCATAGGCATACATAACCTAAAGACTGAGTTTTTATATATTTCTCCTTCGTGTAAGCAAATTTTAGGATACGAACCTCCGGAGTTATTGGGTAAAAGACCCCAGGATATTTATTCATCCAGAGATGCTTCAGTACTATCTGTAACAGAGCCAAATAAGGTAATTGAAGAAAAGAAAGAAAGAAAATTCTTAAGTAACATTATTACAAAAAGCGGCGAAGAAAAAGTGCTGGAAGTTTGGTTGAAACCACTTTTTAAAGCAGACGTGCTGGTAGGTTTACAATCTGCAAGCCGCGACGTTACGGAAAGAGAAAAACTATTACGCGAGCTTGAAAATTCGTTGGCTAAAGAACGAGAATTAAACGAGTTACGTGAAAAATTTGTGTCAACTGCATCACACCAATTCCGAACTCCACTTACTGTTATTCAGTCGGGAGTAGAGATTATGGACATGTATCTTGAAGATCTGCCCGAAGCAAAACAAGCTAAGTTTCAAAACCAATTCAGAAAAATACAGGAGGAAGTCAGCAGGTTAGAAAACCTAATGAATGACGTATTGGTGTTAGGAAGAGCAAACGCAGTCCGTACTCCTTTCTGGCCCGAAAAAAGAAGCCTGGTAGACTTTTGCACAAGCATTATCGAGAATAAATACAACAGTTCGTACTTACCCGAAAGGCAAATCCTGCTGACAACAACAGGTTTTGAAGTGCCGGTTAGTTTCGACGAAAAGTTAGTAAGCCACGCTATCGAAAATATTATTAGTAATGCCTACAAATACTCCAGCGAAGGCAATATTTACCTCGATTTAATTTATGAACCAGGTAAGGTGATTATAAACATCAAAGACAATGGCGTAGGCATACCTGAAGAAGATATTAAAAACCTTTTTCAACCTTTTTACCGGGCAACAAATACAAGTGAAATTGACGGAACGGGTTTAGGGCTATCAATTGTAAAAGAATTTATTGAAATACATGGCGGCAAAATTTTTCTTACCAGTAAATTAAATAAAGGCACTACTGTTAGCGTTATACTACCTATAGCATAAATAAACTTATTACATGGAGCAGCAAACAAGAATACAGGTTATTGAAGACGAAATAAATATTCGCGAAAATATACAGGAATTGCTTGAAGCTAAAGGATACGTAGTACGGGTATCACCAAATGGTAAGCAAGGTGTGTTGGATGCGATTGATTTTAAACCTAACCTGATTGTTTGCGACGTGATGATGCCAAAAATGGATGGCTATAAAGTTTTAGAGTATGTAAGAAAAACTTCGATTATTCAAAATACCCCATTTATATTTTTAACTGCAAGGGTCGATAAAAACGACATCAGGCAAGGGATGGATCTGGGCGCCGACGACTATCTTACAAAGCCTTTTACCTACAAAGAATTGCTAAAGGCAATCGAATCGAGGCTTAAAAGGCAGCAGAAGATAATAGGCGAGTACGCCAAAGTGAAACACGACCTCGATACAACTGTATTTGCTACTTATTACCACGAGTTCAATACGCCGCTTCATGGCATATTAGGGGGATTAAACCTGATGTTAAATGCAAGAGATTCATTTAATGAACAACAGGTTCAGGAGTTGCTTACATCAATTTTAAAATCCGGGCTCCGTTTAAATCATTCCCTGGCCAACCTGATGCTGTTTGAAGAAATCAGGAGAGCTGAAGTTTACCCCGAATTGCTCAGCATGTTTACCGAGGGGATAGCTAAAATAAACTGGGTGCAAAAGGTTAAGACTGAATTGCAAACAATGTCGAAAGAAATATACAACCGCATCGACGATGTGGTAATTGACCTGGAAGCTGCCGAGGTAAGAATGGGTGGCGAATACCTTCAAAGAATCATACTTGAACTTGTTGATAACGCTTTAAAGTTTTCAAAACGAGGAGCGAAAGTGTATGTGACCGGGTCTGCAAATGGAGACGAATATCGTTTAGAAGTGAAAGATAGTGGAAGAGGTTTTGAGCTTCAAAGCCTGGGTGACATTGCTCCTTTCAAGCAATTCAACCGAAAAAGGTTTGAACAACAAGGTCTTGGCATTGGTCTGTTTTTGGTAAAGCGACTAACTGAATTAAATAATGGAGACCTGAGGATCACTACTTCTGAAGGAGAAGGTACCCAGGTAGAGGTAAATCTGCTATCGGCCGAAAACCGGGTGTCAAATATTACGCAGGCTACAGTAGCATTTGCCTAGAAGAACTAATCTTTTTTAATTAAAATATCCATGGCCGGTTAATTCCGGCTTTTTAATTTGCATGTGCTCCGCTATTTTGAGATCAGGTTTTTTTTATTGATTTTTTGTAATCGACCGCTTGTTTTCAAACCGGCATCGTTGCGTCGCACACTGGTACTTTTGTTCCTTATCCGACTGTTTATAATATAAGGAATGGATGTTCTTTTTTTTAAAAAATTCTGATCATTACGGTTCTTAAAGTACAAGAGTGCGACGCAACCATGTCTCATATCAGTATTTAGTTTGGCCCAAAAAACTAAACGAATAAATAATCAGTATATAATTTGCAAAACCTGTTCTCGATTAAATGAATATTAACTTCGTTATTAGTCTTTACAGTTACCTTTGCCGCATTCATAAAAATTGCATTTAAAATATCAATGGCCTTAAGTTTATTAAACAGAACCGGACCCGAAGGAGAAGAAATGACTTTTGTTGACCACCTCGAAGCACTACGGTGGCATGTTGTTCGTTCCCTGCTTGCTGTGATGTTTTTCGCTATTTTTATATTCATTAAAATGGATTGGGTATTTGAGAGGGTTATAGCAGGACCATTGCAAAACGATTTTATCAGCTACCTTTTATTGTGTCGGTTTAGCCATTTTTTGCACCTCGGCGATATTTTGTGCATGCCCGCCATTAATGTAAAACTGCAGGCTATTGAGTTTAGCAGCCAGTTTATGAGCAGTATTACTATTTCCTTTGTTGGAGGCTTTATTGCTGCATTTCCTTATATTTTTTGGGAGTTTTGGCGGTTTATAAAACCGGCCCTAAAACCGTCTGAGTTAAAAAGTACAAATGGAAGTATTTTTTTTGTTTCTTTCTTCTTTTTTACCGGCGCCGCTTTTGGTTATTTTCTACTAGGCCCGTTTACCTTTAATTTTCTTTCTAATTATAGCTTAGGTACGTCTCACCTGTTAGAGACCAGGCCAACTTTAAATGATTATCTTGAAAACCTCGTTAATATCATTATTGGTTGTGGTTTAGCTTTTGAACTACCTGTACTTGCTTACGTGCTTACCAAAATCGGTTTGGTAACGCCGCAGATTCTTGCTTCGTCGAGAAAATATGCAATTGTTGTTATTCTGGTATTGGCAGCGGTTATTACTCCCAGCCCTGACTGGTCAAGCCAGATGTTGGTGTTTGTACCACTCTTTTTGCTGTACCAGCTTAGTATTGTAGTTTCTAAGAGAGCATACAAAGAAATGATAAAGCATGACAACGAGGAATGGAGTTAGCAGTTGTGGTGTAATTTAGCGGCAATTATTTTTCAAAGTCTAGTATGAGTTTTCAATTTGATCGTTCAAAACCAATCGCTATTGGTGCAGACCACGCAGGGTTTGAATATAAAACAGCGATTGTAGCACATTTAAATAAATTAGGTTTTCAGATTTCTGACTTTGGAACTTATTCGCCAGACTCTGTAGATTATCCTGACTTTGCCCATCCTACTGCAACCAGTGTTGAAAATAAAGAAACTGCGTTTGGTATTCTAATATGTGGCAGTGCCAACGGGGTAGCAATTACTGCAAATAAACACAAAGGAATTAGGGCTGGTCTCTGCTGGCAAAAAGAGGTTGCTGAGCTTACCAGAAAACACAACAACGCCAATATTCTCTGCATTCCTGCACGCTTTGTTAGTTTAAACGTTGCAATAGACATTATCGATACATTCCTGAATACTCCGTTTGAAGGAGGAAGACACCAGGCACGCGTAAACAAAATATCTTGTTAGTTAAGAAATTTATGAAAAAAATATTTTTACCAGTTTTAGGACTTGTTCTTTTACTTACTGGTCTTAACGGTATAGCACAGAGAGGACAAAAGCAGCAAACTGATTATGCAAACATCTATTCCCAAACAATATCGGCTGCAGAACTAAAGGAAAAGCTGACAGTTATTGCTGGTCGCGAAATGGAAGGAAGAGAAACTGCATCGCCAGGTCAAAGAAAAGCTGCAGCTTATATTGAAAGTCACTTTAATAAACTTGGCCTGTTACCAGGTACCACAACCGGCTTTCAAATGCAATATCCTATTTACCAGGATACTTTATTGGAAGCAAGTCTTAAAGTTGGAGGTAAGTTTCAAAAGCCTGATTCCTCTTTTACAATAAATATTGCTTCTGCTCCTAACGGAACTTTTGATATTAAAGAAATAATCTTCGCTTCATTTGGTATTGTAGATTCTGTCCGTAACGATTACCAGAGTCTCGATGTAAAAGGAAAGTGGGTTCTTATTTTTGAAGGCACTCCGGCTTCCGCTTCTCCTGTCTTCGATAGAAGAAGCCCCTACTCATCAAGAGCAAAAGTAGATCAGGCAGTTAAGCTTGGTGCAAAAGGAGTTTTTATAATGTCGGCTGATTTTCCAAAGAGAGCGTTGGAAAGCAAAGGGGCAATGTATTTAAAAAAAACTGCTCCGGCTACAGTTCCGGTAATAACTGTATCAAGCAATGTAGCCCACCAATTACTCGGACTAAACCCTGCTCAATTGCTTCAGAGTATTAAAAATATTCCGGTGGGCTCGTATAACGCTGAGGCCCAATTTATAACCAATAAGAGAACCCTCTTATTACAGAGCAGTAATGTAATAGGTGTTTTGCCAGGAACAGATAAAGCTGATGAATATGTACTTATAACAAGTCATTATGACCACCTTGGAACCCATGGCAAAGAAATTTTTTACGGTGCCGATGATGACGGGTCCGGAACTACAAGTGTTATTGAAATAGCCGAGGCATTTGCCAAGGCGAAAAATGAAGGTCACGGCCCAAGAAGAAGCATCGTTTTTATGACAGTTTCAGGCGAAGAAAAAGGGCTATTAGGATCAGAGTTTTATACTGAAAATCCTGTCTTTCCGTTAAATAAGGTTTCGGTCGACCTTAACATTGACATGGTTGGTCGTATTGATCCTAATTATAAAGGAGACTCTTCAAATTACGTATACATAATAGGCGATGACAAATTAAGTACTGACCTGGCTCCTATTACCGATTCTGTTAACACTGCCTATGTGAAAATGCAACTAGACAGAAGATTCAACGATCTTAAAGATCCTAATCGCTATTATTACCGTTCAGACCATTATAACTTTGCGAAAAGCGGTGTTCCTGTTATATTTTATTTTAATGGAACGCATGCAGATTACCATCGATCTACTGATACAGTCGATAAAATAAATTTCGATCTGATGTCAAAAAGGGTAAAACTAATTTTTCATACCGCCTGGCAAATGGCTAACCGAAATGAAATGATTAAAAGAAATATTCCACTCCAAAGATTATAATTTTTGTAAAGCCTCTTTTCGGGAGGCTTTTTTTATGTGGATTATTTCTTAAGTTGCAATACATGCAACTGGCCAATTTCTCATCCGCTTTCGATGCTTCCGCAGCTTTACAAAAGTGTAAGTTGTTGCCAGTAAGAACGCAAATAAAGGGCTACCCGTTAACTTGTCGCAATTGCAGCTTTATTAATCATAATCATTATAACTTTTGTACTAATTGCGGATACCCTATTTACCCCAATCAAGACAGGCTGGCGATATACAATTTCCGTTTGCAAAAGCGCAAAGACCTTCAAAGGCTGTGTTTTCTTAAAGTTGAACATGCCCGAAATGCCCTGTACGTTCTCGCCGCCTTTAGTATGCTCGGTATTTTTTACGTTTTTTCAGATATCCGCCACAAAGCAATCACCGGGTTTGTTATGGTGCTTTTAGGTTTCATCTACGCCGGCCTGGGAAGATGGTCTCTGCAAAAGCCTTTTACAGCATTACTTATCAGCCTGATTGTTATGTTGTCATTTACGGCTATAAACACCTGGGCAGAGCTTTCCTCTTCCTTCACATCTGCGTCGGGCGTTTATCTGTTGATTGTACAAATCATACTAATTCACTTTCTCTTACGGGGCGTTAAAGGAGCATTTCATGCCGACATTTTAGAAGAAGAATTTAAATTGTAAAGGTGACAGAAGAATATATCATAAACCCAACTTGTAAAGAATGTGATATAGCAGTGCATGATGAACACCGTTTCTGTCACAACTGCGGCAGTTACCTGGGAACTGAAGCTGTGACTATTAACATATTCAATAACTCAGATTTAAGACGGGTTTTCACCCTCTATTTTGTTTATCTTTTTATCTGCCTGTTAATAAAGCACAGCTCGTGGTTCAACAGTTACGACGAGCTTTTCTGGCTCGAATTAATTTTAGCCGCCATTACGCTTAGGTTTGCCTGGCTTAACTGGCCCATGGTAAAACCCATTCTAAGGTTCAACAACTTTAAATGGTATATTTTATTCGGAGTGGTTTTGCTGGCCGCTGCGGGCTCTTTGCTTGTAACTATAAGTGTGAGGCAATTAAATGTTACTTTTTTTCATACAGACATTAGCTACTACCAGGCTTACAGATTGTACCATTATCCAACCCTTGTTATGATCTACTCTATTGCCCTTATGCCTGCCATTTTTGAAGAACTAACTTTTAGAGGTGTCATGTATAACTACTGTTCTAATTTTCTTAACGAACGGCTTGTTGTTGCACTTACGGCATTTTTATTTGCCATTATGCACCTTAACCTCATGTCGCTTATATGGCTAATCCCTTTTGCCTTTTTTATTGGCAATCTGCGGCGCAAGTATAATACCCTGTGGTACGGTGTCATATTTCATTTCGTATTTAATCTTACGGCCTGCCTGATCGATTTATACCGGCAAGGTGAAATATTTTAAAAATTCTTTGGTAACCGGGCTAAAGATTCTTTATGGGGCAGCCGTTGCGTCGCACTCTTGTACTTTTAAAACATTCATCTCCTTTTTTCAGTGTAGTAAAATAAGAAACCTGCATAGCAATAATTTTAGCTATTTACAGAATTTGATGATTGTAAATTTGATACAGGAAAATGTCAAAACCAGTAAAAATATTACCTCACTACACTTACGATGACTGGATCCATTGGGAAGGTCAATGGGAATTGATTGACGGTATCCCTCATGCAATGAGACCAATGCCAGTGCCAAAGCATCAAAGAATTGCGAATGCAGTAGGCGGAGAGTTTTATCTAGCTTTAAAACATTGTAAGAAGTGTCAAGCTTTTCAGGCAATTGATTACAAAATTGAAGATGACATTATTGTGCAACCTGATTTGCTGATTGTTTGCGCTGATATTAATAAAAAATATCTTGATTTTGCACCTGACTTAGTCGTCGAAATATCGTCGCCATCTACTGCTTTAAAAGACAGGCACAGTAAGTTTACCATATACGAACAACAACAAATAAAATATTATTTGATTGTAAATCCCGATAAAGAAGAAGTGGAAGTTTACTCTATAGAAGACGGAGCTTACCAGCTAAAGCAGACAGGCAAGTGTTTTACTTTTAAATTCTTCTTTCAAGACAATTGCGTTGCTACTGTTGATTTTGGAGAAATTTGGTAAAAAACGAACGAAAGTTCTCTTTAAATAAGGATGTTTAAAAAGCATAATAGAGTTACTTATCTCAGACTGTTAGAACATTCAAGGCTTTAAGAGTGTTTCTTAAAACTACAATTATAGCGCCTCGATCTTACATAATAAGTCTAGCTAAAATTAAAACCCTCCGATACAGAGGGTTTTAAAAAGTATAATAGAATTACTTATTTCAAAACGGAGCGTCGCAACGATGATCAATGAAGATCATCGGTTTGTCTACAAAAACTACAGGCCTAAAATATAAGCAAATATCAAAGGAGCGACTATGGTAGCATCACTTTCTACAATAAACTTCGGTGTATGAATGTCTAGTTTACCCCACGTAATTTTTTCATTTGGAACGGCACCGCTATAGCTTCCATAACTGGTAGTACTATCACTGATCTGGCAGAAATAACTCCAAAAAGGCACGTCGTGCATTTCAAGATCCTGGTACAGCATTGGGACAACACAAATTGGAAAATCGCCGGCAATACCTCCACCAATCTGGAAGAAGCCGATCCCCTTACCCGAACTGTTGTGACGATACCAATCGCTTAACCATACCATATATTCAATACCGCTTTTCATGGTGCTTGCCTTCAGCTCGCCTTTTACCACGTAGCTGGCAAAGATGTTTCCCATGGTGCTGTCCTCCCATCCCGGAACAACGATTGGCAAGTTCTTCTCGGCTGCGGCTATCATCCAGCTATGCTCTTCAGGTATTTCGTAATGCTCTCTCATTACGCCACTCAGCAATAATTTGTACATGTACTCGTGCGGAAAATAACGTTCGCCATTGTCTTCAGCATCTTTCCATATTTTATGAATGTGCTTTTGAATACGACGAAACGCTTCCTCTTCAGGTATGCACGTGTCGGTTACGCGGTTATAGCCGTTCTCAAGCAAGTCCCATTCTTCTTTTGGCGTAAGTTCGCGGTAGTTTGGAACTCGTTTGTAGTGGGTATGAGCAACAAGGTTCATCACATCTTCTTCAAGGTTAGCCCCTGTACAACTAATGATCTGTATTTTGTCTTCACGAATCATTTGGGCAAGGGATATGCCCAACTCGGCTGTGCTCATTGCACCAGCCAATGTAACCATCATTTTGCCACCTTCAAGCAAATGGGTTTCGTATCCTTTAGCCGCATCAACCAGAGCAGCAGCATTGAAGTGACGATAATGATGCTGTATAAATTGAGAAACAGGACTTTTGTTCATATTAAATAATTTGGGCGGCAAAAATAAAACTTAGAAACATAAAAGCAGGTTAATAAAAAAGCCCCCGCTATTGCGAAGGCTTCTATTAATCAAACTACGTATGTACTTACTTTCTACTTCTTCGATACACTGAAACAAAACCGTTATCTAATACTTTCACAATAACACTTTCAGTATCATTTTCAGCCTTAATGAAATAGGCGCTTTCATCAGCTCCCTCGAAAAGAATAGATTCCTTTACTGTGTACGTGTCATACTTTTTTGCAAAGGCTCTTTTTGCTTTTAAAGGTAGTTCGTCAATAGAAACGGCTCTGCTCGTTCCAATTTTTTCGCCTGCTGTATTGTAAAAAGCTTCCATTCTTTCACTGTCCCATACAAATGAAACTTTTACAAATTCTGTAGTTGAACTCCAGGAAACGTCTGAGGCTTTTTTAAATTCAGCAGTAAAGTTTTTAAGTGCTAAATAATTAATTTTAGTAGGTTCTGCGAAAGCGCTTGTTACAAATGTTGCGACAACTATTGCTGCCATTAATAACTTTTTCATGATGTGGTTTTTTTTGTTTTTTATTTCTTCAATTAATTTTTCGTGTCAGTGATTTTGTTATCTACAGTTTAAAAATAGAGTGAGAAATAAGGTAATACAACGAGATTGTGATGAGATGAGCCCGTTAAAAAGAGGATGATGACAGGCGGTAAAAAAGATGAATAAATTCAATTTGCTGAAAGGACGAAAAAGAAATAAAAGAGCGCCGGTTTGATAGATGGTAAAAGCTTGAGCCCTGGTAAAATTAAAAAAAGCCCAACTTCTGGTTGAGCTTTTGAACGCGATCTATCTGCTAACTTATTTTACTCTCTTCAAAAGAGATAAACGGTCATTTTCATCTACTTTAATAATTAAGCTCTCCTTTTCATTTTCTACAGATAAGTAGTAGCTCTGCTCTTCCTGCGACTCGTATTTAATTGCTTCTTTTACAGCATACCCTTCGTATTTTTTTGCAAATGACCTTTTCGCACTCACCGGTAAATCGTCCAGGTTAATACTCTTACTGGTAGCAAAAAGTTTTCCATCAGGATTATAAAAAGCATCCATTCTTTGATTATTGTAAGTAAACGAGGCTTTTGCCAACCCTGTTTTAGAACTCCATGTTACGTTAGTAACATCTTTAAAATCGTGTTTAAAGCTGCTCAGAACAAAGTAGCTTATTTTGCTTTCGCCCGTGGCAAAAGCGCCGGTTGTAACAGTAATTGCTAAGAATGCGGAGAGGATTAATTTTTTCATAACCGAAGTTTTTATTTTAAAGTTGCTATTTGGTTTTTTAATCACTTTTTAAAAGTATAACGAGTCTAATTAGTTTCAGACAAGATTGTGATGAACGAAAACAGAGCAGTTTTACCTAGGTTTGGGGATGATCTTTAATAGTCCGGCTCGCAAAACTTCTACTGTAAATGAATGTATTACGAATTATTTCGTTCACCATTGAATTCTCATTGAAGGCTATACATTACAAGTGGCTCAATTAAAAATTGGATGAACGGTAAAGCATATGTTTTAAAACGAGGATTTTTATGATGGCTGCAAATGAGGATGCGTGAAGTGGAAGAAGCTTACGAATGATTTATAAAAAAAGCCTCCGCAAAAGCAGAGGCTTACCTGTTGTGATGCTTGCCTTATTATTTCTGGCATTTTGTAAAAATGGAGACATCCAGGGTCTCATCTATTTTTACTATTATCGATTCCTTATCATTTTCCGCAGAAATGTAAAAGCATTCTCCCTCACTTTCTGTAGAACGTACTGCTTGTTTTATCGTGTAGCCATTAAACATTTTTGCAAATGTTCTTTTTGCTGGTACCGGTAACTGATTTTCTCCTGTTTTTTGGCTGTCTCCCATTTTTTGCTCGCTGGCATTAAAAAAAGACCTTACACCAACCGTTTGTTCAAGTCCTTTTTTCAGTCTTTCAGACTCCGAAATAGGTGGGTTTATATAACCGGGTACAGCAAACGCACTTCCTATTATAAAAAGTGAAAGCATTATGGCGAAGAGTATCTTTTTCATAAATAATGTTTTTAGAAATTTTATAATGAATAGTTATCTGTTAAAATGAATGAGTCAAAAGTATATTAAGCAATAGCAGTAAGCAATTGAATTGTGACGAATTGCTCAGCGGCGGGCAATAGTTGTGATAGGTGGTAAGAGAATATGTGAGCCGAAATAAAACGAAAGCTTCAAACATAGTACTGGCAACGAATGTACCTTTTTCGAACACTCACATTTAATAACGTTTTTAACGTGCAAAAAAAAAGTGCCGTATTATAATTGTGACGAACGGCGTACAAGAAATGGTTCGACTACGTGTAACTTTTAAAGACCCTTCTTAAAAGCTATGAGATGTGAAATAATAAATTAGACGTTTGCCTACATGTAAAAAGTAATTAACCCGCTTTGCAATAAATGTGCAGAAGCGCGTTGGATAATTACGCAGCTTTGCAAAACAAATTCAAAGTTTGCATTAAAGCGACAAACGCCTTACCAGAAATATCAAAAAAATAGTAGATGAATTTTCTTGCCCATGCATATTTATCATTTAGTCAGCCCGACATACTAGTGGGTAATATGATAAGCGACTTCGTTAAAGGCAAAAAGAAATTTGATTATTCAAAGGGTGTTCAGCAGGGAATTATTTTGCATCGCCAGATAGATGCTTTCACTGATTTGCACGAAGCGACCAAAGAGGCAAAAAGTTTCTTAAAACCTGCTGTCGGTTTATACTCGGGTGCTTTTATAGATGTTGCCTATGATCATTTTTTGGCCAATGATCCTAATGAGTTTAACGATACTACTCTTCGGGGGCATGCAGCTGACACATACAAAATTCTTGCAGCAAGTGATGCTGTTTTGCCGGCCATCTTCCAAAAAATGTTTCCCTATATGCAGTCACAAAACTGGCTTTACAATTACAAAAGCATGTCGGGAACCCAAAGCAGCTTTGGAGGTGTTGTAAGTCGAGCGGCTTATTTAGATAGCAGCACCGAGGTTTTTGATCTTTTCAAAAAGCATTATAGTGCGTTACAAAACTGTTATAATAATTTCTTTCCTTCTGTTAAAGCATTTTCTTTTCAGCAAATTGAACAAATGAAAAATCAATAGGTCTATATCTTTGTTACTAAAGAAAAACAAATGAAAAAAATACTTTTTGTACTTGGATTTGTATTAGCAGGGCAATTTCTAATGGCACAGTCTAAACCTACTGACGTTGACAAAAGCCCCATGGACGTAAGTTATTTGCCGGCGAATTACCCTATTTCAAAAATGCGCGGACAAACTACAGGAGAACCTTTAGCCCGAGTCTTGTATAGTCGTCCTCAAAAGAAAGGCAGAGAGATTTTTGGCGGAGAGGTAAAATATAATGAAGTTTGGAGGTTAGGTGCCAATGAAGCCACAGAACTGGAATTATTTAAAAACGCTACTATTGGTGGAAAGAAAATTCCAAAAGGACGCTATTCACTTTATTGTATTCCTTTAGAATCTAAGTGGACTATTGTTGTAAACAAAGACAATTATAGCTGGGGAAGTTTTACTTATAAAGCTGAAAAAGATGTTGCAAGAATAGACGTTCCCGTTCAGAAAACCGGCGATAATGTAGAAGCGCTTACTATGTATTTCGACAATAATTCTTTAATTGTACAATGGGAAAATTTAAAAGTAGCGGTGCCCTTCGCTTTCTAAAAAAATTGCACACTTAACCCGGTAACTACTACCGGGTTTTTTTATTTAAGAAAGTTTCTGTACAAGTAAGCTGATTGTGGTTTTTGACTAGCCAACCAAAAAAGACCAGATCATCAGTATCCATCCATCCCTCTTATTTATCAAAACCTAACCACTATTTCATCTGTTACATTTAATTTACAGGTTAAATCATCTGCGATGTCATTTCAAAACAAAACTGCTTTTATTACCGGTGCCAGTCGTGGAATTGGCAAGGCTATCGCACTAAAGCTGGCTGCTGAAGGAGCAAATATTGTAGTTGCTGCAAAAAGCGTAGAAGAAGACCCGAAGCTTGGAGGAACGATCTACAGTGCTGCTGAAGAAATAGAACAGGCAGGAGGCAAAGCCCTGGCAGTGCAATGCGACATCCGCGACGAAAAGCAAATTGAAAATGCAGTAAACAAAGCGGTCGAAAGGTTTGGCGGCATTGATATATTAATTAACAATGCTTCCGCTATATCATTAACTACTACAGAGCAAACAGAACCCAAGCGGTTCGACCTGATGCACGACATTAATGTAAGAGGAACTTTTTTTGTTTGCAAAGCTTGTATTCCGCACCTGAAGAAAGGAACAAATCCCCATATCCTTACTTTGTCCCCGCCGGTTAATTTAGATGTCAAATGGCTTAAGGGTCATGTTGCTTACACTATTACCAAATACAACATGACACTAATAACATTGGGTCTTGCTGAAGAATTAAGAAAATACAACATAGCGGCAAATGCACTGTGGCCGAGGACTACTATTGCAACTGCTGCAGTTCAAAATTTGCTGGGAGGAGAAGCCCTTATTAAAATGAGCCGAACTACTAACATTATTGCCGATGCGGCTTATTATATTCTTAGCAAACCTTCTACTGAATGTACCGGCAATGCATTTATCGATGAAGCTGTTTTAGCTGCAGAAGGAATTACCGATTTAGGTAAATACAGTGTTGTTCCGGGAGGTAAGCTGTACCAGGATTTATTTGTTTAAAAAGCATTTTTATTTCTGTTATAAAAAAAGGATTGCCGATAAAGCAATCCTTTTTTCTTTGGTTGTTACACTATACCTGTACCCTGTAAAAGCACCTTTAGTGGTTTGGGGTTTCATCCATCTTCTCCGGCCTCATCTGTGGAAACAATAATACATCCTGTATGGAAGGTTGATTTGTTAGTAACATACATAACCTGTCTATACCAATCCCAATCCCCGAAGTGGGTGGCATCCCATATTCTAAAGCACGTAAAAAGTCATAATCAATAAACATCGCTTCATCATCACCTCTTTCCATTAGTTTTATTTGTTCCTCAAAACGTTCGCGCTGATCTATTGGGTCGTTCAACTCTGTATATGCGTTTGCTATCTCCTTACCGTTTATCATCAGCTCGAAACGTTCAACAAGTCCCGGTTTGCTTCGATGCTTTTTAGTAAGTGGACTCATTTCAACGGGGTAGTCGATAATGAAAGTGGGTTGCGTATAATGCTCTTCGCATTTTTCACCGAAAATCTCGTCTATCAGTTTTCCCTTTCCCATGCTTGCATCACTTTTCAAATGCAATTGCCTGCAAGCGTCCCGCAACTGTTCCTCATTCATTTCGCTTACATCAATACCGGTATGCTCTTTAATTGCGTCGTAGATACTGATGCGTTTGTACGGCGCTTTAAAATCAATTTCTTTATCTGCCATTGTAGCTTTAGTAGTGCCGTTAACAGCGATGGCTACCCTTTCCATTAACTGCTCTGTTATGTTCATCATCCATTCGTAATCTTTGTAGGCAGTATAAAACTCAAGCACCGTAAATTCAGGATTGTGCGTCCTGTCCATTCCTTCGTTTCTAAAATTCCGGCTAAATTCATACACCCAATCAAAGCCACCTACTATCAATCTTTTCAGGTATAATTCGTTTGCGATACGCATATAAAAAGGAACATCCAAAGCATTGTGATGGGTGATAAAAGGCTTGGCCGCAGCGCCACCGGGAATACTTTGCAAAACCGGCGTATCCACTTCGAGCGCACCCCTTTCATTTAAAAACGCACGAATTGAATTCATCAGTTTTGCACGCTTTACGAATACTTCTTTCACATGTGGATTCACAATTAAATCCGCATAACGTTGCCTGTATCTAAACTCAGGATCGGTGACCGCGTCAAAAGTGTGCCCTTCGGCCTCTTTCACTATAGGCAACGGTTTTAACGACTTGGTAAGTAAGGTAAACTCCCTTACATGTATCGAGGTCTCGCCCGTTTTGGTTGTAAACACATATCCTTTTACACCTATAATGTCCCCAATATCCAACAGCTTTTTCCAGACCTGGTCGTATAAGCTTTTGTCTTCTCCAGGGCAAATCTCATCGCGTTTTACATACACCTGTATTTTGCCCACGCTATCTTGTATTACAGCAAAGGCAGCCTTGCCCATGTCGCGAATACTCATCAACCGGCCTGCTACACATACATCTGCAAAATCTGCTTTATTTTCTTCGCCCTTATAGTTTTCTTTTATTACAACTGAAGTCGTATTAACGGGATATAAAGCGGCGGGAAAAGGATCAATTCCGGCACTTTGTAAAGCAGTCAGCTTTTCGCGGCGTATCAGTTCCTGCTCGCTCAATTGTTGATTCATAATAACTCTTATATTTAAACGAAGCGCAAAATTAGGGATTTAGAAATGGAAAGAAACTTAAGATGAAAACGTTCAAACCCTGCGAAAGTGTTTAGTTGTCACCTGTTCTTTTTTTAGGTTGCCGGCTACATCTTTCCATAGCATCATCGTTGTGTCACACATTTAAACAGATTGTTCAGGGTGTCAATGTTCCAGCGGAACATTTAGGGGTAGAAGTTTGAAAGCTGCTTTATTTTAAACGTACAATTTGGGACGTCTCGTGCTTCGATACAGGTTTCATTCTACACCAAACGTTCCTATAGAACGTCCACACAACAACCTTTTTCCTCTACCAACCAAATGTCCCTACAGTACATGGAAGATGGGTCCTATGTTAGCGTTTTGAGGTTGGGCTCATTTTACATTCGCCTAAAAAAGCTGCGAGATGGTTTGCAGTAAAAGTGAGTGACACAACGATGTTGATAAAGGTTGTAAAGCCTGTCCTAAAACAATTATTGCAATAAATCTCTATTCTGCCATGACTGGTTCAACGAATTCCTTATCAGCTTTGACAGGTTTTCTTGCTGCTACTTTTTCAAACTGTTCATCGTAGTCTGCCCGAATGGTGCCCATCGCCCTGTCCCAAAACAAAAAGTACAAGCCGTAATTTCCTTTAAAGAACTGGTGGTGTTGGTTGTGGTTGACAGACGTATTAATCCACCTTCCCACAGGGTGTTTAGAGAAACCGGCCGGATACAGCTCCCAACCTAAATGTCCATAAACATTGTACACCATCATTACAAGAAAAAATACAAATAGGTGAATAAGATGCAGCGGCATCATCATGATTAGAATGATAAAAATACCTGCTTCAAAAAAAGCCTCGGCAGGCTGAAAAGCAAACGATGCCCACGGAGAGGGATTGGTTGATTTATGATGAACTATATGAAAAAGCCTAAACAATTTTGGGTGGTGCATGGCCCGATGCATCCAATAAAAATAAGTATCGTGCACGATAAACATAACAGGAAAAGCAAGCCAAAACCACCAGCTGCTATGCTGATTAATGTGCTGGTAATACTGCGTAAATTGCCTGAAGGGAGTGAGTAACATGGCAGCGGGCACTGCAGCAAAAATGACAATGGTAATTAGCGAAAAAAATATTTCGCGCTGGTAATCTTTACTTTGAGGAAAACGGGGTTGTATTTTTTTATAGGCTATTTTATTCTTTTTTATCTTATACCAAATAAGATAAGCAACCCCTGCAATAAGAAAATATCGAAGGGTAATAACGGTAAGTAACCCGTACCAGGTTTCAGCAGAAAACATGGTGTAAAACTATAAAAAAACTAAAAGTACCCGTTTGTTAATAGTACTTGCCAGGCTTCATTAACTTTTCCTTCAGCCAGTAATTTTGACGCATACTTATGAACTTCTACATCCATTTCGTCGGGGGAAAGAGAGTAGTATTGGAAGATGTTTTTGAGTTGATCATCATAAAAGGAAGGATCAACTGTGGGAGGTTCTGCGAGGGTCGACAATGTAATTTTATCCTTATCTGTAAGGATAGTGCTTTCAATAATGTGCGTAGGTAATTCTATCAATCGTTTTGCTTTAATTAATAGCTACGAAACTACGAATAACATTTTAGCTATCATTTCTGCACGTTTCCAATCTTCGGCAGTATCAATGTTTATGTGCCACATGTCGTCTGACTGCAGGTAAGAAATAGTTTTGCCGAAAATAGAATTCCTGTTGCGAATATTATCAGCCTTAAAAATATACACGCTTCCATCCCTGGCAAAGGACTTGGGCAACAACTGTCGTGAGGGAATAATGGCTTCTTCGCCCGTAGCAATTCTTAAATACCCCAAAGCGTCCGCTTCAAAGACCCAGTGAGGATTGTACTCATGAGGAACCAGCTTTACAGAAACGAGGCAATCTGCGGCTGAGGCAACAAAATTTTCAAAACACCTGTCTACAAAACCTTCACTTCTAAAAGGACAAGTAGGTTGTAAAAGGCAAATATTGTCGTACCACTCGCCCCTGTTATCGAAGTATTGAAGCGCATGTTTGATGACTTCTAAAGTGGGGGCTGTATCGTCTGCAAGGTATTTAGGTCGTAGAAAAGGAACTTCTATGGACGCATTTTTTGCAGATTCTGCAATTGTTGTACAATCTGTACTAAGAATGATTTTATCTAAAAAACTGCATTCAACAGCAGCTTCGAAAGTATAATGTATTAAAGGTTTTCCACTAAGCGGTTTTATGTTTTTTCCGGGTACTCCTTTTGAGCCTGACCGGGCCGGAATTATACACAGGTTTTTCATCTTGAAACTGTAGGATTTTAGAATATCGGAGTTTTACTGTGGCTAAAATATCTGCCATTTTTTTGCCTGCATCACCTTTTCCATATACAAAAGACTGCTTTGGTCTTTCATTGCTTTGCCAAAAACGAACTGCATTTATTATTTCCTGTTTATCATGATCTACGTCTACCAGGTTGCAGCCTCTTTCTCTTCCACTTTGCCGGCTTCCAATGTTTATAACAGGAACGCCCAGGTAAGAACATTCCCGTATGCCCATGCTACTATTGCCGATAAGGCAAATTGAATTATATACAAGTCTTAAAAAATCATCGGGAATCATGTTGTCGAAAAAGTGAACGTGCGACAGATCAGAGTGACTTCTATAATAACTGATGCTTTGTGAAACTGCATCGGAGCCAGCATCGGCATTCGGCGAAAACCAAAATGTAGGCATTTTAATATCTTTTATAGCCTGCAAAGTTTCTTCTACCTGAAATTTGGCTTCACCAAACTCTGTAGTTACCGAATGCTGCATAACAACCAAATATCCGTTGAGGTAATTTGGCTTACTACCAAAGCCTCCATATTTTTTATAAGGATCGAAATTTAAATCAGGCGTTTTTAACACATTACGAGCAAGGTCTATAGAAGGACATCCGGTATTAAACACGTAGCCCGGATCTTCCCCAAGCTTTATTACCGTTTCCATTGCCCTTGTATTGCATACCAGGTGAATGTCAGCAAATTTTGTGTTAGCGTGTCTTACTTTCTCATCAATGCTTCCCGTTATTTCACCGCCTTGTATATGTACCAGGGGAATGTTTTGATAAGATGCCGCTATAGAAACCGAAATAGTCTCGAAACGGTCTGCAATAACCACTACCATATCTGGCTGTAGTTTAAAAAACACGTTAGACAACTCTACCAGCCCCACTCCCACCGTTTTCGCCATCGACGTCAGGTTTTCTCCATCAAGCATTGTATAAACCCTTTCTTTTACTTCGAAGCCATCATCATGTAAGATGTCGTCAACATTGCCGTATTTGTTCAATAGTGCAGGCCCGGCCAAAACAATCTGCAATTCTAATTTTGAATGTTTCTTAATAGCCTGTAGCGTGGTTTTAATACGGCTATAACTTGGACGTGCTGTAATAACCACACAAATTTTTCTCTTAGTCATAGGTACTGAAGTCTTCATGGTTTAAAAATTCCCATTGACTTAAAGCCTTATTAAGTCTTTTGCCAATAATAGATTTATAGTCAGACGGAGCGATCCCAAAACCAGATGGCTTCTTCGACTCAAGGTCTTCGAAAGTAACGGTATGACCTTGCGGCAAGGTTTTGTTTATACAAAGCGACTTTCCAAATAATTGCTTTAAACCAGACATGTTTTCAGCAAGCGCATTTTTGCAAAACCTGTTTTCTAATGAAGCCCTTATTTGTTTTACCCCCTTCACCAGTCTTTCTACTTCATCAATTTCGATCGATGCCTTTGCATCAGGTCCAAACATCCTTTTATCAAACACTACATGAAACTCTAGTATCTCGGCTCCTACGGCTGTTGCAGCAAGGCAAGCCGTAATATCACCACTATGATCAGAAAGTCCTGTAGCTATATTATAACGGTCGTTTAACTGTTTTATTATGTGTAAGCCCCATTGCTCCGGCTGGGTTGGATAGGCTGTAGTACACTGCATAATGGCTAATTCTACTTCCTTTTCTTTAAAAATATGTACGGCCGCATCTAGTTCTTCTAAGGTGCTCATTCCGCTCGATAGGATAACGGGCTTACCTGTAGCCGCTATTTTCTCAAGCATTAAAAAATTCGTCACTTCACCTGAGCCTATTTTATAGCGGTCTACCCCAGCTTCCTCTAAAACATCTACAGCCTTACAAGAAAAGGGTGATGATATAAATTCAAGCCCTACCTTATGACAATGTTCTTTTACTTCCGTCCATTGGGCAGTACTTAATTGCATCCGGGTCCAGTAATCAAAACGCGTCTTATCAACATAACTAAATGGAATTCTAAATGTCTCGAAAGAGCTGCTTTCTGCTTCGGCAATATGGGTTTGAAATTTAATGGCATCAATGCCTGTACTAGCAAGCGCAGCTATATAAGAATGTAAAATTCCTACACTTCCGTCGTGAGCCTGCCCTATTTCAGCAATGATCATATAAATCTATTTTTTTTACCTGGCCGAAGTAGTGCTATGAATCATCGTTGCGACGCACTCCTTTCAACTTTGGGTAATTCTATTAAACTGTTTTTTTAAATATTTATTTTAAATAGGGAGAAGTCTGTTTGAAATAGCTCTTATACCCAATTTTTAAGAAGGAGTAAACAACCCGCGTGTAACAGAGGGTGCAGCCCATATGTACCCAACGGGGCTTTTGACTTACCACTTTTCCTCTTCGGTAATATCTGTAGAATTATTTTTAAAAGCTTTACGCGATGCAATTTTTTGTAACTGCCGTTCTATTATCAGCTTGGCAATAATATCACTTGCTGTCAGCTCTTTTTTTTGACTTAAAAATTCCCTGACCTTTTCTTCGGAAATGTCTAAACGATACAGGATAGAGATCAAAAGCGAAAAATCGTTTGTAATTAAATAATTCAAACGATTAGCCAATGCAAGCTGCAATTGCTCGTACGAATTCACACGCTCTGCAAGTTGCAGTCGAAAATTTTGAAGTTGATCAACAACCTCTTTTATCGTTTCATCAATTGTTGTATTCATACTTTTCAAAACTTTTCAACCACACCCAGCCCAAACAAAGCAAAGTCGTATTTAACAGGATCAGCTTTGTCTAACAGCCTGAGATTAGATGTAAGTTCAACTCCTGCCGTCCAATCGATTTGATTTCTTTGAAGAAGATTAAAGCGATATGCCACTCTTGCAACATGCACATCTATAGGACAAACAAGTTGAGCTGGACTAATTTTTTTCCAAATACCAAAATCTACCCCTTTCTTATCACTTCTAACCATCCATCTCAAAAACATGTTAAGCCTTTTACAGGTGCTTTTTTTACCAGGAGAAGCTATATGTTTTTTCGTTCGTGCCGGTGCGTCTTCCAGCGAGAAAAAGTACCTGAAAAAATAATTCAATCCACCATCAATTGTTTCATCGTTTTCGTTTATCCCTAACAAAAAAGCGGTTTCTAAAGACCTGTTTAAGGTATAATGATGATTGAGAAAATGAACAAAGTACAACAGGTCTGTATCATTGAAAGTACGGTGCTTAAAGCCGAGCAACTTTTTTAAATCATTATCAGTATGGTTTAAAATAAAATCATAAGGCGCGTTATCCATCCGCTGCAAAAGGTCCTTTGACTTTTTGATAATAATAGCGCGGTTTCCCCACGCGAAAATTGATGCAAATAATGCAGCTATTTCAATGTCTTGTTTTTTTGTAAAAAGGTGCGGAATACAAACAGGATCATCTTTAATAAAAGCGGGAGTATTGTACTGTTCAACTTTGCTATCGAGAAAGTCTTTCAATTCTTGTGTCACAGATCAAAGGTAAGCTTCAAATAATGTTCTCTTAAAGAACCGGTTATTCAAGCCTTTTAAATATTTTATCCTTTTTTCTTCATTAATGAAAAACAGCAATAATAATATTGCTGTTATCCGAAAACGTGTGATAGAATAAGAAAAAATTATTGTCAGAATTCTTCTAATGTTCCTGGCAATATTGAAGGCTCGAAATGTTTTGACTCACTATTCTGCTCTAAGCTATTCAGGATCTGCTTCATAATCTCAAGTCTTTCGTTACTGAAATTTCGAAATATCCTTAATGTTCCTTTTTATAAAAGATGTTTCAATTAAGTTCGAACCATCTACTTACCCTATCGCCTGGTTTAAATCTTCAATCAAGTCCTCGGCATCCTCAATGCCTACACTCAACCTGATTAAAGAGTCGGACAATCCATTTTTGATCCTTTCTTCTTTGGGTATAGATGCATGAGTCATAGATGCAGGATGGTTGATCAGGGATTCTATTCCACCCAAACTTTCAGCTAACGCAAAGACTTTTGTTGAGGTCAGCACCTTTGTTGCAGTCTCTACACTATCATCTTTTAAAGTAAAACTCATCATTCCACCAAAACCACGCATTTGCTTCCTGGCAATTTCATAATTAGGACTGTCTTCAAAACCGCACCAGTACACCCTGCCAACTTTTGGATGATTGCGAAGAAAATTGGCCACCTTTTCACCGTTTTCACAATGCCGTTGCATGCGCACATGCAATGTTTTTATGCCACGAAGCACAAGAAAACAATCCTGTGGACCGGGCACAGCGCCGCAACTCTTTTGAATAAAAAATAACTTATCGCGCAACTCCTGGTCATTCATCATTAAGCACCCATGTATAACGTCACTGTGTCCACCAAGGTATTTTGTAGCTGAATGCATTACGATATCAGCGCCAAGATCTAAAGGGTTTTGAAGATAAGGCGACGCAAAGGTGTTATCAACGCAAACCAATATGTTATGCGGTTTTGCAATTGCCGTAACTGCCTCAATATCGGTAATATTCATTAACGGGTTAGTAGGTGTTTCAAGCCATATCAGCTTTGTATTTTCATTTATATAATCACTAACATGGTTTGCATCCTGCATATTTATATAGTGAAACTTAATGCCGAACTTTTGAAAAATCTTTGAAAACATACGATAAGAACCGCCATACAAATCGTTACTTGCAATCACTTCATCGCCCGGCGACAGCAACTTAATTACAGCATCTGTAGCTGCTACCCCACTGCTAAAACTCAAACCAAATTTTGCATTTTCGAGCACTGCCAGTGCCGTCTCTAACGCAGTTCGAGTTGGATTTTGCGAACGGGCATATTCATATCCTTTATTCTTTCCTGGGGCCTCCTGCACATAGGTAGAGGTTTGGTAAATAGGAGTCATGATAGCACCGGTAAAAGGGTCCGGTTCGGCACCTGCATGTATGATTTTTGTATTCAGTCTCATATAAGAATAATGATATTTGGAATTGAATTAAAGAGTGCAAAGATGGATTATTTATTGCCATTAGCCCGCTCTCAGGAGTCGATAATATTTTTAAGCCTGCAGCTTAACTACATCCAAAATAACTGCGGGGTTTATACTAGCAGCAGGATGCTGCATAAAATAATGAGGTAGAAAAGACCTTGGCAATTGTATCCTAGATACAATGTGAAGCACACAGATATCGCCAGTCAAAATTGCCCGCTTCGTGTGCTGCCTGATGGCGAACCGGCTTTTGTAGTACATCAGCTTTTAAAATTCCTTGCTGTACCAATTTTCTCCGGCTTTCAAATATCATCTCTTCCACTTTTGTATCTTTCATCCATTGTTTTTGCGGAGGTTCGAAGCCTACTTTATCTTTTCTCCAAACAATTGATTCTGGCAAAAAATCATTCATACTTACCCGTAGTATTTGTTTGGTAAACCCCTCAAATATTTTAAACGCAGATGGAACGCTGAAAACGAACTGTACTAAATCATGATTTAAAAAAGGCAAACGCACTTCTCTTGAATGTGCCATTGAATTTCGGTCCGCATATCTAAGCAGCTCCTCCAGGCCAAACTGCATTGTATTGAAATATAAAATATCATTCAACTTACTAACTGCCGGCTTAAAAATTTTCGTTCTGTCATTGTAACCTTCAAAAAAATCAGCAGTTATATCGGGATGACTTGCCTGCTTCCTATATGATATCTTGTTTAGTTGATTGGCAGCCAACTGGGGCATAAAAGCCGCTATGTAATTCTTCCAGCTCCAGTTAATTTGCTGACCATTTTGCTTTGCCAGTTCTATTTCTTTTTTGGCTTCTTTCCATTGCTTGCCTGCTATTATCTCCTGCCAATACCACTGGTAATACTTCGTATAGCCTGCCATTGTCTCATCGGCTCCCTGCCCGTCTAAAATAACGGTTACATCCTTCTGCTTCGCTAACTCGTACACTTTAAACTGTGCATAAATACTCGAGGACTGAAAAGGCTCCTCCTGGTGATAAACCAGTTTCTCAAAATCAGTAACAAAATCACCAGGTTCGGGAGTCACTTTAAAATTTTCCAATCCAAACTGTTTAACCACCTGATCTATTTGTTTTGACTCATCTTTTTCAAAACCCGGAAAAACAGCCGAAAATGTTTTCTGATTTCCCGAAGGACCAAGCAGATTACGAATTATGGCAACTATTGACGAACTATCAAGTCCTCCGCTTATACTAGATCCTATTGCTACATCGCTCCTCAATCTTCGTTTTACAGAAGTAGTAAACAGCTCCAGGAATTTCTCCTTAATGCACTCATTCGAGCAGTCTGTTATTTCTGTTTCCTTATCAAGGTCCCAGTAACTTCTAACTTCCAGGTAGGGTTCGCTGTGTTCAGTTTTATAAATAAGGTAATGAGAGGGTGGCAACGAGACGATTTCTTCAAAAAAAGTCTGCTGCTTATTTATCGGATTTTGCACCCAGCCCAATGTCAGATAGTTCAGCAACATTTCGTTGTCCATCTTTTTATTAATACCGCCCGCCCACAATGCCTTCATTTCGCTTGCAAAAACAAACTGGTTGTGTTGATATGAATAGTGATAATAAAAAGGTTTTTCCCCAAACCGGTCCCGGGCACAAAACAAGCTCTTTTGTTGTTCGTCCCAAATGGCAAAAGCAAACATTCCATCAAAATGCTGAAGACATTCTTTGCCGTAATATGCATAAGCAGCAAGCACAACTTCTGTGTCACAATGTGAATTAAAAGAAAATCCTTTCTTTTCCAGGCTTTCCTTTACCTCTAAGTAATTGTAAATTTCTCCATTGTATGTTATTGTGTAACGATCTAAATAATGCATCGGTTGTGCTCCGGCATTGGTCAGATCAAGTATGGACAAGCGGCGGTGACCAAAGGCTGTAGTACCACCAGCATTAACCCACAATCCATCACCGTCAGAACCCCGATGCTGTATAGCATCCGTCATTTTTTGTAAGCGTTGCCTGCTTACATTTCTTTGGTCAGATGATAAAATTCCTGCTATGCCACACATAGGTACTTTTAATTTTTTTTTGAGGTCCGAACATTTGCTCTTATTCAACATTGTTGCGTCGCACTCTTGTACCTAACAACACTATTTAACAAGAAAAATTCCCAGCAGAAAGAAGAGAGATTGCAACTAAATACGTTGAAATTAAAGTTTGGTTTGTTGTAGAAAAGAAAGCACCAAAAATAACATTTATAAAACAATAGCAGCAAGGGCAACAGGTTTATAAAATAACCTTTGAGCAACATGTAACCAGAAAGGTAAATAAAATATATTCAGAAAGTACGTGGTAAATCTATTGGTAAAGGAAGTGCTTGCCTACGCCATAGCGTTAATTTACTGCTTTTTAAAATTTGTTTTATATTCTTCTTCAACAAAACCTACTATCAATTTTCCGCCAGTTTCAATTACGGGCCTTTTTATTATCGATGGCTTTTCAAGCATCAATGCTACAGCAGTTCCTTCATTTTTTACGTTTTGTTGCTGCTCCGCAGACAAACTGCGCCAGGTCGTTCCTTTTTTATTCATCAGCCTTTCCCAGCCAACCTCCTTTGCCCACTCCAGCAATTTTTCTTTCGCAATACCTTGCTTTTTAAAATCATGAAACTCCGACGCTGTACCGTTATCCTTTAGCCACTCGATTGCCTTTTTTACTGTATTGCAATTACGAATTCCGTAAACCTTCATACTTAATCAATATTTACAAATTGTTTAATCGCACTTTCAGTCTGCTCACAAGCATGATGAAGGTTATCGTTTATAATAACCTTATCAAAAGAGTGATTAAACGACATTTCATACGAAGCTTTATTAAGCCTTGTAGCAATGTTTTCAGGAGATTCTGTTCCCCTACCTTCAAGCCTTCTCTTCAGTTCTTCAACAGAGGGGGGCTGTACAAAAATTGTAAGCGTATTTTTAGGATATTGTTGCTGCACATGTATCGCTCCTTTTACATCAATATCTAGAATTGGCGTTTTGCCGGCTGCCCAAATTCTTTCCAGTTCACTTTTTAGAGTTCCGTAATATTTGCCCTCATAAACCATTTCCCATTCAATAAATTCATTGTTTTCTATTTTTTCGTGAAATTCTTCAAGAGCTAAAAAATAATAGTCAACTCCATGCTTTTCCTTTCCCCGCGGCCTTCTTGTTGCAGCACTGATCGAAAAAGCAAGCTTAGGATATTTATTAAGCAAATACCGGGTAATGCTTGTTTTTCCTGCTCCTGATGGCGCCGTAATAATGATTAATTTTCCGGTCATAGCTTAAAAATGAATTGCAAATAAAGCAAAGTAATTTGAACAGAAGGAAGGGTTTTGTATAAACCTGCGTCTGTTACTATTACTGACTCAATTGCAGCCACGTTTAGAAATGACGGTTACTCTAATAATAAATGCATTTTAAAGTTGAAATTGGTGTAGTTGAAATTGATTTATAAACAGTTGTTTTATGAAATATGTTAACGAAAGTTAATAAAGCTGCTAAAAATTGGTTAGTGAAACCTATTTCCTTAGCTTTACCACCATCACTTATATTAAATTTTTACTATGTTACCAGAGCAGATTGCAAAATTTGTTGAAACCGAACAATTAAACAACCCAACAGTTAAAGTTGAATTTAAAAAACGTAATTCTATTACCGGAATATTTATCAAGCACACAGATTACGAAGAACTAAAATCTAAAAATTTTTGGAGATTGGTTACCGAAGCTAACCTTGAGACTTATAATAAGTCAAAGGATGTAAACACTGGCAGAATGTTTAACGGAAGTGAGTTTACCCGTTTATCAGTTACCAAGAAGAAAGCTGTATAATTCCCAACAATTAATTTCATTTATTTCTAAAAGCAAGGTTTAGTCTTTGTTACTTTCCTGCTTTTAGAAATAAACACTTTTGCTTCGAAACTTTAAGAACCTTCGAAAATTTTTTGGTTCAGCCAACCTTCCCACGATCCACATTTTCAACCCTACAAACCTTACCTGGATTAATGGCGCGGCTAAGAGGCAAAGAGTTTATAAAAATTTGTGCTATTTCCTTTGATGAATTCAAGCGAAACGAGCCCTTGCGCCTGGCAGGAGCAACGGCTTTTTTTACCACTTTCGCACTCCCTCCAATTATTATCATATTAGTCCAGATAATAGGACTCGTATTTCAAATACAAAATCTTCGTGATAGATTTTTTGTTCGACTTGCTGAAGTCTTAGGACGACAAAGTGCTGCACAAATCAGAGAAACATTTCTTGGTTTTACATCTCTTGCAAAAAATTGGTTTTTAGTAGCAGCCGGATTTATCTTCCTGATGTTTGTTGCTACAACGCTTTTTAAAGTCATACAAGATTCCATTAACCAGCTTTGGAATGTAAAAGGCACGCCTCAGCCTTTTAAGTTACAGGTTGAAAAAAGAGCCGTATCCCTGATTATAATATTGCTTGCTGGTATCTTATTTATCGGCGGAATGCTTATAGAAGGATTGGAAGCTTTTCTACTTAGATATACTGGTGAGATACCACCCCGTACGGCAAACGTTTTAACCATCCTTTTTAATCATGCATTTTCAGTAGTTGTTGTTTCTACCTGGTTCTCTATTTTATTTAAGGTATTACCAGCGGCAAAGGCTACATGGAAGGTTGTTGTAGTAGGTGGAATTTTCACCGGGGTTCTTTTTACTATCGGAAAAATAATTATTCGTTACATGCTCTCACTAGGTAACATTACAAACATATTCGGTGCTTCCGGCTCACTCGTACTGCTATTACTGTTTGTATTTTACTCCTCATTCATTTTATATTATGGAGCATGTTTTACTAAAGTGTACGCATCTTATATTGATGAACCGATAACGCCCGCAAACAATGCGATCAAATATAAAATGGTGGAAGTAAAAGGAGGAGAGTAAAGTGCAGAATTGTTAGATGGATAGGTTGTTGAATTAATTTTTCGTCCTTTACCGCTATCAAACAAAAAATAATGGTTCATCTTACTTATGAGAACCGTTTTTAACAACTGCATGTGAGGGATCGACCTTTACTATCCTGCTGCACCCAAGTGAGCAACATCAGATTAAATTCAGGGGAAAGTTGCAATAAAAGAGGCACGTGGCTGATCAATTAAACAATCAGATAGTTCAGTAATTAAACCATCAGCCAATTACTCAACCCTTACTATCTCTGCACCTAATGCCTGCAGTCGTTTATCAATATTCTGATACCCCCGGTCAATTTGTTCGATGTTTTGAATAGTACTTTTTCCTTCTGCACTTAACGCAGCAATCAGCATTGCTACACCTGCCCTGATGTCGGGGCTACTCATTGTAATACCTCTAAGGGCATGCTTTCTTCCCAGTCCGATAACTGTAGCTCGGTGGGGATCGCATAAAATAATTTGGGCGCCCATCTCCATAACCTTGTCAACGAAGAAGAGGCGGCTTTCAAACATCTTTTGATGAATTAGTACGCTGCCTTCAGCCTGTGTAGCTACTACTAAAACAATACTTATTAAATCAGGAGTGAAGCCTGGCCAGGGATGATCGTAAATAGTTAAGACAGTTCCATCAAGAAAGGTTTGTATCTCATACTTCTCCTGCGAAGGAATAAAAATATCATCTCCTCTAAACTCCATCTTTATACCAAGTTGGGCAAACTTTTCAGGTATCACGCCAAGATGCGCTATTCCCGCGTTTTTTATGGTTATCTCGCTCTGGGTCATTGCAGCAAGACCTATAAAACTACCCACCTCAATCATATCCGGAAGCATCCGATGGTCTGTTCCCTTCAATGTCTTTACGCCTTCTACTTTCAATAAATTGCTACCAACGCCCGAAATGTTAGCACCCATACGAATGAGCATTTTACAAAGCTGCTGCAAATATGGTTCGCAGGCTGCGTTGTAAATGGTAGTAGTTCCTTCAGCCATTACCGAAGCCATTAAAATATTGGCAGTGCCGGTGACAGAAGGTTCATCCAGAAGTATATCAACCCCTTTTAACCCGGTAGTACTCAGTTGAAAGAAATGTTGGGCGTCGTCAAAGTGAAACTCGGCACCTAGTTTTTGAAATCCTATAATATGGGTATCTAACCTTCTGCGGCCAATTTTGTCTCCGCCCGGTTTGGGGATATAAGCTTTTTTGAATCGTGCAAGCAATGGACCTGCAAGCATAACCGACCCCCGAAGCTTTCCGCTTTTCTGTCTGAAATCTTCTGATCCCAGGTGATCAACGTTAACTTCATCAGCCTGAAAAATACAGGTGTCGCGCGACACTCTGTCAACTTTCACGCCCATTTCCTGCAACAACTCAATTTGCAGGTTTACGTCTACTATGTCAGGAATGTTTGAGATAGTTACCTCTTCTGAGGTAAGCAAAACCGCGGAGATAATTTGAAGAGCTTCATTTTTTGCTCCCTGCGGAATAATTTCGCCCTTAAGTCTTTTACCACCCGTAACCTGGAAACTACTCACTAAAAACGCTTTTTATTGCCTCCAAATTTGTTGTTTCTATTGTCCCTTCCTGCGCCGCCATTGTTAGGTGCATTTCGGTTATCCCGACTACCAGCACTGCCGGCATTCCTGTTGTCACGACTTAGGTTTCCTCCCTCTCGGTTGCCCCCTCCTCCACCATCACGATTGTTACGCTGAAACTGGCCACCGTTATTGTTACGTTTAAAGCGGTTCTCACCAAAGCCCCCACCACGATTATTATTATCGCGGCCTTCGCTTGGGCGGTAATGTTTTACAAAAGGCGTACTGTCAAATTCAAGTTGGCCATTTGTTATTACGTTCAACTCAGCACGTATACCATCATCATGCACCAATTCTTTATGCCAGTTACTGTAGGCCAACTTCATGTAATAAGCAATAGAATTTGCAAAACCTGCCCTTTTCTCAGGGTTCTCTTCCTTCAATGCTTTATCAATTACAATTTCAAGGTTTTTACCTAAGTGGTTATATCGCGGTTTGCGTTTAGGGTAAGGAAGTGGGTCTGGTTTTAGTTTGTATGTTTCTTTTGTTGGTATCGGGTAAGGGCAATCAACATCAAGTTTAAAATCACTTACAAAAAACAGGTGATCCCACAACAAATGCCTGAAGTCTTCTACGTTTTTCAAGTGCGGATTAAGCGTTCCCATCAGTTCAATCACCACCTGCGCCTGTTGCTGGCGCTTCTGCCTGTCCTCAATAGTCAGCACATGTTCCACCATTCTTTGAATATGTCTGCCATATTCTTTCATTGTTAAATGGTTGCGCTGTGTGTTATATTCCATGTAAAAAAATTAATGAGCAAATGTAATAAAGCTTTTTGTAAGGATAAGAATATTATGAACCCTGCAACACTGCTTCTATTGCACTTTGTTGCGTCGCACTCTTGTACAAATGTTTCTCTATTCAACCCCTTGAACACCTGCACCAAACCAGGCTTTAGGGGAGCTATCATTTGGTTGGTTGCAGTTATAGAACGACAAAAACGAGCCTTTCATTTGTTTCCTTTTAGTCTTCATGCTGTTATTTCGCCACCGACATTTTTTTACTTATATCAACATTTAGCTAGATTTATCGCTTCAACTACTATTAATGAAACGATCGTTAATCATAGCTTTTGCAATAATCACCGTTACTGCCTGTAAGTTAAGTAATACCAATGCTGGCAAAGAAGGCAATAAAGAGCTTGCAACCCTATTAAACAATTATTACGAAGACAGGTTAAAGTTGTACCCTCTTGAAGCGACAGGAATTGGTGATCTGCGCTATAACCATGTCTTACCTATAGATTTTACAGGCACTTATCGTGATACCCTGAAAGATTTTTATAGCCGCTATCTTGCTTATGTTATCAAGCATGACCGTGAAAATTTATCAGATAAGGATAAACTGAGCTTTGATGGTTTTAAGCGGGAGATGCAGATAAACCTCGAAGGGTTGAATTACCCGGAGAACCACATTCCTTTTCAACAGTTTTGGGGTCTTCCGTTAACAATCGCACAATTGGGAAGTGGTGCAGGAAACCAACCTTTTAAAACAGTAAAAGACTACGATGACTGGTTAATCAGGGCATCAAGATTTTCAGTTTGGGCGGATAGTGCTATTATTTATTTTAGAAAAGGTATTGCTTCTAATTATGTTTTACCAAAAGCACTGGTTTTTAAAATGATACCTCAGATGCGAGCTATGCAGGTGAAAGAAGACACCAGCAGTTTGTTTTTTGACCCGGTTAAAAAGTTTCCCGATGGTTTTTCTTATGAGGATAAAAGTCGCTTAAAAAAAGCGTTTACGACTCTCATTCATCAACAAATTATTCCTGCTTACAATAAGCTGGGCGATTTTCTTACCAACGAATACCTGCCAAAATCAAGAGCAACATCAGGCATAAGCGCTTTGCCAAATGGAAAAGAATATTATCGATACTTAATACGTGCTCAAACCACTACCAACAAAACCCCTGAGGGGATATACCAGTTAGGACTTAACGAAGTAGCCCGGATTGGAAGATTGCAGGATAGTGTAAAAAATTCAGTTGGATTTAAAGGATATATGAATGCTTTCTTTGATTTTATGAAAAACGAAAAGCAATTTATGCCTTTTAAATCAGCGCCGGAAGTATTGGCCGCTTTTGATAAAATTCATGAACGGATAGAACCTAACCTGAAAAAAATGTTTAACAATGTACCAAAAACACCGTTTGAAATCAGGCAAACCGAAGCTTTTAGAGCGGCCAGTGCAAGTGCAGAATATAACCAAGGTTCGCCGGACGGAACAAGGCCAGGTATATTTTACGTTCCCATCTTAGATGCACCCACTTTTAACTCTACAAGCGGAATGGAAAGTTTGTTTTTACATGAAGCTATTCCAGGCCACCACTACCAGATCTCGCTACAACAGGAAGATACCACCCTTCCAAAATTTCGTCGTTTTGGTGGCAATAACGCGTACATAGAAGGATGGGCACTGTATTGTGAATCGTTGGGGAAAGAGTTGGGACTATACACGGATCCTTATCAATATATGGCGGCATTGGGCGATGAAATACACAGGGCAATTCGCCTTGTTGTTGACGTTGGCCTGCATACAAAAAACCTGACAAGAGAAGAAGCTATAAAATATATGATGGAGCATGAAGCGATCAGCGAACAGGGTGCTACTGCAGAAATTGAACGCTACATGGCTATTCCGGGACAAGCGCTGGGATATAAAATCGGCGCTTTAAAGATTGCGGAATTAAGAAATAAAAACCAGCAAGAGTTGGGGAACCGTTTTAACCTTGCAGATTTTCATGACAATATTTTAAAAGACGGGGCATTGCCATTAGATGTGCTGGAAAGAAAGATGGATGACTGGGCTGTAAGGCAGAAGAAGTAGAACACGTTGATTTAGTTGAGCCCCGCCCGAAGCTTCGTACAATAATGAAAAACAGTACAAGTGTGCGACGCAAGAAAAGTGGATAGAAGGAGTGAAGCCGGTTGCAAAAAAAAACTAGAATTATTTTACATCAAGCGTAAAACCAATAGTGGTCCCAATATCGGGTTTGCTCCGCACGTGGATGGTTTGACCATGGGCTTCGATGATGTGCTTGCAAATAGCAAGTCCAAGACCTGTGCCACCAACATCGCGGCTCCGACCTCGGTCGGTACGATAAAATCTTTCAAAAATACGAGGGAGATGTTCCTCTGCAATGCCGATGCCGTCATCGCTTATTTCAATTAAAACGTGCTGTCCATCGGTCTTGTAAATACTAGCTACTATATGACCTTTTTCTTTTCCGTACTTAGTTGAATTGCTTACGATATTGATAATTACCTGCTTAATCTTTTCCTTATCAGCATACACAGTTACGGGCTGATCGCATCCCTTTTTTATAGAAGTTCGAATGTTTTTAGCAGCGGTTTTTATAAAAAGAGAATCGTATATTTCTTTAATCAGATCTTGTATAACGAACGGGGCTTTACTTAGGGGTTGCTCGCCGCTTTCAAGCTTTGTTATTTCGTCAAGGTCACTTGCAAGGGTTACCAGCCTGTCTACGTTGCGGGCTGTGTTCTCTAAAAAACGTTTGCGAACTGCTGGATTTTCCATCGCACCATCTAACAAAGTATCTACATAACCCTGGATTGCGAAAATGGGCGTTTTAAATTCGTGGGCCAGGTTTTGAAGAAACTCTTTTCGATATGCTTCGTTACTTCTTAAAATTTCAATTTCTTCTTTTTGCTGCGATGCCCATTTCTCTACATCTTCTCTTACCTCGTCAATACTTTTTTGCGGAAGTATATATTTATAATAAGTTTCTTCTCTTTTAGAAGCCTTGGTTTGGTAAATGAATTTGTAAATGAGCTTGATTTTACGATAAATAAATCTTTCAAGAGTAAATTTAATTAGGAGAAAACTGCCTAAAAAAACAATTACAAACACAATCAACGAAACCCACCAATTTGGATGCATTACATAATAGCCCAGGGTGATTGGAATGGTTAATATAGCTGCAGTATATAAAGAAAGCTGCTGGGGTGAAAGATTTTTTGTGGCGAACATTTTTGACGGATTTACAACAGCTAAGAAGCTATTTTGAAGGGTTATATGGTATTAACGGATTTTTTTAATCCTGTAATTCAAATTTATAACCTACACCTTTTACTGTTGTTATACAATCTATTCCAAGCTTCTGTCTTATTTTTCTGATGTGTACATCTATCGTGCGGTCTCCAACAATTACCTCGGCTCCCCAAACCTGGCTGAGTATCTCATTTCGCAAAAAAACGCGTCCTGGCTTTGAAGCAAGTAAATAAAGTAACTCAAATTCCTTTTTTGCAAGTACAATATCACTTCCATCCAGAACAACCATAAACTTTTCGGGGTCTATAATCATGTTTCCAAGTCGTAGTGTTTTGCCGTCTTCTTTATGTATTCTTCTAAAAACTGCGTTCACCCGGCTTACCAAAACCTTTGGGCTGATTGGTTTATTTACATAGTCGTCGGCGCCTGTTTCGAGCCCTTTGATTTGAGAAGACTCGTCGCTTAGAGCAGTAAGAAATATGATAAGCGTATTATTGTATTCAGGCTTCGATCGCAACGCTTTACAGACCTCGATGCCATTCATTTTAGGCATCATAATATCAAGAATAACAAGGTCTGGTTCAAAAGAGGAAGCTTTTTCTAATGCTTCGATTCCGTTTTTAGCTGTTACAATTTCATATCCTTCTTTCTTCAGGTTGTAAGAAATGATTTCAAGAATATCTGGTTCATCATCAACTATTAAAACCTTTTTTAAAGTAGCCTCCATTAACAAATTGTTTAGACAAAAGTAATTTTAAGGTAATGTGCAACCCGATTGAATGCATTATATAATTGTTAACTCCTTTACAAGTTGTACAATCATATACTTAAGCAGTTTTAAAAGTATCTATAAAAAATCAAATAAAGCTGCCTGCTATACCGGATTTTACAGGAGGACGTTGCTTGAATATTGTAAGCAGTATTACGATTAGCACTAATAAAAACCTAAAAACTTAAAGAGGATGATACGGAACGGGCTTTGGTAGTATTTTTGTTGACCTATGTATCATATGTCCAAAAATTTACTGTTTCTACTTCTTGTATTGCTCTCGCTTCACACCTTCGCTCAAAGACCCGTGGTTCCATTGATGAGAAAAATTTTTCATGAGAATGTTGACAAGAGTCAAAAAGGAATTGACAAGCTTGATAGAAAAGAAGATCATTTTTTTAATGCGACGAACGACCCAGAAGTAAATCAACAAATAACGTATGCTCTTTTTAATAAAGTAGATCAACTTCAGGATAATATTGAAGCAGATAATAGCCTTGATGCAAACCAAAAAGTTAAGTTTATTAGAAGCTTAAATGAAGCGTTGTCTTTCTTTGAAAGTAGTTACAGGTCTAGAAATTTGAAAGGGGATCAATTGCAGGACCTTATTAATGCTTATGAAGAGGCCATGATCCTTGAAAAGAAAAAGCAATCTATAAAACCGGTGCTACTTGAGAACGAGTATGAAATAGGAGACATACTTGTAAAATGCGTTGCCTTCCAGAAAAATGTTGGAATTATTGAGGGTAAGGAAGCACTTCTTCTGAAGAACTCGCAAAAGCATCCCGAAAAAATCTTCCAAATTTTAAAAGCAAACCCTAATGCTGCATTTGCTGATAGTCTTTTAAAAGTAGCTGCCCGCACACATCAGGAAGATGTGTATTCATACGCCCAATCAAATACCGAAATTGGCAAAAAGATTCACAACAGCGACGATCCTTTAATTAAAACAATTGCAAGTTTGGCTTCTTTAAAAGAAGGCCGCTTATATTTTCCTTTCCTTGATAATTTATATAAAGGCAGAGTTACGCGAGAGGAAATTGACAAGAGTAAAAGTGACGAGTTTAAGTACTACAGGCTGCTGGTAAATACGCAAATTGATTATGCGGAACGTTTACGAAAAAGGGACACCCCAATGGCTATGGCAGCACTAACAGAAATGCTTAGGCGGAAAGCTATTGAAAGTTTTATCAATGTTATCAATGGCCTCCACGACGAGCCGGATATTATCAGAATGAAAAAAGTAGAACCCTTAAATCCACAGGAGCTGTACTACTTATGTGTAATGGCCGAGACTGAAATATATACAAGCAGCTACCTAAAGGTGTATGAAAGGATATTTCAACGAATGAAAAACCCTAACAGCGACTCTCTTCTAATGAGTGTAAACTTTGACCATTTTAAAAAGTTCATTAAAATGGCAGCAAACTACAATACACTCGACAACTTCTTGGTAAGGATGGAGAAGGCAAATGCTGAAATTTTGATGCGGTCTTTTGCAGGTGGGTTAGAAAAAACAGGAAGCCTTGAAGACGCAGTAGATGTGGCGGACAGTTATGCAAGTATTTCTGACCAGGCGCTACGAAAACTAATCTTAGAAGAAGTTCAATCTAACTTACAACAGCAAAACAAAGACGAGAACAAAAGAGGGTTGGCTATTTACGATCTTCTAAACAGTATATTTCTAAGTCTTGACTCTACAAGTACAATAGATATATCTAAAAAGTTTGGCATTCCTCCTATTTACATCGTTAACAACAACTCCTTAAAAGATGCTAAAGGTAAAATTGTTATTCAGCAATTCTTTTTTGGAGATAAGGATGGTCTTTATTCTTATAATCAATTCAAGAGTTTGTATAACACTCCCGGATGGAAAATGGTCAATAAGCCAGACTGGATAGAAGTAAGTTCAACGAAGGGTATACCTGTTATTATTTATGCCAACAAGCCCCTCGACGAAAAAGAAGGATTAGATGATAAAGCGCAGGAAAATTTGGGGGAATATCTTAGTGACAATGAATTAACGCCAACTATTGTAATACATCGTGGCCATAGTTATCATGTAGCCTCAACAATAAAGCAATTATTCAGAACAACTAAAGTTGTTTTCCTGGGAAGCTGCGGTGGGTACCAAAATATAAACCGTGTGCTCGATATCTCTCCTTATGCTCATATAATCGCTAGTAAGCAAACCGGAACCGGAGCTGTTAACGGACCAATGATTATGAGTATAACAGAAACGCTCAGGCAGGGCAAAGATTTGAACTGGCCCGAAATGTGGAAAAACTTAGGCAAGAAATTGAAGGACAATAACATGTTCGAAGACTACGTACCGCCATACAAAAACCTGGGTGCACTTTTCATAATGGCTTATAATAAAGTAATGGTGGGATAAAGAAATTATCTTTCTTTTTAAGAGCTGCCCCCCTTGGCGGCTCTTTTCTTTAAACAGGTTTATAACAGTCTTAATAAATACTTTTGCGATCTTATGTCTGATGTGGTTAAAAAGAAAGTCTTTAATTTTTCATTACTAAAAAGGGTTTTTCAATTTGTAAAGCCTTACAACAAATATTTATACATAAGTATTGTTCTTTCCATCTTATTAGCAGTTTTTGCACCCGTTAGACCTTACCTGATTAATCTTACCGTTGATGTAGCTACGGGCAAGCCACTTAACATGCCTGCATGGCTAAGGGTCTTTATGTTTAATACAGATCTTTCAGATGCTACAAGGTTCATTATAGCTGTCACCATTTTCCAGATTGTTTTTCTTTTTATTGAGACTGCTTTCCGGTTTATTTTTTCTTTTCTTACATCCTGGCTTGGGCAGAGTGTTGTAAAAGATATGCGGGTAACAGTGTATAAAAAAGTAATGACCCTAAACCTTTCTCAGTTTGACAAAACCCCTATTGGCACCCTAACTACCCGTACTATAAATGATATTGAAAGCATCAACGATATTTTTGCCGATGGGCTGATCCCGATTATTTCAGACCTGCTTTCCATCATATTTACCCTTGCTATTATGTTCTTTATGGATTGGAGGCTTACCCTAATCAGCCTTATTCCTTTCCCTATTTTAATAATTGCTACGTATTACTTTAAAGAAAGTGTCAACCGCTCTTTTATGAAGGTGCGAAACGCCGTTTCAGCATTAAACGCTTTTGTACAGGAGCACATAACCGGGATGCAAATAGTACAGGCTTTTGCGGCAGAAGAACGGGAATTCAAGAAATTCAAAAAAATTAATAAAGAACATCGTGACGCCAATATCCATGCAATTTTCGCCTATTCTATATTTTTCCCGGTAGTAGAGGTTGTGTTGGCAGTAAGTATGGGCCTGCTGGTTTGGTGGATAGCAGGAAACGAGTTAGACGCCGGATTGCTTGTTGCTTTCATCCTTTACTTAAACCAGATTTTCCGTCCCCTTAGGGTAATTGCCGATAAGTTCAATGTTATACAGATGGGAATGGTATCTAGCGAAAGG
Organism: Segetibacter sp.; assembly: GCF_025963695.1. Lineage (GTDB taxonomy): Bacteria > Bacteroidota > Bacteroidia > Chitinophagales > Chitinophagaceae > Segetibacter. The sequence goes on along the minus strand of NZ_JAOQAH010000083.1, from coordinate 59,802 downwards.
GTTTTTAAGGTGTTGGACAACCCCGATGTAATTCAATCCGAAGGTTCCTACGCGCCTGATTCCATAGCGGGAAAAGTTGAACTTCAAAACGTGTGGTTCGCCTATGTGAAAGAACAGTACGTATTGAAAAACATTTCTTTCTCCGCTCAACCTGGTGAAACCATTGCGTTGGTTGGTCATACCGGTAGTGGAAAAACTTCTATCATAAGCTTGTTAAACCGCCTCTATCATATTCAAAAGGGTGAGATAAAAATTGATGACGTAAATATTGAAGATTATAAGTTAGACGTCTTGCGAAGCCGGATTGGAGTGGTGTTGCAGGATGTATTTCTTTTTTCAGGTACAGTCCTCGAAAACATTACTTTAAGAAATCCTTCCATTTCAAAAGAGCAGGTAGTTCAGGCAGCGAAGATGATTGGAGTGCACGATTTTATTATGAGTTTACCCCAGGGGTACGATTACAACGTTATGGAACGTGGCAGCACTTTAAGCCTCGGTCAGCGACAACTATTAAGCTTTATAAGGGCGTTATTATACAACCCCTCAATTCTTATTTTAGATGAGGCAACCTCTTCTATCGACACAGAAAGCGAAGCTTTAATACAGCAGGCTATTGACAAATTGATTGCCGGCCGTACCTCAATCGTCATTGCTCATCGCTTGTCTACTATAAGGAAAGCGAGTAAAATATTGGTAATGGATAAGGGTGAACTTAAAGAAGTGGGAACACATGAAGAGCTACTTACTTTAGGTGGTCATTATGCTAACCTATACAATATGCAGTTGGAGAAACATAGCGGGGTGGTACTATAACTTGGATTACCTTGACCACCCTTTTATCTTAAGCCCATCAGGTCAGAGACTCTTTTGAAACCAAACATTTGTTTTTTATAGCATCATCCTTGCGTCGCATTTCGTTCAACTTTAGTAATTCTATTGTAAGTTCCAATTTGTGGTCACCAATTAAGTGCCTCAAGGCGAAACTATATTGCTGTGGTCTCTGTCGCCGCCAGCTAAACAAGTTGAAAATTTTTTAGCTCTTCTACCTTTAGAACATGAAGAAAAGTTTAAAATAAAAGGCTCCTAATAAAAGTAAAAGAGCGGCAAATTGCCGCTCTTTTACTTTTATTAGGAGCCTTCGTTCTACTGCTGGCTTGATCCACCACTAGTTCCGCCAGTATTCATCTTTGACAACATATCTCTATGCATCCTTATTATTGGGATTGCCCTGTTAACTGATGATTTCAGTTCAGCGTCAGTTAATGTAGTTGCAGCTGACTGAAGTTCTGTAAGTTTCGCTTCATGCATTGCAAGCATTTGAGAAACAAACATTGCATTAAACTGGGTACCCGTTGCATTTTGAAGTGCTTGCATTGCTGCCATGCCACTTCCGGTCATATCACCATGCATTCCCATACCATTCATTCCACTTCCTGAACCTGTTGAACCAGAAGTTCCCATTCCAGATCCGGTACCTGTGCCACTACCAGAAGTTCCAACCCCTGAACCGGTAGTTCCGCTTCCTGTGGTACCTGTACCCGAACCCGAAGTTCCCATTCCGGCACCTGTAGTTCCTGTGCCACTACCAGAAGTGCCAACCCCTGAACCAGTAGTTCCGCTTCCTGTGGTACCTGTGCCTGAACCCGTAGTTCCCATTCCGGCACCTGAAGTTCCTGTGCCACTACCAGAAGTGCCAACCCCTGAACCAGTAGTTCCGCTTCCTTTGGTACCTGTGCCCGAACCCGAAGTTCCCATTCCCGCACCTGTAGTTCCTGTGCCACTACCAGAAGTGCCAACCCCTGAACCAGTAGTTCCACTTCCTGTGGTACCTGTGCCTGAACCCGTAGTTCCCATTCCCGCACCTGTAGTTCCTGTGCCACTACCAGAAGTGCCAACCCCTGAACCGGTAGCACCACTTCCTGTAGTTCCTGTGCCTGAACCCGAAGTTCCCATTCCCGCACCTGTAGTTCCTGTTCTGCCGGCAGTAGTGCCATTTCTATTTCCCCTGTTATTTCTTCCTGTAGAGCTACTTCCCGTTGTTCCTGTACCAGAAGTTCCCACTCCAGATCCTGTACCACTACCAGATGTTCCCACACCAGATCTTCCTGCACGATTACCGGAAGTACCTGTTTCGGAACCAGAAGTACCCATTCCTGAAGTAGAACTACTACCCGAAGTACCTACCCCTGAACCAGTAGTTCCGCTCCCTGTAGTTCCAGAGCCTGAACCAGTTGTTCCCATTCCCGACGTAGTTGTACCTGACCCTGCTGTACCCATCCCGGATCCTGTAGTACCACTACCGCTCCCCGATCCCCAGTTACCGCTACCCATGGTCATAACCGCCATATTTCTGGTTTTGGCAGCGCGCTGTAACTCATTCAGCATCTGGGTATGGTCAGTAACCATCTGCTGAGCTAACGTTTTTATTTTTGGATCAGTTGCTTTTGTTCTGCCCATTTCAGAAAGTTGTATTTCCATCATGTTATCCATAATGTTTTTACTAATAAAGGCAGTATCACTCATGTTAGCTGAAGTAGTACCTGTGTTAGTGGAAGTAGTACCTGAGGTTGTTGTACTGCTTTGCGAATGGGCGACGGTACCAGTAATAAAAACGGATGCCGTTAATATTAAACGTGGTAAATAACAAATCGGCTTTTCCATAATTTTTTGTTTTTAGTTAAAAGATATTTTATAGAGGATTAAAAAATGCCAGAACTATACATTAAAAAATTATTCCATTTTTATTGTTTTAATTCCCCCACCGTCGATGATAGCCGCAAAACATATGCAAAACTTTAAGTATCTGAATGTCAGTCGAAACGAAGAAAACCTCGCTTAACCAAATATGAAAAACTGGGAATAATTGGGGAATCGCCAGAGCTTTAAGGGGAATATTGTAAGCTTAATCTATAATATAAATAGCGCTATACATTTGGTAACGCCTCTTTCACAAGGAAAAGCATTATCTTTTTTTGGAATCGCTGTCAACAATCCAACACTACTTAACTTGATAATTTAAGTGATCACTTTTCAAAGATTGCAGCTCTTTATCTGTTGATTCAAATAAAAGAACCATTTTCATACTATTACCGATTTTTTCGAAGCTATAAATGATATTTTTGTACGTAAAACTTATTTTGTAAGCTAAATACTGATATGCCTTTAAAAATTATTGATCATAATAGCAAAGAGTATAACCAGATGGTAGAGTTACGCAAGCAAATTTTGCGGAAGCCATTGGGCCTTGACTTTTCGAAGGAAGACCTTGAAAAGGAAAAAGAAGACTTACTTATTGCAGCATATGAAGATGATCAAATGCTGGGTTGTTGCATACTTACGCAAATAGATCCTACTGCGGTAAGGCTGAGGCAAATGGCGGTAAAAGCCGGACTGCAGGGTAAGGGCATTGGGCGGGTGCTAATGCAATTTGCAGAAAACATAGCCCGCGACAGAGGATACAAAAAAGTTTGCATGCATGCCCGCAAATCGGCTGCAGGGTTTTACGAAAGGCTTGGTTATGCCATTTCGGGCGAAGAATTTACAGAAGTAACTATTCCTCATTACAACATGGAAAAACAATTATAATGGTAGAATTATTTTTTCGACCTTATTTTTTCCTTTAATAACCTTCGAAGATCATCCAGATTTCCTTCTTTTTCGATTGCCACTTTTGGTACAAGGAAAAACGATTTGCTGTCAAAATATAAATGGACGAAGTGAGGGCTTTCAAGATAAGAAGCGAATTTTTCCCAGTTCCATTCCGTATAGCCCCGTTCATTTTCAACCCTAACACGATATTCTCCAAAAGTCATTTTAAAGGTATCTCTGAAAGTAGAGGCTTTTTTATAAACAGTATTGGGCAAAAAGAACCAGAAAGAAATCATTATTCCTATCCAAAGTATAGAACTAAGGAGAAATGCTAATGGAGAAACTTTATGAGAATAAAATAAAGCGGCGGAAAATATTGCAAACACATTTACTAGAATCATCAGGATTCTTACTTCAAATCGATTTATAAAATGGTATCGTAGAGCCTGAATAACCAACTTTTTATCGTATGAGAAAAGTATTTCCATCAAAAAGGTTTTGTGAACTTAAAAGTATGGAAAAGAATACCACGACAACAACCGGACAAAAAACGTTTTAAATAACTCTGAGAATAAAACTTGCAGTTAAATTTGTAGCGAACAGGATATGCAAGTATTACCCTGGCTACATTGCGTACATAATTAAAGGCTATCTCTGGTCCAGATAGCCTTTAATTATTTTAGACACATTTTTAGTTCTTATTAAAAAAAAAGAGGAACTTTTTACAGTTCCTCTTTTTACATTTATTTTAGCTACAGCCCATGCTGGTACCACAATTCATGCATTTGTAACACGTACCACTCCGGATGGTGATATGACCGCAGGTACTACAACTTGGGGCATCGCTTTGCATAGTTTTAGCGGCAGCATTTACTGCATCCAAACCAGCACCAACTTTTGTGGCAACTAATTTCTGCTGTTTTTGTGCAGGCGTACCTTGAGAACCATTAACAGGGGCAGAAGGCGTAACCCTGACACTGCTTAATTCCTGCTTTACATCTACATCGTCGCCCAGGTTGCTTAACTCCGGCTTGTCCAGTACATGTACCAGGTCGGTGCGACCCATGTATTCGTAAGCAAGACAACGGAAAATAAAGTCTACGATCGAAGTAGTCGTCTTAATATTTGGATGATCTACCATACCGGCAGGCTCGAACTTGGTAAACACAAACTTCTCAACAAACTCTTCTAACGGAACACCATATTGCAAGCCGACGGAAACTGCTATTGCAAAACAGTTCATTAGGCTGCGAAGTGTAGAACCTTCTTTTGCAAGATCAATAAAAATCTCCCCCAACGTATTGTCGTTATACTCGCCGGTACGTAAGAATATGACCTGTCCTCCAATTTTTGCTTTTTGGGTAAAGCCACGGCGTTTGCCTGGTAATGATTTGCGTTGCACAATATCGCTAAGCTTGCGCTTCAGTTGGGTATCGGTAGAAGCATGCATGCGCTTGGTAACTTCTTCTAATAACTCTTCAACAGTTAACTTACTCAAATCAACAATATTTGACTCTGGTTGCAACTCACTGGTTACAGCCTCTGCAACTTCTTCTTTTGTATCTGAAGCTTTCTTTTTCTTATCGCTTTTGTTGCTCAGAGGTTGAGACATTTTAGAACCGTCGCGGTACAATGCATTGGCCTTTAAACCCAGCTGCCAGCTAAGCATATAGCAATCAGCGATCTCATCAACAGCAGCTTCGTGTGGAAGGTTAATCGTTTTAGAGATAGCGCCGCTAATGAAAGGCTGAGTTGCACCCATCATACGGATATGACCATGTGCATGAATATAACGTTCGCCTTTTTTACCACATTTATTGGCACAATCAAAAACTGAAAGATGCTCTGGTTTCAAATATGGTGCACCTTCAACGGTCATTGTTCCGCAGATATAATCGTTTGCAGCATCTATTTGCTCATCTGTAAATCCTAATGCTTCAAGCAAGTTGAAGTTCCAGTCCATATATTCTTCTGCCTTAAACCCTAGTCTTTCGAGGCAAGCTTCTCCCAAGGTAAAGCGGTTGAAAACAAAGCCGATTTCAAAAGCTGATTTTAGGGCATCACCCAGTTTTTTAATTTCTTCAGCAATAAACCCTTTTTCGCTTAAGGATTGAGCATTGACGAAAGGAGCGCCTTCAAAAGAGGCTGTTCCTACAGCATACTTAATAATCGCATCAGCCTCTTTTTCTGAGTACTTCAGGTTTTTTAATGCTTGTGGAACAGACTGGTTGATGATCTTGAAATAACCGCCGCCGCTAAGTTTCTTAAACTTCACCAGCGCAAAGTCAGGTTCAACACCTGTGGTGTCACAATCCATTACAAGTCCAATAGTTCCTGTTGGAGCAATTACGGTTGTTTGTGCATTGCGGTAACCATACTTTTCTCCCATTTCCACCGCTTCATCCCAGGCCTTACAGGCAGCAGAAAGCATATAATCGGGACAATATCTTGCTTTTATGCCTTGTGGTTTAATACTCAACTTCTCGTAGCTGTCAGCATCATAGGCCGCCACACGGTGGTTATGCATTACACGAAGCATATCTTCTTTATTTTCTTCGTATTTAACAAATGCTCCCTGGTACTTTGCGATCTCTGCACTGGTACGATAAGCAACACCAGTCATAATCGCTGAAACTGCACCGGCAATACCGCGAGCTTCTTCACTGTCATAAGCAATTCCGCTTACCATTAGCATACTTCCAAGGTTAGCAAAGCCAAGACCCAGCGTTCTGTATTCGTAAGAAAGTTGCGCTACCTCTTTACTTGGAAATTGTGCCATTAAAACCGATATCTCCAATACCACAGTCCACAAGCGGCAGGTAAACTCAAAACCTTCTACGTCAAAAATGTTGGTATCATTATTATGAAATTGTCTCAGGTTAACAGAAGCAAGGTTACATGCGGTGTTATCAAGGAACATATACTCAGAGCAAGGATTGGAAGCCCTGATCTCGCCACCTTTCGGACAAGTATGCCATTCGTTGATCGTCGTGTTGTATTGTGCTCCCGGATCAGCGCAGCTCCATGCTGCATACGCAATCTTATTCCACAATTCCTTTGCAGGAATGGTTTTCATTGTGCGGCCGTCAATTCTGCCTTTTAGGTGCCAGTCTTCACCTTTTTCCAGTTTCTCAAAAAACTCGTTTGGAATACGAACAGAGTTATTAGAGTTTTGACCAGATACTGTACGGTAAGCTTCGCCCTCGTAATCACTTGCATAACCCGCCGCTATCAAAGCACCCACTTTCTTTTCTTCTTCAACTTTCCAATCTATAAAATCAACAATTTCAGGATGATCCAAATCGAGACAAACCATTTTCGCAGCACGACGGGTTGTACCCCCACTTTTAATTGCACCTGCAGATCGGTCGCCTATTTTCAAAAAACTCATTAAGCCGCTTGATGTACCACCACCACTTAACTTTTCACCTTCACCACGAATATTTGAGAAATTTGTTCCTACACCTGAACCATATTTAAAAATTCTAGCTTCACGTACCCACAAATCCATAATACCACCGTCACTTACCAAATCATCTTCTACACTCAATATAAAACATGCATGCGGCTGGGGCCTCTCATACGCGGACGTCGATTTCTTAAGCTGTCCATCATTTTGATCTACATAATAATGCCCTTGAGGCTTTCCCGTAATTCCATAACTTTCATAAAGACCTGTATTAAACCACTGCGGACTGTTTGGTACGCATGCCTGATTCAAAATGCTATACACTAACTCCTCATAAAAAACCTGTGCATCTTTAGTACTATCGAAGTAATTGTACCGCTCGCCCCAAACTTTCCAGCAATTAGCCATACGGTGTGCTACCTGCTTTGCAGAAGTTTCTCTGCCCAACGTTCCATCTGGTTGAGGAACCCCTGCTTTTCTGAAATACTTCTGTGCAATAATATCAGTTGCGATTTGGCTCCATTGCGCAGGAACCTCGCAATTTTTCATTTCAAAGACAACTTCTCCATTTGGATTGCGGATAATGCTTGTTCGATAGTCGTAGGTAAACATATCGAATGGAGATACACCTTCTTTAGTAAAGCGGCGTTGGAACTGTAGTCCCTTGATGGTTTGTGTGGCGGCCATTGGCGAAATTTATTATGAGATGTGAGTAGATCTGGAAATGCCCCTGGAAATTGTAGGGCAAACGAAATTATCAGGCTTTTTTCATAAAAAGGAGTCTTTAATATCCCCCTCATGTGGATAATTATTGTGCATATTAACGCACCTCAACGCTGTATTGACTCTCAGAGAATGTTCACATAAGTGTTGAAAACTTTTAAAAAAACCACCCCTGTTTTTGCTACTTTATCTGCATCAGCACCATCTCATTTAGCGGGTATTACTAAGAGCGGCAACACCACATATAATTCATTTAGATAAAACTGTATTGCTTATCGACCACAATGCGCACCAATGGCACAACATTTTTATTCTTACACGCAACTATTTCAAATTAAGGTTTCAGCATTTCAGAGGGCGTATTATTGAAATCAAAAGTGATTAAATAAAATTTTTTCAGCATTTTTGCAGGAACTCGATACCAGTTGCATGAAGAATAAGCTTTACCAGCATTTTTTAAAAAATAAACAGCAAGGCCAAAAGTCACTTGCGGTGTTAATTGATCCTGATAAGGTTGATGGCGATAGAATAGAGCAGCTAGTTACACTTGCAACCGACTCTAAGGTTGACTATTTTTTTGTTGGCGGCAGTTTAATTATATCAAGTTACCTCGACGAGTGTATTCAGCAGATAAAGTCTACCTGCAATATTCCCATCGTGCTTTTTCCAGGTAGCCCGGCCCAAATAAGTAAATACGCCGACGCTTTATTATATCTCTCCCTTGTTTCCGGACGTAATGCAGAATTGTTGATAGGGCAACACGTAGTAAGTGCCCCCTTTGTTAAAAAGAGCGGTCTCGAGATTATGCCAACCGGTTATATGGTTATTGATGGCGGTGCACCTACCACGGTTTCTTATATTTCAAACGCCACACCCATTCCATCCGATAAAAATGAAATTGCTTTATGTACGGCTATGGCCAGCGAAATGCTTGGTATGAAGCTGATTTATATGGATGCAGGTTCCGGAGCAAAACGAGCGATTACAGAAAGTATGATAGCAATGGTGTCGGCAAATATTGAAATCCCACTTATTGTTGGCGGTGGCATTACGGATCCTGAGAAGGCTTACCGTAACTGCAAGGCAGGAGCTGATGTAATTGTTATCGGGAATGCTATAGAAAAAGATCCCGCTCTTATAAAGGAAATGGCTACTGCAGTTCACAGTCTGGCCATTACTGCTTAGGTTTTTGGTACCAGCAAAAAATTTCGAGGCAACACTGTTGCGTCGCACTCTTTTACTGTAAACCTTTTTGCAACAATAAATATCCGCCTACTCCACTATCTCGTCAACTCATCTGCTTTTACCCTGGAAGGTGTATCCTTTCCATTAACGATGCTTTTAGCACTAATAATTACAGACTTAATAACTTCAGTCATGTTATTTAAGTCTAAAGTATTTACCTCATCGCTTAATTTATGGTAGTTTGCCTCGCTATCCATTTTCGAAGTTGAAATGGTATGCGCCGGCACACCTAATAAAGCCAGGGTAGCGTTGTCTGACCGGTAGAATAAATTCTGATCGGTGTATGGATCGGGGTAAAAACTAAAACTGCTTCCCTGCAAATTTTTCTGTAGAATTTTACCCAGGTCTGTTTTTTCGAATCCTGTTATATAAGCCGAATTTTTACCCCACTTGCTTTCAGTTCCAATCATTTCTATATTGAACATGGCCACTACTTTGTCCGGATCTAATTGTTTAGAAAAATACTGCGATCCATATCCGCCGATTTCTTCAGCGGTAAAGGCAGCAAATACAAGTGTTCGTTCGTTTTTATTAGCAGCTTTATAGTATTTGGCCATTTCAATTACGGCTGTAATTCCGGACGCGTCATCATTTGCGCCATTATAAATGGAATCATTGTTATTTACCTTTCCAATACCAAGATGATCGTAATGCCCCGAAAAAACCACTATTTCATCTTTCTTGCTTTTACCTGGTATAACAGCTACGACATTCGAACCTTGTTGCTCTGTTAATTCCTGCGTTATGTTTATATCATACCTGTCAGCTGCAAAGGTTCCAAGTACGAACACAACACTTTTTTCAGATTTAAAAAGCTGCTGCCGCATTCTATTTAAACGAGTGAAGTTTTGAGCGAAAGAGGTGTCAACAAAAACAATAAGGTTCTCCTTAAATTTTAAATACGCTCCAATTTCCTTTCTGAACTGCGCTCCGGCTTTAAGAACTGTTTTTCTAAATCCCGACTTATCAGTGATATGTAAACTAGCAGCAGTGGTAAATGGTATTACATTTTTTGCGTCTATAACAGAACTGTCGATAGTAGCTGAAATATTGATAAGCTTGGGACTTACCATAGTAAAAGCCTGACTATAACCGGAGAGGCCGTTTAAAGTACCCAAGCCAATCTTTTTAAACTCATTGCCAATAAATACCGCAGCCTTTTCCGATCCTGCAGTAAAGGCTTTTCTACCTTGCATGCTGTCTGACGATAAAATACTTTCTATTCTTTTTACGTCAGAAGCATTTATTATTTTACTGATAGACTGAGCATTTGTAAACAGAGCTAGTGCAACAAATAACAAAACCAGGCTAAATTTCTTCATTTTTCAAAAGTAACTTATAGGCTCATCATCTCCTTAAACTTAACAGTTTGCCTACGGCTAACTTCTATTTTTTCGCCGCCTTTTAATTCAAGTAATAAGCCTCCATTAAAATAAGGTTCTATTTTTTCTATCCACCTCATATTAATAATGTGCTTGCGGTTTGCCCTAAAGAAAACCTTATCGTCGAGCCTGTCCTCTAATGAGTTAAGTGATTTTAAAATAAGGGGCTTATTTGGTCCAAAAAAAACTTTTGCATAGTTACCTACGCTCTCAAACAAGCGGATTTCATTGAGCTTTACAAACCAGCAGCGCTCGCCGTCTTTTACAAACACCTGGTCTTCCTCGGTTAACAACCCTTCTCTTGCAACTGTCCCATTGCTACTTCCACTAGAATGAGCAGAACTATGGCTTTCCTCCTGTTTTACTTTCTGAATAGCATCTGACAAGCGCTTTGGTTCAATGGGTTTTAAAAGGTAATCGAGCGCATTTACTTCAAATGCTTTTAGGGCAAATTCGTCGTAAGCTGTGGTAAAAATAACTTTGGGAGCCCGCTCCAATTCTTCCAGTAGATCGAACCCTGTTTTGCCCGGCATTTGAATATCTAGAAATATAAGGTCGGGGTTGTGCTGCTCTATTTTTTCCAGGCCTTCCTGCACATTAGATGCTTCGTCGATTATTTCAATTTCTCCAAAATCCTGCAATAATTTTTTCAATTCATTTCGCGCTAACCTTTCGTCATCAATGATAATTGTTCTCACAGACATAGTTCCTGGTTTTTAAGTTTACCTTATTGTTAGTTTTAGTTCAAAAGGCCGAATAGAATTATAACTGTACAAGAGTGCGACGCAACAAAAGCTTCATCTCCGAACGTAACCCTGAAACACAATTGACAAAAAAGTCGATGTTAAGCAACCGGCATCTTAACCGTTGCTTCTACCATATTTTCGCTTTTGTTTTTAATTTCGAAATGCGCCTTATCTCCGTATAATAACATCAGCCGGCTTTGCGTACTAGACAATCCAAAACCATCAGGGTTAAAATCTCCGTTTAGGTGCCCCGTATTAGTTACAGTCAATTCGTGATAATTGTCTTTAAAATCAGAAATAATCTTAATAATTCCACCCTCCATTTTTTTACTAATTCCGTGCTTAATTGCATTCTCCACTAAAGTTTGCAGCATCATTGGCGGCACCGGCTGGCCAAGCGTGTCTTCGTCAATGTCATATTCTATGTTAAGCCGATCTTCGAATCTTATATGCTCCAGTGCAAGATAATCTCGAACAATATTGAGCTCTTTTGAAAGAGGTGTTGTCTCAACTTTTTCAGCCTGCATGCTGCTTCTCAACAGATTGCTTAACTCTGTAATTGCCTGCCTTGCTCTTTGAGGGTTTTCGTCAACAAGCGCACGAATACTGTTTAGGGCATTGAAAATAAAATGAGGGTTTATATGGGCTTTGATTGTTTTAAGCTCTAATTCTTTTACCAGGCTTTGCAACTTTACTTTGTCTAGCTGCTCTTGCTGGCTTTTAATTACGTAGTGGTAAGTAAAATAAATAAGGTTCCAGATGATTAAGAAGATGAAACTGGAAAAGGATGCTTTAATAGTTTGATATACGAGCGTATGCTGTCGAAAAGTTTCATTGGTAAGGTTAAATGTATCTTCAAGATAAATGCTCGCAAAAGTCAGGAAAAACGAAAAGCCTACAGTAGTTAAAATCATGTAGGTGATTTGGTTATCTAATCGCAGCTTCAGAAGACCAACTCGTTGTATGAACGAGCGCATCAGATGTGTGATACCAATTCCGAGAAAGGCATCTAAAAAAAGAACTTTAAAAAAATTTGGATCTTCCTTTGTCCTTAGGGTTAAATAAAAAAAAGTGAAAACGATTATGTAAGTGCTCCAGCCTCCTATCTGGCAAAGCCAGTATTTCGATAGACTTCTATTCATACGTTACCAAAAATAAAAATAATAAGTGTGAATACCCAGTTCTTTTGACTAAAGGTGAATAAGAGGGTTAACTGGTGGAATAATATTTTAAGACTTGTTTTAAACTTTCAATTAACGAAATTCGTTATGTAAGCGTTATTGAAACAGAGTGGTTGGAATTATACCTTAATTTTACAAAAATTGGAAAGGATGGAAATTACGCCGGGGCATTTGTTGAAGGGGATAGATAGTCCCGCGGACCTTAAAAAGCTGAGTCGTGAACAACTACATAAAGTATGCGATGAACTGAGGCAATACATTATTGATGTTGTAAGCGTTCATGGAGGTCACTTCGCTGCAAGCCTTGGCGTAGTTGAGCTTTCCGTTGCACTTCACTACATATACAACACTCCCTATGATCAACTTGTATGGGATGTGGGCCACCAGGCCTACGGACATAAAATTCTTACAGGCCGACGCGATAATTTTTATACCAATCGCAAATACCATGGTTTAAGTGGTTTTCCGAAAAGAGGCGAGAGTGAATATGATACGTTTGGGGTGGGGCATTCTTCCACCTCTATCTCAGCTGCTTTGGGAATGGCAATGGCAGCGAAATATAAAGGCGAAACTGACCGTAAATCTGTAGCGGTAATAGGCGACGGGGCAATGACGGCAGGAATGGCTTTCGAAGCAATGAACCATGCGGGTGTGGCCGATAGCGATCTCCTTATTATTTTAAATGACAACTGTATGAGTATCGACCCTAATGTTGGTGCTCTGAAAGAGTATCTTACAGATATCTCGCTATCTCCTACTTACAACAAATTCAAAGATGATGTATGGAAAGCTTTAGGGAAGTTGCCCGTAGGTAAAGGTTTCACGCGCTCAATGGCGCATAAAGTTGCTGAAAGCCTAAAAGGAATGGTGAGCAGTAGTGCAAATTTATTTGAGGCTTTAAAATTGAGATACTTTGGACCAATTGACGGTCATAATATTTCTAAGCTTGTCGATACATTAAAGGATCTCCGCGGAATTCCCGGTCCTAAAATTCTGCACATCGTAACGGTAAAAGGAAAAGGATATTCTCTTGCAGAAAAAGACCAAACAAAATGGCATGCACCCGGATTATTTGATAAAATAACCGGTGAAATTGTAAAAAAGAAATTTGCAGTGCCTCAACCTCCAAAATACCAGGATGTATTTGGACACAGCATTATAGAGTTGGCAGAAAAGAATGATAAAATAATGGGTGTAACGCCGGCAATGCCCAGTGGCTCCTCGCTAAAATTTATGATGGATAAAATGCCTCATCGATCTTTTGATGTGGGCATTTGCGAACAACATGCGGTTACTTTAAGTGCAGGTTTGGCTACACAAGGTTTAAGGGTGTATTGCAATATTTACTCCTCATTTATGCAAAGGGCATTCGACCAGGTTGTACATGATGTAGCGATTCAAAAACTGCCGGTTGTACTTTGTCTCGATAGGGCAGGCCTGGTTGGCGAAGATGGTCCAACGCATCATGGCGCTTATGATATAGCCTACTTCCGTTGTATCCCTAACATGGTAATTAGTGCCCCGATGAACGAATCGGAGTTGCGCAATTTAATGTTTACCGCACAACTCGAAACTACCGACGCGCCATTTGTTATTCGTTATCCACGTGGCGAAGGTGTAATGACGAATTGGCAAACTCCTTTTGAAGAAATTAAAATCGGTAAAGGACGTAAAATTAAAGACGGTGAAGATGTCGCTATTCTCACCTTTGGCCACCCTGGTAATTTTGCCACTACAGCTATCCGCGAATTGAAAACACAGGGACTGAACCCTGCCCATTTTGATATTCGTTTTGTAAAACCTTTAGACGAAGAACTATTACACGAAGTGTTTACAAAGTTTGATAAAGTGGTTACTGTAGAAGATGGAACTATTGTGGGAGGTTTTGGAAGTGCTATACTCGAATTTATGGTGGCTAATGAATATAAAGCTGACGTGAAAATGCTTGGAATACCTGATAGAATTGTAGAACACGGTACACCCAAAGAGCTGCATCGCGAGTGTGGGTATGATGCACAGGGAATTGCAGAAACGGTGAGAGCTATGGTTAAAGATAAAATTACAGTCTCTACATTTATTGGAGGATAAACGTACAGTAATACAAATGACACAAAACGAGCTGCCTTTTGAGCAGCTCGTTTTATGTACCAGGGCTTAAAAAATTTATGTTCCCGGCACTATGTAATTCTATCGGGCTTTACTTGCGTCGCACTCTTCATCGTTTGTACCTATCTTAAGCAGTCCGCCATATTTTTAATTCAAACTCGCATCGAAACCAGCAGGCGTTCCAAAAGTGTCTGTTTCTGTCCTGTTATCATTCCACTCAACTATAAAATTATTTCTTCCCTCGCCTACTATAATACTCATGTAATCGAGTTGAATAAGTTCAAGCATCGATAAGAAAAAGAAAATAGCCTGAATACGGTCTCTGCATTTTTCGAACACTTTTTCAAAAGAAACAGTTTTTTCCCTGCTGGTAAGCTTCAGCATAAACTCGCGCGTTTCTTCCATAGTATAGTTGTAAGCTACTACCGTATGAACAGGTTTGTTTTGCCGGTCATGTACCTTTTGCATTACTTTTTCAAAAGCCTTCATTAGTTTAAACAAAGTAATGTTCTGAATTTCCGTTCCTTCTCCCGCCTGCTCTCCTATTACAGCCATTTCCTTTTGCAGGTTTCCTCTTTTAAGCATTAATAGTCGCACAGCTTCCATCTCTGCTATTTCTGACGCAGCTTGTTTAAACCTTTTATATTCAAGAATTTTGTCAATCAGTTCTTGCCTTGGGTCAATTTCATTTCCTTGTTGGTCAACTTCTTTCCTTGGCAACAACAGCTTTGCTTTTATCCTCATCAATGTAGAAATAAATAGGATAAATTCACTGCTTAGCTCTATGTTCAATGCTTCTTGCGAATGAATATAATTTAGAAAGTCTTTAGTAATCCGGTTGATGGGGATGTTATAAATATCAAGCTCATCCCTTTCAATGAAAAACAGCAACAAATCGAATGGACCTTCAAACTGAGGGAGTTTTATCTGGTAGGTCTCGGTGGCTGTCATTTAGGTTATTTAAAAAGTTGCAGTAAATTCTTTACTATCTACAAATGTATCTTTAAGATTCACTGTATAAGCTTCGAAGAATAAACAGGAAATCCACATGTGGATTAGTTATTTAAAAGAAAATTTGCTGAAGCGATGGTATTACACTAACTGGTTAGATACTTTTAAACAAAAAATCCCGGTTCTTTGAACTGGGATTTTTAATAGTAGTTATTTGAAATTAAATAGACATTACATCTCTTTCTTTAGCCGCAAGGTGTTTTTCTACCAACAAAATGTATTTGTCTGTTATATCCTGTACTTCTTTTTCAGAATCCTTGGCAATATCCTCGCTTAGACCTTCTTTCTGTAGTCTCTTAATTTCTTCAATTGCATCACGTCTGATGTTTCTGATAGCCACTTTTGAATGCTCTGCCTCGGCTGCTGATTTTTTAACCAGCTCTTTTCTTCTTTCTTCGGTTAAAGGCGGTAAAAAAAGGCGGATATTAACGCCGTCGTTTTGCGGATTAATTCCAATGTTAGCTGCTATAATTGCTCGTTCAATAGTTTGAAGTGTTTTTTTCTCCCAGGGCTGAATGCTAATAGTACGGGCATCCATAATATTAATATTTGCCACCTGGTTTATAGGGGTAGGTGCACCATAGTAATCAACCATAATACCGTCGACCATTTGCGGATTTGCTTTTCCTGCCCTGATCTTCCCAAGTTCAACTTCCAAAAACCCAATTGCTTTCTTCATTGAATCTTCTGCATCTTCAATTATAAATTCCAGTTCTTCTGACATTGTAACAGATTTTCAAAGGCAAAACTAACGATTACCTTAATACTATAAATCGGGGTGAGATAAATTAGTGAATTTATTAAAGTATAAAACGATTGCAGGAGGAGAAACAAAGGAGTGTAGTAGCCCTCTTCTAGTTCAAAAATTAAGAAAAGCCACAGAAAGAGTTGAAGACAAAAAAGTGCGACGCAACAAATGATGATTTAAAAGAAGCTGTTCGGGCAACACAAACTTACATTTAAAAGCAGATGAATTGCTTTAGCCTTACCCGGAAATACTGTTGTTACTATTATAAGCTGTAAGCCAAATTCAAGGAGATACTACAGTACCGCAATTAGGACTTCTAGGTAGTACAACTAGTCTTCCTCCACAACTGCTGCCTTTTTATCAAACAGTGGAACAAGTCGCACACTGTCTTCTGTTAAAAGAGACTTTACTTCCCCTTTTATTGCCCGTAGTTTATATTTTGACTTTTGGTAGGTAAGCACATAAACTATGGCAAAAAAAGAGATTATTAATGCTACGATTAAAAGGCTTGTACCAATTCCCTGAAAGGCAAAAGATGCGATGGAGGCTAAAATTGTTGTAAGGGCACAAATAAGTGTTACGCTTTTGTGATTAAACCCTCTGCTTAAAAACAGATGATGTATATGATTTCTGTCGGGGCTAAACGGAGAGCGACCTTGCACAACTCTTATGGTAAATACACGTAAAGTATCCATCAGTGGCAATAGCAAGATGCCAAAACCAACGGCGGGAGCAGCAGTAACCGGGTAAGAAGTATAAGTGCTCCCCTCTTGTATAAACTTAATGACCAGTATACTATTTACAAGGCCAACTAACAGAGACCCTGTATCGCCCATAAAAATTCGGGCAGGGTAAAAGTTATAATATAAGAAAGCGAGAAGGCATCCGGCAAAACTAAACCCTAGAACCGCATAAGGGATATTTTGATTTATAAGAAAAAAAATGGCAAACACTAACGATGAGATAAGTCCCAGGCCACCAGCAAGACCATCAACACCATCAATTAAATTAAAGGCATTTATTATTACGACAATGGCAAAAATGGTGAGCGAGTAACTGCAAAAAGCATTTAGCTCGTAAACACCAAACAGGCCATTCATGTTGGTAATAACAAGGTTTGATTTGTAAATTAAAATCCCAGCAACAAGCAGTTGACCTAAAAACTTTTTGCTTGCTGAAAGCATCATGATATCATCTTTAATACCAAGAAAGAAAATAAGAAGGAAAGCGGCAATATAAAACTGAAATTCGGGGGCTTCAGTGGCAAAGTTTAGAGTAAGGAGTATACTTAAAATGAACCCTATAAACATGCCCAGACCGCCGAGCGAAGGTATTGGCTGCTTGTGAAATTTACGCTTATCATCGGGTTCATCGTAAAGCTTCTTCTTTTTGGCAATTACTATAATTACGGGTATGATTAGTAAAGTAATTATAAAAGCTATTATTGATCCGAGTATAATTTGTTGCATTCAATTAGCCGTTTTAGATTACTGAACTACCCTGAAATCAGGGTAGCAAATTAAATGTATTTAACGCTTATAGTAAAATTTTGTTATTATTAGCGGCATTAAAATTTCTTAGCCATGTATCCTAAATTTTGTTTTAAGACACCCGCTAATAGTTTTAGCTGCTTTAGCTACAACATAATTTAAAATCGCTTCTTTTACTGGTAGATTTTGTTACTGAACGAATTTTACCAGCAAATATTATTGTCACATAGAAATCAACTTTTTAAAGAAAAATGCTGCTTACTTGCTTTTTTCGATGGTATCCAGGCTGCAAGCAATGAAATAAACATAACTGTTGCAATCACCGCTAGAAAGTCTGTAGCAACCATCTTTACAGGGTAGTAGTCTATTATAAAACTGCTTCCTGATAGTTTAACAAGCTTAAACTTGATTTGAAGCATACATATAAGGACTGCTATCAGAATTCCAGAGCCACCACCGACAACTGATAACACAAAACCTTCATTAAGAAAAATTCGTTGTATGTAACTTTCATCTGCTCCCATTGATTTTAAAACAGCAATGTCTTTTTGTTTCTCCAACACTAGCATAGTAAGCGCACCAATCATATTAAACGCAGCTACCACAAGTATGAGTGATAAAATAGCATAGATGACCCATTTTTCTACCTGCATTACCGTGTAAAGACTTTGATTTTGTTGATACCTCGTTTCTACTTTGAAATTTTTACCTAACAGCTTTTGAAAAGTATTTTTTACTTGTTCAGTTTGTTCGGTGTTGTTTAATGCTACCTCAACGGCGCTGTATTGATCCGGATCCAGATCAAGCATAAACTTTAAAAAACCAATATTGGTTATGGCGTACTTGTTATCGAAGTCTTGCTGCAAATTGAAGCTGCCCGTAACATCAACATTGTAAGAATTAAGGGCATCCAACCCCGAAAAATTTGTAGCTTTTACATTTGGCAGATAAACCGTTAGTTGATTTAGATTCATTCCAGCCATAGATCCTACAGCATTTTCAATACCTCCACCCAATACAAGTGCAGGTTTATCGGCACTACCAACATCATATTTTCCATTTTTGATGTGGCTGGCTAAACCACTTACGTTTGTATACTGCGAGTCGACCCCCTTAAGGTAAATTATACTTTGATACTCATTGTTAACTAAAACTGCTTTTTCTTCTGTAATAGTACATATCTGCTTTACTCCCGCCGTTCCTTTTATTTGCTGCAACTGCTGAGGTGTAAGGGTGATAAATTTACCTTTAGCTGGCGCTATTCTAATATCTGTATAAAAATCAGCGTAAAGCCCTTTCACCAGGTCTTCAAAACCATTGAACACACTTAGAACCAAAATAAGAGCTGCAGCGCCAACTGCAATTGCAAGAATGCTTATCCATGCAATCAGGTTTATAGCATTCGTAGTTTTTTTTCCTACAAAATATCGCCATGCAAATAATATCGTCATCTATAATAAGCTTTCTCCATGTCTGATTTCAATTATTCGCCCATCTCTTTTTTTGTGTCGTCTCCAGAATTAATTTGCTTGAAAATATTTTCCATTTTAAATACATAGTCCAAGGTGTCATCTAAATAGAAATGCAATACGGGAATGCGCCTTAGCTGGTGTTTTACCCTATCGCTCAATTCTTTTTTCACTTCCCACGCTTGTGCCTGTATTTTTTTCATTGCAGCATTTGCGTCTGCTACTTTAAATAAACTCAAATATATTCTTGCTTCTAACAGATCTGGTGTCACCTTCACTGATGATATTGATACCATTCCACCATCTATCATGTTTAACCCAAGTCGCATGAAGATGTCATTCATCTCTTGTTGAATAACCGCTGCTATTTGTTTTTGTCGTTTCCCTTCCTGCATTATTCACATTTTTTATGGTGGTAAAATTAGTTACTTTGTACCGATTTGATTGATTTAAAACACTAATGAAAAAATACTCCCGGCTTTTCAAATACCTCCGTTTTTATAAAGGAAACATCGTTCTTTACTTTTTATTTACCGTTTTTTCAATAGTTTTTTCTCTTGTGTCTTTAGGAACGCTGCCATTTTTTTTAGGGCTGATTTTCAAGCCGGAAAAACTTGTTCTTCAAAAACCCGCTGCAATACACGGATCAACTGACTTTCTAAACTACATCAATTACGAGATCAGTAACCTTATTGTAAGTAACGGTGTCAACGGTCCCATACTTGCTTTGGCATTTATTTGTGTCACCATCATTATTTCTGTCCTGCTAAAAAATCTATTCCTCTATCTGTCATTCTACGTTCTTGCCCCAATTAAGAATTCTATAATGACCAGGCTTAGGCAAGACTTATATGACAAGCTGCTTCAATTACCCATCGGCTATTTTACAGAGCAAAGAAAAGGCGATGTAATGAGTAGGATGACGAACGATATAGGAGAATTGGAAGGGTCGGTAGTTGGGGCGTTGGAAGGATTTATTAAAGACCCGCTAAACATCCTTATCATACTTGGAGCCCTCATTTACATTAGCCCTACATTATCTTTATTTCTGCTAATTTTTCTGCCTTTGACAGGAATAATTATTGGGCGCGTAAGCCGATCCCTAAAAAAACAATCAAATGCAGCAGCAATTATGCTTGGAGAAGCGCTGTCCGTCCTTGATGAAACCTTGGGAGGGTTACGGGTTATTAAAGCATTCAACGCTGAGAAGTTATTGCAAGGCAGGTTCAACCATACCAATGATAAATTGTTCCATTTACGAAACAAGATGCAATATCGCAGAGACTTAGCGTCGCCATTAAGTGAGCTTTTAGGTGTTATGGTCCTTTGCGGAATTCTATGGTTTGGCGGGCGTTTAGTGTTAGCAGGCACAGCCGGGCTAAAAGCTGAAGGCTTTATTATGTATGTTGGTTTTTTCACCCAGATTATCAATCCCGCTAAAGCGCTTTCTTCTTCATTTTATAGTATGCAAAAAGGAACTGCTGCTATAACCAGGATAGAAGAGATACTAAACGCACCGGTGAAAGTGGATGAGAACGTTAACGGCCTACAGCTTTCAACTTTTAAAAATTCAATCGAGTTCAAAAATGTTAGTTTTTCATATGACGATAAGGTCATACTCAAAAACATTAATTTAAAAATCGAAAAAGGCAAAACGTTGGCGCTGGTAGGCTCGTCCGGCGCTGGAAAAAGCACGTTGGCAGATTTGATACCCCGATTTCATGATGTTACAGAAGGTGAACTCTTGATTGATGGAGTTAATATTAAAGATTACTCGCTTTTTTCTGTAAGAAAGCAAATGGGTATTGTAACCCAGGAGCCTATTTTATTTAATGATACCATTGCAAGCAATATTGCTTTGGGTGTCGAACACGCTACAAGCGGTCAAGTTGAAAGTGCGGCAAAGATTGCAAATGCCCATGACTACATTTCTCAAAAAGAAGGTGGGTATGACACTAATATTGGAGATCGTGGAGGTAAGTTGAGTGGAGGTGAAAGGCAACGCCTTACAATTGCAAGGGCAGTTTTGAAAAACCCTCCGATCCTAATCTTAGATGAGGCAACATCTGCATTAGATACTGAAAGTGAACGCCTGGTGCAGGACGCCATTAATAATATGATGCAGAACAGAACGTCTATAGTAATTGCGCACCGTTTAAGTACGATACGTCATGCAGATGAAATTGCTGTAATGCAAAAAGGCGAAATAGTTGAACGGGGAACCCACGATGAACTACTGTTAAGAGGAGGATTTTATAAACGGCTGGTGGATATGCAGGAGGTTAAATAGATTAATTGTTCCATCGTGTTATTGTTTGTAAAACAATAACACGTGTTTTTCATTGTTCCGGCATTACTACACTGTTATACATTCTTGCGACGCTCCTTTAATCTAGAAGTTCGCTATTTAGCCTTTATTAATATTTCAAAAAATCACTCAATTCGTTGCTTTAGTATACGTATGCCATGTAACCAGCGTAAAATAAAGTTCGGACTGCTTGGATAAAAAATCTAGAAAAAGTAACGTAAAAAGAAAAAGGGAAGCACGCTTCCCTCCTATTCGCAATATATTAATCGCTTATTTAGTAATTCCCAGCTTGGCCTCCATGCTTAAAGTAGCATGTGGTACCGCACGAAGCCGAGCTTTATCAATCAACTTGCCGGTAACCCGACAAATACCGTATGTCTTATTTTCAATACGCATAATTGCCTTTTCAAGATGATCGATAAACGTAATTTGGCGACTTGCCATTTGACTAAGTTGCTCCCTTTCCATACTCATTCCACCGTCTTCCATGGTCATATAACGGTTGTCAGTTTCATCGCCACCCATTTCGTCACGACGAGTAATCAAGCCTTGCAAATAAGCTAATTCTTTTTTAGCAGCATCTAGCTTTTTACCAATTAATTCTCTAAACTCCTGTAGTTCGCTATCGCTATAACGCATTGTAGGTCCCTGCGACACAACGGCCGGTGCATCTAAAACACTTTTCATAAAGTCAGGCTCATAGTCAACTTTCTTATCTGTAGAAGTTTTAGGAATGACTACAGGCTTAGCGGGTTTTTCGCTGTCAGATTTTGGTGACTTAGCTGCTTTCGACTCCTTCTCTACCGAAGCGTCGGCCTTAGATTTCTTCTCAACGCTTACCTCTTTTTTTGCTGAAACCGGTTTTATTTCTTTTTTATCTGCCTCTGGTGTTTTTTTCACTGGTTCTTTTAATTTTTTTTCAACTGCTTTTACTACATTTTTAACTATAGACGGAACAGATGACGGTTTAGTAAGTTTTGTAACAGCTTCTGTTAACGGTGCTTTTGCTACTTTTGTTTCTTTAGTCGTCCCTTTTTTGGTAGACTCCTTTTCTGCTGCCACTGATGAACCTTTTAAAGATGCTCCCTTTACAGATTTTAAATCCTTTTTTTGCGACTGCTTTGTAGCAGAAGGGGACACTTTAGAAGCTTTTGCAGCTTCTTTACCTGGTTTTTGTGCAGCCATGGCTAAGCTTTTTTAATTACACTAACTTTTAATAAAATATCATTGACTTCTATCTGGGTGCCATCAACTATTTCCGGCACAAAATCGACAGAATCTGCTAAAATTTCCGCGCAAATATAGTTTTTATAATCATTTATCGAAGGTGCTAACCTTTCATTTTCAACAATATTAATGTTAATTCGGTCAGTTACTTCAAACCCACTATCTTTTCTTAGATTTTGGATACGATTGACAAATTCCCTCGCTTCACCTTCTTTTCTCAGTTCATCTGTAATTGTAATGTCAAGCGCTACGGTAAGGGTACCTTTGCTTGCTACACTCCACCCGGGAATATCTTCAGCGGAAATTTCTACATCACTCAGTCGCAAGATAAGAGCTTCGCCTTCAACCTCCAAAATAAATTTTTCCTCCTTTTCAAACTGTGAAATGTCC
Organism: Segetibacter sp.; assembly: GCF_025963695.1. Classification (GTDB taxonomy): domain Bacteria; phylum Bacteroidota; class Bacteroidia; order Chitinophagales; family Chitinophagaceae; genus Segetibacter. The sequence goes on along the minus strand of NZ_JAOQAH010000083.1, from coordinate 36,779 downwards.
TGCTGGCTTAGCTTTCCGATAGCTGCAGATACAATTTTCATCTTTGCTCCTAGTCTTTTTCCGAGGGCAATAAAGTTTGGTTTTATTTTTTTACTTATAAATCCTTCGGTAGCTGTGAGGTATTCTATTTCTTTTACATTGACTTCACTTTTTATTAAATCCTCAACTTTCGAAAGTTGATTTTTCATTAACGGATTTAAAACGGGTATTAAAACTCTTTGAAGTGGCTGCCTCACTTTGATATTTACTTTTTTGCGGATGCTTAATATTAGCGAAGAGGCATCCTGGGCCATTTGCATTCGCTCTTCTAAAGCAACGTCTATTACAGCTAAATCTACTTTTGGAAATTCCGCATGGTGAACACTTTCAACATTAAAACGATTGGTTACTGCGTTTAGGTTTTGAAAAACGGCATCACTAAAAAACGGAGAAATAGGTGCGACTAATCTAACAACAGTCTCTAAGCACTCATACAATGTCTGATACGCAGCTATTTTGTCCTGCTCGTATTCGCCTTTCCAAAAGCGGCGACGGCATAGGCGAACATACCAGTTGCTGAGGTGTTCGTCAACAAATTCTTCTATGGCACGACCCGCCTGTGTAGGTTCATAGTCGTCCATGCTTTCTGTGACCGTCTTAATTAATGTATTTAGCGACGACAAGATCCACCGATCAATTTCTGTCCGCTCTTTGAGGGGTATATAAGCTTCCTTAAAAGAAAAGCTATCTAAATTGCTGTACAATGAAAAGAACTGGTAAGTGTTGTACAACGTTCCAAAAAATTTTCTTTGCACTTCCTGTATACCACCGATATCAAATTTCAAATTATCCCAGGGGCTTGCGTTGGTTATGAGATACCAGCGGGTTGCATCAGCTCCAAACTTGTCAATTGTTTGGAATGGATCGACAACATTACCGAGACGCTTGCTCATTTTGTTGCCGTTCTTATCCAGAACCAGTCCGTTAGATACGACTGTTTTGTAAGCAACGCTGTCAAACAACAAAACGCTTAAAGCATGTAGTGTATAAAACCACCCACGTGTCTGGTCTACACCTTCGCAAATAAAATCGGCAGGAAAAGCTTTATGACCATCTACCAGGTCTTTATTCTCGAACGGATAGTGCCACTGGGCGTAGGGCATTGCACCACTATCGAACCAAACATCTACAAGATCGGGAACGCGCTTCATCGGTTTTCCGGTAGGACTAACCAATATTATTTCATCAACATATGGTTTGTGGAGGTCGAGGATACCTTCGTGTAAATAATTTTCATTTACATTTCCGCCTAAGATTTCATTGGCCTTGCGAATTCCAGCATTTAATTCTTCAATACTGCCGATGCAGGTTTGTTCGGTTCCATCGTCGGTTTTCCAGATAGGCAAGGGCGTTCCCCAAAAGCGGCTGCGACTCAGATTCCAATCAACCATATTTTCAAGCCAGTTACCAAAACGACCTTCCCCGGTTGACTTTGGCTTCCAGTTGATCGTCTTATTTAACTCTACCATTTTATCTTTGAGAGCTGTGGTTTTTATAAACCATGCATCTAATGGATAGTAAAGTATTGGTTTATCAGTTCTCCAGCAATGGGGATAGGTGTGTTCGTATTTTTCAACTTTGAAAGCCCGGTTCTCTTTTTTTAATTTGACACAAATGTCCACGTTCACATCTTCATACGCCTTATCGTCTTTGTAGTTTTTCACAAAGCGATTGCTGAATTCTCCGAGACCGTCTACAAATTTTCCCTGCCGATCAACCATTGTCAGAATACCCAGGTTGTATTTCTTACCAACCTTGTAGTCATCGGCACCAAATGCAGGAGAGGTATGTACGATGCCCGTACCGTCTTCGGTAGTAACGAAATCGCCTAGAATTACCTGGAAGGGCTTTATTTCTTCATTATCTCCTATGGGTTGTATTTGCTGCCTGCTATTTGCTTCATAAGCTAACAGTTGCTCATACGCTACTCCCTCTAGGTCTGATCCTTTAAATTCTGCCAATATTTTCCAAGGGAGAAGTTTCTCGCCTTCTTTGTAATTTTCGAATTCTCCGTTCTCTCCTTCTGCTTTAAAGTATTTACTTATCAACGCTTTGGCAAGCACAACATTACCGGGAAGGTGGGTGTACGGATTGAAGGTTTTAACCAAAACATAATTGATGTTAGGTCCGACTGTTAAACCGAGATTTGACGGAAGAGTCCACGGCGTTGTAGTCCACGCAAGAAAAAAGATGTCAGTAGCAGGCTGATCTTTTACAGCATCAAAAAGAAACAGACTTCTTTCTCCTTTAGTTGCTTTAAACATCGCAACTACCGATGTGTCCTTTACATTCTTATAAGTGCCTGGCTGGTTTAACTCATGTGAACTTAGACCAGTTCCGGCCCCCGGGCTAAATGGTTGAATGCTTACGCTTTCATACAGCAAACCTTTGTCGTACAATCTCTTTAGCAACCACCACAAGGTTTCAATGTAATTATTGTCGAAAGTGATGTATGGATCATTTAGATCTACCCAATAACCCATTTTTTTGGTTATCTCATCCCATTTGTCTTTGTAACGAAGTACCGCTTCGCGGCATTTCTGGTTGTAATCCTCAACACTTATCTTTTTTCCAATATCCTCTTTTGTAATGCCTAATTCCTTTTCGACGCCTAGTTCTACCGGTAAGCCGTGGGTGTCCCAACCGCCTTTGCGTTTTACCTGTAAACCCTGCATTGTTTTGTATCGACAAACCAGGTCTTTTAAAGTGCGCGAAATAACATGGTGAATTCCGGGCAAGCCGTTAGCGCTAGGAGGACCTTCGTAAAAAACAAAAGGTTCTGCTCCTTCTCTCAGTTCCACACTTTTTTCAAAGGCTTTGCTTTCCTCCCACCGGGTTAAAATTTCTTTTTCTATTGCAGGAAGATTTAAACCGGAAAATTCTCTGTATTTAACGCTCATATTTATAAACTGCTGAGATGATAATAAAAAAGGTGCGCAAAGGTAAGGAAAGTACACTGCCTTTCACTTGAATGAAAAGCTTAATAAGTTGTAAAACCGCGGACTAATTTCAGTAGAATTACAAGGGATGAACGGAGCGCCGCAACGATGTTTAATAGCAGTACTAATGCCTGGTACAAAAGGAATCTACTTTAGGTACTTGCCTATTACAGGCATTTTTTGAAACTCTTTTCTTTCGACCAATAATATAAACCAGATATAAATGAATAGTAAGATAGAAGCGACAATAAGGCTAAACAAGGTGTAAGGCAACAGCGCAATGAGGCCCTTATGAATAAAGAATAAGGTTACCACAATTACAACATAAGCCGTTAGTTTTTTCCATGGGTAGGGAATGCGATATTCCTTTTGCCCCCATATGTAGCTCATTACCATCATACTTGCATAACAAAAAAATGTAGCCCAGGCACAGGCCATATAGCCATAACCTGGAATAAAAATCCGGTTTATAATGATAGTAATAACGGCCCCGATTACGGTAATAATTGCACCCGCGTGCGTTTTATTGCTTAGCTTATACCAAATACTAAGGTTGTAATAAATGCCTAAAAATATATTGGCGAGCAATAGAATTGGTACTACCCCAAGCCCGGCCCAGTAGGTTTTATTTCCAATAAAAAGATAACTGATTACCGGAATGTATAGACTAACCACGAGGAACATTGTTGTGACTGTAATAACAAAGAACTTCATTACCCTTGCATAAATCCGCTGCGGATTTAGCCCTTCGGCTTGTTTGAAGAAAAAAGGCTCTGCCCCCATCCGGAAGGCCTGAATAAACAAGCTTATGAGTAAAGACAACTTATAGCATGCACTGTAAATTGCGACCTGCTCCTGTTTAAAGGTCGCAGTTCCGGGAACCCACCAGTTCAACATTAGCCTGTCAAAAGTTTCATTAATCATTCCACCCATCCCTACAATAATGAGGGGTAAGGAATAGAGCATCATTTCCTTCCAAAGCTTTGTATTAAAGTGAAGTTTTATAGAGCCAATTTGCCCCATTAGCAAGAGTACGGTGAGGCCAGATGACATAACGTTTGCGAGAATAACATAAGTAACGCGATTCACATCTGTACTATAAAAAAATCCGATCCAGCTATCAGGATTGTTCTCAATAATTTTTGGACAATAAGATAGAAAAAAGACAGTCACCAAAATATTCAGAAGAATACTGCAGATCCTGATGGCTGCATACTTTATGGGTCGTCCTTCCTGCCGCAAACGTGCGAAAGGAATTGCTGCTAAGGCATCTAAGGCAATAATTAAAATGGTTAGCTCTATTAATTGAGGGTCGTCTGCTACGCCGGCAAAGGCTGCGAGGGTATCTCTAAAAATCCATAAAAAAGCAGAAAGAAAAATGGTAGTAAGAAAAAGAGAAATGCTTGCAGTGCTGTAGATGCTGTTTTCATACTCCTTACGCTGTGAAAAACGAAAATAAGCAGTCTCAAAACCATAAGTGAAAAGTACATTGAGTAGAGGAATGGCCGCAAAAACGAGACTCATCTTTCCATAATCCGATATTTTTAAAACCGAAGTTCTCGTTAAATAAGGGGTCAGCAGGTAGCTCATAAAACGTGCAGCAATAGAACTTACTCCATACCACATTGTTTGACTTGCCAATTTTTTTAATCCACTCAATTGTTTCAATTATTTCATCAAAAATACTATGTCTCGTAACATCCCCTCATTTATTATTCTTTCTTAAAATATAATCTTTCGCCTGTTGCTTTTAATGTCTGAAGTTATTTTTTTCGACTCTATTCTTTTTTCCCTGCTGCCTTTTGAAGGTTTTGTAGCAATTCGTGCTTTCTTTTTAACCAATGCATGTTCTATTAAAGTGTTTATTTTTTTCACAACTTCATCCCTGTTTCCTAGTTGTGTTCTTGCTGTCTGAGACTTTACAAGTAGCACGCCTTCGGAGGTTATTTTGTTTTGCAGTTTTTCAAACAGTGTTTGTTTTTGTTGATAGGTGAAAAAAGCCGACCCTGCAATGTTCCATCTTCCTTCGACCATGGTCTCTACTTTATTTACATTCTGACCTCCCTTACCGCCACTTCTTGCAGTGCTAAATACAATTTCGTTGTAAACGTCTACCTTCATAAACATAAAATTACAAGTAAAAAAGGTTCGTATGAGGGTTGTTATTCAACGGGTAAATAAAGCGTCTGTAAAAGTTAATGGTGAAATAACGGGTCAAATAAATAAAGGGTTGCTTGTACTGATGGGAGTTGAAGATGCAGATAGCGATGACGACATAAACTGGCTAAGCAATAAGATAGTTAACCTGAGAATATTTAGTGATGAAATTGGTGTAATGAATAAAAGTGTAAAAGAGATAGGTGGAGAAATATTATTAGTAAGCCAGTTTACTTTGCACGCAAGCACTAAAAAAGGAAATAAACCTTCCTATATCAAGGCCTCGAAAAGCACATTTGCAATACCAATGTATGAAAAAATGATCGGGCAACTAAAAGTTGATTTAGGAAAAAACATTGCAACAGGGATTTTTGGTGCCGATATGCAAGTGGAATTAGTAAATGACGGACCTGTAACTATTATATTAGATAGCAAGAATAAAGAATGATAATTCCGGAATCGGAAATGCTTTCCTTTATCTGGACAAAAATGCAGGAGTAAATTTTTAAAAAATAATTAATGGAAATAACCTTAAAAGAGGCGCAAATAAAGGTAGATGATTGGATAAAGACGGTCGGTGTTCGTTACTTTAATGAACTGACAAACCTTGGAATTTTGATGGAGGAAGTTGGTGAGCTAAGCCGGTTAATAGTGAGAAAGTATGGTGAGCAGTCATTTAAAGAATCTGATAAGAACCGTGAGTTGGCAGATGAGATGGCAGATGTGTTATGGGTTCTGCTTTGTCTTGCAAACCAAACCGGCGTTGACATGACTGCAGCGTTTGAAAAGAACATCGAGAAAAAGACTTCACGGGATTTAAGCCGTCACCAGGATAATAAAAAACTTAATCCGTAAGAGTAATAATTGTCTCAAAAAGGGAACATCTCTAAAAAGGGTACTTATTGTGCAACCAAATATGCACCTCTGCCATCTTTAGAGAAGAACAAGAATTATTACAAACAAATACAGTAGATTATGTTTTACCCCTTATTGAATATCGTGATGCAGTATGTAGGTGCAGTGTTGGCAGGTATTTCTGTAGGGTTAATTTGCAAAGTTTACTTCGCCTCACAAATGCAGAATAAAATCAGGGGTTATCAAAGCGACATTGTTAAAAGTCATAGCCGCATTCTTGAGCTGGATGCAAGAAATGACGAATTAGAGAAGCGGATTAAAGAACTGGAGGGCCGTTTCATTAAAGACAGGATATTTATGAATTAATGTAATCTTACAGTTAGAAAATTAAGTTTGAGAACACCTACCCTTCCAATCACCCCCCTCTCACCTTTCTAGCATTCGCCCCACCCCTTCTTTTCGCACCACCTTGCCGGCTTTATTTTACTGTATTTTCTGTAGGTTTGCCGCATTATGACGACAAACGAAAATAAGTTTCAAGAGATCATTTCTCACGCTAAAGAATATGGTTTTGTTTTCCCCAGCAGTGAAATTTATGATGGATTAAGCGCTGTATACGATTATGGCCCATATGGTAGCGAATTAAAAAAAAATATACGCGATTATTGGTGGAAATCAATGACACAATTGAATGAAAACATTGTGGGTATTGATGCCGCTATTTTTATGCACCCCACTACCTGGAAGGCCAGCGGTCACGTTGATAATTTTAGTGATCCTATGATTGACAATCGTGATAGCAATAAGCGTTACAGGGTTGATCACTTAGTAGAAGGTCTTGCAGATAAATTAAAAGATGAAGGTAAAACCCAGGAGGCTGAAGCGCTAATCGCAGAGATGGATCGTTTGCTTGCTGCCGAAGACTATACAGGTTTAAAAGAATTAATAGCCACTAATAATATTGTTTGTGCCGTTAGCGGCACTGGCAACTGGACTGACATCCGGCAATTTAACCTCATGTTTTCTACTCAGCTCGGAAGTGTTGCCGAGGATGCTGATACCATTTATTTACGTCCGGAAACGGCACAAGGTATTTTTGTAAATTTTCTCAACGTTCAAAAGACTTCAAGAATGAGGATACCCTTTGGTATTGCTCAGACCGGTAAAGCTTTTAGAAACGAAATTGTTGCCCGCCAGTTCATTTTTAGAATGCGGGAGTTTGAACAAATGGAAATGCAGTTTTTTGTTCGGCCTGGTACTGAAGGTCATTGGTACAGGCACTGGAAAGAAGCAAGATTGCAGTGGCATGTAAGCCTAGGTATTTCTTCCGATAAGTATCGGTATCACGATCACGTAAAGTTGGCTCATTATGCAAAAGAAGCCTGCGATATAGAATTTGAATTTCCCTTTGGTTTCAAAGAGGTAGAAGGCATACACTCACGTAGCGATTTTGACTTAACACAGCATCAGTTATACAGCAAAAAGAAAATGCAGTATTTTGATAATGATGTTGACCCTGCTACCGGCAAGCCGTACGGCAACTACATTCCATACGTTGTAGAGACGTCAATTGGTTTAGACCGAATGTTCTTACTTATACTAAGTGAGAGCTATGAGGTAGAAACGCTAACCAAAGAAGATGGCAGTACAGATATCCGGGTTGTTATGCATATTCCCGCAAAAATCGCCCCTGTTAAACTGGCTATTTTGCCGCTGGTAAAAAAAGATGGTCTACCGGAAATTGCAAGAGCGCTAATGAATGATTGCAAGACGCATTTCCGTTGTTTTTTCGAAGAGAAAGATGCCATCGGAAAAAGATATCGTCGGCAAGATGCAATCGGCACTCCTTTCTGTGTAACAATCGATCACCAGACAAAAGAAGATCAAACAGTTACAATCCGCCATCGCGATAGTATGCAACAAGAGCGAATTTCTATAAGTGCGGTTAGGGAACTGGTTTTGAAGAATATATCATAAACGATATTAGAATTATCTAAAAGTCCGAAGCAACGCTTCGGACTTTTTATTTAAGTACCAGCATCTGTTTTTATAGCAACATCGTTGCGTCGCAATCCTTTCATCTGGGTTGCAAAAAGGAACAATTTGCACGTACGAATAATCTTAAAAATATCTAAGTCATCTCAGTTATCAGACTGTACCAATTTCTGTTCTTTAAAAAGATGCGATGAAGCTTTCCTCCTTTTTTTTCCTTTATAGCTTTTGCGTACGGGTTCTACCAGCGCGAAAAGGTTGGCAATTGCTAAAATGAAATAACTTATTCCAATTGCAGTAACCGTATAATAAAGAAATGGATGCGCCTTGTCTCTGAAACTTGCCGCAGCATAAATAATAGTAACTGACTCTAACAAATTAATTGCCACATCTCCCCTTATAAATTTTTCGGCAATCCATTTATGGGCCCCTGCAACTATTAAAAACACAATAGCCAATGCAAGGAAATAAGTAGCGGACGCAAAATCGCCTAATTCAAAAGCATCAAATCCGTAGGCCAACGTAATAATGCCTGCAATTAAATGTGCTAACTGTTGTAGTTTTTCTTTTTTCATAACCAACCCATCATTTAAATCCTATCCATATAGCTCAAGGTGAATATCTTTTTTATCATAACCTAAAGCAAGTATTCTTTCCTTCGCTTCATCTATCATATTCTTCCAACCGCACAAATAAAAGTATGCGGGAGGTTTATTATCGGAAACGATCCCTTCATAAACAGAATGAACATACCCTTTCAGCATTGATTTATTTTCTTCCGGCTCACGCGAAAAGGTGGGCAAATAAAAATACCCGTCAATATCCTGTTCAAGCTCTTTTAATTCTTTATAATACAAGCAATCTTTGAAAAAGCGTGTACCAAAAATTAAATAAACGTTTTTATGCGGAATTTTATTACGCTTCATATTATGAAGCATACTTCGGTAAGGCGCCACCCCCGTACCGGTGCAAATAAGAAAAAGGTCCCTATCAATAGTTTGAGGTAAAACAAAAACACCTTGTGGACCTCTTAGAAGCAATTCTGAACCTTCCTTTACTTCATTAAATATGTAGGTAGTTCCCGCACCTCCTTCCAAAAATACAATTACCAATTCTAATACATTGGTTCCATCCGGCCATGATGCGATAGAATAGCTTCGCCATCTTTTATTCTTTTTTTCGTGAATGGGAAGGTCAAGGGTTACAAACTGTCCGGGGATAAAATTGAAAGTCTCTATTTCAGGAATTTGTATCCAAAACCGGCGGGTCAGAGGATTTTCCTCTTTTATCTGAATTACAACTCCGGTCCTCCAGGGTTCAAGCATGTTTTTTTTACAAAGTACACAATAAGCAGTTAAAAAAATTAGGATCCCTTTGTAACAATTCAGCATCGCTGTCTATACGGCCAAGCTAGTAGCCAATCTTAACAATAACTCTTAGAATAATTCTCAACCCCCGTATCTATCTTTGCCCACCTTAATAAATAACTACTGTTATACTATTAAGGTATTCAAGAGCGAATGAACCTGCAGCATTTAACAGACAAATTTCAAAGTAACCCCCGCCTTTTTCAGATAGCGGACAAAATTACTTTGTCTCAACCTCAGCATCTTTATCTTAAAAACCTCCATGGCAGCAGTCCTGAATTTACAGTTTCTGCTATTTTTAACCATACATCTACCGAAGGCTTAAACCACCTGGTCATTTTAAATGACTCTGAGGAAGCTGCCTACTTTCATAACACACTTGAAAGCCTTACCAGCGCTTTAGACCTTTTTTATTTTCCGTCTTCATTCAAAAACAGGAAGAATTTCAAGTTACTTAATAGCAGTCATGTAATGCTTCGTGCAGAAGCTTTGATGCGGCTTTCAAATGGCGGAAATAAGAAATTGATCGTAACACACCCCGAAGCATTGTTTGAAAAAGTGGTTCTTCCTAAAACGCTTTCGGGTAATATCATCCAACTTAAAACAAACGATACAATTAATCTTGATGGATTACTGGAGTTGTTTGTGATGTATGGATTTGAGCGAACAGATTTCGTTTACGAACCCGGGCAATTTGCGCTTCGTGGTGGCATTCTTGATATTTACTCTTTCGGCAATGAAAAGCCTTATCGTGTTGAGCTATTTGGAAACGATGTTGATAGCATCCGAATCTTTGATCCTGAAACGCAGTTGAGTGAAAGAAAGCTGATGCAGGTAAGCATTATTCCAAATGTTGATACCCAATTTGACAGCGGCGATAAAGTGTCGTTGTTAGAATTTCTTCCAGAGAATACAGTCGTTTGGATACAGGATTGGCAATTTGCTAAAGAACGAATAATTACCCAGGAAGAAGACCTTGAGTTTTTTCTTAAGCTTCAGCAAGAAAATCAGGGTAAAAAACACCAGGTTGAAGAAGATGATGATACCCTTCTAAAAGATGTAAAACATGCAGACTTTGTAAGGGCTGATGTTATTGAACGACAACTCGGATCAAGACATATAATCGAATTCGACAGGAGCAACTATTTTAAAGGATTAGAGATTGAGTTTAATACCAAAGAACAACCCGCATTTAACAGGCAATTTGACCTTCTAATAAAAGACCTAAAACAATGGGAAAGCAAAGGTTTTGAATTGTTCATTTTCGCGGACAATCCCAAACAGCTTGAAAGGCTTCACAGCATTTTTGAAGACCTGAAAGCTGAAATCACTTTTACTCCTCTTGCAAATAATATACATCGCGGCTTTATCGACGAAGACCTGAAAGTGGTTTGTTATACAGATCACCAGGTATTTCAGCGGTATCACAAATACAAGGTAAAACAGGCTTATAACAAGAACAAAGCCCTTACGCTTCGTACACTTCGTGAGTTACAACCAGGAGATTATGTAACTCATATCGATCACGGGGTTGGTACTTATAGTGGATTGCAAAAAATACAAGTAAATGGTCGATTACAGGAAGCTGTTCGAATTATTTATAAGGATAATGACATTCTTTATGTAAACATCAATTCGCTTCATAAAATAAGTAAGTATACAGGTAAGGAAGGAAGTATACCAAAGGTTAATAAAATCGGCAGCGATACCTGGCAAAAGCTGAAGGAAAAAACCAAGACGAAGGTTAAGGAAATTGCTTTTGATCTCATACAATTATATGCCGAAAGAAAAGCACAGCAAGGCTTTCAATTTAGTCCTGACAATTATATGCAGACCGAGCTGGAGGCTTCTTTCATTTATGAAGATACTCCTGACCAGAGCAAGGCTACAGCAGATGTAAAGAAAGACATGGAAAGTCCCTCACCAATGGATCGACTGGTTTGCGGAGATGTAGGTTTCGGTAAAACCGAAGTGGCTATTCGTGCTGCATTCAAAGCGGTAGTCGATGGTAAGCAAGCGGCCATACTTGTGCCTACAACAATTCTTGCCTTTCAACATTATAAAACTTTTCAGGATCGTTTAAAAGATTTCCCGGTAACTGTTGATTTTGTAAACCGGTTCAAATCTTCTAAAGAGAAAAAAGAAACCTTACAGAAATTACAGGAAGGAAAAGTAGATATCATCATTGGCACCCATTCTATCCTGGGTAAGGAAGTAAAGTTCAAAGACCTGGGCCTGATGGTAATTGACGAAGAGCAAAAGTTCGGCGTAGGTGCAAAGGAAAAGTTGAAAACGCTAAAAACAAATGTTGATTGCTTAACCTTAACCGCAACGCCCATTCCCCGTACCCTGCAGTTTAGCTTAATGGGGGCAAGGGATTTAAGTATTATTAATACGCCACCGCCCAATCGTCAGCCCATCCAAACCGAGGTTCTTGTTTTTAACGAAGACGCTATTCGTGACTCTATTTATTACGAAACCGAAAGAGGTGGACAGGTCTTCTTTATTCACAACCGGGTTCACGGTCTGCATGAAATGGCCGGCCTAATTCAAGGTCTCTGCCCCGACCTAAGTATCGGTTATGCTCACGGACAGTTGGAAGGTCATGAACTCGAAGAGCGAATTCTGGATTTTATTGATAAGAAATATGATGTCCTGGTTTGTACCAACATTGTAGAAAGTGGTGTCGACATTCCTAACGTAAACACCATCATGATCAACAATGCACATCATTTTGGTTTAAGTGATTTGCACCAGTTACGTGGAAGAGTTGGCCGCAGCAATAAAAAAGCATTTTGTTATTTACTGGCTCCGCCTATGAGTACTTTGCCTAACGACAGTCGTAAACGTTTACAGACTTTAGAGCAACACAGCGAGTTGGGAAGCGGTTTCCAGATTGCGATGCGCGACCTTGATATTCGCGGAGCAGGTAATATGCTTGGAGGTGAACAAACCGGGTTTATGGCGGAAATAGGTTTCGAAATGTATCAAAAAATTTTAAATGAAGCCATCAGCGAACTAAAACGCAGCAAGTTTAAAGACTTGTTTAAAGAAGAGATCCAAAAGCAAGACAATTTTGTTTCAGATTGTACAATTGATACCGATCTTGAGATTTTAATTCCTGATCGTTATGTTGATAGCATAACCGAACGACTTTCTTTATATACCCGTTTAGATAATTGTGAAACGGACAAAGAACTGGAAGATTTCAAGGCTGAGATGTTAGACAGGTTTGGCCCGATACCTCAACCTGTTGACGATTTATTTACCACGGTTCGCTGCCGAAGAATGGGTGTGAACCTCGGCTTTGAAAAAATGTCTTTAAAGGATGATACGCTTCGGTGCTACTTTATCAACCGCCCCGACTCTCCATATTTCGAGTCAGAAACATTTAAAAATGTGTTAGCCTTTTTGCAAACCGGAACAAACAAGGCAAAACTAAAGCAGGCAGGTAAAATGTTTTTGTTAGTGGTTGAAGGCGTAAAAAAGATGGAAGAAATGCATCGTTTCTTAACCCGAATGCATAAGGAGGTTATAAAATCCGAAGAAGCTGTAGAAGTATAATTTTTTTGCGCAACGCTATTTCATCTACTGTGCTTTTCTACTAGAACATGTTTATTTTTTTTGTTACCGGCAGATGAAAATCTATTACACATCGTTGTGTCACACTCTTTGTACTGCAACAAAAAATCAGCAACTTCATTTTGTGTGGTTTCAAAGCCCCCGCGTTTGGGGTTACTCTTGCGCCCCCACACTTAAAATCGCTTTTTACCATTTTATCAATTACACCCTCGTTTCTCCATTTCAAATATGGCATCATTAGTTCTGTCGTAGAAATCCTTTTTATTCGGCTTGCTGGTATCGCAGCATTTGTGCTGGTTATTATTACTACCATTCGTGCAAGTGAAGGAGTGCTCTATAAACATCCTTTTACCGTGAGACTAATTAAATAAACGAAATATAAACCCTTTTGACAGGGGCTTTAAAGCATAAACTACTCTTTTGTTGCAACGATTGTTTTAAAAAATACGACGATTTATTCCTGAGCCCACTCTATAAAGGTTATAGCATAAAAAAAGCCGGCTATACCGGCTTTTTAAAATCTTTTCGCTAAACACGGGCTTACTTAGACCTTGCAAAAGGAATATTATAAGCCAACCTTAGACCCAGGAATTTAGCGCTAACATCACTATTTGTTGCACCGGCAATTGCAGTTCCTTCTCTTGAAGCCATTGCTTCATAACGAACTGCAATATCAACTGCTTTACCAATTAAATACCCAACGTTTGCTGCGTAAGTAAACACGCCCGCACCTTCAAGTTTTGAAATCTTCGTTTGGGTAAAACCTACCTGAGGTTCAAAATACAACCCACCTGGTGTGTGAACCTGCAAACCTGCTTTAAAAGGAATAGCAGTAAATGTACCTCTGTCTGGATCCAGATCCGAAAGCTTAGAAGATCCGAAAGCCAGGTATCCAGCAGAAACAGTAAGGTCAAGCACAGAAGCTACTGGTAACGCCAGCTTTACGCTTCCACCTCCGCCAAATTTGTAACGGCTATCATTTTTAAAAGATCCGATAGGTAAAGCAGCTTCCGCACCTATGCTTAACTGTAATCCTCTTGAAGCCGGTGATTCCTGGGCAAATGTGTTTGCAGCCCCAACTAGTAACAACGCTACGAGTAAAAGTTTCGTTCTTTTCATAATCTATCTGTTTTTCTGTTATAGAAATAAGTATTTAAAGAACCATGCCAAATTTGTCAATCACATTGTACAACTATCGCATACATTCTACTAATGAACATTGAACAGCTTACATTTAAAATACATATATTAATAAGATTGTAGAAAATAATGGATGAATGGAGAAGAGCCTGGTGAGAAAGGACTAAATAAATAATTTAAATAACACTGTGGAAACTTGTATTGTGGAAAAAGTTTCCCTAGTTTTGCACTCTTTATTATGGAAGCAAGAGAGAGAATATTAGCTAAAGCGGATGAATTGTTTAACCGTTTTGGTTTCCGCAGGGTTACAATGGATGAGATTGCTTTGAAAACCGGGATGAGTAAAAAGACAATCTATCAATCGTTTGAAAACAAAGACCAGATAGTTAATGCGGTTGTTGAAGACCACATTAAGAAGAGCTGCGGAATTTGTGAGGCGCATTGTGCTAATGCTGAAAACGCTGTGCATGAAATCTTTTTAAATATGGAAACAATGCAGGAGTTGGTAGGAGAAATGAACCCCACTGTTTTTGAAGACCTTGAAAAATTTTTTCCTACCGTTTTTGTAAAACTGTATCAACACAAAAACGAATACCTCGCAAAAAAGGTTAAAGACAACTTAGTTGCGGGTATTAAAGAGGGCTTTTACAGGAAAGAGCTAAACATCGACATCATTACTAAACTAAGAATAGAAAATGTATTTCTGCCTTTCAGGCAAGAGGTTTTTCCTTTTGCAAAATTTAGTATGGTGGAAGTTCAAAAGGAAATACTAGAGCATTATCTCTATGGACTATGCACCCCGGAGGGACAGGAACTAATTAAGAAATACAAAAACAGTAGAACTAAAAGTAATTGACATGAGTAAACAAACGCTAAAGAAACTATCGTTTACCTTTTTGTTATTGCTGCTAATTACAAACGCTTTTTCGCAAAAGCGGTATGAATTATCAGTAAAAGAGGCCGTAGAACTGGCATTCAAAAATGTATCAGAGGTAAAAAATGCACAGATAGACTACGAGATTCAAGCTTCGCAAAATCAGGAAATAACCGGGCAGGCACTTCCGCAAATTTCTGGAAGCGGCTCTATTAACAGGTATTTAAAATTGCCACAAGTTCTTTTTCCGTCGTCGGAAGAAGGGATCTACAAGGTTTTAAAAGAAAACGGGTTGGTGTCTCCTACAACCAAAGCGCCACCTGCAACGTTCACGTCCTTCAGCTTTCAGCAACCATGGAATACAAGCATCGGAGCGTCTCTTTCACAATTGCTCTTTCAACCAGATGTGTTTGTAGGCTTAAAGGCAAGAAAAACAGCTTTAGGTCTATCGCAAGCGAATTTGGAATTGGTAAAGGAAAGAGTAAAAGACTCTGCCTACAGAAGGTACTACGCAATACTTATTGCACAAAGACAATCTGACTTTTTAAAAGGTGGAATTGAACGTCTTCAGAAGTTGTATCACGACGATTCTATAATGTTTGTAAACGGGTTTGCAGAAAGACTTGACCTGGACAAAGTACAAGTACAATTGATTAACCTTCAAACATCTCAAAGTGTTTTAGACAATTCAATAAAGCTCGCTTACGCTGCGCTTAAATATTCTATCGGTATCGGTCAAAATGATACTGTTTTTCTGAAAGAAGGATTAACAAATGAAGATATAAAGCAAAATGCCCTAGACGATAATTTAAAATATGAAGATAGGAAAGAGATTCAGGCAATAGCCTATTCGCGCAGGCTGCAGGAGCTGGATGTAAAAAGGTATAAGTTGGGGTATTTGCCTACCGTGTCAGCAATAGGCGGCTATACCATTTCAGGTATGGGACAGCAGTTTATTACCAATAGTAATTTCATTTGGTTTAAAAGTGCTTTAATTGGGTTAAACCTCAACATTCCCATTTTTGATGGATTTCAGCGCAAGTACAAAGTACAACAGGCGCAGTTAAACCTGCAGAAAGTAGATAACGGCATCGAGCATTTAAAACAGGTAATCGACTTGCAATACACCGCATCAAAAGAAAGCCTGAAAAACGCCTTGCTTAACCTGGATGCGCAGCAGCGCAACGTACAGCTTGCAGAAAGCGTGTATCAGACAACTAAAAAGAAGTTTGAATCGGGCATTGGTTCAAGCTTTGAAGTTTTGCAGGCCGACAATGATTGGCAAACTGCACAATCCAACTACTTCACTGGTTTATACAATGCAGTTATTGCTAAAATTTCTTACCAATCTGCTTTGGGTAAGCTTAACTAATAAAAATTCAAATCAATATCAAAACGTACTTTATGAAATTGCTTATAAAAGCTTCATTATTATCTGCCATGGTGCTCTTTATGGTATCGTGTGGTGGAAATAATAAAAACGCGGAACTAGACAAAAAGAAAGAAGCCCTTGAAAAACTTAAAAAGGACCAGGCTGAAAACACTGCTGAAATAAAAAAACTGGAACAGGAGTTGGCTATTTTGGACACAACTAATAAAAAGGCCGATAAAGCAAAACTGGTAATATTAGACACTGTAAAAGTTGAAAGCTTTACCCATTACATAGACTTGCAGGGAAAAGTTGACGCAGACAATATTTCTTATATAAGCCCTCGTGGTGCTGGTGGCCAGGTTAGAGCAGTTTATGTAAAAGAAGGGGAATTTGTAAGAAAAGGGCAATTGCTTTTAAAATTAGATGATGCTATTATCAGGCAAAATGTAGTTGCTGCAAGGCAAGGTTTGGCCGGCGTTAGAAA
The DNA here is from genome assembly GCF_025963695.1 of Segetibacter sp. GTDB lineage: Bacteria > Bacteroidota > Bacteroidia > Chitinophagales > Chitinophagaceae > Segetibacter. The sequence goes on along the minus strand of NZ_JAOQAH010000083.1, from coordinate 19,978 downwards.
CCAACTGGAGCTGGCGAAAAGTGTATACCAGCGGACAAAGAATTTGTGGGAGCAACGAATAGGAACTGAAATGCAGTTGTTACAAGCCAAAACAAATGTGGATGTGCTTGAGAACCAGATAAAAACACAACAGGAGAATATAAGAGTTGCTGAAGCACAATTAGCTACCACAAATGTGATTAGCAACGTTTCGGGTGTGGCAGACGAAGTAAATATACATGTTGGTGAAATGTTTACCGGAGCACCCACTGCCAGCATTAAGATTGTAAATACAACAAACCTTAAAGTTGTAACAGATGTGCCTGAAAATTATTTAAGCCGTGTTGCCAAAGGAACGCCTGTGCTTATATCAGTTCCTGACATCAACAAAACTTATAAATCTACAATCTCAATTATTAGTCAATCTATCAGCACAACCTCAAGGGGTTTTATAGCTGAGGCTAAAATACCGCAGGATAAAAGCCTGAAGCCAAACCTGACAGCTAATGTTAGAATTCAGGATTACACTACACCCAATGCCATCACCATTCCGGTAAATACATTGCAAACAGATGAGCAGGGAAAGTTTGTTTTGGTAGCTGTGAAAGAAGGAAATACAGTGGTTGCACGTAAAAGGCAGATCCAGGTAGGAGAATTATACGGAGACAGGCTTGAAGTAAAAGGTGGACTACAAACAGGTGACGTTATCATCACCGAAGGTTTTCAAAGTCTCTACGACGGACAATTGGTGACTACAGTTGCTTAGCCAAAGATAACCACAGTGTGAAACAAAATTGGCTGCACAAGTGTGCGACGCAACGATGTTGACAGAGGAGATCGGGCTGAGTACAAAAAAATAACTGGTAGTATAGAGGTAAGAGAAAATGGAATGTGACCAGGTTAAAGCGCCATATAAATATCTACAGGTTTAAAAACTAACACGATGAGTGCATTAGAAAATTTAAAAGAAAAGTTTAAGGAATTTGGACCGACCACCTGGTCGATAAAAAATAAAACATCTATTTACCTGCTGGTAATTTTTGTTTCGGTAATAGGTATTACCCAATTTGTTACGTTACCTAAAGAGCAGTTTCCTGACATTGTTATACCTACCATATATGTACAAACTATTTATGTAGGTAACTCGCCAAGGGATATAGAAAACTTGGTGACCCAGCCAATTGAAAAACAATTGAAAGGAATCACCGGCGCAAAAATCAATAAACTTACAAGTACTTCGTTGCAGGACTATTCGGCAATTGTTGTAGAATTTGGAACAGATGTGGAGAAGGATGTTGCACTTCAAAAGGTGAAAGATGCAGTAGATAAGGCAAAAACAGACCTACCTACAAACCTCACAGACCCACCGGCAGTGCAGGAAGTGAACCTTTCTGACATACCTATTATGTATGTAAACATTAGCGGCGACTATGATGTAATGCGGCTTAAAAGCTATGCGGATGATATGCAGGACCGACTGGAGGAATTACAGCAAATAACCCGTGTTGATATTGTTGGCGCTCCTGAACGTGAGTTTCAGATTAATGTCGACAACTACAAAATGCAGGCTTCTAATATCACTTTCGATGATATTGCAAATGCAGTTACCCGCGAAAATGCAGATATATCTGGCGGATTGCTGGCGGTTGGAAATATGAAGCGTACCCTGCAGGTAAAAGGGCAGTTTAAAAATGTGTACGATATACAGAAATTAATTGTCAGAAATACCTCTGGTTCGCCAATCTATCTAAAGGACATTGCTGAAATAAGAGATACAGTAAAGGAAAGAGAGAGCTACGCCCGTTTAGATGGAAAGAACGTTGTTACGCTTAACATTATCAAAAGAGCAGGAGAAAACCTTATTGAAACTTCTGATAACGTTAAGAAGACGGTTGAAGAAATGAAAGGAACCATACTGCCCAGAAACCTGGATGTGGTTATTACCAGTGACCAGAGTAAGGCAACAAGAACTTCGTTTAACGACCTGGTTAACTCAATCGTTATTGGTTTTGTTCTGGTGTTAATTATCCTGATGTTTTTTATGGGCGTCACTAACGCCTTCTTTGTAGCGCTTTCGGTACCGCTAAGTATGTTCGTTGCGTTTTTGTTTTTGCCTATGGCAGAAATGATCACCGGCTCTAATGTTACCCTTAATTTCATTGTGCTGTTTGCATTGTTATTTGGGTTGGGAATTATAGTAGATGATGCAATTGTGGTAATTGAAAATACACACCGGATATTTGTTGAAGGTAAAGGACGTTTAACATCGAACATGGCGGCACGTATTGCAGCCGGCGAAGTTTTTATACCTGTACTGGCCGGTACGGCAACAACACTTGCTCCATTTTTTCCCCTGCTGTTCTGGCCCGGCATTATCGGTAAGTTTATGATTTACCTGCCAACCATGCTGATCTTTACTTTATCGGCGTCCCTGGTAGTAGCATTCATCATGAACCCTGTGTTTGCAGTCGACTTTATGAACCATCCCGAAGGTGATACAAGGCCGGCTAAAAAAGCTGTTTTTAAAAGCCCTGCTTTTCTAGGCTTGCTTGGTGTCGGTATACTGCTCGATATTTTTGGTTTTAACTTTGGCGGAAACCTGCTTATATTATTTGCCCTTTTAATTATTCTGAACACTTATGTTATAGACAATCTTATTCATAAATTTCAGAACAATGCCCTGCCGTGGATCATGGGCCATTATGAGGATTTGTTACGATGGGCTTTAAAAGGATGGCGACCGGTTCACCTGTTGCTCGGTACGTTTGGATTATTTATTATCTCTATTGTGCTTTTCGGATTAAGAAAAGTTCCGGTAGTGTTTTTTCCTCAAGGCGACCCCAACTTTGTATATGTTTATCTAAAATTACCTGTCGGTACCAGCGTAGATTATACCGACTCGGTTACCCGCCAACTTGAAACGAAGATTAATCATGTACTCGGTAATGAGAATGGCAAAAGGAACCCTATTGTCGAGAGCGTGATTTCGAACGTTGCCATAGGCGCTTCCGATCCAAGTAGCGGCGACAGAAGTACCCGACCCGAACTTGGCCGTGTACAGGTGTCTTTTGTGGAGTTTGAAAAACGCGAGGGCCATTCTTCTGCTCCATACCTTGACTCTATCCGGGCGGCTATGAAAGGATTACCCGGAGCTACTATTTCTGTTGCAAAGGAAGCAAGCGGACCGCCTACAGAACCACCCATAAATATTGAAGTTTCAAGTGAAAATTTCGATCACCTTACAAAAACAGCCGTTGATCTTAAAAACTTTCTCGACAACCAGCAAATTGCAGGTGTAGAAGAGCTGAAGCTTGACGTGGACTTAACTAACCCCGAAATCTCACTGAGTATCGACCGGGAAAAAGCAATGATTGAAGGTGTTTCGACGGCGCAAATCGGAATGGCTATACGTACAGGACTATTCGGTCGCGAGGTTTCAAAAATCAAGGAGGGTGAAGAAGAATATAAAATCCAGTTACGCAACATCGACGTGCAACGTAACAACCTGCCCGATCTGCTAAACCAGCGGATTGTTTTTCGCGAAATGACAGGTGGTATAAAACAGATCCCTATTAGTTCTTTGGTTAATGTTGACTATACAAGTACTTATGGAAGTATAAAACGTAAAAACGCCAAAAGGGTAATTACACTTTATTCAAACGTGTTAAGCGAATACACCCCTACTGATGTAAATGCAAAGCTTACAAATGCTATCGCAAATTTTAAAAAGGTAAGTGACGATGTGACCATTTCTCAAACAGGTGAAGGAGCGCAACAGGCAGAAACAGGCGCTTTCCTTTCAAAAGCATTGCTGTTTGCATTAATGATCATTCTGTTTGTGTTGGTATTACAGTTCAACTCTATTAGCAAGCCTGTAATTATTCTTACTGAGATCTTGTTTAGTATTATCGGTGTGTTGCTTGGTTTTGCCATTAGCGGAATGACAGTTTCGGTAGTGATGACAGGGGTTGGTGTAATCGGCTTAGCAGGTATTGTTGTTAAGAATGGAATTCTTGTTATAGAGTTTGCAGATGAACTACGTGGTCGGGGAATGAAAACCAGGGAAGCTGTAGTTCAGGCAGGTAAAACACGTATTATTCCGGTTCTGTTAACTGCACTTGCTGCAATCCTAGCGCTGATACCACTGGCCGTTGGTTTCAATATCAATTTCGTAACCATGTTCTCCGAACTAAATCCTCACATTTTCTTTGGTGGAGCCAGTGCAAGTTTCTGGAAACCGTTAGCGTGGACAATTATTTACGGACTAACATTTGCCTTTTTTATGACTCTTGTAATTGTACCGTCAATGTATTTAATTGCTGAGCGCCTCAGGCGGCCAATGCGTAGACAATATGGTGGCACCTGGATAAGTATACTTGGCATTCCACCATTGACCCTCTTATTTATTCCGCTGATGCTAGTTACAATGGTTAGGCATAGAATGGAAGTTAGCCGCCGTTACAAAAGACTGCAGGGAAGGGCAAGCGAAACGTGGATTAGAAGCTGGTTTTAAAAAGTGGATTAGAAGCTGGTTTTAAAAATTAGTATAGTTATAAATTAAAAGCCGTTCTGCAATTACAGAACGGCTTTTTTATAGGCCTTATTTTGTAGCCAGCTTTATTGCTGCTATTAAACATTCTTGCGTCGCACTCTTGTACAATCAAATTTTTATTCAGCCTACAAAAATCAAAAATAATTCTGCCAAAAGAATAGATGCAGTCGGCGATTCTATTGTTACGATAACTCTTTCACTTTTTTCTCCTTTGGCTTTATTACCACGTAGTAATACCCAATAATTAAAAGACCAATCGAAAACGGGATAATGGTGTAAAACCGAAGGTTGTCATTTGTAGAATAAAACTCTGTAAGCATCCAATAAGCATTTGCAATAATCCAGAAATCTACAGCAAGGTTATGAAGCAGTTCACTTCTGATTTTTCGGGTTTGCCAGGTTATAAGCAAAGCAGCACCAATGGTTGGAACGATCATAATTAAAGCGAAGGGTTTCCACAGCATGGCCCAGCTTAAATCTTTTAGCAGCCAAAAAAGAATGTGAAGATTTTCAATTCTTCTAAATTTGGTTGGTATCGCATAAGTCTCTTCCCGGTTGCTCATAGCAATTTTATTTTACCAAAAATAGGGCTTGAGCTATCAATTCATTTTCCTTGCTAAAATTTTCTCAAATCGTTTTACATCAGCGTCAGGAGCAATTGGTTTTTTACTGGTCAGGAAGTCTGCAAACTGCTTAGCAAAAAATGGGGCAAGAGAGCATCCTTTTGTTCCCATACCATTCAAAATGCCCACATTACGTTGTTGGGGATGAAGCCCTACAAAAGGCCTTCTTTCCATATTTGCAGGCCGTACCGATGCTATGTGATCAACAATTTCAAAAGAGATTTTTAAAAAATAGGTAAGAAAATTTTTTACTTTATCTCTAAATGCTCCGGTAGGTAAAGTGTCAGTAAAATTCCAGTCATAAGTAGAACCGATCCAAAAAAGGTCATTTCTCCACGGAACAATAGTTAACCCCTGTTTATAAATATACTGTGTAGGAAGATCAGGAATTCTGGCAATAATGGCTTCCCCTTTATTAGGAGAATAAGGAAGATTTTTAAACAACGGATTATCTATTCCGCTAACCCCATCGCAAAAAATGATCTTGCCGGGGGAAAGTTTTTTGTAAAGGATTCGTCCATCACCAATTGATAATTCTTCCGACGAAAATGTTTCTTCAATCAGTGCATTTTGAAATTGCAACTGCTCTCGCCATTTTGTAAGTAATGCATCGATATCAATAAGTAAACAACGATTTATTTCACCAACACCAAAATGAAAATTGAAAGTCTGCTGCCAATGCAATTCGTTTGCCTTGTGTAAGTATTCCTTTTCTTCTTCCAGCCTTTTTTCAAATGCATCTTTCATTTGAAGACTTGGATGAAAGTCAAGCACACTGCATTCTTTCACCAGGCTTACACCTAGTTGCTTACCTAAAGCTGTATACTCCTGTAGGGCAAATGGCAGTAAATCTTCAATCATCCAGGTTCTTACTATCCGCCTTCCTGTTACCGGGTTGATAACGCCACTTGCTACTTTACTTGCCGAGAATGGCTTGTTATCATCTATTACAACAACGCTTTTACCTGCCTTAATCAAATAATGACTTAAGAAGGTACCGCAAATTCCCTGGCCAATTATCAGGAAGTCGGGCTCCGCCTCAGCTAAAGAGGGGCTAATTGAGGGGTTGATATTTAAACCTTCGCTCATTTAAAATAATTCTTTCTAAAAGTGCGTCTTTCGACGAATAATAATAATAATGTTGAAAAGTGCGACGCAACGATGTTTAATAGCAGCTATGTAGCTGGTTAAAAAAACTATCCCTATTGCTAAAGAACCGGTTAATCATAAAAAAGCCCGACATCATTAAATGCCGGGCCTTTTAAAAATATTCAATCAATTATTTCTTTAATGCTTCTGCCATTGTTTTACCAATATCAGCGGGACTATCCACCACGCTTACTCCACACTCTGCAAGAATTTTCATTTTTGCAGCAGCGGTATCATCCGCTCCGCCAATAATCGCACCGGCATGTCCCATACGGCGACCCGGAGGTGCAGTTTGGCCTGCAATAAATCCAACTACAGGCTTGGTTCCGTTTTCTTTTATCCATCTTGCGGCTTCCGCTTCCATTCCACCACCAATTTCACCAATCATAATGATACCTTCTGTTTCAGGGTCATTCATTAAGAGTTCTACTGCTTCTTTTGTTGTAGTGCCAATGATTGGATCGCCACCTATACCAATGGCGGTAGAAATTCCCAATCCGGCTTTTACTGCCTGGTCTGCAGCTTCATAAGTCAGCGTACCTGATTTAGATACAATTCCTATTTTGCCGCGCTTGAAAATAAACCCTGGCATAATACCTACTTTGGCTTCGTCTGCTGTTATTACACCTGGGCAGTTTGGACCAATCAGGCGGGTAGTTTTAGTTTGCAAATAATTTTTAACCTTCACCATATCCTGCACCGGTATTCCCTCAGTAATGCAAACAACCAGTGAAATACCTGCTTCAGCAGATTCCATAATAGCATCGGCTGCAAAAGCCGGTGGAACAAAAATAATACTTACATCAGCGCCCGTTTTTTCTACAGCATCTGCTACCGTATTAAATACCGGCTTATCTAAATGCGTTGAACCTCCTTTACCAGGAGTAACTCCACCAACTACGTTAGTGCCATATTCAATCATTTGTGTAGCATGAAAAGTTCCTTCTGTACCGGTAAAACCCTGTACAATTACCTTGGAGTTTTTATTTACTAATACACTCATAGCAAACGTTTGACGTAGTTTTTTAATGAACGGCAAAAATAGTATTTAACTACAATAACGAAATAAAATTAATTGAATAGCAAACGCAGTCAGTTTTAATGCTTTATACTAGCTATTGCCCATTTTAGTAATCTGCAATTCAAAAGTAATCTTTCGTTTTTTCCTGTTTTTACTTTTACTAAGTCACGTTCAAAACCCATTTCCTAAAAATCATATAAATCATTTGATTACAGGATAGTAACAAAGAATTGCAGCTAAGTTTGCAACGAACAAAAATCATGATGATAAAGACTTCCCCAATATATTTTTACCTTATTGCAGTTTTCATAGCAGCCATTACAATGGTTGCTATGACCGGTTGCGCCAATATGATACCCCCGGGCGGTGGACCAAGAGATTCTCTTCCACCCGTATTGGTAACCGCTGCTCCAAGAGATTCAATGACAAACTTTACCGGTAATCGCGTCACGCTGAATTTTGATGAGTTTGTTGAAATTCAGAATGCATATGAAAACGTTCTTGTTTCTCCGAATCCCGTTAGTCCACCAATTATTAATGCACGTTTTAGAACAGTTACCGTTAGAATTAAAGACACCCTTGAACCTAACACTACTTATTCCATAAATTTTGGAAATGCGCTAAGGGACATTAATGAAGGAAACATAGCGCCCAACTTTACCTATCTTTTTTCAACCGGGCCCACTTTGGACACAAATTCAGTATCAGGAAAAGTAGTATTGGCCCAAACAGGTAAAATTGATACTACCCTGGTTGTTGTGCTACATAGAAATTTAGATGATAGCGCAGTAGTAAAAGAAAGACCACGATATGTAGCGAAACTAGATGGAAAGGGCAACTTTCAATTTAAAAATATAGCGGCCGGAACTTTTGCGATGTATGCTATTCCTAACGAGTATTCAAAGCACTATGACGATACAACAAAACCGTTTGCTTTTGCTGACACTGCAATTAACAGCTCTAATAACAGGCCGGTGACTTTGTATGCTTATCAACTGGAAAAAATAGATACAGGTACTGGAAGGCCAAGACCTGCACCTGCCACCGGAAAAGCAAAAGAAGACAAACTATTAAGATACCAGGCCAACTTTGAAGATGGCAGGCAAAGTCTTCTTAATAATCTCGAACTTACTTTCAACAAAAAAATAACTGCTTACGATAGTTCTAAAATCACCCTCCTTGGACCCGACTCTAATGTGGTGGCAAATTATTCAATTATCCCAGACACTGGTAAAACCCGATTTACCCTTCTTTACAAGTGGCCCGAAAATACCGCGTATCGTATCATACTTCGAAAAGAAGCTTTTGCGGACTCTGCTGGTACTACTTTGGCTAAAAACGATACAATCAGGTTTAGCACAAAAAGAACAGGAGATTACGGAACGGTAAAACTGCTTTTTAAGAACCTTGATCTTGCAAAGAACCCGGTGTTGCAAATTGTTAAAACAGATAAAGTGGTCGACTCCATCCCTCTTCGTCAAAGTGAGTGGACGCAGAAGTTGTATGAGCCCGGCGAGTATGACATTCGTATTTTGTATGACAACAACAAGAACGGCAAATGGGATCCAGGTAAGTTTTTCGGGAAGCACGAACAACCGGAAATAGTGATAACCGCAAACACAAAATTGTCAGTCAGGGCAAATTCAGAAAACCAGACAGAAATTACCCTTTAACGACTATCACAGATTAGGGCCATTATTCTTTGTTTTAATAATGTATGAAAATAGTAAAGGCTTCAATAAGAATTTAATATGCCGATAAAGTTGGCCCTTTCATATAATTAACGGAATTCCCAGTCCGGCTAACTTTAACTTTCAGAAAGTATTAAAGTCAAAGTACGGCGCGTTCATCTATCAAAGGCCCTAAGTATTTTTACAAAATGCAACTTCCTTCCTCGTTATTAGAAAATGCGGTAAATGAATTTTCCAGGCTTCCGGGTATTGGAAAAAAAACTGCGCTGCGTCTCGTTTTGCATTTACTAAAACAAGATGTTTCAGAAGTGCTGCAATTTGGTAATACTATTTCACGTATGAGGCAGGATATCAAGTTTTGTCAAAGGTGTTTAAATATCAGTGATGCAGACATTTGCGCTATTTGTGCCAACAGTTCCCGCAACCAACACCTTATTTGTGTGGTCGAAAATATTCGCGACGTAATAGCCATAGAAAGTACACAACAATATAATGGCACTTACCATGTACTAGGGGGTATTATATCGCCTTTAGATGGTGTAGGACCCGACCAGTTAAGTATTGAACCACTTATCAGCCGCATACAAAAGGAAGACACAGAAGAGTTAATGTTTGCACTCAATCCTAATATCCAGGGCGACACTACCATCTACTATATTCAAAAAAAGATTCAACAATTTAGTTGTAGAGTAACTACGATTGCACGAGGCATAGCTTTTGGCGGGGAGTTGGAATATGCGGATGAAATGACACTTGCGAGAAGTATTACTAACCGCTTGCCCGTTGGGCAGTATGTGAAGTAAAATAAATCACTAACAAAAAATGAAAACCTTTTACCTCCTCATACTGGCCGTTACTATTAGTGCAGTAACTTTTTCTCAAAAGGTTTTCAATACACACACCGGCAGAGTTACGTTTTTTTCAAGTGCTCCGTTGGAGGATATAGAAGCTAAAAACAATGCCGTTACAAGCCAGCTTTTTACTGCAACCGGCCAGTATAATTTCGAAATGAACATTAAAGATTTTCATTTCGAGAACGATTTAATGGAAGAGCACTTCAACGAAGACTACCTGCACAGCGATAAAATACCTAAAGCTTATTTTAAAGGAACTATTACTAATTTCAGAGATATCAATTTTGCAAAAGACGGCGTGTACAACGCTGTTGTAAAAGGAAGCCTGACTATTCATGGAATAACAAGGGAAATTGTACAAAACGGAACCATCGAAATAAAAGGAGGTAAGGCCATAGCCCGAAGCAAGTTTAAAGTTCTTAGAAAAGATTATAACATTGGAGGCTCTCTCGCCAGTAAAATGATTTCTGACACCGTTGAGATTACGATTGATTGTACATACGATTAGCCTATTGAATCCTTAATCTTCCCCGCGGTTCAGCGTTTAAAAATTTTACCATATTTTTGTCCTCCTTAGCAGGCGGATTTGTTTATTGTTCAACCTGCTGATTTAGTGTTTCAATTGAACTAATAAACGATCTCACTCTTGATTCATTTCCAGAATGTCCTCGTTTACAGTCTAAAAATTTTTTTTGAAGTCGGCTTCACAACTTCTTTTTACCATCGTTGCGTCGCACTATTCAAATATAACAATACTATTCATCGTTCATGTTTTGCTAGATGCATCATGAAAAAAATGAGACTATGGATATAAAACAAGAACTGGAAAAACGGATACTTATAATCGATGGAGCAATGGGCACAATGATTCAGCGCTACCAACTTGAGGAAGAAGATTACCGGGGCGAACGCTTCAAAAACTGGCATACCGACGTAAAGGGAAACAACGATTTATTAAGTATTACACAACCAAAAATAATCGAAGAAATACACCTGCAATACCTTATTGCCGGTGCTGACATTATTGAAACAAATACGTTTAGCAGTACTACTATTGCCCAGGCTGATTACGACATGCAGTCTTTAGCATACGAGTTGAATACCGCCTCAGCAAAGTGTGCAAGAAATGCAATTGAAAAATTTCTTGCTTCACCTGAGGCAAAAGACAGAAAGAATGCGTGGGTAGCAGGCGCTATTGGCCCGTTAAACAAAACCTTAAGCCTGTCACCAGATGTAAATAATCCAGGTTACCGCGCAGTTACTTTTGATGAAGTGGCAACAGCTTATACCGAACAAATAAAAAGTTTAGTTGATGGTGGAGTAGACATACTGTTGATTGAAACAATCTTCGACACGTTAAATGCGAAAGCGGCTATTTACGCTGCAAAAAAATTCTTCCGCGACAACAAGCTGCCCGAACTACCAATCATGATCAGCGGCACTATAACTGATGCCTCGGGCAGAACTTTGAGTGGGCAGACATTGGAAGCTTTTTATACATCTATCCGTCATGCAAGCCCGTTAAGTGTTGGCCTTAATTGCGCCCTCGGTGCAACTCAAATGCGTCCACATGTAGAAGAGTTAAGCCAGATAGCCGAATGTTATACATCAGTATATCCTAATGCAGGTTTACCAAATGCCTTTGGCCAATATGACGAGCAGCCACATGAGACTGCACACATTATTGCAGAGTGGGCGCAAGAAGGTTTTGTAAACATTGTAGGTGGCTGCTGCGGCACAACACCTGATCATATTAAACATATTGCAGATTATGTAAGAGATTTTAAGCCAAGGCAATTGCCGGTGGTGGAATCGACCTTATTCCAGGGAGAATGATGCGAACGCTTTTAAGTTGTTGCTTAGGAACCAGAATTACAAGTGTGCGACGCAACAATGTTCAATAGTGTTAATTAGTCCCCTTCATAAAAACTTTAAAAAAGCGTTTGACATTACGAATTGTGAGATCAAACAATGATACGATACGATGGGATGATGCTGAAGTCGAAAATTGTGGCTTCAAACAAAATGAAGATTACTTATGGCAAAGTCGCTATCTGTGCAAGAAATTTCTGAAGCAGTAATCATCGAAAAGGTTTTTGTTCTTCGGGGAGTGAAAGTAATGCTGGATAGGGATTTAGCAGAAATGGGTGGAATTAAAGTACTAAATCAAGCAGTTAAAAAGAAACATCACAAGATTTTCAGGAGATTTTATCTTTAAATTAAAAGATGAAAAATGGAGGGCTGTAAAACACCTTTCGCGTTTACAGCCCAGGTATGGCTATGCTCTCACCGATTTTACGTTTAAGAAGAGCTATCCAGGTAAATATTTAAATCATTCGCGTTTATACAAGAATGAAGCAAATTTTATTTGATAATAAGGAACTATAGATAAAGCTGGAGAAGATTAGACCAGGCACTATTTACAAAAGACAAGGAAGTACAAATAATCTTCACTACGCTTAAAAAAATCATTAGTTCATAAAGAAAAGCCCGAAATGAAATAGGTTTCCCTGCAAATAGAAAAGTAAAAAACAAATGACTTCAACAACTATAAAACCTTACTTACGTCTCTCAGGATTAGAACCACTCGTTATTAGACCAGAGACGAATTTTGTAAACGTCGGCGAACGTACAAACGTTACAGGGTCCAAAAAATTTGCACGCCTGATTCGTGAAAACAAATACGAAGAGGCGCTGTCAGTGGCACGTCAGCAAGTAGAGAACGGTGCGCAAATACTCGACGTAAACATGGATGATGCCTTACTTGAAGGCGTAAGTGCTATGACCACCTTCCTCAATCTTTTGCAGGCAGAGCCCGACATCGCCAGGATTCCTATAATGATTGACAGCTCCAAGTTCGAAATCATAGAGGCGGGTCTAAAGTGCGTACAGGGTAAATGCATCGTAAACTCGATCAGCATGAAAGAAGGCGAAGAAAAGTTTATTGAGCAAGCCTTTACCTGTAAAAACTATGGGGCATCAGTCATTGTAATGGCATTCGACGAAAAAGGACAGGCTGATACCAAGCAACGAAAAATTGAAATTTGCGAAAGAGCTTACAAAATTTTGACCGAGCAGGTAGGCTTCGAACCGCAAGAAATTATTTTTGATCCCAACATATTTGCCATTGCAACAGGTATTGAAGAACATAACAATTACGCTGTTGACTTTATTGAAGCGACCCGCGAAATAAAACGAAAAATGCCACTCGCAAAAATAAGCGGTGGGGTAAGTAATGTTTCCTTTTCATTTAGAGGTAACGACCATGTTAGGGAAGCAATACATGCCGTTTTCCTTTATTATGCTATACAGGCGGGAATGGACATGGGAATTGTAAACGCAGGCCAATTGCAGGTGTACAGCGAAATTGAACCGAGGCTAAAAGATCTGTGTGAAGACGTAATACTAAACCGCAACAACGATAATAACGAGGCAACGGAAGCGCTCATTATTTTTGCAGAAACGGTAAAAGCAAAAGGTAAAGTAACCGTAAAAGATGAAGCATGGCGCCAATATCCTGTTGAGAAAAGGCTTGCTCATTCACTGGTAAATGGAATAACCGATTATGTGGAAGCAGATACTGAAGAAGCCCGACAAAAATACCCGAAGCCACTGGATGTTATTGAAGGTCCGTTGATGGATGGGATGAACATTGTAGGCGATCTTTTCGGAGCGGGAAAAATGTTTTTGCCCCAGGTGGTAAAGAGTGCCAGGGTAATGAAGAAAAGTGTTGCTTACTTGTTTCCATTTATTGAAGCTGAGAAAGAAGAAAGAAGGCTAGCTCACATTGCTGCAGGCACCGTAAACGAAGAAGGTGCAGGAGCTGCCAAAATATTATTGGCTACTGTAAAAGGCGACGTACACGATATAGGTAAAAATATTGTGGGCGTAGTATTAGGGTGTAATGGCTACGATATTATTGACCTTGGTGTAATGGTTCCTACAGATAAAATTTTAGAAACCGCAAGAAGAGAAAAAGTAGACATTATTGGTTTAAGCGGGTTGATCACTCCTTCGCTTGACGAGATGGTTCATATAGCTCGCGAGATGAAGCGCCAGAATATGGTTCTCCCCTTAATGATTGGTGGCGCTACTACCAGCCGTATGCATACTGCTGTAAAAATTGCCCAGGAATATGATGAAGGAGTTGTGCATGTGTTAGATGCTTCCCGAAGCGTGACCGTTGCGGGGTCTTTACTGAGCAAAGAACAAAAACCGGTTTTTTTAAAAGGAATTAAAGAAGAATACAGGAAGCTTAAAGAAGACTTTGCCAGTAAAAAAGTAATGAAAGCCTACCTACCATATGAGCAGGCAGTAAATAACAGGGTAAAGTTGGACTGGAGTAATTTTCAGCCAGTTAAACCCTCGTTCATAGGAACCAAGAGTTTTATCGGGTATGATTTAAAAGAAATTGCAGAATATATAGACTGGCAGCCATTCTTTATTGCCTGGGAACTTCATGGAAAATTTCCGCAAATCTTAAATGATGAAAAGGTCGGTATTGAAGCAACAAAATTGTATAATGATGCCCGGGCGCTGCTTAAGAAAATCATCGAAGAAAAATGGCTGACTGCCAAAGGCGTCATAGGCTTTTGGCCTGCTAACTCTGACAGTAAGGATACGATAACGGTGACTGATGAACTGTCAATAGTGGTAGAACTTGAATCATTAAGACAGCAGGTGAAGAAGGCTGCAGGACAGCCTAATATGTCTTTAAGTGATTTTATTGCTCCAAAAGAAACTGGCTTACAGGATTATATCGGTGCTTTTGCAGTTACAATTGATGGCATTGAGCCGCATATAAAACGCTTTAATGAGCAACACGATGATTACAACAAAATTTCTTTACAGGCGCTTGCCGACCGTTTTGCTGAAGCATTTGCAGAATTACTTCATCATAAAACCAGAACCGAATATTGGGGTTATGTAAAAGAAGAAAACCTGACCAACGAAGACCTTATCAAAGAAAAGTACCAAGGTATCCGTCCGGCCCCCGGTTACCCGGCCTGTCCTGACCACACTGAAAAATATAAGTTGTTTGCTTTGTTGGATGCTACAAATGCAACCGGTATTCAGCTTACAGAAAGCCTGGCAATGTATCCCGCTTCTTCTGTTTGCGGCTGGTATTTTGCAAATCCTGAAAGTAAGTATTTTGGTATTGGAAAAATTGAAAAAGACCAGGTAATAAATTATGCAAACCGCAAAAATATGGATATTGAAGAGGTTGAAAGATGGCTGAGACCGGTATTAGAATATGATGCTTAAAGAATAGGACAAATAGTATATTTTGAACAAAGAAGTGTTAGAATGAGATCGGTTACTTCTGATAAAAATCTTTCAGTTGAAGAATATATTCAACATGAATTAAAATCACAGGCTCCAAGTGAATTGGCAACTTTTTGAGATACAGGTGAAAATCTTTGGAGCCGACAAATCCTATTATCCAGACGTTTTTGTAACCCGGGAGTTCAAACAGAACCGAACAAATACATAAAATCCGAACAATCGGAAACATGCAACAAAAACTGCACACAAGCAAATGAAAGGGTTTAATAGAATTACCTTCAGAGGAAGTGTGCGACGCAACAAAAGTCGCAATAAGTACAGCCGCGTGGCCCAAACTGCATTTACATCCAGAAATTAAAAAGGTTTTCCCTTGTCATCCCTCTGCAAAAATCTCTTCTTTGGCGAAACAACTTTGATGAACTTTTGAATAAACTTCTAAAAATGTATTTACCGCTTGTTTGCCTTCATCACCTAAGGCAATTGAAAAATTGTTGACGTACAGATCAATATGCTTTCGCATAACGTCCTCACTCATCTCCTGCGAATGACTGCTGATATAGGAAGAGATCGCAGGATATTTCTCAAAAGAATATTCAACGCTCTTTTTTATTAGCCTGTTTAATTTTTGTTGAACAGGCTTTTCCATACCTCTTTTTACAACTATTCCACCAAGTGGAATGGGCGCTCCGGTTGTTTGTTCCCAATACGCTCCCAGATCCATCAGTTTTATTAAACCCTTGTCCTGGTAGGTAAACCGGTTTTCATGAATGATAACTCCTGCATCCACTTGTCCGGTTAACACTGCATTTTCAATTTCATTGAAAACAAGAAATTGTTTGCCTTTAGCAGAGGGAAATGCATAAGAAAACAGCACGTGCGCGGTTGTGTTTTCACCCGGAATTGCAACTGTTAGATTCTCTATTTCATTCGCAACATCCTTAACCTCATTTTTTGAAATCAATAAAGGGCCAACTCCTTTACCTAACGCACCGCCGCTGTTTAATACCACATAATCTTTTAGCACCAGTGGCAAAACTCCGTAGCTAATCTTACTTATATCCAACCTTTTTTCGATGGCCCACTTGTTTAGAGTCTGCACGTCTTCAAGCACTGGTTCAAATTCAAATCCTTCGGTATCTATTTTATTATTTACCAGCGCATCGAAAATAAAAGTATCATTTGGACATGGGCTAAAGCCGATCGTAAATTTCATACTTCCTTACTTTATATTGTTGTAATCTGTTCGTTATTTAATTGATCAATATATCCCGACACTACTTCAGCCAAATTATTAAAGGCGTCTTTAAATTTCCATTTCGACTTGTCACGCTCGCCTATGTAATTGCTAATTGCCCGTATTTGTATAAAAGGGGTAGAAGTTTGCAAACCACAATAGTGAAGCGCAGCTCCTTCCATCGATTCAATAATTGGTTGGTATTTTAATTTCAATGCTTCTATTCGAGTCGGCCTCGTTGTTATTTCATTTATGGTAATAGCCGTTACTTCTTGCAATTTCGAAAAATTCAAACCACCAAGAAACCTGTTATGAAGTTTTCGTTCGGTAAAAGGAAACAAATTTTCTGATTGAAGGTTTAGATCAAAAAGGTCTTTAAAAGCTCCGTCTTCTTCCACCCCCACATCTCCCAACACTTCATCTTTAACCGCCACAACATTTCCAGTTCCAATATGGTTATCGAAGGTTCCTGCAATTCCGGCCTGAATTATCAGATTTGGTTTTTGTTCGAAGATCAGTTTCGAAATAGAAAAGCAGGAAGACAACAAACCGACACCACAAATGTGAAAATGAATTTGAATACCGGTTTTTTCTCTAATGCTGATTACGTTAACGGTTCGCTTTATTTGATCTATTTCATTCTCTGTTGCAGAGGTAATTACCACTTTCATCAACACAAAGGTCGCATATGGAAGTAAGTGGACAAGCGTTTACCTTTCAAATATTACCTTTGGTGAAAATTAGTGTGGAATGGTTTATTTGACAAGATTGGAACATTTTAATGCAGCTCATAAATTATACAACCCTTCATGGAGTAAAGAAAAAAATGAAGAGCTTTTCGGCGTTTGTGCCAATGAGAACTGGCACGGGCACAATTTTGATTTGTATGTAACTATTAAAGGTCATATCAACCCTGAAACAGGTTTTTTATTTGATGTGAAGAAACTCAGCAAGTTGATACAGGAACACGTTATTAAAAAGCTGGACCATAAAAACCTGAATTTGGATGTTGACTTTTTGGAAGGCAAAATGTGCAGCACTGAAACGCTGGCTATGGAGATCTGGAAACAATTGCAACGTTATTTGCCAATGCATGTGAAGCTGCATTGCGTGAAGCTTTATGAGACGCCAAGAATTTACGTGGAGTATTTTGGTGATTAGGTGCCTATAACGATTTCATTACATCTTCAACATTTTACATGAGTAATAAAGTAGCAGTATATAGAAAAGAACATTTTAATGCAGCACACCGGCTAAATAATGCTTGCTGGGATGATGATAAAAATGCATCGGTTTTTGGCAAATGCAACAACGCTAATTACCATGGGCATAATTATGAATTGATAGTAAAAGTGGTTGGGGAACCAGCGCCTGATACCGGATTTGTGATAGACCTTGGTACTTTAAGCCAGCTAATTGAGGAGCATGTTTTGAACCGGTTCGATCATAAAAACCTAAATATGGACTGTAAAGAGTTTGAGCAATTGAACCCAACAGCAGAAAACATTTCGATAGTTATTTATAAAATATTAAGAGAAAAGTTAGATGCGTCGCTAGACCTGCAGGTGCGTTTATATGAGACCGAACGAAATTTTGTAGAATATCCGGCATAAAGAAACATCTAAAAAAGCTAGAAAAGTACCTTATGGCATATAATAAATTAGAGGAGTACGATGAAAATGTTACCCAGGGCCTGATGAAAACTTACCGGGACAGTATTGCTTTACTGGGCGAAGACCCTGACCGGGAAGGATTACTGAAAACGCCGGAAAGAATGGCGAAAGCAATGCAATTCATTACCCAGGGTTACCAGCAAGACGCACAGGCAATTTTAAACTCTGCCAAATTTCACGAAGATGTAAGTGAAATGGTAGTTGTAAAGGATATAGAATTATATAGCATGTGCGAGCATCATATGTTGCCTTTTTTTGGCAAAGCACACATCGCCTATATTCCTAATGGTTGGATTACCGGCCTTAGTAAGATGGCGAGGGTAGTTGATGTGTATTCGCGAAGATTACAGGTTCAGGAAAGATTGACAACACAAATACTTGATGCCATCGTTGAGTCACTACAACCACTGGGTGCAGCAGTTGTAATCGAGGCTTCACATCTGTGTATGATGATGCGCGGTGTATCAAAACAAAACTCTGTAACAACTACTTCTGCTTTCTCAGGAGAATTCGAAAAGTATCCTACAAGAAATGAGTTCTTGAAACTGATTTCTTCAAAACTTCATTAATTCTTCTGTTAAAAATTCACTGATGAAACATGCATACATTTTCCCGGGCCAGGGAAGCCAGTTCTCCGGGATGGGCAAAAGTTTATACGAGAATAACAATAGCGCTAAAGTTCTTTTTGAACGGGCAAATGAGATTTTAGGTTTCCGAATATCAGACTTGCTTTTTGCAGGAACTGATGAAGATCTAAAGCAAACAAGTGTAACCCAGCCTGCCGTTTTCTTACACTCCGTTATAGCGTATTCAACAATCCCCGATGCTAAACCCGACATGGTTGCCGGTCATTCACTCGGCGAGTTCTCGGCACTTGTTGCAAACAAAACGCTTGAATTTGAAGATGCACTAAAACTGGTAAGTATTCGTGCAAGCGCAATGCAAAAGGCTTGTGAAATCAATCCCTCCACAATGGCTGCGGTGCTTGCATTAGATGATGCCAAAGTAGAAGCAATTTGCAAGGATATCATGGAAGACACGGGCGAAATAGTGGTACCGGCAAACTTCAATTGTCCTGGGCAACTGGTAATTAGCGGCAGTAAAAAAGGGATTGAGATTGCAATTGAAAAAATGAAAGCAGCAGGTGCAAAACGAGCCTTGGTTTTGCCCGTAGGCGGCGCATTTCATAGCCCCTTAATGAAACCTGCAAAAGAAGAGCTTGCAGCAGCAATAGAAGCAACGAAGTTTTCAGAACCTATTTGTCCTGTTTATCAAAACGTAGTTGCTATAGCAATTACCAATCCTGAAGAAATAAAAACAAACCTTATAAATCAATTGACCGGGGCTGTTCGATGGACACAATTAGTGCAGGCAATGGTAGCAGACGGTGCAACACATTTTACAGAAGTCGGCCCCGGTAAAGTATTACAGGGGCTTGTAAATAAAATTTTTAAGGATGCGGTGGTAAGTGGAGTTAGTTAGCAGTTCGAAAATTCATCGAACGTGTCGCCAAACTAAAATTTTAAAAGCAATTTTTGGTACAAGCATAAAATCTATAATCAACTTTAGTTGCGTCGCATTTCGTTTATCAGGCAGTAATTCTATTTAACTTTTTTCGTGTTATGCTTTATGAACCGATTACGTAGAGGCTACATTTACACTGCAATTCACCCACTCCGAATCAAAAGAAGCGTTCAGTTTTTTATAAAACTGAATTGCTGGTTCGTTCCATTCTAAAACCTGCCATACAATTCCGTTTAATCCTTTTTCTTTGGCTTCTTTTATTAACTCATCAAAAAGTAAAGTGCCTATTCCTTTACCTCTCAGTTCTTCTGTAACCAAAAGATCTTCTAAATACATTCTTTGCCCTTTCCACGTACTATACCTGATGTAATAGAGGGCAAAAGCCTGAACAA
>NZ_JAOQAH010000048.1 GCF_025963695.1 Segetibacter sp. | reverse complement strand
TCCGCAAACTACAAAATCTGGGTCCGGGGTTATGGACTGGTCGATTCAGAAAAGAAAAATGCAAAACCTGGGACCAATGTTGGCCTGACTGCCAGGATCGCGCCTTCAGAAAAGGAAGCTGCGCAATATTATCCTGCAGGCTACTGGTTTTCCCTTATGACTGTTCCTGATAAAACCAAATTTCCGGGTACAGGACCAGATGGTAATGGAATTTCTCCCAACATAAAAGTCCAGGCCGATTTTATTCGAAACATAAAGTCGGGAACCTGCCTTTCCTGTCACCAACTCGGCAGCAAAGGAACGCGTGAGTTTCAACCCTCACTTGGAAAATTTAAAAGTTCGTTCCAGGCATGGGAGAGAAGATTACAGTCAGGCCAGGCTGGTGGGCAAATGATTAGTGCAACTATAGGGCTTGGCCGTGAACCGATGTTAAAGATGCTGTCAGACTGGACCGATCGAATTGCCCAGGGCGAAGTGCCACCGAAGCCACGACGGCCGGAAGGAGTCGAGCGCAACGTAGTTATTTCACAGTGGGACTGGGCCGATCCAAAAGCCTACTTACACGATGTGGTGTCAACCGATCGAAGAAACCCAACAACGAATGCCAATGGCCTCCTATATGGTGCCACCGAGTTGAGTACTGACTATCTTCCTGTCCTTGATCCCGTGACAAGTAAGATCAGCCAGTTGCCTCTTTCTGTTCTTGATCCGAATACCAAGTCTGCATCAGGAGAAGTAGTACAACCATCGCCTTACTGGGGAGACACGGCTATATGGAACAGCAAAACCAATGTTCACAATCCTATGTTCGACAAGGAAGGGCGTGTATGGATCACCGCAACGGTTAGACCATCAGACAATCCAGACTTCTGCAAGGAAGGTTCTGATCATCCATCAGCAAAAGCTTTTCCTGTTAATAAGTCATATCGGCAACTCGGTGTGTATGATCCCAAGACTGGGAAATACACTCCCATCAACACTTGTTTCAGCACGCACCACCTGATGTTTGCTGAAGATAATAATAACACTCTTTGGACCAGTGGTGGTGGGCCTGTAGTAGGTTGGTTAGACACAAAAAAATATTTAGAGACCGGGGATGAAAAAGCAGCACAAGGCTGGACCCCACTTATTCTTGACTTCAATGGCAATGGCAAGCGTGATACATATACCGAGCCTGATGCACCCGAAGACCCAAAAAAGGACAAGAGAATCGCCAGGGGTTTATATGCCTGTTCGCCCGCACCTGATGGTTCTGTTTGGGGATCGAGCCTTGGTTACCCAGGTGGATTGGTCCGGTTAAATCCTGGAACAAATCCTACCGAAACGGCGCTTGCAGAATATTTTGAGCTTCCACTTAATGAGAAAGGCGAGCCCGTTGAGGGATTTTCTCCACGTGGCATGGATGTAGATCGGAACGGGGTCGCCTGGGTTGCTCTAGCCAGTGGACACCTTGCCAGCTTCGATCCCAGAAAATGCAAAGTAAGGAATGGGCCAACAGCCAGTGGACAGCATTGTCGTGAGGGCTGGACCTTTTACACAGAGCCGCTTCCCCAATTCAAAGGTCTGAATATTCCAGGCAGTGCGGAGGGTAGCTACTATACCTGGGTAGACCAGTTCAACGCCTCGGGACTTGGAGAGAATACGCCTATCAACACGGGTAATGAATCTGAGGCTCTCTTAGCGTTGAAGGATGGAAAGTGGGTGGCACTGCGTGTACCTTACCCGATGGGGTTTTATACCAAATGGATGGACGGCCGGATTGACGATCCTGGTGCCGGGTGGAAAGGCCGCGGATTATGGGCCACAATAAGCACCCGCGCACCTTTTCACATGGAAGGTGGAAAAGGTACAGCGAGCAAAGTCTTCAAGTTCCAAATACGACCTGATCCGTTAGCGAGATAGAATTTGGTGTAGATGTCGTTCACAGAGCAAATTTTTGAATGAGCTGTTCTCAAGCTTTCTGAGGCCGATAAAGATTCGTTCAACTATTTATTAAGTCTGATGGAGGATTCATTGGAGCTTGATTCAAAAATTATGAACGATTATCGTGTGCGGTAAAGGAAGACGAAATTGCGAGATTTTTTTGGGTGGGGAGATAAGTTCTTTTTAAAGTTGATAGCATGTTACACACATCTTGCTGCTTCCTGTATTGTCAGACCATCTCAGAATTTTCTATGGAATGATATACAGCAATTATTATCGGTTCAATAAATTAAGGAAAGTGGTTATTGCCGCTTTTTTTTGTAGCTACTAAAGCAGAACGATGCTCAACAAAAAGCATATTTAAAAAAGCCCGAACTAAGTCGGGCTTGTACAAAAAAAGTCTTTGAATACTAACTGGCTTTATCGAATACAGTCTTCCAGGACCGCTCGCCACCCCATAAGGTTGATTTTGCATTGGCCTGAACAGAAATAGACTTGCCATCATTGCTCAACTTCCAAACCTCTGTTACGTAAACCAATTCTTGTTTCTGAACATTTATATTGAAAGGAGTGGCAACCATCAAGTGTACAATTGAGTTAACAGTCATAGTTTGTCCATCAGCTGACAACTTTACGGTAAACTTCTTTCCTCTTTCCCAGCCATGATTAATTTGACTTTCTTTACCGTCGAAGGCCAGTTTTTCCTGGCTTGTAGCCAGCACTGCGCCAGGAGACGGGTTTGGTATTTCTATGATTAGAAAATCTGCCTGCTCTGCTATTCTCATTGTCTTAGAGAGCATACGATCACCTTCGTCATATGAGCAAACAATATTTCCGCCCATACCTATCGACTCTTTGGATTTCCATTCACCGGAAAAGTTAGCGCGACGAGTGTCATTTTTTTGTTGAGCCTGTACAGCAAAATGAATTACTCCTGTTAGCAGAATAATCAGGCAGGACAAAAGGTTTCTTTTATTTTTCATTTGTTTCTTTTTTGCTTTTTAATGGTGATGAAGCGATCATGATTTACCGTGCGGGTTTCAGGAAAATCCTAACTGCCCGGAAATGTGTTTGCATAAAAGTGAGCCGCACCCACCGCGTCGTTATTGTACCATAAACAGATTGTGTTCTTTTGCATTGCGACATTTTTATGTATTAAATCGTTGTTGCCATTTATAAAGACGCAAATGGATCCAACAACTCTTGAAGCAATATACCCTTTGCTTATAGCATTTCAAAGTACGAGATAATGTCCAAAATTTTGCGTTGCTGATCTTCTAACGGTAGTAACAAAAGCAAATATTGTTACTCTGGCAACCCACAACAGCAAGCACCTGTGGCCTCAAGAACACAAGCAATGGCAAAAATTAGGTTGCAACTGGTTAAAGCGCTGCCAAACGCGCTTTTGATTTGTCTTTTGAATTTTGGTGTACGTCCAAATGCTAAATCAGGGGGTGGAACGAAAGTGTAAGTTTTTGTAGCCGGCATTTAGAATACTGTGCAACATCGTTGTGTCACTCACTTGTACTTGTACAGCAGTACGCAGCTATTTCTCTTACCTCGAAGTTTTGGATTAGCAGGATTTTGCATTAGCCGTTGTTAGTAGGAGACCCCGGCAGGACGAAGGAGTCTGATTATTCATCTACTTTTTCAGAACCCCTTTTCATTCGTGCTAATATTCGGTCAGCCTTAACTAGTTCATTGTCCCTGTTTAAATTCTTCAGGCTACTGATCAATGTTTTCTGTTTGCCAATTGCTTCTTTCCTGTTGCGGGTATCGTAAAGCAGCAATGCGTAAGCGCCTAAAGCTTCAGGTGTAGCATTAATATCCACTGCCCGCTTTATCCAGCTAAGGGCCTTTTGCAGAAGATTTGGATCCCTCGTCATTTTATAAAATTGCCATGCGTGAAAGTTCAATTGAGATGCATACGTTCCTGCAACGCCACGAGGTTTCGTAATAAATGGCTGCCCCTCCTTTCTCATCGCTTCTATATTTTTTTTAAAGGCTTTATCGATTGAGTCAACGTTAAGTTTCATCAGGTAATTGTCTGCATAATCAATGGCAGAAAAAATGTACGCGGCTGTGTCTTTTACAAGGTGGTAAAAGTTGGTCATCAAACCTTTGCGCAGAAAAGGCTTATCCTTTTCTTCCGCGTTGACAGTGCCGTTGTTCTCTACGGAATCTATGAGGTACCCCGCTAAGCCATAGTCTTTTGTGGCAATTGCTTTATCAAACGTTTTAGTGTTAATGGCACGAAAAATATTAACCCTCTCATTTGCTGCAAGCATATCCCAGTTTATGTTGAAGTTGCTCTTCATCATTATAGAATCAGCTTTTGTATGAAGGACGGGGCACAAACGGGCCAACACCTCAAAATACCTGAAGCTCTTGAAAGAGTCAACAGGCGTTAGTGATGTCAATTGTTCCAAAAGATCGTCGGTAGTTTTCGATAATTCTCTACGGGTTCTTATCAGTTGATTCCAGAGTTCAGTATTGGTAAAGCCTGATAGCCTTAAAGAATCGAATACCATGTTTTCATCAGGCATATCGGAAATGCGTTTTGCGAAAAACGCTTCGTTAAAATAAGCATGTGGATCATTCGCAGAGAAAAAATAGCGATGCACCAGCTTACCAAGGGGATTGAAAAAGAGTCCACCCACAGGGTCGTTGTTATATGGGGATATGTCATAATAAGCACGTACAAGATCGTTCCAATCCAAACCATAAACCTCAGGACGAATAACAACTGCTTGTTTATTTATAGTGAAAGCAATTTGATTACTCAGGGCTTCAGAAGTAGTTTTGTTATGTTGTTTATTTGATTTAGAGTCCATAACCACCATCAGAATTTTACCATCAACTTCTGCTTTTTTTAAAGCTTGGGCGAAAGATAATTTTTCAATCCTAAGCTGTGCAGCAGTAGGTTGCAAATTGAAAAAGATTATAAGGAAACAACAAAACAAGACTGGTGATTTCATTGGAGGTAATAACTAGCCAATAAAGTTATAGTAAGCGCTTTTACTGACAAAAAAGGTTGACATATAAACAGGGAACTATGCTGGGATTAAACCTTAATTAGACGGATATGTATTTTTATATGTCCCGGGTTGTTCGAGGTGTTCCGGAGGGCACCTCGAACTTAAAGATAAATGTTGTTCTTAGAACAACTGGCTTTGCAAAAGCCACAAAAAAGTTGCGTTATATTCAACTGTAGGTCGTTTGTACAGGGTTTAACAAAGTCACTTTTACTTTGCCTGCCTGTTTGCCAAATACATAATCCCCTGCACTGCTATATACATATTCTTCAGCTTTGTGTACAAGTCCTGCTTTTACCGGGTTGTTATGAATGTATTCAAGCTTCTGCCACATAAAATCTAAATGGTAGCATAGTTCAGGATGGTTATCGGGTTGCCAGAATTGGTACGCTACCTTTTTATTTTCGTCCGTTTCTTTAAATAACCATAGCATCCAATTCCTTCGGCTTTCGTTCTTGTTTTCTTCTAATGTTCTTATAATAGTTTGGGAAGTAAATTTCTTAAAGTCACGAACGATATCTGATAAGT
>NZ_JAOQAH010000030.1 GCF_025963695.1 Segetibacter sp. | reverse complement strand
AAATTCTTGACCAGGCTAAAGGCTACTATGGTAAACGTAAAAATGTATATACCGTAGCGAAAAATATTGTTGAAAAGGGTATGACTTACAGTTATGTAGGCCGTAAACTTAAAAAGCGTGAATACCGGACTTTATGGATCGCACGTATCAACGCTGCTGTTAGAGCAGAGGGAATGACTTATAGCGAATTTATCAATGCTTTATCTGTTAAAGGAATTGATCTTAATCGTAAAGTTTTAGCTGACATCGCTATGAACGAACCAGCTTCTTTTACAGCTTTGGTTGCTTCAGTAAAGTAATTGACAATACGGAGAATAATTTTAACTACCGGGGGCACTTTCGCTTCCGGTTTTTTATTTTTATTATACTGCAATCAATTAATTTTGCCCAATTATTCTGTTTTATCTAATTAAAAGAAGGACCTATATATATCAATGAATAATTCTTACACCGACCTGGTGAAGCAAACCTTCCACTTTCCACAGGAAGGATTTCATTTAGAAAACAACTATCTGCAATACAATAACCTTGACATCAAAGCCCTGATTGACAAGTACGGTACTCCGCTAAAGTTAACCTATCTACCTAAGATTGGTATGCAGATTAATAAAGCCAAACAGATGTTTGCTAATGCTATTAAGAAGCATAAGTACGAAGGTGCCTATAATTATTGCTATTGCACAAAAAGCTCTCACTTTTCCTTCGTAGTTGAGGAGACATTAAAGCACGACATTCACCTTGAGACGTCTTATGCCTATGATATCGAAATAGTTAAAAAGCTATATCAAAGAAAAAAGATCACAAAAGATACATTTATCATTTGCAACGGATACAAGCAAAAGAACTATACGAAGCGTATTGCCAACCTATTGAACACAGGTTTTAAAAATGTGTTTCCCGTTTTGGATAATGTGGAAGAGTTGGATGCATATAGAAAATCAGTAAAGGTTCCTTTTAAGCTGGGTATTCGTGTAGCTGCTGAGGAAGAGCCATCGTTTCCTTTTTATACCTCCCGTTTAGGAATCAGGCCAAAGGATATTTTGGAATTTTATGTTGATCACATAGAAGGTTATGAAGATAAATTCACGCTTAAAATGCTTCATATCTTTCTGAATAAAGGCATAAAGGATGATATATACTATTGGAGTGAATTGAATAAGGTGATTAACCTTTACTGCCAGTTGAAAAAGATCTGTCCTGAACTTGACAGCATTAACATTGGTGGTGGGTTTCCTATTAAACATTCGTTGGGTTTCGATTACGATTACCAGTTCATGATCAATGAGATTGTTGGTAATATTAAAAAGGCCTGTAAAAATGCCAAAGTGCCGATGCCAAATATTTTTACCGAGTTTGGAAGTTTTACCGTTGGTGAGAGCATGGCGCACATTTACAGCGTTTTAGGTCAAAAAGTGCAGAATGACAGGGAGAACTGGTACATGATTGATTCGTCGTTCATCACCACGTTGCCTGATACCTGGGGAATAGGCGAGAAGTTCCTGATGCTGCCGATAAACAAATGGGACGAAGAATATCACCGTGTAGTGTTAGGCGGTCTCACCTGCGATAGTCACGACTATTACGATAGTGAAGAGCATATAAACGAAGTATTCCTGCCGAAGCTGGCTGGCGAAGAACCTTTGTATGTTGGCTTCTTTCATACCGGCGCTTACCAGGACCAGATCAGCGGCTACGGAGGTATTAAGCACTGTTTAATCCCAAGTCCAAAACACATTATTGTCGGGCATGATAAAGACGGTAAGCTAAAAGATTGGGTGTATGCTAAAGAACAGACTGCCCAGAGTATGTTGAAGATATTAGGGTATATGTAAGCCTCATAAAATTCTATTAAAAAAGCCGCCATTGTTGGTGGCTTTTTTAGTTATCACGCTACAGCAATTATTTGCAGGCTTTTTTTTAAAAGTCCGAAATTTCTTCTAATTCTTAATCAATTGTACTTTTTGAGGTTTTTATTTTTGGGTATCAACTGTAGCAAAGTAAAGTAGCATCGTTGCCACGCTCGGTTCAACCGCAAATCTTTTGGGGAGCTTTTATTACACTTTGTGTCGGCGTAGCTTTTGCTTATAACAGCTGCAGTATTTTATTATTAACCTTGAAATTATTGATGATTATGATGGTTGAAATTTTGGGCAAAATTCAATATGTCTATGAATTAAACAACTCAATTGATATAGTAGGAGGCAGGCTCTATGTTTTTTTAAAACAACACGTGCGGGAAGGAAAGGCGTATTATGAATACCTGGGTTCTATGTTTTCAACCTTAGAAGATAATACCACTGCGTTCATGAGTGCCTTTCTTACTATTTCGACGCATTACGCATTACCGGCTGCACCACAAGCAGAGCTAGTGGAACTAAAACAGGCGTTGGACAAAAATGACAGGGGATTGGAATTTGAAGGAAAGGCTTTAGTATAGAAGATTCTTCCAAAATTGAAAATATGAAAACGTGCTTTTTTGTTGCTGGGTGCCTGTTATGCAGCATTCTTGGATTCAGTCAAACTCCAACTGATTCGGTTAAAATGGTAGTAGGCAAACTGTTTACGGCAATGAAGGCAGGAGATAGTCTTATGCTTACGCAATGTTTTACCGACAGTGCCATTTTGCAAACCGTAGCTAAAACCAAAGAAGGAAAAGTTTCAATAAGAAATGAAGATGTTCGTGATTTTGCGAAACAGATCGCAGGCATGCCTAAAGGCGATGCAGATGAACGAATAACTTTTAACATGGTAAAAGTTGATGCTGACCTGGCAATTGTATGGACTCCCTATCAATTTTATTATAAAGGAAGTTTTAGCCACTGCGGCGTAAACTCTTTCCATTTGGTAAGAATAAATGGCGAATGGAAAATTCAATATCTAATTGACACAAGGAGAAAGGATAATTGTATTTAAGACGAGTATGAGGAACTGGTATTTTTGAATACGATGAAAATAAAAGACGAGAAGTGTTTTTAGATAATCAAGAGTGAAAAGTCTGCATTTTATTGCCCTGCTTTTTAAGCTTTACAAAGTGTTTTAATTTTGCCTGCCAGGTAGCTGATTGCGCCCAATTGCCTATAAATAAAATGACGGTGTTTTAATGATGATTTTCATTCAATCGTTTTGATTGAGTTCGCTGTAAAAATTGAAGTGGCGGTTAAATGAATTGTTGAAGACAACAAGACCACGACAAAAACCACGGGCTGGCGATACTAAGAATTTACCTTTTGCACTATTACAGCAATACGGGGCGCATTACTATAACGAAATCTACTTATGCGAAAACAGCCACGGGTTTTATGTGATGGCGTAAGTAACGGATATATAGTTGATTTGAGAAATTATGAAAATAGTTGAAGGAAGATTTAGCGTTGCAGTGAGTGACACAACAATGTTGCTATGAAAACAAATGTTGGTAAACAAACGAAAAATATTGATTAAACGTTATTGATAAAATACCGGGGTTACCGTAAATCCTGCTTTTCTCAATAAGTTTATAACACCGGTTTCTCCACCCAAATGCCCTGCACCAAAAGCAAAGAAAGTAGCACGTTTTTTAGCTTCTTCACCTATAACCGGTATCCAATTACGATTGCGATTACTTAAAAGAATGTCAGTGTATGGGCCGAAGTCTTCTTCTTTGGTAGTTAATATATTCATTTGATGGATGTCTTTCTTTTTATAAACGTCCAGCATTTCGTGAAATTCAATTTTAGCGCTATCCATATTTAGGAGTGTTTTCAGCAACATGTCGGATTGTACTTTGTATGGAATTTTGTCGAAAACATCAATCTGGTCCCGCACCTTTTCAAGGCCTTTTATTGCTATCGATTTTTCTTTAGCCATTGTTTGAAAAACACTTTCCCAACTAACAGGTGCGCAACCTAGTAAAGAAGGATAAATCATAGACATCACCAGCATAGGCTTTGCTGTATTAAGCATTTTTAAAGGCATGCCTGTGGAGTTTTTGAAAATGGCACTTACGCTTTCAAATTTACTTCCCATCAAATTTTCTAATGTCGAAGAATCTTTCATTTGCATTCCCTCCATCATTTCTTTCATCATGTTCGGATCGTCTATGTCAACTTCAAGGTATAGTTCGCGGGCAGTATTAAACTTTTCTTTTACAATCTGTGGCATTTTCATTTCGCCGGAGCACATCAGATGGATAGTGCCAAAAAGGTATGAAGGGGCTGTAATTCCTTTGCCAGAAACCTTCCAAAGTAAAGTTTTTTCTTTAGGTATTTGGGCGGTAGAAGAGAGGAAGGAGGTTAAGAACGATAATATGATCAGGGTGGTTTTTTGCATGATTTTATCTAAATGTGAGTACAACTGCGATTTGCTGAAATTGTGGGAGTGAAAATATTATAAAAAAACAAACCCGGCGTAAAAACACCGGGTTTCACAAAACCAAAACCAACTGCTATGAAACAATCTTTATTAATCAGTAGTTAAACTGCTTTTTTAAAAAAAGGTTTAATAGATTATTGTATGGAAATTTGTTTTGGAGCATTTTTAACTTCTTCTTTTTTAGGAAGAAAAACGTTTAAAATGCCGTTCTCATACTTCGCCTCTATTTTGTCTGCATTAATTTTTTCATCAAGTGTAAACGAACGTTTGAAGTTCTGGAAAGCCCACTCTCTTCTTACAGGTTTAAATTCTTTTACTTCAGCCTCTTCTTTCTTTTCGTGGCTAACTGTAAGTAATTTGTTCTCTACATTAATTTTAAAATCTTCTTTGTTTCTTCCGGGAACGTTGAACTGAAGATCGTAACCATTTTCTGTTTCGTTAATGTTTACCGGAGCTGATGTATTAGTCCAAACGTCGTTTCCCCGGGTTGCCGGGAAAGTACTGAACAACTCGTCAAATACTTTGTTTAAGCTGTTGCTTGCGGGATAAGTTTTTGTAAGTATCATAGTTTTTATTTTTTATTTGTTTGGTACAGCTAGATCAAACGCCGTTCCTTTCAAAGAAATCAGTGTAAAAGTCAGGAAATTATATTTTTGCTGCCATATAGTCTTGTTTCTTCTGATTTTACTGACACAATTGCCATTAACATTCCTTTTTTGAATATTAATTGCATTTCTACGTATTTTTGTTGCCTGATAAATTATAAGTCACATCTAAATTAAAATAAATGTATCCAGAAGAAATAGTATTACCAATGAAAGCCGAGCTTACCGATAATGGCTTTGAAGATTTAGATACACCTGAACTTGTGGATGAGTATGTAAGTAAAGAAGGAACAACTTTATTGATGATTAATAGCGTTTGCGGTTGCAGTGCAGGTTCGGCGCGCCCCGGTGTTTTAATGGCTGTTGCAAATTCTACTAAGAAACCTGAAAACCTGACCACAAGTTTTGCCGGTTTCGATACTGCTGCCATTCAAAGAGTTCGTGAGCATTTATTGCCTTATCCTCCATCTTCACCAGCTATTGCATTATTTAAAAACGGTGAACTGGTTCATTTTATTGAAAGACACATGATAGAAGGTCGTCCGGCTCAAATGATTGCACGTAACCTTATTGCCGCTTTTGAAGAACATTGCTAAACGCAATTAAAGATATGTAAATTTTCATCCTGGCTTAATTGCCTTTGCCGCGGATGGGTTAGTAAATATCCTCCTCCATTTCAATGGGGGAGGTTTTTTTTACAGAAATAACTGGAACACAGATAGCGCGAATTTAAAGGAGGTTGATAGATTTAGGAAGATAAAAGTTTTGCGTTTTATAGAAAAACAGGTACTAAAACTCATCAGTAAATTTATTACCAAAAGAAGCAGAAACATTTGTGCTCATCAGTCCAATCCTTGTCATCGGTGTTCCAATTCTTTCCGGCATGTGTCTTCATTAATGCAAACTTCTCATTAACATTGCAATTCATACTTTTGCGCACCAGAATAATTATCAATGTATCCTAATTTATACTACGCTTTTAAAGATTTGTTTGGAGTAGAATGGACCGGTCTTAAACTCATAAACTCTTTTGGTTTTTTTGTTGCCCTGTCTTTTATCGCAACTGCATTTGTTTTAACTGCCGAGCTAAGAAGAAAAACGAAGGAAGGGTTACTTACCTATAAAGAAGAAAAAGTGGTCGTAGGTAAACCCGCCTCGGTTGGTGAACTTTTAATAAATTTTATTCTGGGTTTTGTAATGGGTTTTAAGTTGATTGGCGCTTTCTTAGATCGTGAAGCATTAGTAGATACTCAAACTTATATTCTTTCAGGTCAGGGTAGTTGGGGAGCCGGAATTTTAATGGCCCTTCTATTTGCTTTTTTAAAATGGCAGGAAAAAAACAAGACTAAACTTGCAAAACCTGAGGAAAGAACCATAAAAATATGGCCCCACGAAAGGGTAGGTGACATGGTTATCTATGCCTTTATTTTCGGTTTTTTAGGCGCTAAAATTTTCCATAATCTTGAGAATATAAACGATTTAATTAGGGATCCGATAGGTTCTCTTATTTCATTTAGCGGGTTAACTTTTTACGGTGGTTTAATCTGCGCTACTATCGCTATCTGGAGGTATTGCCGAAAGAACAATATGAACGCAATACATGTGGCTGATACATTTGCGCCCGCAATGATGTTGGCTTATGGACTGGGTCGTATTGGTTGCCAGGTGGCGGGTGATGGCGATTGGGGAATTGTAAACACTCATCCAAAACCTTTTTCCTGGCTACCAGACTGGGCTTGGGCTTATACTTATCCTCATAACGTGATTAGCGAAGGCGTTCATATTCCAGGTTGTGTTGGCCAGTACTGCGCAGAACTGCCGCAGGCCGTTTTTCCGACACCTTTGTATGAAATTATTGCTTGTCTTTTATTATTCGGTTTCCTTTGGAGTATCCGCAAAAGAATTAAAACACCCGGTGTTTTAGCTGCCATTTATTTAATTGTAAATGGCATCGAAAGGTTCTGCATTGAGTTAATAAGAGTAAATACCAAATATCATTTCTGGGGTATTAGCCCTACTCAAGCTGAGCTAATAGCTGCTTTTCTTATTATTAGTGGTATTGTCTTACTGGTAGTATTCACCCGCAGAAACAATAGACAGCTTCGTAGAACCTTATAATGGTTGCTTTATTATTTTTGTAGCAAGCTAAATAGCTCCGATTTAACATTCTTGCGTCGCAGTCCGTTCATCGGTTGTACTACTATTTAGCTTTTCTGGCATTTTTTTAATTAACAGTTTCCAAATGCATCGGGCAAGGGGCTGTAATAAAGCTTGCAAAAAAAGGAAGACTGTGACTGAAGCTCGAAGAATAGTTTAGAATTATACGTGAGAACTCCAATTACTATTCGCGATTGTCCGCTACAAAATATATTGCTTAGGCTGTTCTGATATTTTTAAAATGATTAATCAATCCATTTGTTGATGAATCGTGACCTTTTACTTCATCCAGGTTTTCCAGTTCAGGAAGTATTTTATTAGCAAGTTGTTTTCCCAACTCAACGCCCCATTGATCGAAGCTGAAAATGTTCCATAAAATGCCCTGAACAAAAATCTTATGTTCATACATTGCTATTAAACTACCCAACGTTCGCGGGGTAATTTCTTTAATTAGAAAAGAGTTGGTTGGTTTGTTTCCCTTAAAAGTTTTAAACTTTAGTAGTTTCTTTATTTCTTCTTTTGATTTACCTGCTTTTACCAATTCAGCTGTTACTTCTTCTTCTGTCTTTCCATTCATCATTGCTTCTGTCTGCGCAAAAAAATTGCTTAACAGCTTTATATGATGATCGCCGATAGGGTTATGGCTAATTGCTGGAGCAATGAAGTCACATGGGATAATTAAAGTACCCTGGTGGATCAGTTGATAAAAAGCGTGTTGCCCGTTTGTACCGGCTTCACCCCAAATAACCGGGCCCGTAGAATAGTTTACTTCATAAGCGTTTCTGTCAACGCTTTTACCATTGCTTTCCATATTTCCCTGCTGAAAGTATGCAGCAAATCGGTGCATATATTGATCGTACGGAAGTATTGCTTCGCTTTGTGCTCCAAAAAAGTTAGTGTACCATACTCCAATAAGCGCCATTATAACTGGTATATTGGTTGCAAACTTTTCTGTTCTAAAATGTTCATCAACCTCGAACGCTCCTTTTAGGAGTTCTTCGAAGTTTTCGTACCCTATAGTTAATGCAATAGACAGTCCTATAGCGCTCCATAGTGAATATCTTCCTCCAACCCAATCCCAAAAAACAAACATGTTCTCCGGTGCAATTCCAAAAGAAACCACTTCTTTTTCATTCGTGCTTAAGGCAATAAAGTGCTTCGCTACATGTGCTTCATCTCCGGCTGATTTCATAAACCAATCTCTTGCCGTACGTGCATTTGTCATCGTCTCCTGTGTAGTAAACGTTTTTGAGGCAACGAGAAACAATGTTTCATCCGGAGTTATTTTCTTTAGTGTCTCGGCTATATGCGTTCCATCTACGTTACTAACAAAATGCGGCTGAATTCCTTCTTTCCAATAGGGTTTTAGAGCTTCGGTCACCATTACCGGTCCGAGATCGCTTCCCCCGATGCCAATATTTACTATATATTTTATAGGTTTTCCTGTGTATCCCTTCCACTCGCCCGAATGCACTTTTTCTGTAAAAGACTTCATATGCGCCCGTACTTTTTCAACATCGGGCATTACATTTTGCCCTTCTGAATGATAAGGTCTGTCTGAAAAATTTCGAAGGGCTACATGTAAAACAGCTCTGTTTTCCGTCTCATTTATCTTTTCACCGTTAAACATTGCCTGTATGCCATCTTTTACCTGGCACTCTTCGGCAATTTGAAATAATAATTGAAGTGTTTTATTGTTGATAATATTTTTGGAGTAGTCAAATAAAATATTATTGAACGAAATAGAAAATTTCTTAAAACGGTCAGGGTCTGCAGTAAATAATTTTCGAAGATGTGTGCGCTGCATTTCTTCATCGTAATGTCGTTTTAAGAGA
The DNA here is from genome assembly GCF_025963695.1 of Segetibacter sp. Taxonomy (GTDB): domain Bacteria; phylum Bacteroidota; class Bacteroidia; order Chitinophagales; family Chitinophagaceae; genus Segetibacter. Next base: position 59,103 of record NZ_JAOQAH010000030.1, on the reverse strand, counting down.
AGCCATGCCTGCGTATTAGTTGGATTATTTTTGGGAAGCATTATTTTGCCTGTGTTTTTCTATGTTTAAAAGACTACTGCTTATAGTTGATCAATCACCTTTATTGTTTTCAATACCATATCCCCTGTTACATCCAAATGTAAAACAATTCTCACCTGGGTTTTAGAAATAACCGTGACCTTTATATTATTTTCGGCCATCTTTTCTGCAAAGCCAACGGGGCTAAGTCTTCCACTTACTTCAAAAATAATAATGTTTGTTTCTACGGGTAGGATAGCGCCAATAAAGTCTTTTTTCGCAAGTGCATTAGCTATCTTCTGCGCATTTTGATGATCCTCTTCAAGGCGGTTTATGTTGTTTTCGAGCGCATAAATTCCTGCAGCAGCAAGATATCCTGCCTGTCTCATCCCTCCACCAAAAACTTTTCTTATTCTTCTTGCTCTTTTAATTAAATCTTTGGTTCCAAGTAAAACACTTCCTACTGGTGTGCCTAAACCTTTACTTAGGCAAATGGAAATACTATCGAAAATTTTTCCATGGTCTTTTGGCTTTTCTCCTTTTGCAACCATCGCATTAAACAAACGCGCTCCATCCAGGTGTAAGGCCAGCTTGTTTTTCGCACAAACTTCTTTAATTTTCTCTAGCTCTCCCAACGCGTAGCAGCTTCCCCCTCCACGGTTTGCCGTATTTTCAAGGCTAACAAGACTAGTTCGGGGTTTATGTATATCATCAGGGTTAATTGAGTCAAGTACCTGCTCTGCTGTAAGTCTTCCGCTGTTACCTAAAACAGGGCGGACAGAACTGGCAGAATTTAGGGCTATACCACCTCCCTCGTAAATATACACGTGAGATACATGGTCACATATCACTTCATCCCCTGGCACCGTATGGCATTTTATTGCAATCTGGTTTGTCATAGTGCCGCTTGGACAAAAAATAGCGGCCTCCATTCCAAACATATCTGCCGATATTCCTTCGAGTTTGTTTACAGTGCTGTCTTCTCCATACACATCGTCACCAACTTCCGCTTTAAACATCGCCTCTAACATTTGCGGGGACGGTTTGGTAAAGGTGTCGGACCTGTAGTCAATCATAAGCCGCGAAATTAAGAGAATAAGAAGTTATTGTGAGATCTAAGGGTATGCTTTTTGAAGAATATTTTATAGTAACATAATCAACACCCAATGTACTAAGTGCAGAGATATAGATTAACTTTTTCAAAGTAAGTGTAACCATATTATAAAAAACAAAAATTTAGCTAAAGAAAAGCTGACATCAGGTTAATTTATAGACAAAACAGGTGCCTTTTTCCACAAATACTGGTAAAAACGGATGCCGACACGTAACTTCGCCGCACTTGCAGACGTCTATTATACTAATAAATGAACTACAGCGGTCTTTAAGGCGTTATAATTTTTAAATATACTACAGCATGAGGCAACTCAAAATTGCGACACAGATTACAAACCGAGACTCCCAAGCGGTTGAAAAATACCTTCAGGAGATTTCTAAAATACCTATGATTACTCCTGAAGAGGAGACCATTTTGGCCCAAAAGATTAAAATGGGTGATCAAAGGGCTCTTGAAAGATTAACCACCGCCAACCTGCGTTTTGTGGTGTCAGTGGCCAAGCAGTATCAACACCAGGGGTTATCTTTAAGTGATTTGATAAATGAAGGAAATTTAGGTTTAATTAAAGCAGCACAACGTTTTGATGAGACTAAAGGTTTCAAGTTTATTTCTTACGCCGTTTGGTGGATCCGCCAATCTATATTACAGGCATTAGCTGAACAAGGACGTCTCGTTCGTTTGCCTCAAAATAAAATCGGCACATACAACAAAGCAAACAAAGCCTATATGGCTTTTGAGCAGGAGCATGAGAGGGAACCTAGTACAGAAGAGCTAGCGGACATTCTTGAGATGAGCGAAACTGAGATTAATAATATATTTCAAAGCAATACACGTCATACATCCTTAGATGCTCCGGTACACGAAGCAGAAGATGTGGCAATGGGTGATTTATTAGAAGGTGGAGATGATACAGACGATGACGTAATGAAGGATAGTTTGAGAGAGGAAATTCGTAGAGTACTCAAATCACTTTCACCAAGGGAAGCAGAAATTGTAAACGCATATTTTGGCCTAGACGGAGAGAACGGTGTTACCATCGAGCAGATTGGCCAGAAATACGATTTAACGAAAGAGCGTATCAGGCAAATTAAAGAAAGAGCTATTAAGCGCCTACAAAAAGCACGTTATAGTAATGCTCTGAAAGCTTATTTGGGCTAAATTTCATTACTAATTTTTTAAAAAGGCCACTTCCTAAAAGAAGTGGTTTTTTTTTAAGGGAGAGTTAGCATTATGAGGATAGAAGTTCTAAGGGCGTTACTGCGCTAAACGTTCCCCCACAAGAGCGCTACAAACCTAGAGGAGTTAAGATTTTTATCTTATATATTGCAGCTAGATTTTCAATAACGCTGAAGACGCTTTCAATACTTTCTTATTTTGCAACTATCGTTACCTTTTTTATTGTCTTATTGGTAGTGCTTTAAATAATTTTGCACTGCTTTTTAATCTTACCCTAAATTCTGGATTAGTTAAGCTTTTATAAACACTAGGAAGAAGAAGTTAATGATAGTTAAAAAGGTATTTAGTAGTTTAATAGGGTTTTCGATAATCGTGACCTCCGTTGCACTTATTGCTGCCGCTGCCGCTCCTTATGTAGATCCTGCAAATTTTGATTTTATTGCCTTTTTTGGCTTAATATATCCATTCCTCCTATTACTGCATCTTGCACTGTTTGTTCTTTATATACTTATTAAAAGAAATATATCTTCAATACTCTTTCTTATCCCTGCGTTATTTACAATAAATATTTTTCTGAATTCATTTGGGGCGAATTTCTTTCCCTCTGATGTAAAGCAGGGCGGCAATAAACTTAAGTTTATGACTTATAACGTACACATGTTTACAGATGCTAATGATATAGAGACAAGTGTACAGGGTTCAATACTACAGCTGATCCAGGGGGAACAACCAGATATACTTTGTATGCAGGATTTTCAAAACAATAGGGGAGTCGGCTTAAATACACTAGACTCTCTTAAAATTATTCTTAAGGCGTCTTACTATTATGATGGTCCAAACGATCCCAATGTTTTTCCTACGGAATCCATTGCAACGCTTTCAAAATTTCCTATTGTCAATACCGGGTTTATTCTTTTTTCGGAAACGTCAGGTGGTAACCAGGCAATTTTTACCGACATTAACACAAATGGTAAAATTATAAGGGTTTATAATGTGCATTTTCAATCGTTTGGTTTTCAGCCGTACGAGTATGAAGAATGGCGAAACGCAGATATAATAGGCAAATTTAAATTTCTTTTTAAAGTCAAGGATAAGTTTTCTTTCGCTTACAGAAATAGAAGTAAACAGGTGAAAATGGTTAAAGAGCACGCAAGTTCTTGCGAGTATCCAATTATCATTGCGGGTGATTTTAACGATACGCCTTCTTCATATGCGGTTAATTATACCATGCGGGAAATGAAAAATGCTTTTCGCGAAAAGGGAAGGGGTTACAGGGTAACTTTTAATGGCGGGTTACCTGATTTTCAAATTGATTATGTCATGGTAAAACCATTCTTTGAGGTTACAGATTATCGTGTTATCCGTCGGCAATTATCCGATCACTACCCGGTGGCAGTTACGCTGGCTTATTAGCAGTAACGAGCTTTTTTTCTTAAAAGCTTATTAATTGCTGTTTCCATTTTAACTTCTTTTAGTATTACCATCTCTCGCTTTACGTCGTTTATCTGGAAAGTAGCAAAAAAACTTAATTGTAAGACGCATCTTTACACTACTATTATTCGTTTTTTCCACAGTCCATTCATCTGGCAAATCTTGGTGTACCGAATAATCCTTTTCCACTCTTTCAAGCATTTGTTACTTTCCCGGAAGAATAAAAAGACAGTAACTAAAGAAAAAATAACGACGAGAACGGTAGCATGTTGGTACGCAATAAGGCAGGCATTTATCTTGAATTCCTATAGTAGATTACAGTTAAATTATGAACGAAATTTCGCATCGGTACTTCATCCTTTATAAGCCCTGCAATATGGTTTCGCAGTTTAAAAGCAGCCACGATGTAGTTTTATTAGGAGATATAAATTTTGAATTTCCCGAAGGCACACATGCAATAGGAAGATTAGACAATCAATCAGAAGGTTTGCTATTGCTAACGACGAATAAAACAATTACAAAGAAGCTTTTCCAAGGCAAGGTTAGCCATCAGCGGAAATACCTGGTGCTGGTAAAACATATTGTAACACAAGAAACGTTGGAGAAACTTCGCAGCGGTGTTTCGATACAGGTAAAGGGAGGAAGTTACTATACGGCAGTACCAGAAGCGGTGGAGGTAGTTTTAAATCCTTCTGATTACATTACATTACCAGCATACCAAGTTGAGTACACAGCCTCCGCCTGGTTGATGATGACTTTAATAGAAGGAAAGTATCACCAGGTACGAAAAATGGTTGCTGCGGTCGGACACAGATGCAAGCGATTGGTACGGGTTGCAATTGAAGATATCTTATTAGGTGACCTGCAGCCAGGTGAAGTAAAAGAAATTGGGGAAGAGGAATTTTTCAGGCTGCTGAAAATAGAGAAGTAATTGGGGTCACAGCATTGGTGGGATGATTATACTTAATTGCAGGATTTGCCATGAATATAGAAATTAGGAAATACTGTTCTTATTTTCCATTTTGTTTAAGGTGCTGCCGAAATGTAACAATGGTAGAAAACTGATTTACTTTAACCAGTCTCCATATTATTTTTGCTACGTATGAAAAAGATTTTAATAGCTCCCCTGGTATTAGCAACTTTATTATTCAGTTCAATGTTAACCTTGGCTCAAACAGATTTTACGCCTCGCTGGAGCAAAGGTGTAGTTTGGTACCAGATCTTCCCCGAACGTTTTAGTAATGGTGATCCAACAAATGATCCTAAAGTAACAGATCAAAATGGTGCTTATCCTTTTGATGATACCTCGCCTTTTCAAGTCCATCCATGGACAAGTGATTGGTATCAACTGCAGCCTTATGAACAGAAAAACGGTAAGGATATTTATTACAACATTCAAAGGCGTCGCTATGGCGGCGATTTGCAAGGTGTAATTAACAAGCTTGATTATATTAAATCGATTGGTGTTAATGCCATTTACATGACGCCCGTTTTTTGGTCTCCATCGTCTCATAAATATGATGCATTAACTTATCATCACGTAGACCCTACTTTTGGTCCGGACCCGGAAGGTGATAAAAAATTGATAGCAAAGGAGAATCCGTTAAACACTGCCTCATGGGTGTGGACGAAAGCGGATTTACTTGCTCTGAAGCTGATAGAGGAGGTACACAAACGGAAGATGTACATCATCTTTGATGGTGTATTTAACCACCTCGGCATTAAAAACTTTGCATTTCAGGATGTTGAAAAGAACCAGCAGGCTTCGCCGTACAAAGACTGGTTTATGGTAGATAGCTGGCGCGACACCGCGAAGGGAACAACGTTTCAATACAAGGGATGGTTTGGGGTAAAAACATTGCCGGAGTTAAAAGAAGATAGTACCGGTATTGTTGCAGGACCTAAAGAATATATTTTCAATGCTACCAAACGTTGGATGAACCCTATGAATAGAGGTGCTGCAGCCGGTATTGATGGCTGGCGCCTTGATGTTGCCTATAACGTTGGGCACCCTTTCTGGAAAGACTGGCGCCGATGGGTACGTAGTATTAATTCCCAGGCATATATGACTGCAGAGTTAGTTGACCCGGTTGAGAAAACGAGGCCGTACCTAAGTGGCGATGAATTTGATGCCACTATGAATTACAACTTTGCTTTTATCATGCACGACTTCTTTGTTCAGGATACAAGTGCTATAACAGTTACGCAATTTGATACAAGACTTAAAGAATTGAGGGAGGCTTTTGGAGAAGGGGTTGCTTTGAATATGCAAAACCTGATGAACAGCCACGATGCAACACGGCTTGCAAGTGCTGTAGCCAATCCTGACGGAGAGAAAATGGGTAATTGGGGGAAATATTTTAACTGGAGCCAGAAGAGCAACAATAGAAATTACAATGCCCGCAAACCCACTACTGCACAGGTGCAAAAGCAGAAGTTAATAGTAGCTTTTCAAATGCTGTACTTAGGTTCACCGATGTTTTTTTATGGCGATGAGATGGGTATGTGGGGTGCCAACGATCCTGATTGTCGTAAACCAATGGTTTGGCCCGAAATGAAATATGATGCAGAGATGTATAACCCCAACCAAAGTAAGCATGAGCCGGATGAGGTCGTTTTCAACAAAGATTTATTTGAGTGGTACAAAAAATTTATACGGCTTCGACAAGAATTTAAATCTATTAAGCTTGGAAATTATACTACCGTGGTAAAAGATGATGCGAGGCAGTTATATGCCTTCAGCCGGAAATACAATAACGAGGAAGTGATTGTATTAGTAAACAGAAGTGATGAGGCTATACCTTTTACTCATGCAGTTTTGAATAAGGGAGCATTTAAAAATGTATTCACACAAGCCATTGCAAAGCAAGTGATACTAAAACCTATGGATATAGTAGTGTTGAGTAACAAATAGAAATTGACTGTTCGGTATCAATAGCAATACGATTTGGCATAGCTGTTTTGCGGCCGGGGCTCACCTCTCTCAGCACCGGTTAGGGACACCTGAAATGCTAGTTGCCGAAGTGGACTTCAACAGTCCAAGTGAGTGACACAACGATGCCAGACCAAAGTGCTGAAGCTGTTAACATAAAAAATATTTTAGATAAGAAGAATAAGAAGCACTGATATTAGGTAAGACAAAAAAGCATTTTTGCGGGCATGGGCGAGCAGTTCGGAAGTAATAAGTACATCTCTGGTTCAATCAATGCTTTTTTCTTTAATTAAATTCCTCCAATGTGTATCCATCAGGTCGTAAACTTCCATTTTGAATCTCAAATCTTAATAGTAGATTTACGAAGTACTAATACTTTAAAAAGAAGTTTAAAAATTATTTACGACTATTATCAAATGGATATAAAAGCCAAACTAAAAAAACAACAAATAAAGACGCGCTTGGCAAGAAGAAATTACATGATTGCGAAAACAAGAAATGAATCGGAACTAACAATCAAAGTATTATTTACAAGATGGTCGCAACAGAACTTCATCTGCAATTTGTGGGAGGAAGCTGTTAAAAGGCTAGGTTAAATAAGGAACTTTTTAACTAAATAAAAATCTCTCCTTTACGGAATATTCACTTCACCCTTCAATTAATTCTGCTACTCTCTTAAATGGAAATCCTTAATTTTTATCAATCCATACTTTCGGTCTAATTTAGATGCGGCTTAAACCGAATTGACCAAAATAATATGCACAAAGAACAGGAGGGACGTTGGATTAAATTTGATTTTGAGCAGGCGCGTGTAAAGCACCTTCTGTTTAAAACAAGATTGCGCTCTATTCTTTATGGAGCTGACCTGGACGCAGCTCCTGTAATTTCTCACTACGATTGTGCAGTTGGGCAATGGATTTACGGACATGCCCTAAGTGCTTATGCAAACATTCCTGAAATGCACAAGTTGGAGCAAGTGCACACTACCCTTCATACGGTTGCAAGAAAATTGGTTGATTTGTATAAGACTGGCAAGGTAGCCGAAGCCAGGGTAGGACTGGATGAGATGGAGCTAATTTCGGATGAGCTGGTGGAATTACTTTCAACAGTCGAAACCCTGGTTCACGAGAGTGGCCAGGTAGAATTTCGTAAACCCGCCGCTTCAGACCCTTTGGTTATTAGCCCGGAAGAACTTGAAGAATTGCAACAGCTAAACCGGGAATTGGACAGGCGCTTAAAAGAACAATCGCGAGACATATTCGAAGCTAAAGAACGATTTGAACTTATCGCCAAAGCTACCCATGATGCGGTTTGGGATTGGAACCTTTTGACTAATAAGATGTGGTGGAACGAGGGATTTAAAGAACTTTTTGGTTACGCACAAGAAGAGATTTATCCTACTATAGATTCCTGGTACATAGGGCTTCATCCGGAAGACCGGGAGTGGGTAATTCAAAGCATACACGACGTAATAGACAAGGGTGGTAGCCAATGGTTGGCAGAATACCGCTTCGGTAGAAAGGATGGCAGCTACGCAAGGGTACTGGATAGAGGATATATTTTGCACAACCAGGATGGCAAGCCGTACCGGATGCTTGGGTCAATGCAGGATATTACCGACAGGAAGAAGACGGAAGAACTGTTAATCCAAAAAGATAAAAACTTCCGTAATATCATCAATACTGCTCCTGTGGCAATGCTGATTTTTAAAGGGGAAGATTTAATCTTTGATACCGTTAATCAAAGTATGCTGGCGCTGATTGATAAGACCAGCGAGATTATTGGAAAACCACTGCTAAACGTTCTTCCCGAACTAAAGGGCCAACCCGTCATTGATATTTTCCGTAGAGTATATAAAACGGGAGAACCGTACTTTGATTACGAGCGTCTTGTTCCCCTGATGCGAGATACTTTAATGGAAGAGCGGTACTTCAAACTCGCTTTTACGCCGGTGCAGGAAAATGGAGGGAATGTAGGCATCATGGTGGTTGCAACGGAAGTTACCGAGCAGGTGCTGGCGAGAATGAAGGTAGAGGAGAGCAATAAGGAATTTAAGTTCGTAACAGACTTTATGCCCCAGATAATCTGGTCAACAAAAGCGGATGGCTATCACGAGTTTTATAACAAGCGATGGTACGATTACACAGGCTTAACTTATGAACAATCAAAAGATACTGGATGGAACGCAGTTTTGCACCCCGATGACCAGGAAAAGGCCTGGGAGGTTTGGAGGCACAGTCTGAAAACAGGCGATCCTTACGAAATCGAATATCGTTTTAAACGATTTGATGGCCAATATCGCTGGTTTCTTGGAAGGGCATTGCCATTAAAAGATGACGGCGGCAATATTTATAAATGGTATGGCACCTGCACAGACATTGATGATCAGAAGAAGAATACCGATTTGTTAGAAGAAAGGGTAGTAGAGCGTACCAGGGATCTTGAAAGCCAGAAAAGTTTGTTAGATAATATTTTAACAAACTCGTCCAATGGTATTTCGGTGAGTGAAATGATCAGGGATGAAGAAGGTAGGGTATATGATGCCAGAACAATTCTTGCCAATGAGTCAGCAGTAAAATATGTAGGTATTCCTAAAGACATTTATTTGAATCAAAGAGCCCGTGATCTTGATCCTGATATTTTTAGTTCCCCGTATGGACGCGCTTGCTTAAACACGTTAGCGTCGGGTGAGCCTACTATCATTCAACATCACCTTGGGGCAATTAATAAATGGCTTGAACTCACTATTTCCCGGATGGACGAAAATCACCTCATTCACATATTCACCGATGTTACTGTAAACAAGCAATCCCAGCTTGAGCTGGAACGTACGATCCAGGAACTTAAACGATCCAATGCGAATCTGGAGGATTTCGCATATGCAGCTTCGCACGACCTTAAAGAACCTATCAGGAAGATCCGCACTTTTTCTGAAAGGTTGAAAAATAACCTGGGAGTAAGACTGTTGGAAAAGGATCAACACTACTTTCAGCGGATGGAGAAAGCCACTGAACGCATGCAGCTACTTATTAATGATCTTTTAGAATTTTCGCACACCTCAAACGGAAATACCAATTTCGAAGAAATTAACCTCGATAAAAAAGTAGCCCTGGTTTTAGAGGATCTTGAAGTGATTGTAGCGGAAAAAAATGCCCGGGTAATAGTTGGCCCGCTGCCTGTAATAACCGGACATAGAAGGCAGATACAACAAGTATTTCAGAATCTTATTACAAACGCTCTTAAGTTTAGCCGACCCGACATCCGTCCTGAAATCCACATTACCTCATCGGTAGTAAAGGGAGAAGACATTCAAGGCGATGATCTTCACAATGTTTCTCCGGAGAAGCTGTATAACCTGCTTAAAGTTTCTGATAATGGGATAGGTTTTGAACAAGCTTACGCAGATAAGATCTTTAAAATGTTTCAAAGACTACATGGAAAGGCAGAGTATGAAGGCACCGGCATTGGTCTCGCCATTGTAAGAAAGGTAATCGAAAATCATAAAGGATTTATCAAAGCGGAGAGCGAACCGGGGCAGGGAGCAACTTTCAAAATATTTTTACCAATTGAATAAACAGGTAAAGCAGTCTGCGCTTATCTCTGAAAATATATTTTATCCAGACTAATTCTCAATTTAAATGCTCTTTACTAATAGTAGTCCTGCATAAACTGCGGCAATGCAGACAATGAAACTTAAAATAGAATAAAGCGCAAACCCGGTAAAGTTTGAACCTTGTAGTAGCTGCAAATTCTCATATGCAAAAGCGGAAAAAGTTGTAAATCCTCCGCAAAAGCCTGTCACCAGAAATAATCGTAGGGTAGGAGTCAGCCACTGAAATCTTTCAGACATTCCATAAATTATCCCAATAATTATACAACCAATTACATTAACTGCAAAAGTGCCATAGGGAAAAATCATAGTAGAAAAGTGCCTTGCTACGTACAATGAAGTCAGGTATCTTAATATACTGCCAAGCGCACCACCTAAGCCAATTAAAATAAGGTTTGTTTTCATCAATTACTACCACTACAACGAATGCTCAAAGTTATCTTGCAACCGTTAGCTCTTTTTGTTAATCAAATATAGAGGTTTACAAATAACGCTTATTGAAATGCTACGGTATTGCCTCTGGTAGAAGCAACGGTTTTCATTTTTGATCTTTGCGCTGGGTTGTTTTTTTTTGTTACCGGCATTTGTTTTTCAAATCATCATTGTTGCGTCGCACACTTGTACCGATATCACGTCCACACAACAACCTTTCCTCTACCTACCACATGTCCCTACGGGACATTAAAGCAAGATGTATTTATACGGTGGTTTTTGTATCTACAGCGTGTACGTATCTTCCTGGTACCACATCTAAATGTTCCAGCGGAACAATTTGTTGGTAGATGTTTGACGGCTCGTTGGTTTTAACGTCCCATTTGGGACGCCTGGTGATTTGATATGTATTTCATTCTGCACCAAACTTTCCCTATATCACGTCCACACAACAACCTTTCCTCTACCTACCACATGTCCCTACGGGACATTAAAGCAAGATGAGTCTATGCGGTGGTTCTTGTACCTAAAGTGTGCTCGCATGTTCCTGGTACCACATGTAAATGTTCCAGCGGAACATTTTGTTGGTAGAATGTTTGACGGTTCGTTTGTTTTTAACGTCCCATTTGGGACGCCTGGTGATTTGATATGTATTTCATTCTGCACCAAACGTTCCCTATATCACGTAAGCACAACAACCTTTCCTCTACCTACCACATGTCCCTACGGGACATTAAAGCAAGATGACTCTATACGGTGGTTCTTGTACCTAAAGTGTGTACGCATGTTCCTGGTACCACATGTAAATGTTCCAGCGGAACATTTTGTTGGTAGAATGTTCGACGGTTCGTTTGTTTTTAACGTCCCATAGTGGTTTTTATACAACACCGGGGAGTTCTATCCAAAGCAAAATGGCAGCAAAACTCAAAGCAACCATTATCCTGTTCATTATTCAATTGTAAGCGGTTAAATTGCTTCATGATTATTTACATCCTTCTGGCGATCATTATTCTGCTGCTCGTTATCAACCTTATTATGTCATCCCGCGCAACCAACAACAAAGACGCCGGCTTTCCCTATAAACTAGACTCGCTAGGGCTTGAAATGCAAAGGGTAGAAGCATCTGTAAAAACAGAAATTGCTTCTAACCGAAAAGAGACTTTTGACAATGCTGCCCTTGCCCGAAGAGAACTTGCATCGTCCCTTATTTCTTTTGAAGAAAAATTAAATCATCTCACCAATACTATCGATCATAAACTCACAGCTTTCAGTGAAGCCAATAATAGCAATGTAAAAGAAACCCGAACCGAGATAAAACAAGCCCTTGACACTTTTAAAAAAGACCTTGCCCTATCCATTCAAGAATTGAACGCGCTACAAAAAGACAACTTTTATGCGCTTCTAAACAAACAGAGCGAACAAAACAACGATACCAGTAACCGTCTTGATAGCATGCGTTTGACTCTTGAAAAGAAGATTGCCGAACTTCAACAAGGCAACGAACAAAAGCTGGAACAAATAAGAATAACGGTAGACGAAAAATTACAGCAGACACTTGAAACACGCTTGGGAGAGTCATTCAAACTGGTAAGCGAAAGACTCGAAGCCGTACACAAAGGTCTTGGAGACATGCAACAACTGGCAACAGGTGTAGGCGATCTTAAACGTGTACTTGGCAATGTAAAAACTCGTGGTCTACTAGGCGAATACCAATTAGAAAACCTTCTTGAACAAACACTAACCCCTGATCAATTCGCCAAGAATGTAAAAACAAAAGAAGGTAGCAACGCATTGGTAGAGTTTGCTGTAAAACTTCCGGGCAACAAAGACAAAACTTTATGGCTGCCCATTGACTCAAAGTTTCCCAAAGAAGATTTTGAATGGCTGATGCAGGCTTATGAAATAGGCGACGTTGAGCAGATTGAAGAAAGCCGTAAAGCTTTTGTAAGAGGGATAAAAAAATGTGCAAGCGATATTTGCGGTCGCTATATTGATCCTCCCAATACAACAGACTTCGCTATTTTGTTTCTGCCGTTTGAAAGTTTATATGCTGAAGTGCTGCGAACCCCGGGGCTATTTGAAAGCATACGGACAGAATGTAAAATAAACATCGCCGGTCCTACCACTCTTTCTGCCTTCTTAAGCAGTTTACAAATGGGCTTTCGTACGTTAGCTATAGAAAAACGAAGCGGGGAAGTATGGCAATTGTTGAGCGCAGTAAAAACTGAGTTTGGCAATTTTAGCGGCTTACTCGAAAAAGCCCAGAGAAACATACAAACCGGATTAGATCAACTTGAAAATGTAGCAGGTGTACGAACAAGAGCTATCCAAAAAAGACTGAAAGGTGTAGATACGTTAAGTGATGAACAGGTAAAAATTATTTTGCCCGAATTGACTAATGGAGAACTGTTAGCGGATGAGGAGGAGTAGAAATATTATCAAAAGATTTTTAATTGCTTTTAGATCTATAGGTAGTAGCCATAAAATGATCTTTAAAATATCATGAATTACCAATTATACTTACAAAATAGCATTGTGATGTTCCAGTTGCTTCAATGGTAACTTTCAGTAATTTGAGGTGTGCTAAAATTGCTTAAACCCCACTCTATATGATAAAGATTATTCTACTAAATGCATTGTTACTTTCTGCTTCTGTTATGCATGCGCAAGGCAAGAAAGCTGTCCCTGTAATTTTTGACACTGATATGGGGCCCGATTATGACGATGCAGGCGCTATTGCGTTGTTACACGCTTTTGCAGATGAGGGCAAGGCTAAAATTTTGGCAACAGTAGCCAGTACAAAATATGAGGGAGTGGCTGCAGTAATAAACGTTTTCAATACTTACTTCAAAAGGCCGGGTTTGCCTATTGGAGTTCCGAAGGGATCGGCACTAACAAAAAAAGACTTTCAACATTGGACGGATACTTTGATTAGCAAGTATCCCCATGCCATGAAAAATAATAATGATGTTCCTGATGCTGTTGAGGTATATCGGAAAGTATTAGCAAAGCAACCCGACAAAAGTGTGACGGTCGTTACTGTTGGTTTCCTGACTAACCTGGCTAATCTGCTTAAGTCCCGGCCTGATAAATATTCACCGCTGACGGGAATGCAACTGGTAGCAAAAAAAGTGAAATCATTGGTTAGTATGGCAGGCCGCTTTCCTTCGGGAAGCGAATTTAATATTGACCAGGATGCCGCTTCAGGAAAATATGTGTTTGAAAACTGGAGTACCCCTATCATTTTTAGCGGTTGGGAAATAGGCCAAAAAATAAAAACAGGGTTGCCGCTGATAAATAACAGTACTATCCGAAACAGTCCTGTAAAAGATGTATTCCGCATTAGTATTCCCCTTGATCCGCAGGACAAAGCAGGAAGGATGAGCTGGGATGAGACAGCAGTACTTGTAGCTATAGCCGGTTATAAACCTTACTATAAATTAGTGGCCGGAACTATTGAGGTAACGGAAAAGGGAAGCAATACATGGAACGATAAGGGCGGTAATCATTTCTACCTGGTAGAAGACAGGCCAGCTTCAGAGGTGCAAGAGTTGATAGATATATTGATGATGCATCAGCCAAAGAGGTAATGCCGGCATTATGCTTCCTCCATTTCAAGAACGAAGCAATTCCCTTCTCACAAATTTAGATGGTCTTTATTACTGTCATTACAAGTAAGTAATACTTGTGCTGATTTTAATTCTGCAGGTACAAGTGTGCGACGCAACAATGATGACAATGAAAAACTTGTGCTGGTAACCAGAAAATATTCCAAAAGAGAAATAGCAGCTATTGTGTAGAGAAACTTGGTTGAAGACGTCGGTTTTATTTATACTTGCCACCTTAATTTAAGTTGCAAACCTATTTCACATCAAGTACGGGGGCAGTAAAGGCATGATATTTTTTATGTTGCCAGTGGCTACAAGTTAAATAAATGTTTTACCTAAAAGAAAATATGGAACAACTTAAAAAGTCTCTTTCCAAAACACGAAGTGGAATAGCCGGGTTAGATGAAATAACAGGTGGAGGGCTACCTACTGGCAGACCTACCCTTATTTGTGGTGCGGCAGGGTGCGGAAAAACATTGTTTTCGCTTGAGTTTATTGTGAAAGGTGCGTTAGAATTTGATGAGCCAGGTGTTTTTATGGCTTTTGAAGAGAAAGCAGAGGAATTAGCTATAAACGTTGCATCGCTGGGTTTTGACCTTGACAGGCTACAAAGGGATAAAAAAATTAAAGTGGATTACGTACATGTTGAGCGAAGCGAAATAGAAGAAACGGGCGAGTATGATTTGGATGGACTGTTTATAAGACTCGGGTATGCTATTGACAGCATAAAAGCAAAACGCGTTGTGTTGGATACGATTGAGAACTTGTTTACAGGCTTATCAAACATGGCAATATTGCGTGCAGAGCTGCGAAGATTGTTTCAATGGCTTAAAGAAAAAGGTGTTACGGCTATCATCACCGGCGAAAAAGGTGAAGGTTTCCTTACAAGGCAGGGACTTGAAGAGTATGTTTCTGACTGTGTAATTTTATTGGATCATCGCGTTATTAACCAGATCTCAACCAGGCTTTTAAGAATTGTGAAATATAGGGGATCAGTTCATGGAACTAATGAATACCCATTTTTAATAGATGAGCAGGGAATTTCAGTATTGCCTATTACTGCGCTTAGACTTGAACATCCTGTTTCTTCGGAAAGAGTTTCATCTGGCGTAGAGTCGCTGGACCAAATGCTAGAAGGGCGTGGTTTCTTTAGGGGAAGCAGTATTCTGGTATCTGGTACTGCTGGTACAGGAAAGACCAGTATTGCTGCATATTTCGCTAATGAAACCAGTAAGCGAAAAGAACGGTGCCTTTACTTTGCCTTCGAAGAATCGCCGCAGCAGATTATAAGGAATATGCGTTCCATTGGTATCGATCTACAACAGCATATTGATAATGGATACCTTCAATTCAATGCGTCGAGACCAACTTTAAATGGCCTGGAGATGCACCTTTTGACTATTCATAAAATGGTTAAAAGATTTAAGCCGTCCGCCATCATACTTGATCCCATAACGAACCTGATTACTGTGGGGTCTGTAAGCGAAGTAAAAGGAATGTTGATAAGGCTGATAGATTTTTTACAGGCAGAACAGGTTACCGTAATGTTTACAGCATTAACCTTAAATACCGTTGTTAACGAACAAACGGACGAAGGCGTATCATCCCTGGTAGATGCGTGGCTACTGGTACGGGATATTGAAAATAACGGCGAGAGAAACCGCGGAATGTATATTATGAAATCTAGGGGAATGCGTCATTCTAACCAGGTGCGTGAATTTGTAATCTCCGACGACGGGGTACAACTGGTTGATGTTTACCTGGGACCTGAAGGCGTTTTAACAGGATCTGCAAGGGAGGCTCAACAATTGATGGAGGAAACAGGGGTTGTATTGCGAACACATGCAGTAACAAGAAAGGACAAGGAAATAGAAAGGAAGAGAAATGTGTTGCAGGCTAAAATAGAAAGTCTGAAAGAAGAATTTGAATCAGTGACTGATGAGCTGAATAAAAGCTATATAGAAGAAGAATTGAGAAAAGAGGTAATGGAAAAGAATCGCGAAGAATTAATTAAAAAAAGGCATGATGGAAATAGTAACGGATCCGGAAAGTAAAACGGAGTCGATGAACGAAGAAAAATACGAATTAAGGTTATATGTGGCCGGTAAAACATCTAAATCGGTAGCGGCAATAAGTAACCTCAATAAATTGTGTGAAGAGCATCTGAAAGGTAAATATGTTATTGAGGTCATAGACTTGCTGGTACAACCTCAATTAGCTGAAGGTGACCAGATATTTGCTATACCCACATTAGTAAAAAAAGTTCCTGAACCGATACGTAAAATAATAGGCGACCTATCTAATGAAGAAAAGGTTTTGGTTGGCTTGAACATCCGTCCTGCAAAACAATAGTATGGCCAGCGAAGAACCCGAAGAGTTAGAAAAAAATAATGAAGAACAAATAGAGTTTGTACTTCGCTTATATGTTATTGGAGCTTCTTCCAATTCTGTAAGGGCTATAACCAATTTGAAACAAATTTGCGAAACCCATATTAAAGGAAGATATACTTTGGACATTATTGATGTGTACCAACAAAAGGACATAGCTGAAACGAAACAACTAATCGCGCTACCCCTTCTTATTAAAACATTGCCTTTACCCGAGAGAAGACTTATTGGCGACATGTCTGATACAAACAGGGTTCTTCGGGGTTTAGGTATCAATGTATAGTTGCAGATGAAAGCAAAAACTTACGAAGAACTTTTAAATGAAGTAACAGATCTGCGTCAGCAGCTTGAGGAGGCAAACGATACAATTGATGCCATTAGGACCGGCCGGGTTGATGCGCTTGTGGTACTTGGAGAAAAGGGGCACGAATTGTATACTTTAAAAACAGCCGACCAAACTTATCGCCTCTTCATCGAAAAGATGAATGAGGGAGCAGTTACCTTAAACCGCGAGGGAATTATTGTTTACAGCAACACCCAATTTGCCTCAATGTTGAACCTGCCGATGTCAAAAGTGCTCGGCCTTCCGTTCTCTAATTTCATTGCTCCGGCTTTTGTTGATCAGTTCAATGCACTTTTTAAAAGGGGTTGGGGGCAGGATTGCAAGGGCGAAATTTCTTTAATTAATCAGCAGCGATACGTAGAATTTCAACTATCCTTTACAACCCTCGAATTGGACGAAGGTGTATCATTAAGCATTATTCTCACAGATCTCACAGAGCAAAAAGAGACGCAGAGACAATTGAAGCTAAATAATCAACAACTCGAAGAGATTAACCACGCTCTCGAAATCAGCAACCACGATCTTCAACAATTTGCTTCTGTAGCTTCCCATGATTTGCAGGAACCATTGCGTAAAATTCAGATTTACTCAAATCTTTTAAAGGAAAAACATGCTGCCCAGTTTTCGGCTTCTGCGGGTACTTACTTGCAAAAAATCATTAGTTCATCAGAAAGAATGAGGGTGCTTATACACGATATTCTTTCATTCTCGCGTTTATCGGATAAAGACAATAAGTTTGAGCTTACAGATTTAAAACTGCTGATTGCAGAGTTGTTGAAAGATTTTGAATTAATAATTGAAGAAAAGAAAGCTACGATAACTATTGAAGAGATTCCGGTTATAGAAGTAAACCCTGGACAAATAAGGCAGGTATTTCAAAACGTTATTAGTAATGCATTGAAGTTTTCAAGGCCTGGCGTTAGTCCCATTATAACCATTTCCGCTTCGAGGATTTGTGATAGTGTTTATGATAGTTCGCCAGACACAGCAGGCCCCTACGCCTGCATAAATATAAAAGACAACGGTATTGGCTTCGATGAGAAATATATGTCGAACGTCTTTACCCTATTTAAAAGGCTACACACAAAAGATAAATACGAAGGCACAGGAATTGGGCTCGCTATTACCAAAAGGATTATAGAAAAGCATAACGGTAGTATTATTGCAAAAAGCACCGAAGGCAAAGGTTCGAACTTTATTATTGTACTACCGATGAGACAGCAACATGTATTATAGCTTTTAGTTTTAAGTCTCCTAAAGCCGGTACAATTGTGGGCGCAGGTTTTGAACCATAAACTTTAGCAATGGTAAGCTTATTGATTCCTTCGGTTCGAAACGTTCTTGTTTAACCATTATCTAAACGTTTCGATACTATATACACAGTTTTCTTAGGTTTGGATTTAGTATACTTTTAAAGATACCAGGGCTCATTCAGTTGAAGCGAAAGATATACCAGGTCTCCCTTTGCAACTGTACATTCACATGCATTTACTGTAATTAAGGTTTCATCAATGCTAACTTCTATTTGATAATAGCTACCTAAAAAACAGATTTTTTCAACTTCGCCAATAACGGCTTGCTCTTCATGTTGTACAATTTTATAATCCTCTGGTCTCGTAAAAATATTTTTGCCAATTATGTTCTCTGTTGAGGCACCCATACGGGTTGCCTCCTGGTGGCGGATTATGTTATAATCACCAAAAAGGCTTGCCACGTACTTACTGTGTGGTTTTCTGTAAACCTCCTCCGGTGTTCCTGCCTGGATGATATGTCCAGCTTCCATTATCATAATCTCGTCTGCCCAAGATAGGGTTTCAGGTGGGTCATGTGAAACCATGATACAGGTAATAGAGAGCTTTTTAGTGATGTCATTGATAACGGACTTCAGGATCTTCTTGTGCCCCATGTCAAGGTTAGAGTAGGGCTCGTCGAGCAATAGCAGCTTTGGAGAAGTTATCAATAGCTTGGCTGTTGCAATACGTTGTTTTTCGCCGCCTGATAGTTCTGACGTCTTGCGTTTTAAAAGGTGTTCGATCTGGCACACTTCGTAAATCGTTTCAGCTTCATCAACAGGCAATTTATTCGCCATATCCAACAACTCTTCAACCTTATAATTATTTCGCAGTTCAAAATGTTGAGATAAATAAGCAATGCGGGGGTGCCCTGGTATTAATTTCTCTTCGGGGCCTAAAACCTTTTCATTCTCAAATTCTATCGACCCCGATTCGGGCTGAACCAACCCTGCTATGATTTTCAATAATGTACTTTTCCCCGAACCTGTCTCTCCGGCAATAGAAAGTTTCTGCCCTCTTTTTAAATTGAAGCTGATATTATTTAATGCAAAACCTTCCGATCGCTTATTTATTCCTGATACACGTAATAGATCCATTTTTACTTTTGAGTCTTGCGACAAAAGTAAAAGGTTTTATAGTGGCAGGAAATTAATTAGTGATGTGGGTATTTTGGCGAGTAAAGAAGAAACTGTACAAGAGTGCGACGCAAAAATGTTTAATAGTAGCAAGATGGCGGCATCAAAAAAGAGTTGTTCTAATAGTTGCTGAATTAGTTAAAGTCTTTGGCAATCTCGATCTTTATCTAAAATTACCTTTTACTTTAGCTGGTAAATTAACTTATTGAACATGAAAAAACGTAAGCCTTTCACCTTCTTCTTTGTGTTGTTAGCTTTTTTCTCGATGGAAAAAACATTCGCCCAGAACCCTGAAAATTGGACAAGCAAGCAACTGATTCAACCAGCAGAACTGGCCCAAAAAATCACAGCCAATAAAGAAGTGCCTGTAATATTTAGCGTGGGACCGGGGGCGCCTATTCCTCATTCGATTGACATAGGAATGGGAAAGGACAAAGAAAATATGGATAAGCTAAAAAAGGAGTTAAGTGGTTTATCGAAAGAAACACAAGTTGTGGTCTATTGCGGCTGTTGCCCTTTTGAACATTGCCCTAATGTTAGGCCTGCTATAGATGCCCTGAAAGAAATGAAATTTACCAACTACCAGCTACTCAACCTGCCAAAGAATATTAAAACTGATTGGATAGACAAAGGTTATCCGACTAAAGGGTGAGTTGATTTATAAAAAAAACAAAAACAAAAAGCCCCACATTGCGTGGGGTGATAGTTATTTTTCATCATCATCTTTCGGTGCCTCGTCTCCATAACGGGCAGTTTCTCCCTCGTCAAGATCGTCTAATGGACTCGGAGTTGGAGTTAAATCAGGATCGAGGTCTATATCTTTATCTGCCTGTTCATGTGCGGCAATAACGGCTTCATCTGTAGGCGTTGGGTGAGGATTGTTTCTGACTTTAGGGGTTTCATTATTTAGTGGCATAATCTGTATTTTTAAAATAAAGAAGATTAAATTTTTATGCCACTGATAGGAGGGGTGCTATCAGAGAGAAGTGCTGTCGATTATTATTGCCCCGTTGTTTGTTATATCTTCTTTTGCTTTTTTGAATCCATCCTGGTTAATCGCTCTTACGGCATCTTCGACTATGTAAGTTTTAAAGCCTTCTTCCAAAGCGTCTTTGGCTGTGTAATAAACGCAGTAGTCAGCGGCAAGGCCAGCAATATATACTTCAGTTACCTGCTTGCCTTTTAAATATTCTGTAAGTGCAGTAGACTTGCGATGTCCGTTGTCATAAAACCCGCTATAGCTATCAATTTCACTATCTGTACCTTTTCTAAAAATAGCCTCCACTTTATTCATTAACAGGTTTTTCGAAAACTCAGCTCCCTTCGTTCCCTGCACACAGTGTATTGGCCACAAAACCTGGTTCAATCCGTTTAGATCAATTTCTTCAAAAACTTGTTTTCCTGCATGGTTTACTGCAAAGCTCTTATGATTTTGCGGATGCCAGTCTTGCGTTGCGACAACCAGTTCAAACCGAAGTTGCAGCTGGTTTACTATAGCAACAATTTCATCTCCACCCGGAACTGCCAGTGCCCCGCCAGGCATAAAATCATTTTGTATGTCAATCAAGAGTAAAGCCTTCATAGGTATTAATGACTTCCTTTGGAGCAAATTATCTTCATTGTAGATAGCAGCCGATGTTATTTTTTACCACTTGCCTTTTTAGGCGCCGAGGTTTTTGCCGCCACTTTCTTACTTGCAGCTTTGCCGTTTTCAGCTTTTGCTGCCGCTTTGTTAATGTTAGGAGTAGCAGCCTTTTTTGGTTCAACTTTCTTTTTTGCCGCTGCTTTTTTAGGCGCGTTATTACTTTTTGCAGCGGCGCCACCTGCTTTTGTTTCATCTGTAGTTTCTGCATCCTCGTTTATACCTGAGTAGGCAAGCCTGGTCAGCAAGTTATCGGCGAAGTATTCTTCGTCTAATGTTTGGCGTAGCAGACTCTCAGCTTCTTTCAGGCCAAGTTCCATTGCATAAGCTCGGGCAGTACCGTAACCGCATATTTCATAGTGCTCTATTTTTTGAGCGCAGGCTATTATTGCTGCATCTTTCACATCCACATCCATGTCGGCGCGCATAATTTTTTCGCCTTCACTTATGATTCCTTCCATTCCTTTACACTTTTCTCCGCCGGTTATGGCTCCAAATAAGCCTGACAAAAATCCTTTGTTTTCTTCGCTTGCTCCTCCATTAACTAGCTTCTGAACTTCATCCAGCCTCGTTCTTTGTTTTTCTGTTACCGACAAATGTTGCTCGAGTGCTTTTTTTAATTCACCATTTTGTGCCTTTGCAATCATTGCCGGCATCGCTTCGATTATCTGGTCTTCTACCGAAATAAGATCCTGCACTTCATGTGCTAATAAAGCTTTTAAATCGTTCATTTTTTCCATAAAAATTTTATGTTCATAACAGAAAAAACTATACCTCGTGAAAATTGATTTAAAAACATTGCCCTTGCAAAACTACTGCTGCACAAATAGTTAAGTTAGTGGTGCGCTGCACTTACTCTGTACAAGGGCTACAATAGATTATAAAAATTTTTATGTTACAAGCACTTGTTCTTTGTTTATTCATCGTTGCGTCGCATTTCGTTCGTCGGCAAATCTTACCGCAGCTTATTTTAAAAAACATCTTCAATCCGATACTTGTATAATTTTTCAAGCGTCACATCTAATAAACTGTTGTTCACTTCAATTGAATTTACTTGTAGTATAAAAAAAGTCTGGACAGCAGGGTGAAACGACGGGTCGAATTTTTATTGTCGTTCCTGAGGCGTTCGTGTCCGAATTACTTCCGCTAGCTTTCACCGTAACGAATGTAGTGCTTATCAAATGAACCGTTTCCTTTACCTGGAATTTCTATAAGCCCGGCGTTTATGTTAAGAATAGAATTACCGGCAAAGAGAATTGCCCATATGGTCGCAGCGCCTCAACGCCAACATTAAGGCGAAATGAATGAGTCGTTAAAAGTTGAAAAAAGGACCTTGTGGAAATATTTTACAGAAAGGATATCCTTACAACGAATTATAATAAGTCATTCGCGATGATCAGTGTAGTAGTTCACTGCTATTAATTTGGTTAGTTCTTCTCTTTCCGTTGTACTAAGTTGAGTTGCTGAGATGGCTTCTGCCGCTTCTTTCAACTGCTCTAAGGTTCGAATTCCTACAACTGCCGAAGTAATAGCTGAATTACCTGATACAAATTGTATTGCCGTTTGGGCAGCACTTCGATCTTGTGTTGACATGTCTTTTACGTTTTTAGCAGCCTTACGCACTTCGTGTTCATCGTAATTAAGATAGCTTTTCGCCGGCTTATTTACCAATAGACCATTTGCCACACTGCCTCTTGCCAACACCCCTATTTGGTGCTTCTGCAGCAGGGGCAAACAAACTTCTTCAGGTCGACGATCCAATAAACTATACTGCATCATCACACTTACAATGTTTGAAAGGCTTACATATTTCTTTATGACGTTGGGCCTGATAGAAGAGATGCCGTAATGACGGATTTTGCCTTGTTTTTTCAAAATCTCAAAAGCATCTATTGTTTCTTCTATTGGGTCATCGATTGTTCCTCCGTGCAACTGGTATAAGTCTATATAGTCTGTTTGCAATCTCTTCAGGCTTTGTTCTGCACAGGAAAGTATATAATCTTTTTTTGGGTTCCAATCCCAACCGCTGCCGTCCTTTCTCCACTGGTTGCCAACTTTTGTCGCTATGATAACCTTGTCCCGTTTTCCTTGTAACGCCTTACCAACGAACATCTCATTCATGCCTTTATCATATAAATCTGCAGTATCAAAAAAGTTGATACCGAAATCTACTGCCTTGTGTATGATTTTTTCATTCTCCCTTTCGTCTAATTGTAAAGACATGCATCCGAAACCAATAGCACTTATTGTAAGGTCAGACTTCCCTAATTGTTTATATTTCATTAATAGTTTTTAAACGGTTTTTCTGCTAAATCTCTGCCAACCTAAGTAGAGATCTAATGATAATTGAAACAAGCTTACCTGCCGGCAATTCGATCAAATCAGGTTTAAACTCCTTCGCTGATAACATAAGGTCGTATAAGAATTGTTCTACATGCACCGAAGAAAAACAAAAAAAATGAAAAGTTTTTTTTGTAGTTATAACTCAACCCGTACTTTTGCGCCGGAGAGTTGGCAGAGCGGTCGATTGCGGCAGTCTTGAAAACTGTTGACTGTAACAGGTCCTGGGGTTCGAATCCCTAACTCTCCGCAGACAATCATCAAGAGTAACATAAGCCCGTAAATGCAAATTTTACGGGCTTTTTTGTTGCTTTTCTCCTTCAAATCGTATCAGGTAAACTCAAGCTTCTGGCGACTAATTTGGTTCACCTACAATTGTTGATAATCTTGGTGCGCCTAATTTCGCTGAAACCCTTTCGGGTTGACCTTTTCTTTTGTCTCCCTTAAATTTTAGCTGATATGTTCCTGCCATATCCAGTTGACCTACTTTACTAACAACTTTCGCCCTTCAGGTATTATTCGGACTGATTTTTCCGGCAAAGGAAATGGGTGGGTTCATCTGGCAGCGTTTCGCACTGTTCATAAATATCCCCTTCCTACCCTGTACGATTATCTGGGCCCATGCATCTACTCAAACAAGGTTTATTTGTTTCCCACGAACTCCAGCATTCATTTGTAACCTATCAGTAGCACGTTGTTTTTAAAATACCCCGTCCAAAACACATTACAAATAAGTTGATTGAGAGCGTTTTAACAATTACTCGTTAATTTTTTTGTACCGAATTATATAGCATACATTTAAAATCAAATTTGCTTGTCATGATGAGATTTCAACTCCTTTCAGTTGTATTCATATTATTTTTTTTTACCGTTTCTGCACAAACCCGCTATATAACTGGAAGAGTTGCTTCTTCCGATAGTGGGTCGTTAGTTGGAGTTTCTATCAATATTAAAGGAACCCGAACAGGCACTTCTACAAACGAAGCGGGTAATTTTTCCATCAACACAACGCCCGGTTCTACATTAGTTTTTAGTTCTGTAGGTTATGATACTAAGGAAGTGGTAGTAGCAAAAAGCAATAATCTTTTCGTGCAGCTCACACCTGCTAATAATAAGTTAAGCGAAGTAATTGTTATAGGCTACGGCACTCAAAAGAAAAAGGAGCAAACAGCTGCCATCAGTACTGTTTCAGGAAAAGATATAGTAAAGTCGCCTGTGTCTGATGCCACTAATTCACTCGTAGGAAGGGTTCCAGGCTTGTTTGCGCAACAACGATCAGGATTGCCTGGGGATAACGGATCAGATATTTTTATCCGCGGGCGTGCTTCTGCAAATTCGGCAGCGTTAATAATAGTGGACGGTGTTGAAAGACAGGGTTTCGGTGATATTGACCCCAACGAAATTGAGGCTATCAGCGTTCTTAAAGATGCTTCGTCAACGGCTTTGTTTGGTATTAAAGGAGCTAATGGTGTTATTATTATTACCACTAAAACCGGGAAAGCCGGAAAAGCAAAAGTGTCTTATTCAGGTAATGTTGGTGTAGTAAAGCCCACTGAATTACCTGAATTCCTCGACGCTTATCGTAGCGCTTTTCTTCATAACGAAGCGGAAGAAAATTTAATTAAGTACAACCTTGTACCTGCAGGCTATAAAAAACTATTTACAGCACAGGACCTTCAAATTTATAAAGAGGGAACAGGAGATCCGTTAATATATCCGAACGTAAATTGGTATAAAGCGCTTACGAGACCCGCATGGTCGCGCAACCAGCATAATCTTAATTTTACAGGAGGCTCACGACTTACAAAATATTTTG
This sequence comes from Segetibacter sp., assembly GCF_025963695.1. Classification (GTDB taxonomy): domain Bacteria; phylum Bacteroidota; class Bacteroidia; order Chitinophagales; family Chitinophagaceae; genus Segetibacter. The sequence goes on along the minus strand of NZ_JAOQAH010000030.1, from coordinate 33,825 downwards.
TTTCAGTAGGATACCTTTTTGAAGATGGTATGTTGAAAGATTTCAAGACACCGTCGGGTTATAAAACTACACCTTCATACACACGCTACAACTTCCGTTCGAATCTTGATTTTACTCTCACAAGTAGTACCGTATTAAGTCTTCGAATGGCTGGTCGACTTGAAAACAGGTATTCTCCGGTCGGAAACGCTGGCCAGGGCAACTTGTTTAACAGGCAAAGAAGTGGAGTAGCCGGTCTTGTAAGCAGGATAACTGCTATCCCCGCGTGGGGCCTTCCTTTCTTTCCTGAATACACCAATCCTACAACACCGGAAATGAGATTGCTTGATGAAACTTATAACCAGATTGAAGATATAGGCACACTTGGGGTAAACACTTTTAACCCTTATGGAATTCTAAAGCGCAGTGGTTATGTTAATACAGATAATAATGCCTTGGAAAGCGTCTTTGTACTTGACCAGAAGTTAAACAGCGTCGTTAACGGTTTGAGCGCAAAAATCACTTTTGCGTATGACGCGTATATCAGCGGGGCAAGATTACAAACGGGATCTTTCACAAGCTATACGCTTGATAAGAGTACTAAAGAATTAACGGTTAGCAGGGCTACTTTTGAAGATGCCCTGAATGCTCCAGGTACCGGTCGCTCCGGTTACGTAAAAACTAATATACAGGCCGCGCTTAATTATACGCGGCAGTTCGGTCAGCATGCTGTTTCAGGGGTATTTGTTGGCCAGAGGGAGTTAAGGGGTGCTGAAGGAGCTCAGGCTCCTTTTGCGAACGAAGGATTGGTGCTAAGAATGACCTATAATTACAAGAGCAAATACTTCTTTGAAATCAACGGTTCTTACAACGGCTCCGAAAACTATCCGAAAAGCGAGCGTTACGGATTATTTCCGGCAGTTTCTGCAGGATGGACACTAACCGAAGAAAAGTTCATGAAAAGCGTGAAGGTTTTGAATTACATGAAAATACGTGGTTCATATGGGCTTATTGGTTATGGAAATGTTGGTGGTACTCGGTTTATTTACCTTGATGAATATTCAAACGGCGGAGGTACCGTAGGTGTAGGAGGAGGGATTACCAACCCTAACAGCCAGGTGCAATTTGGAAATCCAAATTCTATTGTTAATAATCCTGTGGTTTGGCACAGCAAGCCTGGCAATCCCTTTGTGAGCTGGGAAAAATCGATCAAGAGAAATATTGGAATTGAAACCTCTTGGTTTAAAAGTAAGTTGTCGGTTAATGTGGATGTGTTTGATGAAAAGCGATATGATATACTCTTATCCCGGAATAATTCTTCACCAAATATTTATGGTGAAACACGTCCTCTCAGCAATTACGGCGAAAACTACAATAGCGGGTACGAAGCGGAGGTTAGTTACAGAGTGAATACAAAGGATTGGAAATTTAGTCTTAATCTTCAATACACCCATGCAAAGAATAAGATAGTTAAAACTGATGAACCGCTAAATCTTGCAGCAGATTTGAAAAACAGCGGGCTACCAATTGGCCAATATCGGGGATACCAGGTCATCGGCTTTTACCAGTCACTTGATGAAATCAACAAAAGTCCGGTAAGCAGAGTAGGTACCCAGGTAATTCCGGGTGATTTGAAATATAATGATACAAATGCAGACGGAGTTATAGATGATCAGGATAGAGTTGCTATTGGCTATGCCGATGTGCCTCAAAACGTGTTTGGTATAGAACCAAGCATTAGCTGGAGAAGCATTACGCTGTCCGCGTTATTGCAAGGAGCTGATAAAGTAAGCTCTAACGTGCAATTAGACGGGAACGGCCGTAACCAATATTATGCTCAAATGTTTGACCGTTGGACTCCCGAAAATCCTACTAATGCAACATGGCCGGTTATGCGAACCGGCGCAACGGGTGGTAACCCAAGCTATGTAACAAATTCGTTCCTGCTGCAGAATTCTTCGTATCTCAAACTAAGAAATATAGAAGTATCCTTCCTGGTTCCTTCAAAGCTCAGTAAAAAAGCAGGTATAGAAAGTATACGCGCTTACTTCAACGGACAGAACTTAGCGACATGGACAAAATTCGTAGGACTTGATCCTGAAAATGCAATTAATACGTCGCTGCTTAACGACCAGGGAGCTTTCAACAATCCTGCCTTTAGCTATCCCGTAACAAAAATCTACAACTTCGGCTTGAACATTCAATTCTAGGGCTAAACACTTCAATTTATAGTGATGAAATATTTTTTTCTTTCTTTTTTATGTATGGCTTTTGTAGGAATTACGGGCTGCAAAAAAGATTTTTTACAGCGTGACCCAGGTGCCCCCATAACCCGCGAAAACGTGTTTGGCGACCCCGTACTCGCGTCGCGCTTTGCTGACAATTCATACAATTATATGATTGATGAATTCGGCCGCATGAGCCAGGGATATAAAGGAACTACAGGTCAGTTTTGTGATGAAGCAATTTCTTCCGGCGCCTCTGACTCCTATCCATTTGTTGCAGTTATGACCTCTGGTAAATTCCTGGACCCTTCAGCTACGGATGTAGTCTCCATTTACAACAGGATGTACCAGGGTATTCGCAATGTGAACGTAATGCTGTCAAAAGTCGATAGTGTTCCGTGGTCAACTTTACAAAGTCCTCAACTGATAAAGGCACAAATGCTTTTTTTAAGAGGGATGTTCTACTTTGAACTGGTTAAACGTTTTGGGGGTGTCATTCTGCTTGACAAAGCTCCAGCGCTAACCGACAACCTTGACTTGCCAAGAAACACTTATGATGAAACGGTAAATTTTATATTAAAAGATCTTGCGGCCGCTGAGACGTTATTTTCAACAGTCACATTTGATCTGCCTTCCGGAAGGGTTTATGCTCCGGATACGGATTGGGATGCAAGAAATTATGGACGGGCTACAGGCGGAGCAGTTAAAGCTCTTCGGCTTCGTCTTTTAATGCTTGATGCTAGTCCTAACCAAAATCCTGCCGGTACTGCGGCAAAATGGAAGAAAGCTGCAGATGCTGCCAAGGGGATTATCAGCATGAATAAGTATTCGCTACACCCTACCTATACTACCTTGCTAAACGTGAGTACCTCTCCTGAGTACATTATGATTAAGGTAAGGGGTCCCCGTTCGTTAGGTGGTATGCTAAGTGATTTCATAATGCCTCCCAGCTCAGGTGGAGCACAAGGTCTTTTGAATCCTACTCAGAACCACGTTGACTTATATGAAATGAGTAATGGAAAGCCTATTACTGACGCTACTTCTGGCTATAACCCGCAAGCTCCCTATGTTAACAGGGACCTTCGTTTCTATAATAATATTATTTATAACGACATGACCTGGCAAGGAAGAAAAATACAGATGTATGACGGAGGAGTCGACTACGTGCCCGCCTCTAACAGTACAACCCGCACCCGGTATTATTGCAAGCGATTGTGGCCTGAAGCCATCAGAGGAAACTCTACCGCTACCGGAATAGTGAACTTTATATTTTTCCGCTACGCAGAGGTGTTGTTAAACTATGCCGAAGCCCTTAATGAAGCCGACGGTCCTGTTGCAGATGTATACACTTACGCCAATCAAGTACGGACACGCGCAGGAATGCCCAATCTTCCTGCAGGCTTAACAAAAGATCAAATGCGTAAGCGCATTCGAAACGAAAGAGCGGTGGAATTTGCTTTTGAAGAAATGCGGTGGTGGGATCTGTTAAGGTGGCGTGATGGTGAAACCATTAAGGCTGTCGTTAATGCCATAAACGTTACTAAAACAGCTACCGGGTTTACTTATAATGTTGTTCCGCTCCCTGCTTTGTACCAACGGGAATTCAGTGACCGCATGTTTAATTACCCAATACCAAGAGCCGAAATAGATAAAAGCAATGGTGTTCTTAAACAAAACCCGGGGTGGGAATAATACACAAACATTAATTGAAGAGTAATCTTAATAAATAGACGATAACTTATATGAGAAAATTTTACGAGCATACTATAATGGTGTTGTCTTTCGTGCTTTTACACGCTTCAATTTTTGCACAGGAAACGGCTATACCTCTAAAACAATTTACTGGGTTTGTAACTGATAAAAGTAAGAAGCCTGTTGAAAATGCAAGTATTGCCGTTCAGGAGAAGAATACTGTTTTATTTACCGACAAAACTGGAAAGTTTACGATCAAAGCTGAATCGAAGGATATAATTATTATAAAAAAAACCGGGTTTCACACAAAGCAGCTTGAACTAAGTTCTTTTGCAGATCTCAATATTGAATTAGATGTTGCGCTAATTGATGCGGGCGAAGATGACGATATTGAAATCCCTTTTGGTGTGCGAAAGAAACGAGAAATAACTTCTTCTATAAGTTCTTATAACACCGCTAATCTTCCGCAAATTCCAATGGCGAACCTGATTAATTCGTTCTCGGGCAGAATTCCGGGTTTATACATACAACAAACGGACAACCGACCTGGAAATGATAACGCAAACATTTTTGTAAGAGGGCGTTCTTCTTATGGAAGTTCTGCTGCCAGGATATTGGTGGATGGCGTGCAAAGAGACTTTCAGGATATGGATTTAAATGAGATTGAAAGTGTCACGGTATTAAAAGATGCGGCTGCTCTGGCGTGGTACGGACTAAGAGCCGGTCATGGAGTAGTTTTGGTTACTACTAGAAAAGGGAGCGCCACAAGATCAAGTATAAGTCTTGACATACAAGGAGGTGTACAGCAGGTTGAAAAAATTATTAAACCACTGAGTTCGTACCAGTTTGCAAGTTTATACAATGAGGCGCGACTGAATGATAATGCTACCCCTGTTTATGATAATGTGGCTCTTGCCGCATACCAAACCGGCAGTAACCAGTATAAATATCCTACTAACAATTTTGTAGGAGACTTTTTAAACAAAACCTCCTCCGTTCAACGTTATGTACTATCCGCCGACGGGGGTAATAGCACACTCCGTTACTTTGTATTGCTTAGTTATTTTGATCAGGGTGGTTTGTTCAAAGGCGCCAAATCAAACGACTTTAATTCAAACACCGGCTTTACACGTTTTAATTTCAGAGGTAACATTGATTTTAATGTAAACAAAAACCTAACTATTACCCTAAATTCCGGCGGGCGGTCAGAAAATCGGTTAAACCCGGGAGATAATGCCAACCCTTTTTTAAGTGCTCTTTATAACACTCCCCCCAATGCATTTCCAATTCGAAATGAAAACGGAACGTATGGTGGAACAACCGATTTTCGCAATAACCCTTTAGGTATGCTTAAAGACAGGGGGTACAACACTGTTGTAGACCGAGTGCTTTTAGCCTCATTAAATGCAAAACAAAAGCTCGATTTTCTAACAAAGGGATTATCTGCAATTGTTTATTATAGCCATGATGTATCCGGCACTTATTCTGCGGGGTTGAACCGAGATTACGAAATTTATGATTTCAACACTTCCCCCACACAATTGTTCCGAACTAAAACACCTTTAGGGTATCGTAGTGCTGCCTTTACCAACAATAACAGAAGGAATGAATTCTGGACGGGCTTCGATTATGATCGGACATTTGGAAACCACAGTTTAAAAGCTACTGTTCTTGGGCAAAGATATGTAGATGCCTCACCAGAAAGACTCGACTTTAGGGGCCAGGGAGTTTCAGGCAGAGTAGATTATGGATATAAAGACAAGTATTACGTGGGACTGGTAACAAGCTATTCAGGTTCTGAAAACTTTCCACCACACAAGCGCTATGGATTTTTTCCTGCTGTATCTGCAGGCTGGGTAGTTACAGAAGAAGATTTTTTAAAGACTAGTAACTTGCTTACCTATCTCAAACTAAGAGCATCTGCAGGCAAAGCAGGTAGTAGTAATATTGGTGGAAACCGCTTCCCTTTTGAAAGTTTTTATGCTCGTAATACAGGAGGTGGAGGTTACACCTTTGGCACCGGTTTTTCGGCTACCCCTTCTGCAAATGAAAGCAGCCTCGGTAACCCTGAAATTACCTGGGAAACATTTGAAACGGTTAATGCTGGCATAGAGATAAGATTGTTCCGCAATTCTCTTTCGCTTACAGGCGATGTTTATAAATCAAGCAGGACGGGTATACTTACCGATGCTGTCATTCCTAATATTCTCGGGCAAGCTCTAGGTACGGTAAACGAGGGACAAGTAGACAGCAGAGGGATTGAACTCGGGATGGATTATACCAAGAAAGTGGGTCGATTCGATGTATCGGTAAACGGTAATATTTTATTTTCTGATGATAAAGTAATTGCTCAAAACGGCCAGAATGGGATACCTGATTACCAAAAAACTATTGGTAATATAGCTGGGTCTTCCCTGTTATTTGTTTCAGATGGATTATTTAAGGACCAGGCTGAAATTACTGCAAGTCCAAGTCAAAGCTTTTTTGGGAGAATAATTCCAGGGGATATAAAATACAAAGATATTGGAGGCATTACAGGAAAGCCGGATGGCATTATTGATAATTTCGACCGGATAAGAGTGAACAAAAGAGATCTCCCTAATATTTACTACGGTTTTGGAACTGCAGTGAATTTTAAAATTTTTGACTTCTCAACCTACTGGCAAGGGGTCAAAGGAAAAACAATAGATATACAAGGTTTGGTGAACAGTGGCCCTTTCTCGTTTAACGAGGAAACATTAAAACGTTGGACTCCCGCAACCGCGGAAACTGCAAAATATCCTAGGGTTGGTTTAACTGATCGTGGAAATAATACAGCCGGGTCGGATTTCTGGAGAAGGTCCGGCGATTATCTCCGTCTAAAATATATTGAAGCCGGGGTTTCACTACCACAAAAGGTATTAAGTAGATTTCACATGAAGAAGATGAGGTTTTATATCGGCGGTTCAAATCTACTGACCTTTACAAAACTAGATATCGATGTAGACCCTGAAATTCCATCAGCAGGTAGTGGAGATGCTTATCCTTATCTAAAAACATACAGCTTCGGTTTACGGGCAACGTTTTAATTGATAAAATTAATGTCGACTAAATTTTAGAACTTATATATGAGTACGATTAGCATAAAATCTTTGGTAGGTATATGTTGTACCGTTGTTTTGCTTGCAAGCTGTAAGAAGGACTACCTGAGCTTTGATTACACCGATGGTGGAGTAAAGGAGAAGGATGTTTGGACTTCCGACAGGCTCGCAAGGGGTTTTTTAAACAACGCTTATCTGGGAATACTTCGTAGGTATGATCTTACCGACGGAGCTTTACTCGCATCAGCTTCTGACGAGGCGGTTAATTCAAACCAGGGGTCAACCATAAATATTTTCAATAACGGAACATGGGGACCACTTCGCACCCTGGATGATCAGTATACTAACATGTATAACTATATTAGAAGAACAAACCTCTTCCTCGAGAAAAGTGCTACAAGTAGTATTGTACCGGTGAGTGCTATTCCGTCGTTGCGTGGTGAGGCTTTCTTTTTGAGGGCTTATTATCACTTCGAGCTATTTAAAAGATATGGAGCAATCATAATTGCAAATCGTGCATTTTCTCCTACACAAGAATTGGACATCCCAAAAAATACGTTTGAAGAAGTTGTAAATCAAATCACGTCCGACTGCGACTCGGCCGCCACGACCCTCCTGCCATCACTATCCGATCAATCAGCTACGGATAAAGGAAGAGCAACACAAACAGCTGCCCTTGCGCTTAAAGCAAGAACGTTATTGTATGCTGCAAGCCCTTTAAATAATCCAACAGGGGATGTTACAAAATGGCAACAAGCCGCAGATGCAGCTAAAGCAGTCATTAGCTTAAACAAACATTCCTTACTGGTTACAGCACAACATGCTAACATCTGGAATTATACAACAAACGCATACAACAACGAGGTGATATTTGCGTCTGTAGCGGACAATGTAAATAACATTGAAAGCGCAAACGGCCCGATTAGTTACGACGGAGCCCGCGGCAGAACTAATCCCACACAAGAATTAGTGGATGCTTTTGAAATGCGAACAACAGGTAAGCCAATTACCGATGCTACATCCGGTTATGACAGAAATAATCCTTATGCCAATAGGGATCCAAGGTTGAATCTATTTATTATGGTGAACGGGGCGATTTTTAAATCACCAAAAATCGTTGAAACCTTTGTTGGGGGTAAAGACAATGTAATTTCTAATGTAAATACTACTAAAACGGGATATTACATGCGAAAGTTTCTTTATGATGCGGCAAACTGGGCAGTTAACTCAGCCAGTAATGTTAGAAGGCCATGGGTTCATTTTAGGTATGCGGAAGTGTTGCTAAATTATGCAGAGGCGCTAAATGAGGCACAGGGACCAATTGCAGAGGTCTATACCAATATCAACCTTTTAAGAACACGGGCAGGAATGCCAGCCCTACCGGCCGGTCTAAGTAAAGACCAGATGCGTTTGCGGATACAGAATGAAAGACGCGTGGAGCTTTGTTTTGAGGAACACCGCTTTTTTGATGTAAGACGTTGGAAAAAGGGTGAGGAATTTTTAAATAAACCGGTTTCAGGTATGCGTATAACCAAAAACGGGACTGTACTAACCTACGAGGTATTTACGGTAGAAAGCAGGATTTTTTCAGAAAAGAATTACCGATTTCCTTTTCCGCAAAGTGAATTAACCCGGGCGACCAAACTTGTTCAAAATCCGTCCTGGTAGAAAAACAGAAGAGATTTAGTTTTGCAATGCCTTGCAAAACTTCCTTTGGAAGTGCTTTTTTTGCATTTCAACCTGTCCTTTTCAATGCGAGCGATCTCAATGATTCTGATACAATTACGTTAACCGGTTTTGCTTTGTGCTCGATCACTATTCGTTCAACTAGCGTACACATTATAGCAACGTTCGCTTCACGGTCTGCTACCTTTATGCTTTGTATAGTTTTTGTATTATTACCTATCAAACTTAGTGCAATAGGTATTTTCTTATACCTATCCTGTTTGTTTTTCAATGCTTCATGGTCGTTTAAAATCTGGCACTAGAAGGCTTTTCTCTCTATCATTTCAGAATGATCATTAGCAGCCATACCCACAAATTCTGCAAAACTTAAAGCGGGAATTTTGGAAGGCGGAATAGTGGATTTTAATTATTTAGAATGGCTAACTGAAGTGTCTGAACTGTTAATAGAAAACATCGCTTTTTCCTGCATAATCTTCTCAAACCTTTCTGACGACTGTTTAGCTGTATCTCGGGTTACTTGTCCGCCTATAATATTTGCCGTAATATTTATTATTACATCAGCCTGTTCTTTACCTAATCTTTTCTTACCTGGCTAAAGTCTTGAACGCCTAAAGTAGTAGCGCCGTTATTGCTTCTTGCAGTTGCAATAAGGCTGTCAATGTTGTTCAATAAATGGTTGGGAAGTACATTATATTAGCTGCTTTTCTGCTTGCCTTTTTGTTTACCAGCTTCACAGAGCATGTTGCATAATAAAACTGTAGTATATCAATCAACTGAGATACAAATTGGCGTTAGAATTTTTCTACATCCACATTGCTTAAACTAAATCTTAATTTAAAAATATACTGCCTGAAGGATAACACCTTTATAGGAAAACAATAACTCTAAACACAATCTCTTTTAAGAGGAATTTCTTAAATCTACGGTACTATAAACAACACTACCCTGAACAAGAATTAATGTGCAAATATTATTATTGATGACGATAAGGAGATTTAGAATTTTTGCAAAATGCATTTTAAGGAGCTAAAGACTAAAAATTAAATTTTCATTTTTAATGACGGTTATATGTCAATTAAGCAAAAGCACCTTTTTCTACTCAATTTACCATTATTTAAAGAAAGCCTTCTTAAAAAAAGAAGGACTTTGTCCGGTCACTTTTTTAAACTGTTTGGATAAATAGGCTATACTACTATAATTAAGCATATCAGCTGTTTGATTGAGAGACAAATATCCAAACGTTAATAATTCTTTGGCCCGATGTATTTTATTCTCGATAAAAAAATGTTCAATTGTTTCTCCTTCTTGTAACTTAAAGAGATTTGACAAGTATCTATAATTGTAATTTAATTTCTGACTTAAATAGTCAGATAAGTTTGTGGGTAATTGCTCTCGGTTGTAGTAAACTAATTCTATTATTAATTTTTTAATTTTTTCTGTCAGTATTATATGCAGATCGACTGATAATTCCAGGTCATATTTCTTCAATTCACGACCTAGTAGAAGGAGTTGTTCTGTACTTACAGTTTCTTTTAATTCAACTATGCCTGCTTCTATAGAAACATAAGCAATTTCCATTTTTTGTAATAAAAGCCTCACAACCTCGATGCAGCAAGGGCAAATCATATTTCCGATAAAGATTTTCATATGTTCGGTTTTTGTTACAAATAAGATTTGTAATCAAATGGCAAGCACGAACGGGAAAGAATATTGGGGGAGCGATTAAAGTAAAAAAGCCTGATATGCTTAGAAAAAGACTTTCTTTTCTTACTGTGAATATAGTGAAACATATTTTCTATTACTAGCAAAAGTTGCGAATGTTTTATAAGCGTAAAAAGTGTCATATTTTTCATCGTTGCTAGTACCCTGCAGTTATTATTATTTCAAAATCTGCTATTGACCCTTTTAGGATCCTCATGCAGAATAATTACGAATTATCGTAAAATCTGTAAATTATACATCAATATCGTACAAAAGTATAATATAAGAGTGCGGGTAATACTATAATATTGTTACGTTCTCCAATAGAAACAGAATTTGTAATCTCCCCTTCTCGGTCACGACAAATTATTAGGCTAAGCATTATTTCAGCTTTTGAATTAATTAGAAAATGTCTGATTGCTAAAATTCGGCGTGAGGAAATCTATTATTTGAATCTTAAAACCAACTAATTGCTTTTATGGAAGTCAAAAAAGTAACACTTTTAAAAGAAGTGGTTGAAAAGGCGTTTGGTAGAAAAATTCTTATTGCGTCGGATTGTGATAGTTTAAGCAAGGATATTTACCGGCAGACCAATGTTAAACTAAGTTTAAATACTCTCAGACGCTTTTTCAATTTAATAAAGAGCAAGTATCAGGTGTCCTTATTTACTTTAGATCTATTATCCCGTTATTGCGGCTTTCCTTCCTTCTCGGAATTGGCAGATAATGGCGAGGAAATGCAACAGAACAGCAGTGGCAATGACCAGGGATTATTGAATTTTCTGACCTTACTGTTTAATGATTCAGATGTAAAGTGTATTAACGATGTGACCTACATTAACTTAATACATACTACCATTATTTATTTGGACAAAAAGCCGAACATTATAGATCAGCTTCAACGACGAATAGCAAAAACATTAAATGGGCAAATATTCTATTATGAACAATCGGTTAATATCGATAAGCTGGACTCATACTATGGAGTAGGCTTGTGCTATTATTTAAATGAAAAAAGAACAGTTGAAGCCCAAATATTTGGAAACTCTTTACTCTGTTTTCGTTACTGGCTTACCATGAATATGGAAGCAATTAAAAAGCACCACAACGAAATTTTATGTTATACCATTAATGAAAGTGTGCCACCGTCTATAGCAGGTAGATATTTTGCTGCGCAACTATATTTTGCAGAAGCTTTTAATAGGGAAATCGGCTCTATCTTAACTCAAGCCAGGGAGTTCTACAGTTCCATAAAACCTTCAAAATTCATCTATCAGGATTTTCCGGCTTTTGAATACATATTATCAGAAGCGCTGGTGCTTACTTATCAATATGAGGAAGCATTATTTTATATACATGAAGCAATTAAAAAAAGGAACAATAAAGTGGCTCCTCATGTTGACTTGAGATTATTTGAATCTATATATTTAAATCAGGCAATAGCATTTGCAAATATTGGCAGAGAAGAAAAATCTTTGGATATATTAGAGACAATCACTGCTATGAATTTTTATTTCTTGTCAAGAAACTTTAATCGAATCTTGTATTTCTCCTTACAGCAAACAATTAAAAAAAGAAAATCGGTTGATGAGCAATTACAATATTTAGTGGAGCAGACAGGATTCAAAAAGCTACTTGTTAAAAGTATGGAAACTATAGCAGTAGTTCTACTTGTCTTAACTAACTTTCAAGCATTTGGTTATTTGGTAACATAGGCTAATCTGTCTGCTAGAACTGGTTTTCAAATAAGCCGCTAATCGGATTGGCAGTGCGCAGAAATCTCTTCAGCAAGTAACCTTGCTGTTAAAGCTTGTTAAAGGAGTAGAGGGTCTATCCCAGTGTTTTTATGTCTCTAAAAATGAACGGATATTAGAAGGAGTTAGTCGCTGATTTAATGAGCAAAAGTGGACAAAAAATTGGGCCAACGGCACTATATCTTAGAGAAAGAATTAGGTTAATAAGAAATATAATGTGTCATTTAACTGTTGTTAAATCAAGACTTAGAGCTAAGTGATCGGACATTTTACTTGTCGCCCCACAGTAGAACGGTCAGGGAAATTTTCAAATTTAGAAATTGTGATTTCCAATTAGTTTCTACCAATCAATACTTACTTAACTACCAAAACTATTATTAAATGATTACGCATCGTTCATGCAGCGCTATGCTCTTTCTTTTACCCCTCTTTTTATCTTGTGTTAACACAAGAAAGGCTACAAACTTTAATAATTTGGCTGATAGCACAATCGAGTACAAGACGGAAAACCTCGAACCGGTAATTCAGAAAAATGACATCTTGAGCATTTCTGTAAGCAGTGTGAATGCTGAAGCTACAGTCCCCTTCAATTTATATGCTAAAACAACTTCTCAAGGCAGCGTAAATGCAGGTACAGCCTCACAAAGCAATGGCTTTTTAGTAGATCAAGACGGCAGCCTGCAGTTTCCAATGTTGGGAAGAATAAAAGCAGCAGGCTTAACAAAAAAACAGTTGAAAAGTATTATTACCAGAGAATTAATACAAAGAAATCTTTTGTTTGATCCTGTTGTTGACATTCGATATTTAAATTATAAAGTGACTGTTCTGGGTGAAGTAATACATCCATCAGTGTTTAATGTGCCAAGCGAAAAAATTACCCTCCTTGAAGCCTTAGGGCTTGCCGGCGACCTGACACCATACGCAAGACGCGATAACATTCTAATTCTACACGAAGTCGAAGAAGGCAAGAGAGTGGCAAAGCGAATTAATCTAAATGATAATGAATTATTGACGTCTCCATACTACTATCTAAAGTCAAATGATGTAGTATATGTTGCGGCAAATGAAGCTAAGGTGGCAAGTGCCAGTACCACGAAACAATGGCTTCCTGTGTTTATCAGCAGCCTCTCATTTATTGCAATTGTGGTAGATCGATTAACCAGATAATTTATAAATATAACGACATGGACGCGAAAAAGCCGGTTATTTCAAAGAAGGAAAAGGGAGTTGTTGAGCGATTAGTATACAGTTATTTACCTTACTGGCCCCTGTTTGCCCTACTACTAGTGGTATTCTTAGTCGCCGGAAGTTTTTACCTATACCTCACCAAACCCGTCTATGAAATATCTGCTGATATACTAATTAAAGACGAGAAAAAAGGAGCTGATGATTCGAAAATACTAGATGCTCTAAATATTTATTCTTCTAATAAGATTGTCGAAAATGAAATTGAAGTTATTCAATCTAGAGAATTACTAAAGAAGGTGGTAAATAGTTTAAGTCTTTATGCTCCTGTTTTTGAGGCCACACCTTTAGTTTCCTATTCCGCTTTTACTTCGTCACCCGTTACGGTCGAATTAGCCGATCCAAATATGATAGTGGAAGTTGTAGAAAGAGTTGATTTTACTTTTAACGAAGTAAATAAGACTGTTGATATAGGGGACAAAACCTACCCTTTAAATCAATTCGTTACTACTTCATTTGGGACAGCCAAATTTAATATTAACCGATACTTTAAAACACAAACTACCAACCGTTTATACTTTTCTCTGGTTCCGCCAAAACAAGCTCTTAATCGCCTTATTCTAAATCTAAATGTATCTCCGATAAATAAGCTTTCGTCTGTAATTCATTTAACTATTAAGGATGAAGTAACTCAACGAGGTAAAGAGATATTAAACCTTCTTATTAGTGAGTATAACCAGGCTGCAATAAATGACAAAAACCTTTTGACCTCGAATACACTTTCATTTGTGGAAAGCCGCATTAAATACGTAGTTAGAGAGCTCGATTCAATTGAAAATCAATTGCGAAAATTTAAGACTGACAAAGGAGTTGTTGATATAGGTGAGCAAGGACGACTTTACTTACAGAATGTAGGTGATAACGACCGTAAAATGACCGAGGTAAATATGGAGATGGCAATGTTAAATGAAGTTGAAAAATATGTGCAGGCCAAGGATAATCAAATAGGCATAGTACCTTCTGTAACTGGGTTAAAAGATCCCTTGCTTGCGCAATTATTACAAAGGTACTACGATACCCAAATGCAATATGAAAGATTAAGAAAGACGATACCAGGAGGAAATCCAATAATGTTTTCTCTGCGAAATGAAATTGACAAAATGAAGCCGACGATTTTGGAAAATATCCAAAACCAAAGGGTAAGCGTGCACGCAAGAAAAAGCAATTTAAGTGCAAGCACCGGCACATACAATTCTATGCTTCAATCAATCCCCGGAAAGGAAAGAGATTTGTTGAATATAAGCCGACAACAAACTATAAAAAATGCGGCTTATTCCTTCTTATTGCAGAAGAGAGAGGAAACAGCATTAGCAAATGCAGCTACTGTTGCAGATAGTAGAATTATTGATCACCCGGATGCATCATTTCTGCCCGTCAGCCCAAAGGTGTGGCTAATATTCTTAGGGGCATTTGCGCTTTCAATGATTTCGGGGCTAGTTTTTATAAGTGGAAAAGAATTGCTAACAAACAAAATTTTATTTCGTACCGACATTGAAACTATTACAAACGCTCCAATAGTGGCCGAAGTAATTAGAGTTAAGGGGAAGAAAAATTCTTTTATCATAAATAATACTATTAAACAGACTGCATCAATTGAGCAATTCCGACACCTTAGAGCTAATCTAGGTTTAAACAACAGGCAACTGCAAAATAAAAGGATACTTGTTACCTCAAGCATTGCTTCTGAAGGGAAGACTTTTATCAGTAATAACCTTGCATTAAGTATTGCTAACTCAGGTAGAAAGGTAGTATTAATCGATTTCGATTTGCGAAATCCTAAAACCTCAGGCTGGTATAAAAAATCAGTCGATAAAGGAATTGCGGATTTTTTGGAAAGAAGTGAACAAGAAATTGATGACATTATTTACAAAACCGATCACTCGGAACTCTTTTTGATACCTGCAGGCAACTCCAGAAGTAATCCCACTGAGTTGCTGTTGAATTCGGATTTGAGTAAACTATTTGACTATCTCAACAACATTTTTGATTTTATAATCATTGATTCTAGCCCCATTGATCCTGTTACTGATGCTTATATACTTTCTGAATATTGTAGCTCCACTTTATTTGTTGTAAGACATGATTTCACAACAAAAGCGATGGTAGAACTATTAGATGCAAGTAATAAAGTAAATGCTCTTCGCAACGTATCTATTGTTTTTAATGGAATTAAGCCTAGGGGTTTCTTAAGGAAGAGATATGGTAGTGGGTTCGGTTATGGACTTAAAAAGGTATATAGTGACAGCGTTTATGAAGGGCGAAGCGCGGCTGGTAACGTTTAAACACTTTTTTCCTTTTCCCTAAAATTTTCGTTCTAAACTTTCTGCTTAACTACCAACTGTAGCTAGGTTGGGCGAAGCCCATTCTTTAAGATAAAGATCCCTTAAATGCAAAAAAGCTGAGGGAACTGATAGATCGGTGTTGAACAACGGCGATAGGAAATGGGAAGCGTAACGCATCGTTTGTACACGCTTCCACTATTCAGCCGCCTACATACTGCAAGATTTTGTTGAACCTTAACCTGGCGCCACTTGTAGCCCAGCTAAGCGAAGCTTATTCTCTTAAAAGAACCACTAAATTAAAGAAAATAATTATGTTAACACGCAAGAACTGGTTTGCTATTTATACCATGCCCAGGTGGGAAAAGAAAATAGCTGAAACCCTGAGCCGGCAAGATATAACAGTCTATTGTCCTCTTAATTCCGTATTAAGACAATGGAGTGATCGTAAAAAAATAGTTCGAGAACCTCTGTTTTCTTGCTACGTTTTCGTCAAGGTAGATGAGCGGGAAATGATTAAGGTTAAAGAAATTGAGGGGGTGGTCAAATTTGTCAGTTGGTCCAATACACCTGCGGTTATAAGAGATGTAGAGATTGAAATTATAAAAAAATTTTTAGATGAACACACCAACGTTAAATTGGAAAAGCTGGATATTGGCGTTAATGATTTGGTTCGTATTGAAAGTGGATTATTAAATAAACGTGAAGGAAGTATAATCTCCATCAAGAGTAATTCAGTTACAGTAGTTCTTCCTGCTTTAGGTTATCAAATGACAGCAGAAGTTGAAAAATCTAATGTAACGGTTCTTGCAAGGTCGCAAAGAGCAGGTGCCCAAAGACACGTGTCCAGTTTCCATTAAATATTTGTTTACTCTTTCATTCTACCCTAACAAGACAATCAAGAGATGAGATTGCTCTTCAATTTAAACAAATTAAAAAGCATTCAGATGAAGATATTAGTTACCGGAAGTGCGGGCTTTATTGGCTTTCATTTAAGCATTGCCTTGCTAAAAGAAGAACACGAAGTAGTCGGTCTGGATAATATAAACAACTACTATGACGTCAACCTAAAATATGCACGTCTGAATGAAACTGGAATTGATACAACAGAAATTGCTTGGAATAAAGAAGTGAGAAGCACCAAATATAAACTCTACAGGTTTATTAAATTAAATCTCGAAGATAAAAGGGAGTTAATGGCATTTTGTAAAAAAAATAATTTTGATGTTGTTATTAACCTTGCAGCACAAGCAGGAGTGAGGTATTCAATATTAAATCCAGACGCCTATATACAATCTAACCTTGTAGGCTTTCTTAATCTGTTGGAGGTTTGCCGACACAATAAGGTTAAGCATTTAATTTATGCAAGTTCTTCAAGCGTTTATGGTTTAAATGAACAAATACCATTCTCTGTTGAGCATAACACTAATCACCCGGTTTCACTTTATGCTGCTACAAAAAAAGCCAATGAATTAATGGCTCATTCGTACAGCTACCTGTACCATTTACCTACAACAGGGCTGCGCTTTTTTACAGTATATGGCCCATGGGGCCGGCCGGACATGGCTTATTTCCTTTTTACTGATTCTATATTGGCGGACAAGCCTATCCCGGTTTTCAATTATGGTAAAATGAAAAGAGATTTTACCTATATCGATGATATAGTAGAAGGTATAGTTAATGTACTTGAGAAACCTGCTACCTCCAACAAAAAATGGAATGGTAAACAACCAGGTCCTTCTTCATCCATTGCCCCATACTCTGTTTACAACATAGGAAATAATAAACCTGTAGAGTTGATGGTCTTCATAAAGGAGCTCGAAAAAAATATAGGCAAAAAAGCAAGAATAGAAATGAAAGGAATGCAGCCCGGTGATGTAATTGCCACCTGGGCGAATGTGGATGATTTGATAAAGAAGTTTAATTACAAGCCTGAGACTACAATACAAAGCGGATTAAAAAGGTTCATTGATTGGTATAAAAGCTATTACGGGGTTGAAGAAGAAGCAACGGCAATGCTTGCAAATGCTTAAGAACGCTAATGGAATAATGCACCTTAATAAATAAGCTTTCATAAAAGATCAGTTTTTTATTAGTAGTAACCTTATCAACTTATCACCATCCTTTAATTAAACTGTTATAAAAGCCATGACCGCATGACCCCAGATCATAAACTCACTAGTCGCACTTTTTCCGGGTTCATTTATTTGCTTTCTGCAAGTGGTATTCAGGTGTTTCTGAAAATAGGGGTGCTTGCAGTTTTAGCCCGTCTTATAAGTCCAAAGGAGTTTGGCTTAGCCGGTATAGCTATAATTATAGTTGAGTTCTCAAAGTTGTTTACACAGATGGGGGTGGGTCCCGCTATAGTACAACGAAAGGAATTGGAAGACAGGCACCTAACTACAGGCTTTACGATTTCCTTGTGCATGGGTCTTCTTTTTGCCGGCGTCTTGCTGCTCGGCGCTCCTGTACTGGAAGTTTTTTTTCGTATGGAGGGGCTGGCTCCTGTACTAAGGGCTGTTTCAATAGTTTTCTTTGTCGATTCAATTACTCTTATAGGCCAGGCACAGATGCAGCGCAATATGAAGTTTAAAGTAATTGCTGCCCTTGACGTTATATCTTATGCTGTTGGTTACGGAGCGGTTGGTATAAGCTTAGGATATTTAGGTATGGGTGTATGGGCCCTGGTTATTGCAAATATATCCCAAGCCGTTTTATATGCCGCTTTAGTGATGATTGTTCAACCGTTCTCAAAGCGTCCGCGATTTAACTATAGCGCATTCAAAGAATTAATACGTTTTGGTGGGGGGCATACGCTTGCAAGAATAGGAAATTACTTAGCTGTTCAAGGCGATAACCTGGTTGTAGGAAGAACACTTGGGGCTGCTTCATTAGGTATTTACGGACGTGCTTATCAGTTCATGGTTATGCCCTCAAGTCTTTTCGGTAATACATTAGACAAAGTATTGTTTCCTGCAATGTCAAAAGTGCAGGACGATAAACAAAAGCTTATGAAAGCTTATTTGACAGGAACTAGCCTTATTGCATTGATTGCAATTCCTATCAGTGTCTTGTTTGTATTTCTGGCTCCCGAAATCATACTAGTATTGTTAGGCCCACAATGGACAGAGGTAATAAATCCATTTAGAATACTTGCTTGCAGTCTCCTTTTCAGAATGAGTTATAAAATGAGTGACTCTCTTGCCAGGGCAACCGGTGCGGTTTACAGAAGGGCATGGAGACAATTGATATACGCAGGAGCAGTGTTCATAAGCTCATATATCGGACATTTTTGGGGTCTTAATGGTGTAGCCTGGGGTGTAGCGTTAACTTTAGTAGGCAACTTTTTAATGATGAGTCAATTAAGTATCAAACTGATTGGTAGTACTTGGCTCGACCTGGTTAAGGCTCATACTCACGGAATTCTTTTAGGAATAACAACAGGTGTCTTTAGTTATTTCATTGTTACTATAAGCCGGCAATTCAACACCTTGTATGTAACTCTATTGTGCACCGGAGTAGGAGTAATGGTTTTATTGTTTTTAGTCATTGGGTTATTCCCAAGTTTTTTTATCAGGAGTGACCATAAAGCATTAGTTGAAAAACTCATTCTTAAACGGTTTAAAAAAATATCTGTTCAAGTTGTATGAATGAAATAACATTTACACCAAATCCGTCCACGACTATTTCTGCAAGTAATCTCCCGGTCAGGAAAGTACCATTAATAGATGATCTTCTAACGTTGCTTCATGCCCAAAGGATCAGCTATTGTCATTGGAAAAGTAATGAACATTTAGATGCTTCAATGACCGCTGATACAGATCTTGACATACTCTTTAATGAAAACCAGAAAGACGAACTGGAAGTTCTGTTGATGAAGTTAGGCTTCAAGAAATTTGATTCGATCAGGCAAAAACAGTACAAGGATATAGAAGATTTTATTGGGTTGGATTTACATTCCGGTAAGGTGGTTCATTTGCATTCACATTACAGGTTAACCCTGGGCGAACCTTATTTAAAAAGCTATCAACTCGATCTGCATAATAAGATTTTGGAAGGTAGGGTTTGGGATGATGAATTCGGGATATACCGTTCTGATCCTAATATGGAATTAATACTTCTTTTTATAAGAGAAGCTTTAAAAATAAGGAACAGGGACGTGATTAAGATGTATCTGAAAAACAAAATATACTATTCAGCAAATCTTATCAGGGAATATAATTGGTTGAAACAGCGGTGTTCAAATGAGGATATAGAAACAATACTTAAAGGCATATTCACCAATTACCTGCCCGTGTTTTTCATTGTCTTCGGTAAATTTAATCGTATTGAACTGCTTAAGTTATCTGTAATAATTAAAAAAGAATTTAGCAAATACAGGCAGTTCACGCCCTTAAGCGCTCTCGCCAGGCGGTGGTACAGAGAGGTAAGTGTAAAATTCTATAGAAAAACGTCCAGGCTTCTTAATCGCCCCATAATGTCACATAGAATTAACCCGCGCGGGGGTCTTATTATCGGGGTAGTGGGAGCAGACGGATCAGGTAAATCAACAGTTACTGCTAACCTGCATAAGACGTTCGAAAAAAAGCTCGACGTTTATAAAATTTATTTTGGTAGGGGAGCCGGAAGAGTATCATTACCAAGAAAGATACTTTTTGGTTTTAAGAAATTGTTCGTCAGGAATCAGTCTCAAAAGCAAAGCAAAGAATCGTGCAAAAAAGTTTCAGGCGCAAGAAAGGGATTTATTGCAAATGTTTACAAGTGTATAGAGGCACTTATTGTGGCCAATGAAAAACGCAATAATCTTGCTTTGATGCAGGTGGCCAAAAAGAAAGGAATGCTTGTAATATGCGATAGGTTTCCCCAGAATCAAGTGATGGCTTATAATGACGGTCCTCTGCTTAATCATCTTTCTACATCCCGCAATATCCTTTTTAGGGCTGTAGCTAAAAAAGAAGCCCGTGCTTATGCCTTGGCAGAAGCCAGCCCCCCGGACGTATTGTTTAAATTAATTGCTGGTGCAGAAGTAGTAGAAGCCCGCAAGCCAGGAGAACATTCCCTGGAAACGCTTCAGAAAAAAATAGCAGGTTTTAGAAACCTGAAAGTTTCAGAAAAATGCAAGGTTGTTAGTGTAGATGCAGCTCAACCCTTAGAAGAGGTGCTTTTTATTGCCAAAAAAGAAATATGGGCTTCTTATCTCTAATAGATCTATTACAATGCTTAACAATTACAAGTTTGTAGACAGGCCTCACGGCAAAAAGATCTTAAAGCAAAAAGCGTATACAATTGAATTTGTAGGTCCTCCTGGTGCTGGTAAGACTACAAGTTGCAAATGTTTATCGGGCTTGCTTGAGAGTAATGGCTACACGGTATGTACATGGCAGGATATGAAGGACTATATAAGAAAAATGGCGTTTATTGAAAAGTGTATACTGGTATTAAAGCTTGTCTTATGTAGAGGTCAATCTTTAATACTCTATATGATATCTCTCGCGAATAACAGAATTTATAGCACAAATTCAATTTACAGATACATTAGATTAACACTTTTTGACCTTGCCCTAGAACAAATAAAAAAGAACGGAAAAATTGATGTTGTGTTGCTTGATCAATGGACTATCCAAGAGATGTGGTCAGCTACTATATTTAGGGCCAAGTCGTATAGCAGTATAAGCAAAAGTTTATCGAGGTTTTATTTTAGAACTGATGTCATTTACTATTTCGATATTGATGTAAACACTGCAGCAGAAAGAATAGAGATGCGGCCTACAAAGACAAGCAGGTTTGACCGAATGGCACCAGAGAAAAGGATACAAGAATTGGAAAAATATACCTCTTACCTGTTCCAGCTTTTCGAGAGTTCTGAATGCGTGCAGAAATACTTGTTCTCAGGCAACAACAGCCCCGAAAGAAACGCAGCGCTGGTTGCCGAGCATTGTAAAATGAATTACCAGTTCAACTAAAACGCCTGTATGATATTAATTGTTTTAGCCCTTCTTTTAATAGTATCATTTTTAATTGATACCAGGCCATTCCCATACCTGCTAATGTTATTTTTTGTCTTCTACGACATGTTTGATGGCTTTTATAAAGACGATAAAATTTTTGCAGTTTTACGTTACTTAGTACCGTTAACGTTGGTGCTGTTCTACATTATAAAGTATAGAATAGTAAAGCACATAGAATTTATTTTTGTTGTTCTGGTGTCGTATCTCCTTTTGTTATGGCTACTAAACCCCGGGGATCAGATTATAACTGCAAAAAGTGTATTGCCTGTAATTATTACATTATTAATGATTCCTGTAGGCATTCACTTCGGTAAAAGCAATAATGTGCTTACAGGTTTTAAGAAGTACAACCGGCTACTGTTGATTGCACTGCCACTTTATATAATCTATGCAAATAAAGTAGGTATAGCCGGGTTTTATTCTGATGCATTCTCTACTGGTTTTCTAATTACTTCAAGATTATATGTCATTCCTATCATCGTTTTTTTAGCTATTCATTATGCTCTTACTGACAAAGACAAAAACCGGTATCTTCAAGTAGTTGATGTATCATTTATTCTCATAAATGTTTGTATGCTCTTATTAAGTACAAGGCGAACTACCTTATTAATGCTTGCTGCAGCAATAATGATTTATGCGCTCTTCAATAAAAAGTTATTCTTAAAGATGTTGATGCTGGTTTTTATCTTAATATCCGCTTTGATCATTAGCTTTCCCCTCTACCAGGAACGCCTTATGGGGCAGCTTGAGAAAAGGGAGCGCATAGAAAATCTAAATAGTTTGGAGGAGGAAGGGAGATATTTAGAAACCTTTTACTTAATTGATTATCATAGAAAGAAAAGGGATCCTGCCGAGATACTATTTGGAGTGAATTTATTTGATACTTATGCTTTCGGTACGAGATATTTTGGTAGAGACAGGCCTATCCATAGTGATATTAACATGATAATTTTTAGTACAGGAATAGTAGGTATGTTTCTTTTCATTTTGTTTTTTAGCCATTACTTTTTTAAAGGAAATAATATAATGTCGCAAGAAAACAAGAAATTGTTTTATCCACTATTATTTAACTTTTTGATCGTCTTGATACCTGGACGTTTTATTGGAACGCTTAGTTTCCCCCCCCTCCTTATGCTATTATTATCAGCATTAAAATATGGCGAACAATATTCGGAAGTGCCCCAGGCCGAAGAAGATGAGCACGCGGTGGTATACGCGGGTTAGTTGAACCTTGTACTTGCATTTTTGCCCCCACAGTCAAAGAAATCATATTCTAATAAAGTCAATTTTTTAATAACCCAAATCTTTAAGCCATGTGCGGAATAGTTGGTAGTATAAATCATAATTTATCTAATAAAGTAGTTCAGCTTATCCGCCACCGTGGTCCAGATGAATTCGGTCTGAAAAAGTTTAGGATTGACTCTTGTTCGGTTCAATTATTTCATCACCGTCTGTCAATATTGGATTTAAGCAGCAATGGGAGCCAGCCAATGATGTCGTCGGATGAACAGGGGGTCATTATTTTTAATGGCGAAATCTATAATCACGTCCAGCTTCGCAGTACTCTTAGCAACGTGCATTTTAAAGGTCATTCTGATACAGAAACTCTTGTAAATTTTTGTCGCAATGAGTGTACCCCTAATTCATTGGCAAGACTTAACGGGATTTTCAGTTTTGCCTATGTAGATATTATCGACAAGAAGATTTACCTGGCACGAGACCGTTTCGGCGTAAAGCCTTTGTATTATTACTTCAAGGATAATGAATTTCTCTTCTCTTCAGAGCTAAGAACTATTATAAGCGAAGTAGAGCCGCGGTATTCTATTGGTGCAGTTACAACTGCCCTTCAATTTCGACATGTCCCCCCGCCCCAGACATTGTTAAAGGATATATTTAAGGTTGAGCCAGGGCAACTAATTACCATTGATTTAAATGATACACTTTCAATTTCGAGAAGCTATTATGCTGATTTGCCAAAGAAGAAAGGATTGATTAATGGCACTAAAAAACAATTGGTTGTTGAGTATGGACAACTTCTTGAAAAGGCTGTGGAAAGACAATTACTTTCGGATGTTGAAGTCGGCATTTTTCTTAGTGGAGGTGTTGACTCTTCGCTTATAGCTGCTATTGCAAAAACAAAAGTGGAAAATATTAAAGGCTTCACGGTTGGCTTTGACGATAAATTACTCGATGAGCGGGGAAGCGCAAGTAAAACTGCTGCTTACCTTAAATTAGAGCATTATACAGAAGAAGTAAAGTTTGGTAATTTCTTTGAAGAGTTTGAGCACATTGTAAACATCATAGAAGAGCCGGCAGATACGGGTTCTATATTTCCAATGTACACGTTGTCTAAATTAGCTGCTTCAAAAGTAAAGGTAGTTTTGAGTGGTCAAGGTGCGGATGAACCTTTGGGCGGCTACACTAAGTATAAAGCTTTGCCCGCTATTGATTTTTTAATTAAAGCTCCTATTTTACCCCGTCTTTTCCGGTTTTGTTCTAAATATATCAAACACCGTGATTTACGCCGAGTTTTTTCTTCAGTAGGAACCTCAAGTAACCTACATGCTTATTTTGAATTCAATAGCCTTTTCGGAGAGCATGCTTTAAATAAGCTAATGAATAAAAATGAAGTTGAAGTAGTGTCTTCAAAATACTACTCCGCTCTAGGTAATCATTATGCTGTTTTAAAAAGTAAAAATAATCTTCCGCTTTATCGTAGCGACCTCTTTCCATATCTTGATACGAGAACAAAACTCTCCGAAACGCTTTTAAACTATACTGATAAAATTACAATGCATTTCGGCTTAGAATGCCGTGTTCCTATGCTTGACAATGAATTGGTAGAATTTATCGAATCACTGCCGAGGGAATATCGATATAGTTTTAGGAATGGTAAGATTATACATAAAGCCTTCGCCCGCGACTACCTTCCTGAAGAAATGATCAACCGTAAGAAGCTGGCTTTTCACGGCCCATCAAAAGAGTATATTAGAAAGAGTTCGAGCGATATTAAAGAATGGCTTATAAGAAATGATAACCAATTCTTCTGGAAAATATTTGATAGGGGAGCAATTTTACACCTCGTTGATGAACATACGCGCTTTGGTAATAAAGAAAAAGAACTTATTTTAATAATTAGCACTCTGCTGTTGACCAATAAGATAAATAAAAGTGTTCCCTCGGTATTAGCGGTATTATAAAATCCAAAGTGTGATTTATGTCGCTTCCGACCCTCCTCGTATACGTGCGGTATTATCATGTCTAAAATGAGGCGAAGTTTCTTTTTAAAAATTCAATATTTAATTATGAGAGTACTTTTTGTGTGTGGTGGTAATATTAAAAGCTTTGAGATTATTCCTTTTATCAAGGAACAAGGCGAGTCGTTGAAAGAACAAGGAATTATAGTAGATTATTTCCCGGTCGTTGGTAAGGGCTTCTTAGGCTACTTGAAGGCGGGTATGCAAATTAGAAAACATCGGAAGAAAAATAAGTATGATCTCATTCATGCCCACTTTACTTATTCCGGGTGGGCAGCAGTAATAGGCGCTGGTAAAACACCTGTTGTCTTATCACTATTGGGCAATGATGCCTACGGCGAGTACATTGGTGTAAACAAAGTTCGTTTAAGTAGCAGAATCTCTACTTTTTGTACTTTGCTGATACAGCCTTTTGTAAAAGCAATTATTTCTAAGTCTAAGAACATAGAAAAATATGTATATCTAAAGCATAAGTCTTGGATTATTCCTAACGGAATTAACAAGCAAAAGTTCGATGCAGAAAGAGTTGTCGGAAATGAAAGTTCAAGTGTAATAAACGAAAAAGAAAGCGTCTTATTTCTGGGAAACAAAAACGATATTAGAAAAAATTATCCACTGGCAGAAGCTGCTGTTTCAAAATTACGTTTGCCTAATGTTGAACTTATAAATCCCTATCCTGTTGCGCATGAAGAAATACCAAAATATTTAAGCAACGCAAGTGTTCTTGTAGTTCCATCTTTAATGGAAGGTTCACCTAATGTGGTAAAAGAAGCCATGGCATGCAATTGCCCGATTGTTGCGACAGATATGGGAGATGTAAAATGGGTTTTGGGGGATACAGAAGGTTGTTATGTATCTAGTTTTGATGTGGATGATTTTGCAAAAAAAATAGAGTGCGCTCTACACTTTTCAAAGACAAATGGGAGAACTAAGGGAAAGCAAAGGATTTTGAGTCTAGGCTTAGATTCAGAGACTATTGCACACAGAATTATTGGGATATATAAAACAGCTATTGGCTAGCATCTAATTTTCTTGCTTCAATTCCTCGAATGTTAGCATTTAAAACAAGGTCAAAAATTAAAACAAATGTTATGGGCATACTTGTAAGAAGGCGTAAAGAAAAGGTATTGATTGATATCAAACATCCTGCTCAACTTAACTTGTTTAAAGGACTATCAAAACAGTTAAAAGATGAAAATTGGGAAGTTACAATTTCCTACCTGAAAAGAGGCAAACTGCCTAACATTATCGAAACTGAATACGCTGGCTTCAATACAATTCCTGTTGGTAGCAGCAAGGGCACCAGGTTATCTATCCTGTGGCATGGCAATGTAAGAAGGATGTTTACTTTTTTAAATCTTATCAGGAAAAACAAATACGACATTTGTATAGCTGCCAGCAGCATTCCACTTGCAATCGCCTGTAAAATTTCTGGCACTCCTATTATTCAATTTTACGATGATCCTGAAAGAAAAGGAGTTAATAGGTTAAACGAAAGGTTTTCAAATCAGCTCTTCTTTCCGCCAATAGTGGAGAAGACAAACAAGACTTCTATTTTCAATTGTCTTAAAGAATGGAGTTACCTGAGCCCAAGAAGATTTAATCCGGTTTCCACCACCCTCAACAAGTACAGTCTGACACCTAATGAATATGTTTTTATTAGGGAAGTAAGCAATAAGTCATTCAATTACTATAACCAGGAGGATGCTATTATCAGTTCCTTTTGCGAAAAGATAAATGCAAATACTAAAGTGGTTTTATCATTAGAAGATAAAAGTATTACTAATAGATTTCCTAAATCCTGGACTATTCTCGAAGAGCCTGTCGAAGACATTCACTCCTTAATTTATTACTCTAAACTAGTAGTGTCTTCAGGAGACAGTATGGCAAGAGAAGGTGCGATGTTAGGTATTCCAAGTGTTTATTGTGGCATAAGAAAAATGAAAGCGAATGAATTACTGATGAAACAGGGAATACTAAAACACCTTCGGGGTGAAGAAGCAGTCACATGTATCAACCAAACAATTGACGACCCCTTTGATAAAGGGGGGCAAATAAAAGTAAGAAACGGATTGCTTGAAAGTTGGGATGATATGACGGAATTTATGAGACATCAAATTAACCAGTATAAAATCGTTATAAAATGAGAATTTCAGTTTTCGGATTAGGATATGTTGGATGTGTGAGTTTGGGATGTCTTGCGAAGAATGGCCACGATGTCATCGGAGTTGATGTCAGTTCTTTTAAAGTAGAACTTATTAATAGCGGAAAGCCAACAATTTTAGAAAAGGACATTGATGTCATAATTAAGGATGGATATGAACAAGGTAGAATATCCGCAACAACCTGTGCGGATGAGGCGGTTAACAATACTGATTTAACTATAATTTGTGTAGGTACGCCATCATCTCCTCATGGCCATTTAGATCTTTCATACATCTACAAAACGGCGGAGCAGGTAGGTAAGGCAATACAAAAAAAGACAACCTTCCATACAGTAGTTATAAGAAGTACTGTGTTGCCCGGAACAAATCAAAAGTTCGGAGAAATTATGGAAGAGAGCTCACATAAGAAAAGAGGAACGAGCTTTTCTGTAGTATCAAATCCTGAGTTTTTAAGAGAAGGTTTTGCAATACGCGATTATTATCATCCTTCAATTACTGTTATTGGCGGAGACCATGACTATGCCATCGAAAAAGTAGCTTCTATCTATCGGGGTTTAGATGCACCTATAGAAATTACGGATATTAAAATTGCAGAGATAATCAAATATGTAAACAATTCTTATCATGCCTTAAAGATAGCTTTTGCAAACGAAGTAGGGAATGTATGTAAAGCAGTCTCCATCGACTCTCATAAGGTAATGGAACTGTTTTGTAAGGATACACGCTTAAATATTTCAACTTCTTATTTTAAGCCGGGATTTGCTTATGGAGGTTCTTGTCTCCCAAAAGACTTGAAAGGATTTGTGACATTAGGACACGATAACTACTTGTCTACTCCTGTTTTAGGATGTATAAATAACTCAAATGAGAACCAAAAGAAGATAGCTTTTGAAATGGTAGAAAAGACGGGTAAAAGAAATATTTGTTTTGTGGGTCTAAGCTTTAAAGAAGGCACAGATGATTTAAGGTACAGCCCTTCTGTTGACCTTGCAGAAATGCTTATTGGTAAAGGATATCATGTTACTATCTACGATGAAAATGTTCGCCTTTCAAAACTTATTGGTGCTAACAAAGCTTACATAAATGAACGCTTACCTCATTTATCTTCATTAATAAGTAATGATCTTAAAAGGGCAATAAAACAAAATGACGTAGTAGTTATAAACCATAAAAATTTTGATGCAGCAAAATACGGGCACCTATTAAAAGAAAAGGAAGCTGTCATAGACCTGGTTCGTATAAACGAAATTGAGTACTTGCCAAATTATGAAGGTTTATGTTGGTAAGACCCGTTCTATTTCTCTAGGCGTCTTACTTCATACTTTTCCAAGTCTGTAACCTTTATTCTCTTTAATTAGATTTAAATGCTACTCCAATCAGCAACCTTTCTTTTAGGTCTTTTAATGCCACTATTATCTTTTTAGAAGATCATTTTGCTCCCCGTTTCTAATCTGTATTTATTTTAACTATCTAAGAAAGGTTCTTCCTATTCAAAGAACATTTTGCCGTTTAGAAGGTAAGCTTTCATTGCCCTATCGCCCTTAGCGAACAGTTATTAGTCCTTATTCAATATCGTACAATTATCCTACTAATCGATACAACACAGCCTTAAAATTATTCTTCTATAATCTTTAATATATGTTTTATGATTACCCTAAAAATAAAAACTCCGTTTTATTTTCAAGAGGATGTTCTGACAATTACTACGGCCTTTATTATGTCTGTTTTCTTTTTTTGGCACTACAACTTTTCTAGAATTGAATGTATTATACTATCGTGTTTTATCTTTTTCTGGGCTTTATTAGAACATGTAAGAAAAGTATATTTCTCAAAAATGGATAGTGCAATTAGTAAGTGGACGGCTAACTATATAAAAGCATATGGTTTATTTGTTGCAACGATACTGTTATTCTATATACTAATTCCTATTCCTATTGTAAATAAAAAGGGAATAGCAGCTATATCAATTGTCATTCCCATTCTTGATATTTTAGTTTATTCTGCATTTATTAGTTTAAAAGCTTTCATAGGAAAAACTGAGGAACGTGTCAATTATACTTTAATTGCAGGTACCGGAACTATAGCAAAAATTGTTGAAGAACAGCTTTACTCACGTAAGGTGGCTGGGTATCAAATTAAAGGGTTTATTAATTGCGCTAGTAAAGAGGTTTGTACAATAGGTCATGAAAAAATAGTTAGTAATTTAAAGGATATTCAGCAATATTTACAAGAGAACAGAGTCGATGAGATTGTTATTGCTTTACCCATCGAACAGACAAAAAAAATACAGAATATTATTTCTGCTGCCGACTATCATGGTATTCGAGTGAAGTATGTCTTTGATTACAAACACATTTTCGGAGAAAATTGCAGATTAACAAGATTAGGCCAGGTCAATGCAATAAATGTTCGCCAGTTACCAGTGGAGGGACTATTAGCTTCTTTTAGTAAAACTTTATTTGACAGAACATTTTCTGCAGCGGTTTTACTTTTTTTGTTTCCGTTGTTTATAATTCTTTCTATCTTAATCAAGCTAGAGTCTCCGGGGCCAGTCTTTTATTGCCCAATGAGGATAGGAAGAGCAGGGAAGCCTTTTAAAGTATTTAAGTTTAGAAGTATGCGCCAGAGCGACACTTCTACCGGTGGTACTTTGTCCACGGAAAAAAACGACGCCAGAATTACCACGCTCGGTAAAATAGTACGAAAATATAGTTTGGATGAGCTGCCGCAGTTTCTTAATGTATTATTAGGACATATGAGTGTAGTAGGTCCAAGGCCGCACAGGCAGTTTCTCAATAAACAACTTCAGCAATGTGTTTACCTCTATATGGTTAGACACTATGTAAAACCCGGCATAACAGGATGGGCTCAGGTTAATGGTTGGAGAGGTCCAACGGATACAGAACAACAGAAAAATGAACGGACACGCCACGATTTATGGTATATTGAAAATTGGTCGTTTTTACTGGATCTGAAAATTATCTTCCTAACTGTTTTTAGTAGTAAGGTGCATAGTAATGCTTTTTAGAGTCTCCCTCTCCACAACTTAAAAATCAACCACTTCTTTTAAACGCTCTTCAACATTTCGGTACTAGTAGCTCGTCAACGATCGACGGTGAACACAAAATCTACATGAATATTAAATCATACTTATAAATTTAAAATAATAGCCATGAAAAAACTTATCCTCATCTTACTACTAGCGATTCCTGCATTTGAATTAGCTGCTCAAACAGTATTTCCATTTGGCTCTTCCTGGAAGTACCTCGATGACGGCTCAAACCAAGGGTCTGCATGGACTGGTCTTAACTATGACGACAGCAACTGGAAGAGCGGTACCGGAGAACTGGGTTATGGGGATGGGGATGAAAGTACAGTAATAAGCTATGGTTCTAACCCAAGAAAAAAACACATAACTACTTACTTCAGAAGGATAGAACATTGTGGCGATCCTTCTTTTTTTTCTTCCTTTTTATCGGAAATAAAAAGGGATGATGGGGTGGTGGTATACTTGAATGGTGTGGAGATTTTCCGTGACAATATGCCTGCTGGCCCACTCTCTTATAACACCTTTGCAGCGTCCCTTAGTAATGACCGTAGCAATATTAGAAGCTTTACTACAAGTGCCTCTTTGGTTTTAAAAGGAAACAATGTTATTGCCGTTGAAATTCATCAATTTACCCATAGCAGCAATGACATCAGTTTTGATATGCGTGTAACTGCAAATCCTGTAGTAAGCGATCCTACCTCAATTCCTTTTAGCTCTTGGTGGAAGTACCTTGATGACGGGTCCAATCAGGGCAATTCCTGGACTGGAATATCTTTTTCGGATGCGAGTTGGAAAAGCGGACCGGCTATACTTGGCTATGGAAATAGGAATGAAAGCACTGTTGTAAGTTTCGGCCCCGATCCTAACAACAAATACATTACTACGTATTTTAGACGGACTATTTCGTTGCAAAATCCTGAAGCTTTTAAAAAATATAGTTTTAGTGTAAAGAGGGATGATGGAGTAATAGTTTATATAAACAGTAAAGAAGTATATCGTAATAATATGCCTTCTGGCCCTATATCTTATACAACCCTTGCACTTGGTTCTGTTGACGAAAACGGCTTGCTACGAACCTTCAACATTAACGCATCGGCCTTTACAACAGGCATTAACGTAGTTGCAGTAGAAATTCATCAATCAAATCCTACCAGTACTGATATAGCTTTCGACTTAAGCCTGGAAGGATTTGTAGAACCACCTGAACAAGCCAGGATTATTAGTGGGCCTTTTATTGAAAAAATAACTGAGACAACAGCCTCTATTAGATGGACAACGAATCTCCCTACCGATTCAAAAGCAGAAGTGGGTACAATTTATGGAAATTATATAGTTTCTGCTACCGATAATAATATTGCAACCGAACATCAATTACAAGTAGCCGGATTACTTAAAAATACAAAGTACTATTATCGTATCGGTGCAAGTACAAGCGGGTGGCTGGTAGGTAGTGTACTAGACTTTTTTACAACAGCTTCAACTGATGGGACTTCGCGAAACTCTAACATAGATGTAACCCCTGCTAAAATTGTTGGACAAAGCAAGGGATTAGACACCAAGGATGGAGATATTAAATCAATAAAAGATCCGGGAATTAAACTCTTTCCCTCATTAATTAAAAAAGGTAAAAGTGTTACGATTCGTGCATCTACGCGGGAAATATTGGACGCCTTTTTATTGGACGCGAATGGACGTTTAATTCACTCATTTAAAATTTTAAACACTATTTACCTTGATACGAAGGACTTGCCTGCCGGTGCGTATTTTGTAACTTTTAGAAATAAAAGTAAAATAAGGACGCACAGGTTTGTTGTTGCAAATTAAAAAATTAGGCCGCGAGTCTTGATGTTTCATAAACTCCATCTTAAGAAAACCCGCTTTGATTTAGCGCACATCTTGAACCTGCCGGGTTGGTAACAGCATCTTGTGGAATGTTGGTGTTAACTATAATCAGCCTGAAGTCTGGGAAACCCTTTCTTATCAAATGATAGTAAAACGTACCTCCGTATTTTCTAGGGATACCTTTAATACTGAGCAAAAAAGGACAAAAAATTAATATGAGAAATAGGTAATTTTCTTTTTAGAAAAGATAATCACTTTCTATCTAAATGTACTTCTTATGAACAACAAGCTTCTCGTTTTCTCAACCGATGCTTTTTTGCCGTCCCTGTGATTATGTATAAATCGAATGGCACTTCCTGTCCCTGTTAAAAGTATCTGGAATTGTACTTTAATTTTAAAGACTCAAGTGTTTTATAAGGAACAAATGCTCTCACGTTACTACTATAGGAATTCACTTTTCATGAAAAGCGAATAGGCCAATTTGTGTCTCATGGTTTAGCACTTACTAATTTTTCTTTTATCAACATCTCTATATCCAAATAATTCGGGGCGTATTCTAATTCTTATTATGCGCTTTATTACACTCAATCCTAAAGCCTCCTCTTATGAAGAAGGGTACTCTTATTTTGCTGTTTTCTGTACTGACTTCGATTTCTTTGGCTCAATTTGCCATTACACCGTTATCATCGATACCGATAGCAAGTAGTACCGGTGAAAAACCACAAGCAAAAGTTTGGACCTATGCCGGCAAGCATTGGTGTATTTTGGCAAGTGCTGACGGTTTAAATGTATGGCGATTGGATGGTGCGGTATGGGCTAAAATTTTAAACCTTGCCTCTGGAAGTTCCGCAAAACCGGATGTGAAGGTGGTAGGCAATGTCGCTCATATCTTTGTTTATAAAGGCACAAGTTCCGTTTTGTATTCAATAGAATATGATGGTGCTACAGGCCAATACAAAAGCTGGGCTCAAAGAAAGGCCAGGGTGGATATATCCCTTGATGCAGGGGTTCAAACAGGCACAATTGATATAGATGGCACAGGGAAAATGTGGCTTGCTTCAGATGCAAAAACAACTGTAAACGTTCGTTGGAGTGCTCCGCCTTACTCTACCTGGAGTGCACCTATTTCAATAGGTGCAGGAGTGATAGATTCTGATATATGTGCCGTAGTGGCGTTACCAGGCAAAGTGGGCCTTCTATGGTCTAATCAAACTACAAAGAAGTTTTTGTTTAGAACCCATTCTGATACAGATCCTCCTTCTACCTGGTCTGTTGAGGAAACGCCCGGGTATGATGCGTCATTACAGAATATTGGAAAGGGTTTGGCTAACAACTTTATTAATATAAAGGCCGCCCCCGACGGGAAGTTGTTTTGTGCTATTAAAACAAATTATAATACAGCAAACCAAATACAAAATGGCCTGTTAGTACGGCAGGCAAACGGATTATGGGATCCTATTTATCCCATTACATTAAATGAAGGAACGACCCCTATTGTACTTTTAAATCCGACTATTAATAAGGTAAAAGTTGTTTATACCGCTAGTAATGGAAATATTGTTTATAAAGAATCATCAACATCCTCTATTTCTTTTGGTCCTGCAAATGTACTAATTAGTGGTGTTTATGATAACTCTACAAGTGTAAAGGGCACTTACGGTTCTGATGGTGTTGTGGTCCTTGCCTCAAACGCTACACAGGCAGTAAGTATATTAGGACTCGATAACCAAAATGTTTCTCCTACACTTACTTCGGTAACTATTGCATCCAATAATGCAACACCAGCACTGGCCAAAACAGGAGATGTGGTTACTCTGAGCTTTACGGCTTCTGAGGCCATTAATCCTCCTGTAGTAAATATTGC
>NZ_JAOQAH010000024.1 GCF_025963695.1 Segetibacter sp. | reverse complement strand
GCCTCTAACTTTATATGTAAGTTCATCTAGATCCATTACCAGCTTTTTTCTAAAATTAATTTAAAAGCATAGTTCCCGTAACTTCTTCAATTTCCGCGTCTTCCGCGCCTTCTGCGAGAAATTCCTCTGCCTTGCTTCTGCGAGAAATCCTTCTACCTAAAGAACCATCGCAACAATTTCAACTTTCCCTTATACGGTGGATACTTCACAGCAGGGTCAATCCATGTAGCAGTTTTTAAAATGGCTTTTGTACGTGTAAAAGTTTCAAAGCTAAATTTTCCATGATAAGCTCCTACTCCACTATTACCAACGCCGCCAAAAGGCAGATCTGCATTTGCCAAATGAACAAGTGTATTATTGATACAGCCGCCACCAAACTGAACGTTATTAATAAAGTAATCTTCATTCTTTTGATTGCTTCCAAAATAATACAACGATAAGGGATGAGGATTTTGCTGTATAATATGTAAAGCTTCAGATTGCTTTTTAAAAGTCAGTATCGGCAGTATAGGACCAAAAATTTCTTCTTTCATTACAGGAGCATCAGGTGAAACATCTTGCATCAATGTTGGTGACATGTATAATTCACTTTCCTGCACTTCGCCACCTGTTATTATCGATCCCTGGCTAAGAAAACTCTTTAGTTTATCGAGTCTTCGCCGGTTAATAATTCTGCCATAGTCTGCTGACTTTATCGGCTCGGCTCCATAAAACTGCCGAATACTTGTTTGCATTTCTTCAATCAATTCATCCTTATTTTTTTCATGCACAAGTAAATAATCGGGAGCCACACAAGTTTGGCCGGCATTGGTAAACTTACCCCATACAATTCTTTTAGCCGCGACTTTTATGTCAGCATCTTCATCTATTACGCACGGGCTTTTGCCTCCCAATTCTAATGTTACCGGCACCAGTTTTTCGGCAGCCAGTTTAGCTATCTCTCGTCCTACAGGTATGCTTCCGGTGAAGAAGACATGATCGAAGCGGTTTTCATTCATCAGTTTCGGAACAACCACTGCACCGTCGCCCTCTACTACAGCTATATATTTTTTGTCGAAGAATTCAGCAATCATTTCACCAACAACTACTGACGTATGCACTGCCATTTCTGATGGTTTCAGCACCGCACAGTTGCCCCCAGCTATTGCGCCAATCAAAGGAGCAATCAGCAATTGAAACGGATAATTCCACGGGGCGATAATCAGGCATACACCTAGTGGTTCTCTTATAATACTGCTTGAAGAAGGCAATAAAAACAGTGGTGTGCTAACCGAAGATTTCTTCATCCACTTGCCAAGGTTTTTAATTGTATGAGAAACTTCAGCATATACAAAACCAATCTCAGTTGTAAAAGCTTCCTCCTGCGACTTGTGAAGGTCTTTATATAAAGCGTCCATTATCTGCTGCTCATATTTTTGAACCGCTCTTTTTAATGTTTGCAATTGTTCTTTTCTAAAAGCGTGGTCAACCGTTGCCCCGCTAAAAAAGTAGTGTCGCATTTCATCGAAGTCAGAAGAAGTGTAGTCACCCATTTCTATTGAGTTTACTTTTAGCATCAATATTTAAACAAGGTAAAAGTTTAATTGTTATTGGTGCATAATAAAGAAATTCATTACATCGGTTCCTTTAAAAGAAATTGTTTCATCTAATTTCACTTTATGATAGTGTACGATGATGAACATTTTATGCGGCAAGCTTTAAGAGAAGCGCAGGATGCATATTATGAAGACGAAGTTCCTGTAGGCGCAATCATTGTGATTAACAATCACGTTATTGCCCGTGGACATAACCAGGTCGAACGGTTGAATGATCCAACGGCTCATGCAGAAGTATTGGCAATCACATCTGCATGCAGTCATTTAGGAGCTAAATATTTACCTGATGCCACTTTGTATGTCACTATCGAGCCTTGCCACATGTGCGCCGGTGCCTTGTATTGGAGTAAATTAAAACGGGTTGTGTATGGAGCGTCAGATATAAAACAAGGCTTCCATTTTTTCTATGGAGAAAAAAATCCTTTTCATCCTAAGACAGAAATTTTAGGTGGTGTTCTTGCCGGTGAATGTGCGAAGCTGATTAAAGACTTTTTTAAAGAACGCCGGTAGTTGCTTTTTATAAAGAATGTTTTAGTAACCAGCATTTGTTCGTTTATGAAAAATTGTTGCGGCGCTCCGTTTGACTCAAGTAATTCTATAAATCTTTTTTCAGCAGGTGATTTAGACCTTTATCGTGCAACCTCAGTTGTGCCACACCTCTGAGGTTTGGCACAAGTTGGAAATGTGGGCACAACTTGAATAGAACCTCTATGATTTAAAAAAAGCTGCAAAATGATTTGCTGTAAAAGTGAGTGACACAACAATGTTTAATCAAAGCAAAAATGCCCGTTCACTAAACGAACCATTTCCGAGATCAGAAAGATTTACTGTAAGCACAATGCAGTTTCAACTTATAGGTTATAAATTTGTTGTTGTATAATAATTTGATTAAAAACTAAAACCGAATAATTATGGCATTTACCTTACCGCAGTTGCCTTATGCTCCTGAAGCATTAGAGCCTTACATTGATGCGCAAACTATGCAGATCCATCATGGTAAGCACCACCAGGCATATGTCGACAATTTGAATAAAGCAATCGCAGGAACAGAACACGAAAATAAAAGTCTTGAACAATTGATAGCGTCTGCAGGCTCTATCTCTCCTGCCGTTCGCAACAATGGTGGCGGCCATTGGAACCACAGTTTCTTTTGGCAACTACTCGGACCAGGTGGCGGTGCTCCTCCCAGCGGTGCTTTGTTAGAAGCTATCAACTCAACATTTGGTTCGCTTGACGGGCTTAAAGAAAAAGTAAATGCAGCAGGCACTACCCGTTTTGGTAGTGGTTGGGCATGGCTGATAGCAAAAGATGGCAAATTGGAAGTGAGTTCAACTCCCAACCAGGACAATCCATTAATGGATGTGGCTGAAGTAAAAGGCAAGCCCATATTAGGGATTGATGTTTGGGAACACGCATACTATTTAAAATATCAAAACAGGAGACCTGAATATTTGGGTGCCGTTTGGAATGTTATAAATTGGGCTAAAGTTGCTGAGAACTTTAACGCAGCTAAATAATTTTCTTATAAAATGTTTTATGTATAATTTTCAACCCCGGTAGTTTTACCGGGGTTTATTTTTAATATAAAGAAAAATGAAAAAACTAAGATTAATTGCCTTGGGTTGCATAGTCACCATTTTAGCTTGCAATGAGCCTGTAACAAAAAAAGTCTTGGTTATTGGCCGTGGAAAAATAACAGTGCAGGATAATAATGTAACGATGACGGATGGGACGGGCTATGTAGAGGAAACGGTTGAGTTAAAAGGAGACAAAGCAGTATCGTGGAATGTAACGACAGGTACAGGAAAAACGACGGTAAATGTTCCTGAAGAAAAAGGGATTTACATTTTAAATCTCAAAACAGATACGATAGTAGGCAGCCAGCAAAATATAGGTCAGGATTTAAGCGGACGAACGATGACGCAGGAAGAATTGAAAGGAAAAATTGATAGCCTTGTAGAACTGACTAAAGGTGCAAATGTTTCTCCCGGTAGTCATAATTATTTTATCCTTCCAAATCAGCTTGTAAAAATATCACCCGATATGGAAGCAAAAATATTTGGGCCATTCACCAAAATCCCCGGAAGCATAGAAGCAGACAAAGACGGAAAGTTGCCGCCGATTTTTAAGTTTTACACCAACACCGAAATGAGAGATTTAATAGCGAGGCTGAAGAAAAATACAATCTAACAAAAGCTAATAAGTGATAAAAAGTACAAGAGCATCTCCATTAAAAGAAGGGTCTTTTACTTTTTATCCTGATTTTTTTGTGATTTTTAAGGCACCGGGTCATATCCGTGTCCTCCCCAGGGGTTACAACTTACAATACGTTTTATCGATAACCATCCACCTCTAAATAACCCATGTTTCTCTAAAGCCTCTTTTGTGTAGTGCGAACACGAGGGCGTATAACGACATTTTTGTCCTAATAACGGCGAGATAGCCAGTTGATAGAATTTTATCAGCAAGACAAATGGATAGACTACTATTTTAGAAAAGCGTTTCAATCTTAAGGCTGTTTTAAGATGTTGTCTGAAAGCCTCTGCAAAAGTACCTGCATCTTTTTATTCACCTCTGCAAAGTCTGGTAATTCTTTACCAATATAAATAAAGAATAAAATAAGCGTTTTTTGTTGCCCCGACAGCAGTTGCTGAAGCGGTACCTTTTGTAAACGGTAAGCCTCCCTTATTACCCGCTTTACCCGGTTACGTTCAACAGCTTTTTTAAAATGACGGCTACTCGCAGTTACTCCAGCCTGTAACGGAACCTCAACATCTTCTGCAAAATCATACAAAACCTTCAAAGGAAAAGCAGACGTGCTCTTTCCCTTACTAAACAAGTGTTCAATAAGTTTACGGCTTTTAAGCTTTTCCTTTTTGTTATATGTAAGTTTTGTACTGATCACGAAAATTTATAAAACTAAAAGCCCCATCTTTTTTTTGACAGGGCTAATTATGTAAAACATACCAGTTAGTACCGGTTTATTTTAATCTCTTTTCGTCGGAAACTGTTAGTTTCACACGACCTTTCGCGCGACGGCTCGCTAATACTTTACGACCGTTAGCAGACTCCATACGCTTCCTAAATCCATGAACAGATTTACGACGACGACGGTGTGGTTGGAATGTACGTTTCATTTTCTTGTTTTTACTAAGCGAGAAATAAGGTTTCAGACATCAGCGGTACGTCCCATAAGTACTGCTATGGTGAAAGGACGGCAAAAGTAGGGGTTTTTACCAATAAAAATAAGGCTGAACAAATTTTTTTAATAGAATGTGCTGTTTTTAACGGAATAGATTTGGACTTAGCAGCAGTCATACTTCCGCATCGTTGTGTCACTCACTTTTACAAAAAATCTTTATTCGGCTTTCCCCCGGAAATTTACCTTCAAAAGCATCTTTTACCTGGCCCGCCAGTTTTCGGCTAACCATTTTATCTGTAAGCCTTGAGCTTAAGTTTTAAAAAAAATAGCAAAAAGCTTTACAGAGAGCCAAACGCGGGCTGCTAAAGTTTGCCCCAGTAAAATTTATAGTTCCAGATTAACATGTACTGATCGAACAGGTCTTCCATAAAAGACAGAACCCTGTTGATCGAAATCTGCAGTAGAGTCAGTCGTATAAAAACCGACATTACCATTCTTACTACACTTCGTCTCTATTTCCGGATGACGGGTAAGATAATCAACCAGACTTTCAGCAACTATACCTCCTTGTGAAACCACTTTTACGTCAGGCGGTAAAAACGCCTCAATCTTTTCTTTAATTAAAGGATAGTGTGTGCAGGCAAGTAAAACGGTATCAATAGCTGCGTCCAGGGTCATCAAGTTTTTCAAACTCTTTTCAATAAAAAAATCTGCGCCTTCGGTTTCATATTCGTTGTTTTCTATCAACGGAACCCACATCGGACAAGCTTCCTGAAATACTTCAACTTCAGGATAAAACTTTTTAATTTCTATTAAATACGATTGAGACCTTACCGTTCCGTTTGTGCCCAGTACGCCCACTTTACCAGATCGGGTTAATTCTCCTATGCGTTCTGTTGTTGGCCTGATTACTCCGAGTACTCTTTTCTCAGGCGCTATGTTAGGTAGATCATTTTGCTGAATGGTTCGCAATGCTTTGGCCGATGCCGTGTTACAGGCAAGAACTACCAAAGAGCATCCTTGTTTAAAAAACCACTCAACGCATTGAAGGGTGTAATGGTATACGGTATCAAAAGAACGCGGGCCATAAGGAGCGCGGGCATTATCACCAAAATACAAATAGTCATATTGAGGCATTAGCTGCGTTATTTCCTTTAAAACTGTTAGTCCTCCATAACCACTATCAAAAACACCGATTGGTCCGCTTTG
This sequence comes from Segetibacter sp., assembly GCF_025963695.1. Taxonomy (GTDB): domain Bacteria; phylum Bacteroidota; class Bacteroidia; order Chitinophagales; family Chitinophagaceae; genus Segetibacter. The sequence continues at coordinate 38,629 of NZ_JAOQAH010000024.1, read as the reverse complement.
TCTCATGGGCAAAAATAAAAGAACCATGCAATAATGCATGGTTCCATATAAAACATCTATTTTTTTCTTAGCTAGGCTTTTTAGGAGTAGGGCGCGTGGCTCCTCCTGTTCCTGAACGAGGTGTTGCGGGGGCGGCACCTTGCTGCTGAGCACCAGCCTGCTGATCCGGGCCTTGGCTCTTTAACTGATCTGGCACAGGCAGCTTCAATTCCCTAAATACCTTTTCAAAAACATTTTCGACTTTCGAACCCATTTCATAAGCACCTGGTTTTAGAACAACCAAATAGTTATTAGTCTGCAGAACTTTGCTATATGCACCCAATACTCTTTCATATAGAGGCGCTGCTAATTCCTGCCTTCTTTGCTCACTTTTTTGCTGAGAAATTTGTTGCCAATATATAATGGTAGTAGCAATTTGAGATCTTTGGTCTTTCTGGTAGTTGAGAACTGTTGTAGCTTTTTTAGCTGCTGAGTCAGCTTTATAAGTACTATCTAAACGGTTATATTCCCTTACTGCAAAATCATATTCACCCCTAAGCGAGTCTTGTTGATAAATGCCAAGTAAACTGTCTACTGTACGGTAGCCAGGCATATTTGAAACCGCAACATCAATATCAAATACACCCACTTTTGCTCCTGCAGCCTGAGCACCGGCATTGTAGGCAGAGAAAAACATCCCTGCAAAGGCCAACATAACAAACAAAACTTTTTTCATTTTTTCTTTTTTTTTAATCAACCGTTTCAAACGTTTTGCTCAGGCGATAACTTTTATGATGCCTGCCTACGATTGCTACTTTGTTTTTTTGTATTTATTAATAATTGTAACAGATTAACTCTTTAAACCCAGCTCCCTTAAAACTTCGTCACTTTTATCCAGTTTTGGGTCGGCAAATATAACCGTAATTCCTTCACTTTTATCCAGCACAAAGTCGTAACCGCGGTTTACCGCCATTTTTTGAATTGCGTTATAAACTTTGTCCTGAACTGGTTTTACAAGCTTTTGTCTTTCTTTAAAAAGGTCGCCTTCGTAACCAAAGCGCTTTTTCTGAAGGTCCCTGATTTCCTTCTCAGAATTGAAAAGTTGATCTTCCCTTTTCTTTTTCAGGTCCTCTGTCAGCATATACTGCTCCGCTTCATAGTTACGATACATCTGGTTTAACTGACCCTGCTTAGCATCAATTTCTTTTTGCCATTGTTCACTAACCAGAGCCAATCTCTTATCGGCGTCCTTATACTCCGGCATCTTGTCCAAAATAAACTTGGTGTCAATTATTGCATATCGTTGGGCAGAAACAGATGCAGAAGCAAGTACCACTGCTATTGCAATAAACAAGAACTTTTTCATACGTTGACAGTTTATATTTTAAAAGATATATTTATTCAGGTTCAAAACCCAACATAAATGTAAATCTCGCTGCATCTTTAATTCCTCCTGCAGGTGTATAACGGTCTAAACCGATACCATAGTCAAATCCTAAAAGGCCAAACATCGGCAGGTAGAACCTCATACCTAAACCAACAGAACGACGCAGTTTAAACGGATTATAATCTTTGGCACTATACCAACCATTAGCAGCTTCAAAAAAGCCAAGGGCAAAAATAGTACTGCTAGGATTAAGACTTAAAGGATATCGCATTTCTAACGTGTACTTATTGAACATCGTGAAAAACCGGGAAGCACTTTGCTGATCTGGATTTACTTTTGGATTACTGGTTTCATAAACAGGATAACCACGATGGGCAACAATATCATATCCTAAAAGCGCAAAGTTGTTGCTTAAACCAGCGTCACCGACCTGGAAGCGCTCAAATGGTGAAACTTCGAGCTTATTATTATATCTTCCGATGTATCCGTACTTCACTGCAGCCTTTAATACAAACTGCTTATTCCTTTCAGCTCCTGAAGGTTTTCCAATAGGAACATACCATTCTCCGTTAAAACGCCATTTATGATACTCTACTAACTTGTAAGGGTTTACCGAGTTTGCCTTGCTTTTATCAAATAATGAATAAGGCGGAGTAAACTGTCCACTTAGTAAAAACGTAGAGCCATTACTTGGAAATATAGGTTGGTTTACTGAAGACCTTTGTAAGGCAATTTTAACGTTAACGTTGTTTGATACTCCGTTACTAAATCCCTGGAAAATAGCATAGTCCTTTAGCAAATAGCGGGTATAGTTGAGAGAAGTAACAAGGCTAAAGAAGTCATCAGGCCATTTTAATTGCTTACCAAGGCTAATTCCTACACCCGAAGTTTGAATATATGAGTCTGCTGCTGTGTAATCATAAAAACCTGTGTAACCATTATACACACCGTTTCTGTACTTTGTATCATACACACTTACTGTGAACGAATTTCTTTTTTTACCACCCAGCCAAGGTTCGGTAAAGGATATGTTATAAGACCTAAAAGCCTTACCGTTACTTTGAAAACGAACACTCAACTTTTGGCCATCACCTGTTGGCAAAGGATCCCACGCTTTTTTGCTGAATATGTTATTTATTGAAAAGTTGTTAAAAGTAACGCCTAATGTACCTGTTAACCCAATTCCTCCACCCCATCCAGCACTCAGTTCTAACTGGTCACTTGACTTTTCTTCTACTGTCCAGTTGATGTCAACAGTACCATCTTCGGCATTGGGAACTACGCCCGGATTAATTTTTTCCTGGTTGAAAAAGTTCAACTGCGCTAATTCACGGGTAGAACGAATGATATCTGAACGACTAAATTTTTCTCCCGGAATAGTTCTTAACTCGCGGCGGATTACATGCTCTTTTGTCTTCTCATTTCCAGCGATACGAATATTTTTCAAAGTAGCTTGTGGGCCTTCAATAATTCTTATCTCATGGTCAATAGTATCGTTATAAACAGCAGATTCAACTGCCTGGGACTGGAAGAATAAATAACCATCATCCATGTAAAGGCCACTTATGTCTCCTCCTTCTGGTGACATTGTTTTTCCCAGTTTCTTATTAAGCAAATCAAGATCATAAGTGTCCCCCTTTTGTACTCCAAGAATTGTTGCCAAAACGCTATCAGAATATCTTGTATTACCTCTCCAGGTGATATTTCCAAAGTAATATTTATGCCCTTCGTTAACTTTAATCTTAATATTAAGATTTCCTTTGCTGTTGTAATACTGCGTATCAGAAACAATGGCAGCATCTCTATAACCTAACGAGTTGTAATATTGAAGGATTTTTTCCTTGTCCTCATCATATTTTTTTTGGCTAAACTTTGCAGAAGAAAGCAACTTTAACCGTACATATGGATCAAGTAGTTCCTTAGTTTGTGTGAAAGAGAGAAAACCGGTGTGTCGTAGATAATCTTTAAACGTCAAATGATTTCCCGAAATAGCTCCGTCAATAGTATCTTTTGGAGGGTGAACAGTAAGTCTTGTCATTTCCTTTGTTCCCTTCATCTGCTTTTCAAGCCTTGAACCAGGAACATTGTTACCCGTAAAATTTATATCGCTGATCTTTACTTTATTTCCTTTATCTACCACTAAAGTCATAACAACAGAGTTATCAACTTTAGGATCCTTAACTTCCTGTATATCGGTCTTTACGCCTTTATAACCTTTTTCAGCAAAATATTTCTCAATTGCTTCAATCGCTGATCTGCGATTATTTTCGGTAATGATACGCCCTCTTACCAATCCAACTTTCGGCGTAAGATCTTCTCCCTGGCTTTTTGTAATTCCTTTGAAAGTAAAAGTTGATAAACGAGGTCTTTCAGTTACTGCAATCTCTAAAGAAATATTTAATCCCTGAAGTTGTGTAATATAAATTTCAACGTTGCTGAAATAGTTTTGTTTCCAAAGGTTGTTGATAGCTTTAGCAAAATTATCGCCCCCGGGTATTGTTATTTCATCACCCACATTTATGTTAGCAATAGATGTTAACAATGCAGCATCGAAATATTGATTACCCGCAACAGTTATACTCGCAACTTTATACTTGCGGGGAACCTTTTGATTAAAGATATTTTCCAGATTAACATCAATAGATACGGGTTTTTCCGGTTCAATAGACGGAGGTGGGACAACTTGAGCCGAAGCGCGGCTACTGAACCAACAAGCTGCAATGAACAATAAAATAAATTTGTAAACTTTACGCATCAAAATCTTGATTTGGTTGTTTTTAAGGCCGGGCTGAACACAGCTTACGGGAACAGATTTTCCAATCTGAGGCAAATTAACGGGAATATTTAAAAGTGTTTGTTAATAGTAACTTATAATACTAGGAGAAAGAGTTTCACAATTACTAAAGTCAGCTTGATACATGAAGTTGTTCGGTAATTTTTCCAAACCTCCTTTCGCGGCCTTGAAAGTCTAGTATTGCTTCGTAGAGATTATCCTTTCTGAAATCAGGCCAACGTGTGTTGGTAAAGTATAGTTCAGCATAGGCAAGTTGATACAATAAGAAGTTACTGATCCTGTATTCACCGCTGGTTCTAATCATTAGTTCCGGGTCAGGAAAGTCACTGGTACATAAGTACTTCTCCAGCGTATCATAATTGATCAACTGCGGATTTACCTTACCTGACTGCACATCTAACGCTATATTTTTAACCGCATTTAACAGCTCCCAGCGGCTGCTGTAGCTTAAGGCCATTACCAGGTTTAATCCTGTATTTTGACTGGTCATTTCCCTGGCTTCCTCCAACTCGTCAAAGGCATATTTAGGAAGCAGGTTCATATCACCAATCACATGCATTTTGATGTTATTTTTATTAAGGGTATCTACTTCACGCCGGATGGTATCTACTAAAAGTGCCATTAACCCATTCACTTCATTTTCCGGTCTATCCCAATTTTCTGTACTAAAAGCATATAAAGTAAGATATCCAATACCAAGCTCGGCACAGCCTTCCACAATATTCCGTACGCTTTCAACACCGTGAAAATGACCGAAAAGCCTGTCTTCACCCTTTTCTTTTGCCCAACGCCCGTTGCCATCCATTATTATTGCAATATGCCGGGGCAAACGCGAAAGGTCAATTTTATCTTTCAAATCCTCCATTTTATAAAATCCTGTTTTAAGCGACTAAAGGTAGCAAAACGAATTGTTTAAGTAGAAAAGATTTATATACAAGGTTGAACAGATAGAGCAGATAAAACCTCCTGAAACTTTTTTTGGTGCCATGCAAAAGGCCTTTGTTCAGCTTTACTTGCGTCGCACACTTGTACAATTGCCCCTTATTCACCAATGGAAGGAATACACATACAGTGCAACGGCATATAGCTTAAAAAACCGGTCTTGGTACCAGGTTTCTTAAGCTGTATAAAAGTAAGTTTACGGCTTAGGACAACGGTAAGATGAGATATTGAATGAAACACCAAAATGAGCCATCACATACGAGTCTTTTTGAGTGCTGTTTCCTCTTTGCCTGCCCTTAAGACCAATAAGAGGACCGGTTTCGTAACTGCGGTCGGCTAACAACATGGCAGGCGAAGGCTGACCGTTTGGAGATACAACAAATGCATCCGGTGCATAAGTAGTACTTACATCGTCCAAATAATCGGTAGTTGTAAAGCGATAACCAACTTCAGCAAAAACATTAATTGCCGGGCTCACGTTATATTTAAAACCAACTGCTACAGGAAAGCAAACAGCCATCGTGCCGTAGGGCTTACGGTCAGGATAAGCAGCACTCCCTTGCCCTTCGGTACCCAAAGGACGTAGATAATGTTTAGTGCTATCTAAATAGGCATAAGGATCATAAGAAAATACACCCACACCCAGAGAAACATAAGGCGTATACGTAAACCCTGAAATACCGGGATAAAACTTAAAAAAATTAAAATCGCCACTTACGGCAAACTCCCACAGGTTAGTATTAAAACTTAAGTTCCTGCGGTTCTGAAACTCGTTTTTGCTGTATATATCCGAGTAACCAAGACGGGCATAGTTTGCACCTACTTTCAAACCTACATAATTGCCAAATTGCTTGCGAAAAAAAACTCCGGCACTAAACTTAGGGCGATTTAGTGATGCACGGGTATTAAGATCTCCAAAATAATGTGCTGCTCCAATAGCAACACCAAATTCACCTTCCTGTACGTAGCTATCCATAGACTGGGCACGGCTGCTAAGACTTATAACAACGGCGAAAAACACAATTGCAATTTGCTTCATAATTATAGGTACTGAAGTAGTAATTAATACAAAAAAACCCTATTATTTTCAATTAAGCTATTTATTTCTTTTGTCAAAACCCCATGTTAACTTTTCTCTAAGAGTCGAAAGAAAACTGTTTTCGTTTAGTACAATTAATAAAACTTCAAATTCTTCTTTTTTAACTGCAAGCTGAATGTCTTTCTCTACAATTTCGCGCCTTGCATCCATGGTGCAGATAAACTCTTCTGCCCGGCCCTCTACTTCAAAACTGATGATGTTATTGTCTGGAATTACAATAGGTCGAAGATTAAGATTATGAGGTGCTATTGGTGTAATTACAAAGCAAGCGCTTTCAGGAAAAACAATTGGACCTCCGCAACTCATATTATAGCCGGTTGAACCTGTAGGCGTTGAAACAATTAAACCATCGGCCCAGTAACTGTTTAAAAATTCACCATTAAGATAAGTGTGAATTTTTATCATGGGTGAAAAGTCGCGCTTGTGAATAGCAAACTCATTTAACGCGAAAGGAGTGTCACCAAATAAAGGTATACTGGCATCAAGATGTAAAAGAATTCGCTTTTCTACTACATAACGACCATTAGCAAGTGCTTCCACCGCAAGAGTAAGTTCGTCTTTGCTAATACTTGCCAAAAAACCAAGACGCCCAAAATTAATACCCATCACAGGTATCTTTTTATCACGTACAAGTGTTGCAGAGTCGAGCATAGTTCCATCGCCACCAAGACTAATAATGCAATCTATGCTCGGATCGAGGTCTTCGTGTTTTGAGAAAACAGAATAGGTTGCCGGAAGCATATTGACGGCAGAGTGTGGACCGACCAGGGATTTGTGAAGACAAGCTTTAATGTGATGCCGGGTAAGTTCCTCCAGTAGAGTGAGCAATTGCACGTCTTGTTCGGGATCCAGCCCGCGGCTGTAAATAGCTACTTTCATTAAAGTGAATTACGTCCTATTATTTTAAAATTAAACAAATAAGTATGATAGGGGTAAAATGAAGACATCGAAAACGACTAATAAGTTGTGATGATATAAAACAATTCTACAATGGAAAACAAAGATATTGAGCACAAGAGTGCGACGCAACTAAAGATTGTAAATGATATGGGGTTGGTTACCCAAATAAAAATTGGCGTGCGTAATTGATGCCTCTTTGAACCCTGCAATTACCATTCATTTTGGGTATGAAAGAACAATGAATTGTCGCCAAGCTGGTTGTAGCTGTATTCGAACCTTAAGACTACATCGTAAAAGGTAACGATATCGACACCAAAACCCCATGTGCGAAGCAACTTATTATTGAGCCTGCTTATACCATAATTGGGCGTGTAAGAATAGCCTACATCGCCAAAAGCTTTAAGAAATACCCGAAAAGGAATTTTATCGTGCGTCTTACTTTTTAAAGGACTTCTAAGATTAAATGACAATATTTCGTTTTTAATAGTAGCCCTGCCTACACCGCCTGCTACGCCTTCTATAACATAATACTCTAGTCCCCTCATGTAAAGGCTTGTGGAGCCCAGAAGGTTATTGGAAATATAGGGCTGGTTAAAAGGAAAACGTAATATTCCCGCGGCCTGAAACTGCATGTATGACGCCGGCGAAAGCCTAATGTTATAGTTTCCTCTACCACTGAGCTGCGAAAAGTTAGAACCATTTCCAAATCTTTTAAAAATACCTGCTTCACCTGAAAATCCTTTTAATGGATATGGAGCATAATCGAGATTGATATATGAGAGATTATAACTTAAATCGAAATGGCGGGAGCGTGTACCATAATAAGCAAAATAAGTTGGATTAAGCTTTACGACAGAGTCATCTACTACAACATTTCCATACGAAGCGCGGAAGGTATGCCTTGTTCTTATCGCTGGCCTGTACGTATAGGCAAAATCAACATAGTGTTCATTAAGTAAAAAACGATCTGCCTGTTTAACAAAACTTATTTTGTTAGGACGGGCTGAGTCCATCCCATAATTTAGTTCGCGGTTCCTTTTGAAACCAAAACCGATGTTGATCCCATTTTTGAGTTTGTTATCAATATTGGGATTGTCATATCGCAAAGAAAATTGTTGCGTATAGCCGCTAACCATCCATAGGTTCAAATTATCGTTTCTGCCACTGACGTTGTTTTGCATAAACTTCAGCCCATACTCAACTCTGTCAAGACTACGGTTTTCTTCAACCCACCATGTATTGAAATTTCTACTTACGATTCTGAAATAAGGAATAGGAAATAAATACCACCTTTCTTTTACGTGGATATTAATAGATATATGTTCGCTGTCGATTTTTACGGCCCTAATATCTACATCAACAAAAAGCGACGTATTCATTAGCTGCTGCTTGCCCAACTTAAGTTTATCTGTTAATTCGTTTGAAGCAAGGGACTGGCCTTTTTTAAAAGGGACTTCACGTTGAATAATGTAAGGCTTTGTTTTTTTAAAACCCGTAACTACGACGTCAGAGACGGTAACAACAACACTAAATGAGTCTACTGGTGCAGTATCTACAGCAACAGGTGAAGGAGGTGCTTTTTCTATTAACTGTGAATACCCTTTGATCCACGTAAATAAAAAGAAAAGTACAAGAAGAAACAGTGTTCTACCCAGGTTTCGCATTACAAGTAAGCAAACGTTTTTATTATTGTAAATGTAAAAAGGGAAGAAGTATTAAAATAAAAAGGAGAAGACATTAACAAAACCGTTTTTCTGTTGTATTTCTTTGGCTGCTATTTAGATTTTTAAATATGACATTAAATGATCATAGTTGTATCTTAACTCGTTTTCGTACTGTTCTTCTCCCATAAAATACCTAACGCTGTACTCGTAGCGTTGGAAAGTTGCAAGTATATCTGATACCTCCAACTTATTTATTTTAATAGTTACGATTAAAAGTCCCGTTTCGTTTTCAAAGAAAGTATTGAACTGCGTAATATATGCGTCATTGGTTTCAACAAGGCGACTGATTTCACCGAAAGAATAGCTTTTCCGCTCCATCTCAAGTATAATAACCGCACCAGGTTCTTCAGCTCCGGTAAATGTTGCAGCGGCTTTTAATAATTCGGTTGCGGGTATTGCACCTACCCATTCCTGCTCATTATTAACAACAGGAACCATCGAAAGATTGTTTTGAGAAGCTAATTTTAAAGCGGTAAGGAAATGTTCGGAGGGCCTGACTGCTTTTTGCAGCATTCCACCTAAGGCTACCTTTATTGACGCATTATCATTTGCATCTAAAAGATCGTCTTTACTAATAACGCCAAGGTATTTGTTGTGGTCGACTAAAGCAATATGCAAAATGTCGAAATCCTCCATTAACTGTAACGCAAGGGAAATTTTATCATCAGGCTCTACGGTAGGGTAATGGGTTGTTATTAATTGATTTGCTAACATTCCGATGCTCTCAGTTTTTCTTTAATGATCAAACTCTAAGCCAAGGTAGAAACGGGCTGACAGTGCTTGCTTAAAAACTGATCAAGTATAACGTTAAATTCTCCGGGAACTTCCATCATTGGCGCGTGACCACATTGGTCAACAAAATGTAACTCACTATTTGGGATTAATTTTTTAAACTCTTCCGCAACAAATGGAGGTGTAATCGTATCATTCTTACCCCAGATAAGACATGTTGGTTGTTTAATTCTAGTCAACTCCTGGCCTAGATTATTGCGAATAGCACTTTTAGCTAAGGATATGATTTTTATGACTTTTATCCGGTTATTGGTAATCTCAAAAACTTCGTTCACCAGTTCATCGGTGGCCATTTCGGGATTATAAAAAGTTAATTCTGTCTTTTTGCGAATGTAATCTTTGTTACCACGCTTCGGATAGCTGTCGCCCATACCACTTTCGAACAGACCAGAACTACCGGTAAGCGTAAGTGTCTTTATTTTTTCGGGATGCTTGAGTATATAAACAAGCCCAACATGACCTCCTAAAGAATTACCTAACAAATGCACATTATTTAAGCCGCGTGCATCGATGAAGCGGTGAACAAATTTTGCAAGCCCACCTACGGTAGTATGAAAAATGTCCAGCTCGAACAATGGAAGCATAGGTACCACAACTCTAAACCTGGTGCTGAAATAATCAATAAGGTCTTTAAAATTACTTAATGCTCCAAAAAGTCCATGTAGCAGAACAAGCGGTTCACCTGAACCTACCTCTATAAATTTAAATTTGTCCTGTTGTTTTATTTGATACTTCATCTGCAATTATGGGCAATTACTAATCATTCTTATTTCTACAAATAAACACAAATAATATGAAAGAATGCTTTGGGTAATGGAAACAAAATCAATAGGATTGTAATAACAGCTATAAAAGCATAAAGTTTGGGAGTAACGTTAAAGCTTTACCCTTTCTTCGATACACCTTCAAAAAACCTGCTAAGATCAGAAAACATGTGACTAAAAAGAGGAATTGCTTTGCCCAGCAGGTTCATTACTTTCGGCCCAAATGGTTCAATAAAAGAATAGGTGCGTGAGTCGGCCTGCATATCATTAGAAATTAAATGAATGCGGGTAGCAAAAAATAAGATCACACTAAAAACCATCAGGTACATAATGGCATATAGAACAATACCTGTCAGCGCGTCTGCCCACCCAAGAAACGCAACACTTACCACCTTTTTCAATAATGCTGCACCTAATCTTACCAGCAACACTACAACTATAAACACGATAAGAAAAGCAAGAAAGGGAAGCCAGTAACCACTCACCTTCATTTTCTCCTGCAAATAAACCGCTACAACTGCAGATAACTTTAGTGCTGCAGCTAGACCTATAATAAAAGAAAGCAAAGAAAAAACAGCCACGATAAAGCCTTTGCTAATCCCTTTAAATATAGCCATCACTATTATTAGCAGGAAAATAAGGTCTATTAACATTGTTTATTAATTGAAGTTCCAAAACGCGAAATAATAATTCGCGGTTTGAACCAGTTGCAGCTTACTTTGAAAGAAGTTCCTTAACCGCTGCAGAAATAGCTTTACCATCCGTTTTTCCTGCAAACTGTTTGGTGGCCGCCCCCATTACCTTACCCATATCGGCAGAAGAGGTAGCTCCAACTTCAGCTATAATTGCTGCTACGCCAGCTTTTAACTCTTCTTCTGTCATTTGTTTTGGTAAGAATTTTTCAATGATCGAAATTTCTTCCTGCTCTTTTTGTGCAAGGTCTTCACGGTTTTGTTTTTGGAAAATCTCCAAACTGTCGCGACGTTGCTTAACCAGTTTTTGAAGCATTTTTGTTTCATCTTCCTCCTTCAATTCACCCCCTGCTCCCTCTGCTGTTTTAGCAATAATTATTGCAGCTTTTATAGCCCTCAGCCCTCGTAGCGCAGCTTCATTTTTTGCTTTCATGGCGTCTTTCATTTCAGCCATAATTTTTTGTTCGAGATTCATAATATATCTGTTAAAGGTATTTTGAATTGTAGCATGGAATAAGATAACAACACATAGCGTAGCAGTGTCTAACCTATCTTGTTTGTTTTCATTTGAGATTCTCTAAACTTGGTATAAAAACTTTTAGCAAAAGTCTTCATTTCCTCACCCAATTCAACTTGCTGCGTTGCCCGGTTAAAAGTATCGGCCATTGTCATAAATGTTTGATAGAAAAAATCTGCCATTTCATCTACCATCATGTCTTTTGTCCATAGATCAATACGCAGTGCAGATTTATCTGCCGCGTCCCAAAACGAAATCATCATAGCTTTTGCCCTTTGAGCGGCATCGGCTGTACTATCTGAAGCGCTCCATAAAATTTGCTGCGGTACCTTGTCATCACCTAACTCCACATCAATTGTTATCGTACTGTTTTGCATTTGTATATTTTAAATGTTCCTCGTGAAAATGAATAAAATAAATATTACAGTTTGCAAAAGTAAGGGAGATTATTTGGAAACAACCTGCTCAATAGACTGCCATAGAAGTGCTGCTGTTCTATCCCAACTAAATAACACGGCCCGATCTTTTGCGGCTTTTACCAACTCATTTCTTAGCAGTTCATCTTTAAAAATTCTTTTCATTTGCTCAGCTATTTCTTCTGCCTGGTCAGAATTTACATAGAGCGCAGCACCATCGGCAATTTCACTCAAACTGCTATTTTTGTAGGTAATAACAGGCACCTCACATTTTAACGCCTCTAATACAGGTACTGCAAACCCTTCATAAGAAGATGGAAACACCAATGCATAAGAAGCTGCTACAAGTTGAGCCAGTTCAGTTTCTGAAGGTTCTCTCTTAATGAAAACATCCTCCCGGTATTTGTAAGAAGCTATTTTTTCCAGATCTTTTTCAAAAGCAGCATCAAAGGTTCCGGCTATTACCAGCTTCATATTTGTCTTTTGCCATTTTTTAAAAATGGAAAACGCCTTTAATACTTTTATAAAGCTCAACTGCGTTCCAACCCGTTGGATAAAAATAAAATATTCACATCCTCCTGCAAATTGCTCCTTGATGAATTCTTTTTCGTCCCAGTCCACAGATTTAAAAGAGACCCCTGCCCCACTACCTATTATATGAATAGCTTCCCTGTTAATATTATAATGCGTTACCAATTCTTCTTTAATAAACGCAGACAGGGTAAGCACCGCCTTTGCTCTTTTAGTAAAACTTCGGGTAAATCTTTTAAAAAAACCGGCACTATTGCGGGGTGAAGTACTCTGTTTATTAAGAAATGCAAGATCCCTCACAATTAATACCTGCTTTGTCGAAGTGGTTAAAGAACCGATACCGTAAGTGGCAATAAATACGTCCGCCTTGTATCTTTTTAAGGCCAACGGAAGCTTTACGTCGTACCACCACTTATACAAAAAGATGTTTGTTGGTCGTGGATTGATAGTAACAGTTTCTACATTTTTTGGCCAACCGTCAGCGTGAATAGATGCATTATCATTAAAAAATATAAAATGATGCTTAGAGTGTTTCGTTGTAATTCTTTTAAAAACCTCGTTTGTAAATTCCTTCAGATCGGGCTGGTGGTGGCTGTGCAAAAATCTTGTATCAACTGCTATGCGCATAGTTGCCAAAGGTAGCATCCATTATAATTCACCTGTTACTGCTATCGGGTAGTATAAACGATTTTATGACATCAGCGGTAAAACAAAACCAGGCTTTGCTTGCGTCGCACCCTGCAACTTTTAAGTCTTCGATCAACTGTTTTAGTCTTGTTTTTTAAATTTTTGCCTCCAAAAAGATTGTCAGGTGAACTGACTTTTCGTATTTTTTTAAACATCCCACTCAATGCAGGCAGCTTCAATTATTTGTTGTTTTTAAAAAGCTTCGCTTAAATGCTCAAAAGAATTATCAACGATGAATGGAGCGTCGCCACTATCGCTGAGCAGAAAACAATTGCTGGTTACAAAAGCCTGTTATTATACAACAACCGGATGTCGTTCGAAAGGTATGGCCCGGTCAAAATTATATCGATACGTAATCATCCGCCGACTTTGAGTGCCTCCTAATGCTTTATAAATACCAATCATTCTGGGGTTCCAATCGCCGGCCCAGCCCATTTCAATTAAATCGTACTTGCCCTCTTTTCTAATTACCAAAGTACCCGAATAAATCATGAAAGCATCAATCCCCAAACCTTGAAATTTAGGAACTATTCCAAACGCAACGCCATTTATTTTGCGACTCGGCTTAGTTCTTTGCAACAGCAGCAGGCGAATTTTTTGCCATAAGCCAAACTTGCCTTTAAAGTATTTAAAATACTGGTTCAGGTCAGGAATATTGACCCACATACCAATTGGCTCTTCTTTATAATAAGCAAACCAAACGAGCGTTTCATCCATTATCGGCTTCATCTTGTTAAACAACTTAAGCGCAGCTTCAGCGCCGATCTCTTTTCCTTCATTGTGCTGCGCCCAGGCAAGGTTGTAGATGGTAGAAAAATCTTTGGCAAACTTTGGGAGATTACTTTTATCAACATGACGGGCAGAATAATCGGGCTTGGCAGCAAACTTCGCATGCCGTTCGCGATACTTATCGCTGAGCGTTCCGTATGCAGCTAAAGTATAATAATACTGGTTGTAATAATTTTGAAAGCCATAGCCTTCGAACAGCTTTTCGTAGTAGCGCGGATTAAAAGAAATGCCGTACATGGGTTCATCGTCAAAACCCTCTACCATCAGGCCCCACCATTTATCACGCTCCCCAAAGTTAACCGGGCCATCCATTGCTTCCATTCCGTTTTTCCGCAACCAGTTTTTTGCAGTATCAAACAACAGGTTTGCAGCAGCCTGGTCGTCAATGCAATCAAAAAAACCACAGCAGCCTACGGGGTAAGTGTCTCCTTTATTAATGTATTTGGCACTTACAAAAGCAGCTATTCTGCCAACAACCTTTCCGTCTGCATCTTTTAAAATCCATCTTTTGGCAGTGCCCTTTTTAAAAGCCTTATTCTTTTTTGCGTCAAAAACATCCCTCACCTCGTTATCAAGAGGCTGAATATACTTCGGGTTGTGACTGTTCATCCAGGCATTCACCTCAAGAAATGCTTTCTCCGTTCTTTTGTCTGCCACCTCTGTTATATGCATATATTCAACTTTTTATTGTTGCCTCTCATAGGATGAAGAAAGGGATAATTTTATAAAAATAAATGAAAGAATGCTACAAAAAGTAGCCCTAACCGCTTGATTAAGAGTAAGCATCTGGTTTAATTATTGCTAACCATATTAAATAATAAGAAGCGCAATGGAAAAAAATGGATTTTTTGTTGAGGTAAAAGACATGGTTGAAGAGTATGTTGATGACCGTATGTTACTATTAAAACTGCAGGCGACAGAAAAAGCTGCAAAAGCCTCTTCAACATTATTTCTGGGTGTTGTGATTACTTTTATAAGCCTGATTTTATTTATGATTATTAGCTTCATTGCAGGTTATTATCTTTCGCAGGCAGTAGACAGTTACCCGGGAGGATTTGCTATTCTTGCAGGCATTTACGTGCTACTTATTTTCCTTTTAGTATTTCTTCATAAGAAGTATACAGGAAAACTTATTGTCGACTCTATCATAAAATTTTCTTTCAGTAATAAAGAAACCTGGTCTAATGAAGTATAATTTATCTCACGTAAATTCTCTGAAAGCATTACAAAAAGAACAACAGGTGGTAATGCAGAGGATAGTGGAAGAAGAGCATGAATTGCGATTAAAAATGTATGAAATACCCGGTGAACTGGCAGCTGCAGGAGTAAACACATTTATACCAAAAATATTACGGGGAAAAATTACTGATGCCGCTCTTAATGGCGGCAAAAAGTTAATCAACGCGTTTTTTGCCCCTCAAATAAGCCCAGGTAATTTACTTACTTATGGAGCTAAAAGACCCTCTGCTATAGTTTCGATATTAAAAAAAGGCTTCAATATATTTAAAGCCGCAAGAAAATAAGCGCACAATTGCCCTGTTAAAAAACCTCCTCAATAAAGCCACCGAAAGGTAAAATTGTATCTTCGCCTTCTATGCCTAAGTATGCTCATGACACAATCGTTCCTTTTAAAGAAAGCGACCAAAGCAAAAAACAACAGGTCGCACAAATGTTTGATAAAATTGCTTTTCGATACGATTTTTTAAACCGCTTTTTATCTGCAGGAATAGATGTTAGCTGGAGAAAGAAAGCAATCAAACAATTAGTACCACTACATCCACAAAATATACTCGACGTTGCTACAGGCACCGCCGATGTCGCCATTCTTGCTGAAAAAATATTACACCCGGCAAAAATTACAGGAATAGACATTTCAGAAGGGATGCTGGAAATAGGCCGACAAAAAGTTGAAAAGTTGGGGTTACAAAGTAAAATAGAACTATTAAAAGGTGATAGTGAAACAATTGCTTTTCCCGATAATAGTTTCGATGCTATTACAGTTGCGTTTGGTGTAAGAAATTATCAGAACCTTGAGAAAGGCCTTGGTGAAATGCTTCGCGTACTTAAGCCAGGTGGCAAATTAGTTGTACTTGAATTTTCAAGACCAAAACAATTTTTGTTTAAGGGCGTGTACAATTTATACATGAACCAGATTGCACCGGGATTTGGAAAATTGATTGCAAAAAACAAAGACGCATATCAATATTTAAATGACTCCGTTCAAAGGTTTCCGGAGGGGCAGCAGTTTATTACTATTTTAAACAACGTCGGTTATTCCTCCACCTACTCTAAAATACTTACTCTCGGAATTTGCTCTATTTACTGCGGAAGCAAATAACTTAAACATTCTCAATTCACCCATCGGTTAAATACGCTACAATTATTATTGTCGTTATTCGTTTTACTATTAACACTTCTTTAAACACCTGATTAGGAAGCTTGAGAAAAGCCAAGTAAATTGCCTCAAAAATCTAAAAGAAAAATATAAGCAGAAATCTACCTACTACAACGGATGATTGACAGAATAACAAAATAGTAAATGTTAGATTTAAAGGGGATTTCAAACTGCACATTTTTCTTACGCAAAACACTCACACTATTTGTTTTGACCGGCTTTATTTCTCTGGCCTCGTATAGCCAGCAGAGAGAAGAAAACCGGCCGAATCACGATGATTGGCCATACTATTTTGGTCTTTCAATTAGTTACAATTCATCTACACTTCATCCCTCAAAACATCCTACGTTTCTTCAAAACGACAGCGTGTTATCTGTTGAGCCTGGTAGCAGCGGCGGTATTGCTTTAGGTTTGGTCGGCACCCTTCGGCTATCGAACCGGTTCTCTTTTCGGGCAAATCCCCAGCTTATTATTGGCGGAGCTAAATACTTTACTTACGGTTTAAAATATCCGTTGTATGACGAGAAAGCGATAGAGAAGAAAACCCTTCCCTCTACAATTGTCAGTTTTCCCTTCCAGGTAAAATTCAATAGCGATCGCATCGGCAATTTTCGAACCTATCTAATGGGAGGCGTAAAATACGATATGGATTTATCTAGTAATTCACAGGCACGCAACGCAGAAGACCTGGTTAAGCTAAATAAAAATGATTTTGGTATAGAAGCAGGTGTTGGCTTTAATTTTTTCTTTCGGTATGTAACTTTCTCGCCCGAACTAAAAATCAGTAACGGTCTCTCCAACATTCACAGTCGTGATCCAAATTTAAAATACAGTAGCGTGCTGGATAAATTACATTCGAGGATGCTTGTTTTTTCGATAATTCTCGAAGATTAGTAATTGATTTTTTTTACCGGGCCGAAATACCTCTTATTAAGCTTTTCTTGCGTCGCACTCTTCGGCTTTATTATTTCTACTCATCCTACTGCTCCAACCCCTTAACCTGATCGAATTATAGAAAGTTGTACCCGTTTACCAGTTAATACAATGAACTAATGCCAGAAAAAGTAAAGCGAGACGTTGGCTACAATTTTAAAAATACCACACAAATAAAAAATCCGGTCTTCAACGCTAGCTGAAGCCGGATGTATAAAATTCTAAGGACCATTAAAAATCAAAATTCCTTCTGGCCATATTCCATCGTACACCAAATGAAAAAATTGTAGAAGAGGCATTGCCACCTACTGCTCTGTTATACGTACGACGTTGAAGGTTTGCATCTACAAAAAGGTTTTCCTTTAACTCATAAGATGCAAGCAGGTTTATATTCATAGACTTTACTTTATTTCCATCGCCTACAAAATATCCGTAATTCTTTGTTCTGTTATTATATCCAATGTTTATGTTACTGCCAAAATTTGCACCTGCTGAATCCAGCCCCTGGTAATAATAGATGGCCCTTGCCTGCAGATACAACTTGTTTAAAGGCTGATATTTTAAGACGCCAATAAACTCCTGAAAGTTAGCTCCGAGAGGATGAGCTAAGGGTTGGTTGTAATGTGTATAATTACCAACTGTATCATAATGAGTATACGTAAAAGGCCTTACACGATTAGACTCTACTTGTAGGTCAAGATTTCTCACTCCAAATGCATCAGGGTATTTAATGCCTAACTGATATCCGTATTTATTGGCCCAAAACCCATTATTCTTAACCACCTCCTTCAATATAAATTCATCTAATACAAACTGGCCATACACCTGAAATGTCTTCTTAATATTAGCCTTCGCGGTTAGTCCAAGTTTTGCTTTGTCGCCACTTCCAATATCCGACTCTGCCGGACGCAGAAACATAACCGGCACTAAATACTGAAAATCGAAGTGATCCTGCCTTCCAAAAGTCACGGCATCAAACACGCCTATATTAAGCCATTTAGTAGCATTAAAGCTTAAAAAGTTCATTCTAAAATATTTCCGGGGAAGTACATAATCTCCGCCCGCTCTTCTATAATTAGGAATAAGCTCCATAAACAAATTCTCATAATTCAATTTCCATATGCGAGTATTAAACTTTAGAAATAATGCATTTCCCGAAAAATCGCTCAGTAATAAACTCCGATAACCATCGCCAATAAAGTTCTTATCGTAGCCCAATTGTATATCAATATATTTCGTAGCATTTATACTTACAGAACCTCTGTTATCAAAATAATCATATCCTCCCGCCGCTTTAAAATTTTTAAAGTAACGTGCACCGGGAACGGCAGTATTTCTTCTTATCCAATCCTGTACATACAGTGGGTTTCTCTCTTGGTTGTCGGTTATGTATAGATCAAAAGCAACTTTTTTGCTTATCATACCCCTGATGCTCGCTCCACGACTGTTATAAAAGAGGTTTTGAGGATTCCCGTTTTCTACCATCTGTTGATATTGTATTACGGGGTTAAAGGCCAGGAAAAAATCAGGTGTGTTAACCTCGTAAAAATTTCCTTTTGTTTTATAGAAACTCTTTAAAAAAGGCTTTTTGCTGTTATAAGTCTCTCTCGGTTTCGACCATTCGCTGTTATTCATTAAAAAACGTTGCATATTGTATTTATCAACCCCGGTGAGGCCTTTTGTAGAAGCATCTCCTGCTATCACTAAACTATCAATCTTCTCAATCTCCCAGGTCGTAAGCCTGCGGTTAAAAGGTTTTACGGTTGAGTACATCAGGTTCGAATTTCCTGTTTTAATCTCGAGGCGATCCAACATTTGGTAATCTTTTGTTCCAAGTGGAATATAGGAACTTTGAGAAGATGCAAAAAGGGGAAGCAAGAAAAAAACAAGTATGCGAACGGATTTAATAATTTGCATGAAATACTGGTTTTGATAAAATATCTAAGATGAATTATTTAATAAAAGGTATACAAATTGTGAACGAAGGTAAAACTTCGGTCGGTGATGTTTTTATAAAAGAAGGTATGATTCACAAAATCGACCGAAACATATCTGTTAAGGAAAATGTTACCGAGATAAACGGAAACGGCAAGTTTTTATTGCCTGGTGCAATAGATGACCAGGTTCATTTTAGAGAGCCGGGATTGACGCATAAAGCAACAATATATTCTGAGTCAAAAGCTGCTGTAGCAGGGGGCGTAACCAGCTTTATGGAAATGCCAAACACTGTTCCACCTGTTTTTACCCAGGAATTACTTGAACAGAAATATTCTATTGCAGCAACATCTTCACTTGCCAACTACTCCTTTTACATGGGTACTGGTAATGACAATCTTGACGAAGTTTTACAGACTAATGATAAGAAGAATGATGTGTGTGGTGTGAAAGTGTTTATGGGTTCTTCAACAGGAAATTTATTAGTAGATAACCCACTGGTGCTGGAAAAAGTTTTTGGAGGAGTTGAATTATTAATTGCAACGCACTGCGAAGATGAAGCAACAATAAAAAGAAATTTCCAGAAAATTAAACAGCAAAAAGAAACATTAGAACCTTCAGACCACCCACTTATAAGGGATGAAGAAGCATGTTTTGAATCGTCCTTTCGTGCTATACAACTGGCAAAAAAGCATGATACGCGTCTACATATTTTACATATCAGCACAGAGAGAGAACTTCAGCTATTTAGTAACATGCTTCCATTAACCGAAAAGAGAATTACAGCCGAAGTATGTGTACATCACTTACACTTTACAAGCGATGACTACGAAACTTTAGGAAACCAAATAAAATGCAATCCAGCCATAAAAGCCAAACACAATAAGGACGCGCTGTGGCAAGGCTTATTAGATAACAAGCTCGACGTTATAGCTACTGACCACGCGCCTCATACATGGAACGAAAAAAATGAACCTTACGAAAAGGCGCATGCCGGTCTTCCCCTCGTGCAGCATTCGTTGCTGCTTATGTTGCAATATGTAAAGGAGAAAAAAATTTCGTTGGAAAAAGTAGTAGAAAAAATGAGTCATGCTGTGGCAGATTGCTACCAAGTAGAGAGAAGAGGGTACATTAGAGAGGGCTATTTTGCAGACCTCGTAATGGTAGATATGGAGGGATTATATACCATTAACAAACAAAACATTTTGTATAAGTGTGGCTGGAGTCCTTTAGAGGGAACAACGTTTCCAGCCTCAGTTACTCATACTTTCATAAATGGTCACTTAGTTTATGGAAACGGACTCTGGAATGAGTCTATAAAAGGAATGAGAATTAAATTTGATAGATAATTACTACCTGATCAAACCGGAATGAAATAGATAGCACCAAGCGCGGCAATTCTTAACATCATGCAAGCAGACAAGACAACGATTCACGATCTGGCGATTTTTCATAGGGAAGAAGAACAATCTGTTTTTCATCACCTTGATTTAACAACAACCGTAGGTGGAAGAGAATGGTTTCGATATTTTCTCGCAAATCCTTACTCAGACCTCCAAAAAATTCAGGAAACACAACAAACACTCAAATTAATTATCCATAAAGAAGACAAGTGGCCTTCCATTATTTCCAACGGAACCATAATGGTTGTACAGAAATATTACGACTCACAGATAGATAAAATACCAAGAGACACGAACGCTGTCAATAGCCTTTATTACAGAATAGTTAAGTCACAAGATTACGCCTTAATAAAATTTTCAGTCACACACTTTATCAATTTCGTTGTTGGATGTAAACAAGTTGCCGACTCCTTTGACAGTCCAAACAATCCAACACTTTTACAAAAAATAATAGAACGGATAAAGGCATTAACAAAGAACCCGGTGGTTACCCAAATGGTGGAATGGAAAAACCCACAAAAATTATCAACAGTCAACAATCTTAATTTCGGGCATTTTCTGCTTTATCATTTCAAGCAAAATGCACTAGAACTGATAGAAATATACAGCCAATTAGATGCTTATTATAGTATGGCTATGGCCAGCAAAAAGTTTAGCTTTTGTTTCCCCGAAATAAAAGTAACAAGCTCCCCTTTTGTAGAAGCAAAACAATTATATCACCCATTGGTACACACGCCTACAGCTTATGATGTGCAATTAAACCAGCAGGGGAACTTTCTATTCCTGACGGGGGCAAACATGGCTGGCAAAAGCACTTTTATAAAAGCAGTAGGCGTATCTGTTTATTTAGCCCATGTTGGTATGGGAGTTCCAGCCAAAAAACTTGAACTGAGCCTCTTTGATGGTTTACTAAGTAACATCCAGGTAGAAGATAATATTACAAGAGGTGAAAGCTACTTTTTTAACGAAGTGCAGCGAATAAAAAAAACGATTGTCAAAATCAACGATGGAAGGAACTGGCTAATTTTAATAGATGAACTTTTTAAGGGTACCAATGTGCAGGATGCAATGAAATGTAGCACAGCGGTCATAGAAGGTTTAAGAAAAATGAAAAATACTTTATTTATCCTTTCCACTCATCTATACGAAATCGGTGAAGAGCTGCGGCAATTTTCTAACATCAAATTTTACTACTTCGAAACACGAATAGAGGAAGATCAGCTAATTTTTAGCTACCAGCTGAAGGAAGGTATTAGTAATGATAGATTAGGCTATCTTATCTTAAGAAGAGAGGGTGTTGTCAATATGCTCCACGAGTTATAGTTCCACTATTTATCCACCCGGTTATTCCACAATAAACGCAACAAAATAGTAATTATTTGCAGCAGCAATTAATTTTAGTCTTATGTAAAACGACAATGTGAAATCGAGGAAAGCCTTAAACTCATGAGTTGGAACAACAAACTCGTCGAAAAAAATAATATCTCCTTTTTTTAAGTAAGGAGCAAGTGAAGAAAGCGCGTATAAGGTGGCAGACCATAAATCTGCATCAAGCATAATCACATTTCTACGACTATTGTTTAACTCCACAAGAAAACCGGGCATGGTTTGTTGAAATAGACCTTTGTAGTATTTCCCCCGAAAATCTTTTATCAGAGGCATTTCATTATTGTTACTAAAAGAGCCTTTTTTAAAAGGTCCCCAGTTTTCGGGCAAACCATCAAATGTATCAAAACCATAAAACCTACTATCGGAATGTGTGTTTTGAGACATAAACCAATCAAAAGAATGTCCCGCCGCTACTCCAAATTCAATATAATTTATTGGCCCGGTTAAGCGCTCTTTTTTAATTACCCAATCATACATAGGATACCGTTTATGGTAATTCCATTTACTCCAAAAATCATCGTATTCAATCTCCTTGCTTTCATACGCCCATTTTGAAAAGCGGGATAAATAAACAAGATTTAAAAAAATCCCCTCCAAAGGTTGAAATATGCGATGGAGTTGAAGTTTTATAAAAAATGATTTCGTAAAACGAATTAAGAAAAGCTTCATTTGGCAAAGAAAATAAAATAATCTAGCAGTAACAGCTAAAAAAGTTTTCAATAATGCATATCTCGCTCGAAAATTGCTTAATAGCGAGAAAAAGAGAATGACCCATTAACTTTGACGATAACGAGCCAGTAACAAGCTAAGAAAGAAGAAGTTAAATGGTTTATTTCTTTTATAATACACGTTGCCTTCCATCCATTTCAGCTTTTTTACGCCCATGAATTGTTTCAAGCCGGGCTCTAAACTATAGAAAGGATTGCTCGATTGCCTATACTTTTAAATGGTTTTTTTATGCATGTAGACGATAAGGAATTATTATACCGGTTCAAGGATCCATCACAAAAAGAGAGGGCTTTTTCAGATCTTATTAAAAAGTATCAGGAAAAACTGTACTGGCATATTAGAAGGATGGTCGTAGACCACGACGACACCCACGACATACTACAAAATATGTTTATTAAGGTTTGGAAGTCTCTGGCAAACTTTAGAGAAGATAGCCAATTGTATACGTGGCTTTACAGGATAGCGACCAATGAATGCCTTACCTTCCTCGACCAGCAAAAGCGAAGAAGTGCTGTTAGCTTAAGCGAGGTAGAAAGTGGATTAAGCAATAAAATAAAAGCGGATGAAGGTTTTGATGCAAATAAACTTGAGTGGAAACTGCAATTAGCTATGCAGAACCTTCCGGAAAAACAACGAATAGTGTTTAACTTACGCTATTATGACGAGATGCCCTACGAAGAAATGAGCCGGGTTTTAGAAACAAGCGAAGGTGCGTTAAAAGCAAGTTATCATCATGCCGCAAAAAAAATTGAAGACTTTATTATTAATAACTAGAAAAATTAAAAGCACAATTAAACTTTAGGCGACTTTCTTTCGTCAAAGCAGCGGATATGGACAATAATAATAAGATATTGCAGGAGTTACAGGAGTACTCACCTTTACTACTACAGGTTAAAAACAACAACCCCTACCAAATACCACTTTCCTACTTTAGTGAGTTAAGTGATACTATTTTGGAAAAGATAAAATTGGATACGGATGTAAAACTCTTTTTGTCAAGAGATATGCCGTATTTTATTCCAACTGGTTATTTTGAAAACTTTTCTGACACACTGTTACATAAAGTCACAACACAGGAGTTCAAGAATGAGGTTTTTGATGAGATGGAAAAAATTTCTCCTTTCCTTAATAGAATAAGTAAAAATCCTGTTTACAATACTCCCGTTAATTACTTTGAGGAAAAGAAGTGGGAAAAGCCTTTTTTGGAACAGAAGTCTAAGGTAGTCGCCATTAATCGCTTAAGAAGGATAGTAGGCTTTTTAGCAGCAGCTATCATAATTGCATTATTAGCTGTTGGCATTTTTATGTTTGTAGGTAAAGAGGATACAAATACTAAAGCTCATCACGTTGAGGCTATTTCTGAGGTTGAAAAATTAAGCAAACAGGAAATAGAAGAATTTATAAAGACAGCGTCACCAACTGAAAATATCGCTTCAACTGTTGGAACAGACCGTCAAAAGAATAACGATATTAAAAGAGCGGTAAGTAAAATGTCAGATGAAGAAATACAGGAGTTTTTACAGGAAAATGGAGAAAAAGATAAAATGTAAATTGCAGTTTGATATGAAAAAAAAATTGACTTTATTAATAGTACTTCTTATAAACATTAATTACTTTTGTTTTGCCCAGCCCCCCCAAAGCAGTAAAAAAGCAGATTCCTTACAAGTTGAATATATAACAAAAGAACTCGAACTTACCTCGGACGAATCAGATAAGCTGTGGCCTATATACAATAATTATAAGAATGAAATTAAAAGTATCAAGAAAGAAGACCAGAGCGATCAGTTAGTGTTAGAAGAGAAATTTTTAAATATTAGGAAGAAGTATAAAGATGACTTTAAGGCCGTTTTGGGAACCGATGAAAGAGTAAATAAGCTATTTGTTGCCGAGAAAAACTTTACGGAAATGTTGCGAAAAGAATTAATTAAGCGTAATATTAATCGAGAAGGAACATAAAATAGACTGTTAAAACAATTTTACCTTATTATAAATGAGGTGTTTTTCATAGGTTAGCAACGGCCAGCTCTTTTCAGGGCAGGCCTTTTTTTTACCTTATGAAGTAATTAACTTGTAGCCTTGGCAGAATAAAAAGGCATTTTTACGTCGTGATAAAATAAAAAAGTCCATCCTTCTTCAATTCCCTGCTGCCACCACCTCTGCCTCAACTCCATACTCTTCTTTCCATCATAATCGTATTTTGCAACAAGTCTGCTTTTCATTTGTTGTAATTGCGGTGCTACGTCACCCCCAAAGAAAATTATTTCATCATCTTCCTTAACCCAATAGGCATAATGAAAGGGGCTATGTCCTCCTACCAGCGTGTACGTTATATAATCGTCTATACTTCCATTTTCTTCTAAAAGTATCACCTTATTGTTATTGGATAGGATATCAAATTCTTGAGAAATATAGCTTGGAAAGCCTTTTTCAAAAGCGTAGTCAAGTTCATCTTTAGGAAGATAATAGGTAGCGTTTGGAAAGGCTAAAGAGTAATGCCCCAATGTATCTTTCACGCTTACTCCACCAGCATGATCTTTATGAAGGTGAGTAAGCAATACTTTTGTAACTGCTGCCGGATCTACTCCATTTTCCTCCATATTTTTATAAATCTGCAACTTACCATCAACCGTAAAACCGAGACCAGTGTCAAGCAATAATATGTCTTTTGATGTTATTACAACAAATGGCTGCACTTCTACCAGCAAGCTTCCAGCCGGTATTTTTTGTAAGTCATTGTCATTGTCCGCTGCCCCAAAAGGAATAAACACTTTCGTTTTGTCTATTGTAAAAACCCCTTCACTCAACGGTATAATTTTCATATATTCTAATTCTCGAAAGTGATACTTTTTTAATTACTAACCTCTTCGGCTAGCCTAAATAGCTACTTCTTTTATTGGCGCAAAAATACGCAACGAAAGAATGAAAATAGTAGTAGAAACGGCTTACATTAAACTATACTTTATCGCAGAATCATCTGCCGGTCTGCATCAAGCCTGATGAGAATAAACAATAAAATAGTAAAGGTAAGTAAAGAAGATCCGCCATAGCTGATTAAAGGAAGCGGAATACCAATAACAGGAGCAAGCCCGATAGTCATACAAATATTTATGGTAATATGAAAGAAGAAAACGCTTGCTACACCGTACGCGTATACGCGGCTAAAAATACTTCTTTGCCTTTCGGCAATTATTACAATTCTAAATAGTAATATAGCGTATAAACAGAGAAAAGCAATACTACCCAGAAAACCGAAGCCTTCTCCGACCGTGCAAAAAATAAAGTCTGTACGTTGCTCAGGTACAAAATCATATCTTGTTTGAGTTCCTTTTAAGTAACCTTTACCCGTCCAACCTCCTGAACCTATGGCTATTTTAGATTGAATTACATTGTATTCACTTTGATTTTGTGTTCTTCCTCTTGTTTTGGCTTTCACTCGTTCAAGTTCAGCGCGTTCTTCGGGGTCTTGAGGAATGTAAGGCTTACCAACAAGACTATAAATTCTGTCTCTTTGATAAGGTTTCATTACATTATTAATAAGATATGGGATAGCAACAGATGATATTACGCTCGCAAACGCCCATACTACTATTATAATCCAGAGCAAGGCCCGGTTTCGTTTAAACAGACCACGGCAAAAGAATATTGTTAAAACAGCTAAAACAGCATAAGCAATAAAAAGAGTATTAGGAGCAACAATTAATGAAAGAATTAATATAACTGCAAGGGAAGCACCTGTAATTAATATAAAAGGAGGCAGTCCTTCGCGATACATGGCAAGGAAAAAAGAGAAATAAACCAACGCTAGTCCTGTTTCATTTTGTGCAACGGTAATTATTGCCGGTAATAAAGATATTGCTGCGCCAATAACCTGCGATTTAGTCCGACTAAAGTCAGTTTCCTGCCGACTTATATATTTTGCTAAAGCTAGGCAGGTGAAAACTTTGCACAGCTCCGAAGGTTGCAATCGAAACCCGCCAAGTACAAGCCACGATTTTGAACCTTTAACCTCTGAGCCTATAACAAGAGCAGCCAGGCAAAGTACAATCCCTACTCCATACAGAAGATTCGCAGTTGCGGTAAAAAATTTACTATCGGTAAGTAATATAAAAACAGCAAGTACCGAACATATTCCCGCCCATAACGCCTGCTTACCGTAATCTTTTGACTGGCTTAGGACTGGTTGAAAGATGCTTTCTCCTTCTTTATACTCATTCGCAAAAATCATCAGCAAGCCGATAATGACAAGGGTTCCATATAAAATAATCATGCTCCAGTCTACCCCCTTCGAAATTGTATTATTATTTGTCATTCTGAAGGGTATCTAAAATATTCTTTTTTTCATTGGGTAAAAGCATCGCTGGTTTTTCTAAGATCAGGTCTCCTGTATCCTTTCTATTTGGTTCAGCTTCAGGATCGAAAGTAGTTTTCTTGGCCACTACCACAGGTTGTTCTATAACAGTATCTATACTTACTTCTTTTAAACCAGCCTTAGCTTGCCTGATAGAGTCCTTTTGATAATACCAATGCTTGATAGCCGCTGGAATCAAATCAGCCTTTGATACCCTTTCCAACGTAGCCATACTTTCAGAAGAAATAGTGTCGTTTAAATATTTCTCCATTAACAGCGTTGCAATAGGGCCCGCCCAGGTGGCACCGTACCCTGCGTTTTCGACTACTACGGCCACAGCTATTTGTGGTTTTTTGCGAGGGGCAAAACTGGTGAATATTGAGTGGTTTTTGCCATGAGGGTTTTGTGCTGTTCCCGTTTTTGCACAATACTGGACTCCGGGGATTCTAAGAAAATTTGCTGTACCATACACCGTTACATCATACATACCGTCTACCACTGCCTGGTAAGCAGAGTCAGATATATTTGTAACCTTATGTTTAGTTCTGTACTTGCTCATAAAAGCTGTGTCATCGATGGATTCGTCCTGTATGCTATCTACAAGATGAGGAGTATAATAATACCCCCGATTAGCTATAATACTTGTTACGTTAGCCATTTGCAGCGGAGTGGCGGTCATACGGTCCTGACCGATGCCAAGCGTTAAAACATTGCAACTGTTCCAGCGGCGGTTGCCACCAAAGTCTTTATTATAACGACTGGTATCCGGTATTGAGGCTTTGTCTTCGCTTGGAAGATCTACACCCAACCTTACCCCCATTCCAAAGGAGTTCATATACTCTTTCCATTTAAGATAACCACTTGTGGTATTTGCAAAAGCAGGATTATCAAGAGCCATGCGGAAAATCTGGACAAAATAAGAGTTGCAGGAGTTGGCGAGGGCGATTCTGAGATTAGCGGCATGACCTGCACCAAAATGGGTACAGGCTGGCTTTCCTATTCCACAACCATAGTACCGGCCGGGGCAAGAGTAACCATATGAAGGGGTGATAAGCCCCTGATCAAGCGCAACCAATGCACCCAAAGGTTTAAAGGTGGAACCTGGAGGGTATTGTCCTTTAATGGCCCGATTGTATAAAGGCCGTGCAGTATCCAGCGCCATCCTACCCCAATTTTTTCTAAAGGCAGCACCTGCCAAATCATTAGGATCATAACTTGGACCAGATGTCATAGCCAATATTCCTCCGGTCTTTGGGTTAATTGCTACCAGTCCGCCAATCTTGTTTTTCATCAATTTCTCGGCTAACTGTTGCAATTCAATATCTATACTGGTATATAAGTTTCTTCCTGCTTCTGGCAATGTATCAAAAGCGCCCTTATCATAACTCCCCTGTATTCGGTTTCTATTGTCTTTAATAAGAAAATTAATACCTCTTTGACCCATTAAAACCTTTTCGTACGTTTTCTCTAAACCACTACGTCCAACCAAATCACCCATCTGGTAGAAATAGCCCGACTTTCTAATAATTGCAGTATCCACTTCTCCAACATACCCCAAAATATGGGCTGCAGCTTTGTAAGGGTAAGTGCGCACGGGTCTTTCCGAAAGGTCAAAACCCGAAAACTTGTACATGTTTTCATCTAACTGTGCCTGTAACTGCGGAGTTATAAAAGGTTCGAAAATACTTGGCCGGTATTTTCCGTTTTTAATAATAGAGGTAACTATGCGTTTGTTGAATTCAGCAGTATCAATTTGCAGCAGACTACAAAGTGCAAAGGTGTCAATTCCTTTTACTTGCGAAGGCGTAACTACTAAATCGAAACGAGCGATGTTATCGAGAATAGCTTTCCCTTTACGATCGAAGATTATACCACGGCTTGGGTAAGCAATCTTCTTTGCAACGGCATTATCGTCTGCCAGCTTTTTATATTTGCCCGATGTAATCTGTAGGTTGAATAACTGCCCTACAATAACAAGAAAAACAACAAGAAAAATTAATTGGATTACCCTTTTACGGGATTGGTTAAATACCGGCATATTGCCTTTTCTATTTTACAAACTATTAATGCTTACCAGTGCAAATTTGCAGTATGTTTTGCAGAATTTCTATTATTAAATGGAATAGACTTTAGATCGGTTGGAGAACTATTACCAGCTAACTTTTTAAAATCAGGTACTGTTGCCTTCCCAAAATGCTATTAGTGAAACTTACCATAGATATATGAGAAGTATTCAAATTGTTACAGCTGTTGCTTATTGAGAATGTAGTAAATAATTTGTTTACCGGGCATAAGAACTATGGTTAATTTTTGTTGCGTCGCACTCTTGTACTTTTTCGTATGATGCAGCAATTTCAAATTTGTCACCTCCTACTACAAGCCCCCACCCAATGATTATTTACAGACGATCAAAGAAACTACAGTACAAGTGAGTGACACAACAATGACCATTTAAGCACAAAAGCTTGCAAACAAAGAATTCTTTTAATTCTCCTGTTTCGTGAGCATATCTTTTTTAAAACGCTCCCAAAACCCATCAAAAGGTTCATCGTGATCTTCGCTCCATTTGGCTAACTGAGATTTCATTTTCTCATTCCGTCCCGCCTTGCTTGAAGCAAAAAATTGCTCAATAAACGTAGTGTCATTTTCCTGTGCCAGGCGGTTATACAACTCTTTTAACTGTTTTTCTTTTAGCTGGTTTGCTTCGGCAATTTCTTTTTCCATATCCTCTGTCAATTTCACCTTTTCGTCGTATGTTCCGGCAGGTAAAAGGGTTTTGGCTAAAACAGGCATTAATTCAATTAACATTAGAATTACTACAATCAAAATATATCGCCACTGCAGCGCTCCGTTTTTCTTTACAAGGTTATTTAGTGCTTCGATCCTTGTAAGAAATCCGTTATTTAGTAACCCTCCAAAAACATCATTTTCTTTTTTAATTTGGCTATTGATAGACGTAAGATTGCTATCTATAGAACGTATGAGGGGTTGAAGAGAAGAACTAACCTGGTTGTACTGACTGTCTAGCTTTTCGTATTCGGCTTTCTTTGCACGAGCAATATTTTGAATTCCGACCTTGCCTGTGCCTCCTGTTCCATCTATTTCTGCTAAAAATTCCTGGCGCGCCATTGATACCTCGTTGTATTTGCCGGTCAACCGGCTTTGCAACTGTGCCCTTTCTGTATTCAAAATATTTTTCTGAGGATTAAAAAGAGAATCAAGTTCTTGTTGTTTCGCCCGCTTTCTTAATTCGTTATCAAGCGATGCCTGAAGCTTAATTTCTTTATCAAACATAAAAAGGATAGCTGGCTGGGCCATGAAAGTTCCAAGAGTAATTGCCAAAATACTTCGAAGCAATAAAGGGGCAATTTTATTTTTATTAAACTTATTCATGCCTTTTATCAGCGCCCGGTCAATGGTAAGTATAATAAAACCCATAAACAGCCCAAGCAAAACGGACAGAATAACATTAGTTGTAATAGTCCACCAGAAATAGGTCCATGCAAGGGTAGCAAAACTCCATGTCGCTAAAACAGTGGTACCGATAATTTTATACCGGTTTCTGTCTACTACACATTGTATCAGCAATTCTTTTTCTGCTGTGCTCAACCACCATAAAAAAGCATCCCATTTGGTCGGGTTATACTGCTCCCTTTGAGAAATAGATGAAATAGCTTTATTCATCAAAATAAGTTAAAAAGTAAATAATAACTACAGGTGGTTGAAGAGGGGAAGTACTAAAATACTACGGTAAAATAAAAACATTGCCGCTTACAAAAAGTTTTTAGAAAAGCTTTTATCTATACTTTAACTACAATTTTTTCCCTAACAATACTGCGTCGATAGAGAGAACAAGGGTCTTCGTTTCCTGTAACTACTGCTTCAAAATTCTATCTAAAGTGCAAATCATTACCTTTGCCGCCTAATTTTTACTTTGATATGAAGACTGATAAAAATACGGTCATTGGTTTTGTGTTGATAGGAATTCTTTTTCTCGGATATTTTTGGTTTTCAAGCCGCCAACAACAAGCTATTCTTTTAGATAAACGACGGACAGAAGATTCAATTGCGCGTGTACGGGCAGTAACGGCTCCTAAAATAGATCCCGCCGTGGCTGCCTTAGATTCTTTAAAAAGAGACTCTACTAATAAATTGGCGGTAGCTGGAAATTTTCAGAGTGCGGCGAATGGAACTGAACAACTTACACCAGTTGATAATGGACTTATAAAAATCACCTTTACTAACAAGGGAGCGCAACCTAAAAGCATTGAACTTAAAAGGTTTAAATCGTTTGACAGCTCTAATGCAGTAATGGGCGGTTCTCAATTTGATAATATTGCTTATACCATTAATACCTCTCCAAATCAGTCTGCTCCAACAAGCAGCCTCTTTTTTAATTCCCCGGCTGTAACTAAGGACGCAGATGGAAGACAAGTGATTAGCTATTCACTTACTTCTGTTGACGGTCAAAGCATTACTCATCAATATATCGTTAAGCCTAACGATTACATGGTAGATTGGAATATCATCATTAACGGCGCAAATACCCTATTGACCGGAAACACCTTAAATTTCAATTGGCAGGTGCAAGCGAACAAGAAGCAAACCGATATTATTTACGAGAGAAGACAATCGAGACTTTGCTATGTTGAAGATGGAAGTTATGATTTTGAAACTGCAACAACAAGCACAACGGCTACTTTTGAGAAGCCTGTAAACTGGATTTCTGTAAAACAACAGTTCTTCAATTCGGCGCTTATTGCAAAGAATAATTTTAATGGAGGCGACTTCAACATTACTGTTCCTGAAGACAACGACACCAGTAAAATAGTTGGGAAAGCGGTAGCAAATATGAAGATACAGCTACCTTCCGCAGCGTCAGCTACTATACCTATGGCGCTCTACTACGGCCCGAACGAATTTAACATTCTCAAGAAATACAATATTAA
Organism: Segetibacter sp.; assembly: GCF_025963695.1. GTDB lineage: Bacteria > Bacteroidota > Bacteroidia > Chitinophagales > Chitinophagaceae > Segetibacter. Next base: position 6,535 of record NZ_JAOQAH010000024.1, on the reverse strand, counting down.
AATGGAAAGCATCGTGGACCTTGGTTCGGGCATGTTCTCCTTTGTGAAGTACATAAACAGGTATATTATAATTCCGGTATTCAATTTCTTTGCAAGTTTTATTAGTAGTTATGGATGGGTAATTGCCCTACTTACAATTTTTATCAGGCTTGTTACATCGCCACTAACCTATACAAGTTATTTAAGTGGTGCCAAAATGAAGGTGTTGCGGCCAGAGCTAGACACTTTGAAAAAGAAATTGGGAGACGATCAGCAAGCTTTTGCAATGCAGCAAATGAAATTGTTTCGGGAGGCGGGCGTTAACCCTTTGGGGGGCTGTATTCCTGCTGTCTTACAAATTCCCATCTTTTTTGCGTTGTATAGCTTTTTCAACTCAGAAATCGCGTTAAGAGGGGAAAGTTTTTTATGGGCAAAAGATCTCTCGTCGTATGATGTAGTTGCAAGGCTACCTTTTTCTATTCCTTTCGGATTTGGTGACCATATCAGTCTTTTCACGATTACCGCAGTTGTGACCAGCTTCCTTATTTCTATTTATAATATGAGCATGACCCCCGACCAGGGAAACCCGGTAATGAAGTATATGCCATACTTCTTTCCCTTCATACTACTGTTTATATTTAACCAATTACCATCGGCGTTAACCTGGTATTATACTGTTTCAAACCTTATCACCCTTATTCTTCAGTTTGTCATTCAAAATTATATTATAGATCACGACAAAATTTTGGCAAAAATGGAAGAAACGAGGAAAAAGCCCAAAACGAAATCGAAATGGCAGGAGCGATACTCGCAGATGATGGAATCGCAACAGAAGGTTCAGGATCTTAAACAAAAAACCAACAACAATAAAAAGTAACAGGTATAATGACATCAAAAAGCCGAAGTAATTGCTTCGGCTTTTTGATGTCATTACCATAGTATATTTGTTTCTACACATAAATAAAGATGAAAATAATAGTAACAATATTGTCCTTAGCTTTTCTTGTTAGTGCTAAATCTTTTGCGCAGGAAACAAAAATCATCTCCGACTGCACCGTAAATTTTGATGTAACAGTACAAGACGCGAAAGTTGCCGCTTCGGCTTTAAAAACCATGTCGGGTACGACAAAAATTGTTTATATAAAGGGGGCACGAAGCAGGAGCGATCTTGAAACGCCCAACTTTAAACAAACAATGATTTATGACTCAAAAAATGACAGCACCATTATTTTAAGGGAATTGGGAAATACAAAATACATCTCCTACCTGGATGGTAACAAAAGAAAAGAAAAGAATAAGAAATACGAGGGAATAAAATTCACAAAAACAAACGAAAAGAAAACCATACTAGGCTACGATTGCAGCAAAGTAATAGCAACTTTAGCAGACGGTTCAGCTTATGATGTTTATTATACATCTGCAATTGTTCCTTCAACTACCGAATACGAATATCAGTTTAGAGATCTGCCCGGCTTTGTTTTGGAATACGAGGCTGAGTTTGAACAAGGAAAGACTAAAGTTACTTTTACAGCATCAAAAATATCTTTAGTGCCAGTTCCAGTTGCTAAATTTGATGTACCGAAAAGCGGGTACAGAGTACTGTAACTTAAAAATTAAAACTGGAATGTAATTAACGAAAAGCGGGAGGAGTAGGAGACTTAAACCTGGGAACGGTTACTTTATGCGTATATGGATATATGTAAGTAGTATTACCTTTTTCAAAACGCATCATAGAATTATAGGTTATATCGCCGTTTAATTCCTTCTTTTGGCTTAGCAATTGCAGCCCTCTATATTCAAAACCCGCCCTTAAAGAAAACGGAGAGAGAGGTTTATAGAAATTTCTATTAAAGTTCTTTAATGAATAGATGTTTTTAGTTCTTTTATTGGTTGAACCGGTAAAAGAACCCATAGCAATATGAGTAGCACCTACCAGAAGCAGGGCAATTGTTATTTTTTTAAGTTGTATGTTATATAGATTTTTCATTTACTGTACAAATTTACTAGTATTATTCATTATTTAACAACTTTTTGTTCTTTTTATTATAGACAGTGAAGAATAAAAAAAGTTAAAAAGAAATTTGTTTTTTTTAAAGGGTGGCTTAACTTTCAAATATAAGAGACGAAAATGGCAGGAAATTCATACAGAGAAGACAAAGAAGAAATGCGGGAATTGCTAAAGCAGTTTGAAAATTTGAGGACAGGACGACAACACTCATTTTTAGAAGAAGAGTCATTTGAACGAATCATTGACTATTTTGATGAAAAGGACGAACTGTTGAAGGCTATGGAAGCGGCAGACCTTGGAATTGAGCAATTCCCTTTTTCATCCGTTTTAATGATTAAGAAAGCTGATCTATTGCTTGCTGGAAGAAAGTACTGGGATGCACTTGAAATTCTTGAGAAAGCAGAACTTTATGACAGTAACGACATCAATCTTTTTATCTTAAAGACCGATGCATATTTAGCACTTGACCAGCAAAATAAAGCAGTCGAACTTTTAGAAGCAGCGTTATTACAATTTGAAGGCGAAGAAAGAATTGAATTACTTTTTGAACTAGCCGATGTATACGATGATTACGAAGAATTTGATAAAGTATTTGACTGCTTGAAACTAATACTAGAAGAAGATCCGACGAATGAAGAAGCGCTTTATAAAATTTGCTTCTGGACGGATTTTACCGGAAGAAACGAAGAAAGTATTACACTCCACCTTCAGATTATAGAAGATTTTCCTTACAGCGAATTAGCGTGGTTTAACCTGGGAGCGGCATACCAGGGTTTAAAGTTGTACGAAAAAGCTATTGATGCTTACCTATATGCCGTAACTATTGACGAAAAGTTTGACTACGCATATCGTAACATGGGTGATGCCTATTTACGCTTGAGGAAATTTAAGGAGGCGATCGAAGTGCTGGAAAAGGTTTTAGAGCTAAGCCGTCCCGAGGATGTGATTTACGAGGCAATAGGTCACTGTTATCACAAACTTGGAAATTTTGCTCAGGCGAGGTTCAACTACAGGAAAGCTTCACATTTAAACCCCGAGGATAGTAAGTTATACTATAAAATGGCTCTCACTTATATCAACGAGGAACAGTGGGAAAGTGCAGTGAAACAACTGGACAGTGCCATGAGAATTCATCGTAGCCTTCCCGAATACAACCTGGCGATGGGGGAATGTAAAATGCAACTGAGACTCTTTAAGGAGGCTATTCAGTTTTTTGGAAATGTGGTAAGAACCCGGCCAAAAAGCATTGCAGGATGGGAGGCTTTAATAAGATGCCTGTTTAAAGCAGAGTTTTTTGGAGAGGCGATCGAACAGTGTCTTGCTGCCATTAAAATAACGGAGGGTAAATCTTTGTTTATATTTTATCACAGTGCTTGCCTGTTTGCTATGAAAAGATCTAAAGAAGCACTTCTACAGCTTGAGAAGGCAATAACCAAATCTCCAAGACAAGTTAAAAAGTTTATAGACCTTTACCCCGCTGTTTTACAAAATCAGCAGGTTGTGGATTTAATTGCCAGGTATAAAAAAAGTAAGAGTCAATAGCAAAGATGGAATATCAACCAGGCGATGAACCGGATGTAAGTATAGAAACGCCTGGTAAACTAAACTTGAAGATCAACATTGCTTTGCAGATAAAGTGATTGCGACACAAGGATGATGCTATGAAAATAACGGCCGGTATCATTAATAGCACCCCTACAACTTCAAATTGAAAATTCAGATCCATTACCTACTTTTGCGGCTCTTAAATTAAAAGGTTTAAAAGGAATTTGAATTAAATATTTTTTATGGCAAATACATCAGACATCAGCCGCGGGATGATTTTGAAACTCGATGGCAGTCTTTATACTGTAGTTGAATTTGGGCAGAACAAAACAGCTCGGGCTGCTGCTAAGTTTTGGGCTAAGCTGAAAGGATTAGACAACAATCGCAGCATTGAACATACGTGGAATAGCGGTGACACTGTTTACCCTGTGAGAGTTGAAAAGAAGCCGTACCAATTTCTGTATAAAGATGAAAGTGGCTACAACTTTATGGATAACGAGACTTTTGAGCAACTTTCGTTGGCGGAAAGCATGATCAGCGCTCCGCAGTTTTTAAGGGACGGGCAAGAAGTTTCGGTACTGATTAATACTGAAACCGATCAGCCAATGAACGTTGAGCTTCCTGATAAAATTGTGATGAAGGTTACGTATAGCGCACCAGGGCTAAAAGGTGATACTGCTACACGAACATTGAAACCTGCAACTGTAGAAAGTGGTGCAACTGTAATGGTTCCTCTATTTGTGGATGAAGGCGAACTTATTCGTATTAATACACTGACCGGTGAGTACGTTGAAAGAGTAAAATAACAATTAATTCTTTTTTATAAAAAAGCAGCCACAAGGTTGCTTTTTTTATTTCACGCAACATTGAACTTCTTCAATTTTTAGGCGGAGTCATCATTCGATTTAGACATGTATTAACTTCGGTTTTATGAAGGCGCTTATTTATAAATCAACGGGAAGTTGGTACGTGACAAAGACTGAGGACGGAAAGATTTTTAACGCCCGGATAAAAGGTGTTTTAAAAATTAGCGGACTGACCTCTACAAACCCAATAGCGGTAGGCGATGTGGTAGAGATGGACCTGGAAAATGAATTAGAGAGTACTTCTACAATCACTTCCATACATGACAGAAGAAATTACATCGCCAGGGTTTCGCCCCACAACAAAAACCAGCATCATATAGTAGCCTCAAATCTCGACCAAAGTTTTTTATTTGCTACCATTAAAGACCCAAGAACATCGCAAGGTTTCATTGATCGCTTTTTAGTCTCGTGTGAGGCTTTTCATGTTCCTGCCGTTATTGTTTTTAATAAGGCAGACGTTTATAAGCAGAAAGAGATGGATAAGTTTAATGAGTTAAAAGCCATGTACGAAGCAATCGGTTATGTGGTAATACTAGCAAGTGTGGTAAACAACATGGGGGTAGACGAAGTAAAAGAGCGGTTAAAAGATAAAACAACTTTACTCAGTGGCCACAGCGGGGTAGGTAAATCTTCACTTATAAATGCAATTTTTCCTGAGCTAAATCTCCGCACCAAGGAGGTAAGCGAATGGAGCGGCAAGGGAATGCATACCACCACTTTTGCCGAAATGTTTGACCTTCCGCTGAGGGGTAAAGTAATAGATACGCCCGGCATACGCGAACTGGGACTGGTACATATGACAAAGCAGGAGCTCTCCCATTACTTTCCTGAGATGAGAACCCGGCTAAACGATTGCCAGTTCAACAATTGTATGCATACAAATGAACCGGGATGTGCTATAAAAGAGGCTGTAAACACAGGTAAAATTCATGTAGATCGTTATGTTAGTTACATGACGATTTTGGATACAATGGATGGTAAAGCGTACTAGTAAAACTTTTCTTGTAACGACGAGGCAAGTTCTGTCACAACGTCGTTATCCCGTATGTTGCTATTGCAAATAGACACTCCATTGTAAATGTTGTAATGCAGGTTAAGGTGGTGGCCCTTGTATTTGAAGTACCAGTCAATCGTATCGCTGTTCTCTTCTTTAGCTATTAATTTTATTTTATGCTCGCTCACTAACATGTTCGCAATGCTAAAAAATTTTTTCATTCCACAGTTATCATCAATAACTGCTTCTATTCTGCCTGTGGCAGAGGTGAGGTGGTAGCTCATATAAATATTGGATATTAGACTTTCTGCCAGGGGTTTAAGATTTAAACTTACCTGCTTTTTTCAACTGTTTCATTGCTTGGGGGTCACCGCTTGCTATTTTCTCTGCACCCACGTTGCTTCCGGTGCTCGGACAACCTTTGCCTGCAGCGCAAGACATAAAAGCTCCACACATTGAAATCAAAATAACGGCAAGAACAATTTTCATGTTTTAATTTTTTGGTTACCAGCATTAGTTCTTTTCTGTACATCGTTGCGTCGCACCCTTCAACAAATTGTATTTCTCTTCATCGTTTAAATTCAAGAATATCAATGAACACTTCCAATTTGAGCAGCTAAAAGGTAAAACACTTTTTGCAGACGGAAAAGAACAAACAGTAATGTATAACGCAGTGCTGCTAAATATTATTTTCCTTTACCGCATTATAATTTTCAAACCACGAAGCATACTTCGTATAGTTATTAGCGATGCGGTCAATTTCACCGCTGATTTTGTCTGGCGAAATGTCTTTTACTTTTTTAGCGGGTACCCCCGCGTAAATGCTTCCCGCTTCTACAATGGTACCTTCCAGCACGACTGCTCCTGCCGCGATAATGGAGTTGCTGTTGACCACACACCTGTCCATTACAATCGCTCCCATTCCAATCAATACATCGTCATGAACAGTGCAACCATGCACAATAGCGTTATGGCCAATAGATACATTATTGCCAATATTGGTCGGGTTCTTTTGATAAGTACAATGTATAACTGCGCCATCCTGAACATTGACCTTGTTGCCCATTTTTATATAGTTCACATCGCCTCTAAGCACAGCATTAAACCATACGCTGCACTCATCGCCCATAACAACATCGCCGA
>NZ_JAOQAH010000017.1 GCF_025963695.1 Segetibacter sp. | reverse complement strand
CGGATGGAACGGATTTAAAGGATTTGTTGTTTATGTTCATAGTTGATAATAACGTCCTTATTTAATCCGTGTAGATCCGCCTAATCCGCGCCATCCGCGTTCCAATTTTCTTTTAAAAATTTTCTCTTGCCCGTATCATCCCTGTACCGATCTCAATTCAATATTTTTTAAATCGTATCCTTTATCATTATTCTTTGTTTTGTTTGGCTTCATTAGTATAAAATAAATAACTGCACTAACGATAAATCCGGCGAACCATGCATAGTGATAGATGTCGGACACCCACGGCCAGAAGGCATCTTTGGCGACCAATTGTACCGTAACCAAAAAGCCAGGAACATTTGGAAGTATGCCTAACAATAATGCGACAATTGCTTTGTTGTTGAAACCTTTGCTATAGGTATATTTTCCTTTTAGGCGATACAGGTGATCGACATTCAGGCGCTGTTTGCGAATGAAATAATAGTCTGCGATCATGATGCCGCCGATAGGGCCGAGCAAACTTGAATAACCTACAAGCCATGTAAAAATATATCCGTTGGGGTCAGCAATCAATTTCCACGGAAAGATGAGAATGCCGATGATACCGGTGATATAACCACCTGTTCTAAAGTTTATTTTTTGCGGGGCAAGGTTAGCGAAATCGTTGGCCGGACTAACAATGTTTGCAGCAATATTGGTTGCTAAGGTTGATAATGCAACGGCAATCATGGCAATGCTCACCAATAATTTTCCATCAAATTTTCCGGCAAGTACGAGAGGGTCCCAAATGGTTTCGCCATAAATAATTACGGTTGCTGACGTGACCACTACACCTATGAAAGAGAATAAGGTCATGCTGGGTGCAAGCCCTATTATCTGCCCGTTGATTTGAGCTTTTTGACTTTTTGCATAGCGGGTAAAATCGGGAATGTTTAGGGATAAGGTTGCCCAAAAACCCACCATGCCGGTAAGGGCAGGAAAGAAGAAATTCCAGAAGTCTGCATTGGTTGCAAACTTTGATGGCTGATCTAAGATAGGTCCTAATCCATTGCCTGCGCTGACGGCCCAGAACAATAATGCAAGCGCTGCAATTGGTAAAAAGAATGCTTTAAAAACAAGTAGTTTTTTAATGCTGTCTACGCCCAAATACACAACGAACATGTTGAGCAACCAAAAGACCAAAAAGCAAATGGCTGGTCCTGTTTGCAGTGTCCATGAAGCGGGAAATATTTGTGGTAGACTGTCAATGGCAGGTATCCATAATCTTGTCATTAAATAAATGGCATAACCACCAATCCAAGCCTGTATACCGAACCATCCGCAGGCTACAATGGCTCTTAATATTGCTGGGATGTTTGCACCTGATACGCCAAAGCTTGCCCGTGCAAATACAGGAAATGGTATTCCATATTTAGCGCCTGCATGTCCGTTTAAGATCATTGGGATGAGTACAACTGTATTGCCGATAAAGATGGTGAGGATGGCTTGCCACCAGTTCATGCCGCCTCCGATTAAAGAACTCGCCAACATATAAGTGGGTATACATAAGCTCATGCTGATCCACAACGCCGCATAGTTCCATGTACCCCAGGTGCGTTGGTGCATGGGGACCGGGGCGAGGTCTTCGCTGTAAAGCTGTGATTGCTTTAGGTGATTTTTATCGTCTGGTAATATTTTCATTAAGCTTTTGATGGGTGGGTTTTATGGAACGCGGATGACGCGGATCAAGCGGATGGCAGCAGATTTTTTTCTGCGTTTAGTGGCAGCATTCGTTTTCTTTGATTCTCAAAAACTTTTCTTTTGAACTCTGGTTTCGGCCCGAAATTTAGAAGTAGTCCAACTTCAATTTCAGTTGCTTCCAAATAATTGACCAACTGATTTTCGTGTTCTTCAATAATGCATTCATGTGCCTTTAATTCTATAATCACAACATCATTCACAATTAAGTCAGCATAATATTCTCCCACTTGCTGACCTAAATAAAATACATTGATCTGCCGTTGTTTTTGCACAGATAAATCCTGATGGACTAATTCAAGCAGCAAAGAATTTTGGTATACTTTTTCGAGAAATCCGTAACCAAGCGTATTGTACACTTTATAAAAGCTCTTTAGAATAACAGCAGTAATATTTTCATGTTTCATATACTATGCATTAATCCGTGTAAATCCGCCTAATCCGCGTCATCCGCGTTCCATTTACGCCACCTCCGCGTCTGCAATTTTCAATGCCTCCCCAATAATCGCCAGCCCCTCATCAATCTGCTCTTTAGTAACTATCAACGGAGGCGCAACGAAGATAAATCCCCAGCGAACAAACGTATACATCCCCAACTCCTTAATCTTTGCCGCCACTTTATTCATCACCACCATTTCGTCCGGCTTTGCATTAAAAGGTGCAAAGGGCTCTTTAGTCTTCCTGTTCTTCACCAGCTCCAAACAACCCAATAATCCCTGGTTTCTCCAATCACCAATAGAAGGATGCACGGCTTTCATTTCTTCAATACGCTGATCCACGTATTCGCCCATCAGCTTTGCATTTTCTATCAGGTTATCTTCTTCATAAATATTCAAGACCTCCAAAGCTGCCGCACACGAAACCGGATGTGCAGAGTAGGTAAGACCTAACGCCAACACATTATCATCATACTTCGCAGCAATTTTATCACTCACCATCAAACAACCGAAAGGAAGATAACCGCAAGTCAACCCTTTAGCCATAGCAATCATATCAGGCACTATAGCATGATGCTCAAACGCAAACCACTTACCGGTACGGCCAAAGCCACTCATTACTTCGTCCATGATTAACAATATACCATGCTTATCACACAGCGAACGAACAGCTTGCAGGTAACCATCCGGATATAAAAAACAACCCGAGGTACCTGATTGACCTTCCAATAAAATAGCTGCAATATTAGCCGGACCTTCATAAGCAATCAAGCGTTCTAATGACGCAACTGCATCTTTTAATAAATTCTCTTTGCCATATTCCCAGCGGTATTCATAAGGCAGATCGAAGTGAACAAAATTCGGTGCCTGTTGGCTATCAACCGGCAGTTTACGTGGATCACCACTAGCGGTCATTGCCCCATTGGATGAACCATGATAAGATTGATAACGACTTAAAATTTTGTGTCTGCCAGTATACAAACGTGCAAGCTTGATTGCATTCTCGATAGAGGTTGCGCCGCATAAAGTGAAGAATGCTTTGTTCAAATCACCCGGGCAAATCTCCGCTAGTTTTTTCCCTAATTCACCCCGCACTTTTGTAACACATGACGGCGTAACATAAGACACTTCCTGCATTTGTTTTACCACCGCCTGCGTTACCCGCTGGTCACCATGACCAATATTTACATTCATCAATCCACTGGAGAAATCAATGTAACGCTTGCCGTCATAATCATACAGGTAAACGCCTTCGCCGCGTTCCACCGCAATAGGATTAGAACCTTTTTGCTTTCTCCATGAAAAAAGTGTGTAATCCTGGTTGTCCTGGATAATCTCTTGTGATTGTGATAATGCTTTTGTGCTCATTTTTTTATTTTTTATGTACCTGGCGACAGAACATATATTAAACATCCTTGCGTCGCACTCTTGTACTATTATTTCTTATTCATCAGGGCGAAAGCCAATCCGCTTCCTATCCTTCGTTAGTTGCTTTTCTCCTTTATCATCCAGCAAATTTTCTATAGCTTCATAGATGCCGTTAAGTTGTGCGTCGTGTTCGCCAAGATGTTGCTTAATTAATTCTAATTGTTCCGAAAGTTCCTTGAATTGTGATGCAGATCTTTTAAGTTCTATAAAGGCACGTACTACAGCAATGCTCATCTTTATGGCTCGCTCACTTTTTAGTACACTTGCCAGCATGGTTACACCATGTTCGGTGAAGGCGAATGGAGTAATTGAGGTATTCCTTTTAATTATTTGGGATGATGCGGTCACAATTTGTGACCGCATCATATTCCATTCTTTTTGAGTAAGGCGAAACATGAAGTCTTCAGGGAAACGGGATGAGTTCCTTTTGACTGCTTGATTAAACACTTTTGTTTCTACTTCATACAACTCCGCCAGATCATAATCCAACATCACCTTTTCATCACGCACATAGTATATCCTGCTAATGATTTGCTCATCAGCATTAGTAGCTGTTTTACGTTTGGGAGCAGTTGCCATTGTTTAACTACGATGTTTGAAAGTAATAATCCCGGTATTCAGATGCGATCTCTATAAACTGCCCTGTTTTTATTCATCAGGGCGAAAGCCGATCCGCTTACGATCCCTTGCTATTTGCTTATCTGCCTTATCGTCCAGCAGGTTTTCTATGGCTTCATAAATGCCGTTGAGTTGCGCATCATGCTCACCTAATCTTTCTCTAATTTGATTTAGCTGCACTTTCAAGTCACTCTCCTGCAGCAAATTCTTCTGAATTCTACAAAAGCACGCATGATCGCATGTCCATGTTGATCGCTTTGTTTGAATTTAGAATGCCGCTAGCATTGCAACTCCCTGCTCTGTGAATGCATATGATAAAGACGCATTTGGTCGACGATTTGAGTATGTAATCACAATTTGTGAAGACATAGATTTTTCATTTATTTCGATTTGAAGCCTCAAAAACTCATATTCTTCTTTTCTAAGTTGTAACAAGAAGTCTTTAGGAAAGCATTTGCTGTTACGCTTTACGTTATCAACTCATCCAATTAACCCCAGCCTCCGGATTCCACTTAATTGTACTTTTCTTCAACTTCGTCCAAAACTCAATGGAGCTTTTACCTGTTATATCGCCAACACCGAACTTGCTTTCATTCCATCCGCCAAAACTAAAAGGCTCACGAGGTACAGGAACACCCACATTTACGCCCACCATACCTGCACTTGCTCTTTCAATTATGTAGCGCGCAACACCTCCATTTTGAGTAAATACTGATGCTGCATTTCCATAAGGGTTTGCGTTTTCAATAGCAAGGGCTTCGTCAACTGTATTGGTTCGCATAATGCTTATAACCGGTCCAAAAATTTCTTCCGTGGCAACAGCCATGTCAGGCTTTACAAAATCAATTACTGTTGGGCCTACGTACGTTCCCTTCTCTTTGCCGTTAACTTTTACCCCGCGACCGTCTACCAATATCTTAGCACCTTGCTGTTCAGCTTCAGTTATATATTTTTCAATCCGCTCTTTACTTTCCTGGCTGATTACTGCTCCGAGGTTTTCTCCAGGAATAATCTTTCTCGCCTCATCACAAATCTTATCGATGATGTTATCGACGTTACCAACGCCAATCATTGCACTTGCGGCCATACATCGCTGCCCTGCACATCCACTCATACTTGCAGCCACATTTTGGGCAGTCATTCCTGGTATTGCGTCGGGCATTACCATTAAATGATTTTTTGCACCACCTAATGCCAAACATCTTTTATAACTTTTAGTAGCTCTTTGATAAACAATTTTTGCAACTTTAGTTGATCCAACGAATGATACCGCTTCAATTCCGGGATGATCACAAATTGCTTCCACTATTTCTACGTCGCCATGTACGATATTAAACACTCCATCAGGTAGGCCAGCTTCTTTCAGCAGTTCAGCAATTCTTCCACAGCTTATGGGAACTTTTTCTGAGGGTTTCATAATCATACAATTTCCTAAAGCAATGGCATTGGGTATGGTCCAGTTAGGAACCATGCTTGGAAAGTTGAATGGAACAATTGAAGCAACAACGCCGAGCGGCACATGCTCTGTTCTACACTCGATACCCTTGCTAACTTCTAAGACTTCGCCTGTAATTATTTGAGGTAGTGAACATGCAAACTCTGTCAGTTCGATACATTTTTCAATTTCGGCAACTGCCTCACTTATGGTTTTTCCATTTTCTTCAGAGCATATTGTTGCTAACTCCTGTAAATGCTTTTCGAGCAAAAATTTGTAACGGAAAAAAACCTGTACTCTTTCTTTGATGGGTGTTTTGCTCCATTTATGAAATGCTGTTCTTGCTGCTTCAACCGCATCATTTAAATCATCTGCAGTACACATGGGCACTTCGGTAAGCCGGGTGCCATCAATGGGAGAGATTACCTGTAGTGAACGTGTAGATTTTGAAGCAATAAATTGGCCGTTTATATAATTTCTAAGAGTGGGGTATTTCATGGTAGAAGGAATAGGGGTTTTAGTATTAGAAGGTGCGAACACTAAATATAAATTAATTTGAGAAATGATAAATATCTAAACGCGTTCTTGCTTGTCTTTTTGGTAAGAAACCAGGGTTTCTATGGTACTGATTACAACAGCTGTAGGGCAAATTAAAACATGTCGGCAATATCTTACGAAACTAATATGTAGACTCCATATGCAGCAGATAGGAGACACTAAAGAGACTACTCTGATTTTCTTTGTTGTTAGTAATTATGCTTCCGCCAGTGTTGGTTTACGTTGCTTTATTTCAGATGGCTTCTTTGTAAACTTTCAACATACGCTTCCATTTCAAAAGCATTGGTTATGGCCGAACCATCAATGTCATTGTTGAAATAAATAAAGGCAGCTTTTGTTGCCGCGTCACTTTCTATTTCATCAGAAATTCTTTGCAGGATGGGCAGGTCATACTTTGATTTGTACAAATCGGGAACACCGTGAAACCTGTAATATAGCGTGTTGGTGTTATGAATAACCTGCCTGGGCAACGCTGGATGACTCATGCCACAAAAAGTAATGTTATGGCGTGCTAATTTGTTGTAAACTTCCTGGTTCCACCATGTTTCATTTCTGAATTCGAGTACATTGATAAATGTGGGATCAAGGCTTTCTATGATTTGTTGGAGTTTTTGTTCTTTGTACGCAATTACTTCAGGCATCTGAAACAATACGCATCCAAGTTTGTCTTTTAGGCCTTCGCGAACTGTACCGTAAAAGTCTTCCAAATATTTTTCGGCCTTGACAAACTTTCGATAATGTGTAATTGCACGTGGAGCTTTTACCGAAAATGTAAATATGTCGGGGCTTTTTTGGTACCAGCTTTCTAAATAAGGTAAGCGGGGAAAACGGTAAAAGGTCACATTTAATTCAAGCGTTTTGAACCGGTTGTTATAATAGTCGAACCATCTGGTTTGAGCAAGGTTTTCAGGATAGAAAATAGTTTTCCAATGCTTGTAATGAAATCCGGAACAACCTATCCACCATTTTGCCATTTTAGTAATATTATTGACAAAGATGCAATTTTGAAACCTCGCATTTGGTGATACTGGCCGGAACTAAAAAAAGTAAATGTTCGAACATCTGCTTTTTTTAGTTCCGGGGAATTACCTGTGTTGATTGGCGACTTATAATAAGTAGTACAAGTGTGCGACGCAACAAACGACGAAAGAAGATAAAATGCCTGGGACAAAATATTGTCTATAACGCCCCGTCATTTTTCCTTTTCATCTTTTTTGGGCATTATTGCTTTTGGAGGCTCTGGCTTGTTTTCTTCCTTATTTTTCTTTTTCTTAAATAACTTATTAAAGAAGCCGCCTTTCCTTTCTTCTTGTGGTTCTGTTTTAACCTCTCCGGCCGGTGGAGTCGCTTCGGGAGTTGTGGTTGTAGTTGTTGGTCCGGGCTTTGCTTTTTCTACGGGAATGTCACTTTCTGCCCCAATTTCCTCGGGAGGCGCGTCGGGTATTAAATAATCTTCTGAAGTACCATTTCCGACATCTTCTCCCTGGGCAGGTGCAGCTGAACGTGCATTAATGGTATTCATGTAGTCAAAAATTACATCGTTACTCATTACTTCAGGCTTTGAGAACTTTGCTTTTCTATCAAGCCCCAAAGTCTTGTCGGCAAGTGCTTTGTTAAAAAAGTAAGCCCAAATGGGTAGGGCGGCGGAAGAGCCTTCTCCAATGTCTCCGTTGAACCTGATGAAACGGTCATCGCAACCTACCCATGTTCCGGCAAGCAGCTGTGGCGTATATCCTACAAACCACGCGTCACTATTATCATTGGTAGTACCCGTTTTACCGGCAATTTCACTTGTTAGGTTGAATTGGTCGGCCATACTTTGACCCGTTCCGTTTTTTATAACTCCCTGCATCATTAATGCAACAGAATATGCAGTTACTTCATTTATCACCTCCTTACGCTGAGCGGGCAGGAAGTTTTCTAAAACGTTTCCGTTTTTATCCTCGATACGGGCAATTAATAATGGTTTGGCATTGAATCCGTGACCAGGAAACATGCTATAACCCTGCATCATTTCATACAGGCTGAGCTCGACAGCGCCGAGTGCTATGGAAGGGAAAGGATTTATTTTAGAAGTAAAGTTGCACCTTTTTAAAAATTCAGAAAAGCGGTTAGCGGCATCATTTCCGTTGTTTCCTAATTGTTTTAGAATGTAAGCTGAAGCACAGTTTCTTGACCATGCAAGGGCATTAGCCATTGGAACGGTTCGACCTGTGCAGGTAGCGCCGGTGTTAGGTACAAGGCCAAGGCTACCGAAGTCTTGTTGTATATCCTGCACCATTGTGTTTGGTGTAAACCCTGCCTCCTCAATTGCAAGACTGTATAAAAGGGGTTTTATAGTACTACCGACCTGGCGTTTGGTATTTACATTAACGTGATCAAACTTGAACGTCTTAAAATCTATTCCTCCAACCCATGCTTTAATCTCGCCGCTTATAGGGTCCATGGCCATAAAACCCGCCTGCAGCATCTGGCGATGGTATTTAATTGAGTCCAAAGGAGTCATGGTAGTGTCTTTTGCCCTTTTGCTGTTCCATGCAAAAACTCTCATAGGCACCTTCTTGTAAAAAGTCTTTTTAATCTGCGCTTCTTCAAGGCCATCTCTTTTAAGATTTTTCCAACGATCGCTAACTTTCATTGCCGCAAGCAGGATAGTGTCGCGGCCATTCCAAACGGTACCTTTGCGCACATTGCCCTGAGAATTGAGGATCTTCTGCATGTAGCTGATATGCTTGCTTACAGCTTCTTCTGCATATAGTTGCATGCGTGGATTGATGGTAGTGTAGATCTTTAAACCATCACGGTACAGGTCGTAATTGTCGCCATTTTGTTTCTGATGTTCTTTACACCATTTTTTCATTTCCTGTCCCAGAACCATCCGGAAGTATGGAGCAAGACCGGCCGTCTCATCCATTTTTTTATAATTAATAACGATTGGCTTAATCTTTAGATTGGTGGCCTGACTCTGTGTTACGTACCCGTTCGTAACCATCCTGTCTAAAACCAAATTTCTTCGGTCCAGTGCCATTTTTGCGTTACGGCGTGGATTGTACATAGTGGGTCCATTTACCATACCAACCAGCACTGCGGCTTCCTCAATGCTCAACACATCGGGGTCTTTCTGAAAGAAAGTTTTTGATGCGTTCCGTATGCCGAACACATTATCACTGAAAGGAACGGTGTTAAGATATAATGCTATGATTTCGTCTTTGGTAAAATTTCGCTCGAGCTTTACAGCTATTATCCATTCTTTTATTTTTTGAATAACACGTGTTACGGGGTTTCTTGCACGGTTACCATTAAATAAATTAAAAGCAAGCTGCTGGGTTATAGTACTTGCACCTCCGTCCCTGCCTAAATGAACGACTGCTCTCGCCAGTCCCCGTCCGTCGATGCCGCTGTGATTATAAAAGCGCTCATCTTCGGTTGCCACTAAAGCATTAATAACATTTTTGCTAATATCTTTAAAGTCAACATTGGTTCTGTCTTCCAGGTAATATTTCCCCATTACTGTTCCATCATCAGCAATCACCTCACTTGCCAGGGAAGCGCTTGGGTTTTCAAGATCCTGGATAGAGGGCATCTTACCAAAAACGCCCCAATTAGCCATTAACAATAGGAGAATAAAAGCGCCAAGGCCAATAAAGACAAGGCGCCAGAATACTTTAACTGAGCTACTTGTTCGATTCTTTGATTTGCTTGTACTATTTTTCATTGTACTATAATATCGATAACCACTTTAATGGTGGTTGTGATTAAGAAAGAGTGCAAAGCTATAAAACAACTTACACTTTCATTTTAGAATTTACCGGGAATAGCTTTCTGTATTAACAGTTTATAGCTGTCCATATCCTGGTCTGCTTTTAAGACACTAAGATTGGCATTACTGATAACTAAAAAACTATATTTTTCAGCGGTAAGCCAAGGCAGAATGCGGCTTTTTGCAACTGGCCGTACGTTATCAATATAGTCGATTGCAGCATTTGCATCGGCAAAAGGTCCTTGCAAAACAAGATTGAATTGGTCATTGAGTTTCAGTCCGGAAATCTCTATTTTTTGATTATAGTATTTTTCCTTGTTGAAACGATTGAAGGCATTTCTTGCTTCACTCGCATACACAGGGTCCACCTTATCCAGCAGAACAACAACATAGTGCGGTTCGGTGGCAACGAAGCTAAAATTTTTAACTACAACTGCAGGAGGGGCAACGACGGTATCTTTTTTAACTTTTGGCTCGGCTGGTGCGGTAGCCGGTTCCGTTTTTACCACAACCGAATCTCGTATCGCCGGTGTAGGACTCGTATCTCTTGCGTGTGCGGACGTGGTTTCTTTTGTTGGCGGAGGTGTAGTTACAACTTCAGCCGTTGTAGGTACGGTATCTTTTGCAGGTGTAGTTGTGGTTACAGTTTTTGCCGGGGTAGTTGTGGTATCTTTTGTAGGTGTAGTTGTGTTTACAGTTTTTGCCGTTGTAGTTGTGGTATCTTTTGTTGGTGTAGTTGTGGTCACAGTTTTTGTCGGCGCAGCTGTGGTATCTTTTGTTGGTACCGTTGTGGTTACAATTCTGGCCGGGGGAGGCACGGTGGTAGCCGGAGGATTACTATTGTCAGGGGTGGGTGTGTCTTCGTTTCGTGTTACTTCCAGCTTCGTAAGATAGTCTTCAATTTCCTTTCTCCTTTTTAAAACATCAATCATGGTTTTGGCTCTTGCTGCCATAGGATCTTTACTATAAAGGGTCGAAAGGTCCGTTAGCACCTTTATTGCCGTGGTATCCTCTTTTTGCTTGATATAATAAATTGATTCTATAAAAAGCAACTGCGGTGTCCAAAAAGAATTTCCATAAGCACTATCGGCCACCTTTTTTTGATTTTTTGCTTCGTCAAAATATCCTTCAATAAACAAGTTGTAAATCTGTTCGTACTTCTTTGTAGCGGGGGCAGCCTGAACATTGTTTTTATTAGCAGGCGGGGTAGTTACCAGTTTTGCAAACTTGTTTTGAGGGGATGCACTTACTAGTTTGTTCTTATATTGATTCGATTTTAATTTATCACCCGTTTTTTCATACGCATAAATAAGGTTGAATAAAACTTCTTCGTGGTAAGTTGAATTGGGAAAACGGTTTAATAAATCTTCAAACACAAGTATCGCAGCAGGATACTCTTCTAATTTGTTCATGAAAGTTTGCCCGGAAGAAAATAAAGCTTCTAAAATGCTTTTGTTGCTTGCATCTATTTTTTCGGGTGTTGTAGGTATGTTTTGTTGCAAACCCTCGTAAGAATTATCAGAAACCCCTTGCTCTGCAGCTACAGCCTTTCCAGGTACATCATCTACGTCCGACATTCTTTGGACCTGGCGGTCAAGAGCGGACTTTCTTCTCCAATTATCAACATTAGGGCGCTCTCCCCAACGAGCTCTGAATTCACTAAAGCCTCTTGCTTTTGCAGCGCTGTTGTAAAAATAAAAATCGGTCGATTTATTATTATCTGCAAAAAGATCAGGTACCTGTTTTACTGCTGTATTAGTTCCAGGTGTGTCTTCTTCTTTTAAACCTTGCGCTTTACGCAATAGCTTAACCTGTTTTTTGATAATAGCATCCCTTTGATCTTCGGGTAATTTTGCCAGCGCCTGTAAGCTATCCTGCATTATTACGGTTGTTGTATTCTGTGCTATAGTTTTTAAATGCGGTTTTCTTAGTGTCGCCCGCTCTTTGTCTGCATCACTGCTTAACACATTTAGATCTGTACTGTCGTAGTAGTTGTATGCATCCACGTAAGATTTAAGGTCATAATTCAGGTCAGCCAATAAGAGAAAAGACTGGCTTCTTTGTGCAGGATTATTGATGCTATACTTTACACTATTCAACAAATCATTTTTCGCATTTACATAATTGTTTCTTTCCAGCTCAACGTTTGCGGCCGCATAATAAATAATGTCGCGATAGTTTACATATTTATCCCGGTGTGCCATTTTTAATAAAGCATCAATATTTTGCTGCAGAAAATCTTTGTTCTCGCTGCGGTTTATGCGAATAGAGTTTAACCTGGCATATACATCCATTACAGGATCGGTCGTATGTGTGATGCTTTTGTCATAATAATGTATCGCCTCGTCGTATTTGTTTGATAACTGGTACATCTGGGCAATTAAAAATTCCCAGCGTGCTTTTTCCTGGTTATTTGCCGCTTCATTTAAAGCACGACTTAAATGAGACCCGGCACTGTCATATGCCTGTTGCTTATAAAACCAATAAGCCATCGCCTCATGCAAGTCGGTCTCTAACCTTTTAGGGAAATTGGGATCGTGTCGAAGTATTTCGATAACTCCGGATGCCTCAGGCAATTCATTCTTCTCAATATGGTTTCTTATTTGCCAGATAAAACTTTCATTACGGCTTGGTGGCCTGCTGGTAAGTTTAGTCCAGATGCTGTTTTTTTCTTTAGTAGAAATGCTGAATTCTCCTGTTTCATTACTGGCGTTGCTTCCGATTGGCTTGTCATACCCACCCGACTCTTTGGGGGCATAAGAAAAATTAAGGTATTGCAGCGTTAGCCCGGCCGAATCCAAATCGTTTCTAAAAAAATAGGCTTTCGCCATCAACAGGTACATATTGTCAATCCAGCTATTGCGTAGGTCGTGCAGAAGAATGCCTGCGGTACATTTATATATAATGGAATCTAATTCCTGTTTATTCTGCGAAGTCTGCTCTAAGGTGTAGTTGTAAAAAGGAAGTAGTTGAGCGTAATCGTCTTTGTAAGCAGTTTTTGACGAGTTGACTAAATCATTGAGACGGTTGTTTGCATTAAAATAATAATTATAATGAGTAACGGTGTTTTGGTAAAGCTTTCTTGGAATAGTAAATTTTTTCTCCCCCGTCTTCTCTGAAGCTAGTTTCCGGTTTTCATATTTTTTTGGTTTTTTAACTTCAATCTCAGCCCCCGGCTGGGCCATCGTCACCAAAAACGATAATAAAAAAGTTAGTGAAGTAGTTAAAAAACGAATGGTGTACATGTATGAGTTCCTGTGCTTAATAAAATTGATAGTAATAATGGATCTGGTGGTATTGAAATAATTTTTACAATGTTTTGCTTTATCCGCCAGAATACTGATAGAATTTAGCAAGCCGAACCGCCAGTTTCTTAACAATGCATTTCTAAAAACCGTAATACCATAACGGCTTTTGAGTGCTTAAAAGTACATTTATTTTCTTTTCCGCCTGCAGACTTCCGCCTCATTCGCTACCTTTAACTTTTACATCACTCTATGGCTAAACTACACGCCAATACATCACTCAACCAACTTCGCAGCCGTTACCGCCTGGTAATTATGAACGACGATACATATGAAGAAGTGGTTACTTTCAAATTATCAAGGTTAAGTGTTTACGTCATGTTTAGCAGCATTTTCGTCATTTTAGTTAGCCTCACAGTTGCTCTGATCGTTTTTACGCCTCTGAAAGAATACTTGCCGGGTTACGGCACGCAGCATTCGAGACGGGAGTTGCAGGTGTTAAAAATGAAAGCCGATTCGCTTGAACAAAGCATGAGGTACAAGGATCAATATCTGCAAAACTTTAAAAGAGTTTTGGTAGGGGATGTAGGTACCAGATTAGATACTACCGTTATAAAGGTTCCAAAAGAGCCGACAATTAAAGAATAATTTTTGGGGCGGTTTTATTTATCTTCTTATGTGGTGGGAGGGATACCATCTTCAGTTCTCTATTAGTGCTTCTGTTGCGACGCTCCGTTTTAACTGTACACCATCTGCAGGCTTTTATTATTTTTTGAACTTTCTTTTATAATACCAAGAGGCTTCAAAAACCTTGTTTTGCTGATTGTTGAATTCCTAACAGTTTAAATTTTATTTTTGCTACCTTCTATATGATGAGGACAGCAAAAACCAGCGCAACTTTTATTACCGGGTTACTTACAGCTATTGCAGCTTCGCTTTGTTGTATTGCACCTGTTTTAGCTTTTTTAGGTGGTGCAAGCGGGCTTGCTTCATCCTTTTCATGGATTGAAGTTTACAGACCGTTTTTAATAGCATCAACAATATTAGTTTTTGCTTTTGCCTGGTATCAAAAGCTTGGTTCGCAAAAGCAAATTGAGTGCGGGTGTGAGACCGAGGGCAAAACATCTTTCGTTCAATCCAAGACGTTTTTAGGTGTTGTTACTGTTTTTGCCGCATTAGCGATCTCCTTTCCTTATTATTCTAAGGCTTTCTATCCATCGGTGCAACAGGTACAAGTGGTAATAACTGAAAAGACCGAGATCAGGCAAGCACAGTTTACGATAAAAGGCATGACCTGTGAAGGTTGTACAAAACAAGTTAATAGTGAGATTGCAAAACTGAAGGGTGTTATTAACTATGAAACCTCTTATGAAAAAGCAACAAGTATAGTAAAGTTCGACAACCGGAAGACAACGATTGAAAGTGTAGCAGCAGCAATTAATTTGACTGGTTACCAGGTAGTGGCACAAACAGCATTAAAAGACTAAATGGAAAAAACCGTAAACCTGCATACACTTATCACCTGTCCTGTTTGTGGAGACAAGCAGGAAGAAATAATGCCAACGGATGCCTGCGTGTTTTTTTATGAATGTAAAAACTGCAAAACACGGCTTACACCGAAAGCAGGTGACTGCTGCGTTTTTTGCAGTTATGCATCAGTAAAATGCCCACCAATACAGGCGGGAACTTGCTGCTGCTCTTAAAGCTTATGGTTGTTAATTTGCTAAAGTTTTGAAAAAAGCCCAATAAAGAAAATATCAGTAAAAGTGAGTGACACAACGACGCTGAGCGTAGATAAAAAGCCTGAGAGGAAAAAACCCTTAAAATCATTTGTCGTTTTGCCAGTAATTTTTTTATGAACTATAATTTGGCGTTTTGGTTTAGAAGTATAAGATATGAGTATGGAAGACCCAAGTAAAGCAAACAATAAATTATTAATGAAGTACCTGGGGCTGGCTACGCAGATTATGGTTAGCCTTGCCCTTGCTGTATTTATCGGATTGAAATTGGACAAGTGGCTCTTGTTTTCAACCCCTTTGCTTGTTTGGATTTTGCCTCTCCTGGTGTTAGTAGGCATGATTTGGCAAGTAATTAAAGACACGTCAAAAAAGTAAAATGTTTAATAAAAGTTTATTACCACTGGTCGCTATATTTTTAATTGTAGGTGCACTGATTCTCGTTTTCAGAAATTTTTTAGAACAGCATGGTTGCGACTGGCAAGTGCTGAGCGCCGGTAACCTGTTTATTTATTTTGTTACGGTAGTGTCTATGCACCTTCTTACCAAAGGTTTGAATGCTGAAAGAACACAGGTTTTTTTAAGGAACGCATATGGCGGCATTATGGTTAAACTTTTTGCCTGTGCTGGGGCAGCTTTTATTTATATTTTGGTTTCTGGTAAAAATTTAAATAAGCCTGCATTGTTTGCCTGCATGGGTTTATACCTGGTGTATACATTTGTAGAGCTTTCAGTAGTTATAAAACAGAGTAACGCCAAGAAGAATGTCTAAAACTGAGCATCCGCTGCAGGCACTTAATGATTTTTTACCTCCAAACACTTTTCTTCCTGTAGCTGCGTACTTGCAGCAATACAAGGTGCATTTAACCGTTGCCCGTGAGCGAAAAAGTATTTTAGGTGACTATAGAAACGCGCATAACAACCGCAACCATCGTATAAGTGTAAATGGCAACCTAAACACATTTTCATTCTTAATTACACTCTTACATGAGCTTGCCCACCTGCTGACTTTTGAAAAATACGGAAACCGGGTGCAATCGCATGGAAGGGAATGGAAGACATTGTTTGGCCAACTGCTTGCACAGTTTATAAAAAACAAAGTATTTCCATTTGATATTGAACAGGAGTTATTAGCAACCTTGCATAACCCGGGAGCAAGTAGTTGTGCTGAAGAAAGCCTGATGAGGGTTTTAAGAAAATACGACCCGAAAGCAGAAGGTCAAATGCTTGTTGAAGAAGTTCCGGCACACCGTTTATTTAAAATGAAAGATGGACGGGTTTTTAAGAAAGGTGAAAAGCTGAGAAAGAGATACCGTTGCGAAGAATTGGGAACGAAAAAAGTGTATTTATTTAGTCCTGTTTTCGAGGTTGAGTTGATTGATTAGTGCTTCAATGGTTATCCGCTTTTACGATTCCTGTAACAACCGTTCAATAATTTAACCATTTATAACTTCTTCAGCATCCATACATCACAACCAAAGTGGCCGGTGTTGCCTAAAGGACCGTTCAGATAATCAAAACCAAATTTCTCATAAATACTTACCGCTTTTTTAAGTTCGGGCATTGTTTCAATATAAACCTGTAGGTAGCCGTATCCTTTTGCAAATTCAAGAGATCTAGTTATCAACAGTTTTCCTAAGCCTTTGCCTCTTGCTGCGGGGTGTAAATACATTTTAACCAGTTCGCATGTTTGCGGTGGCAAATCTTTTGAAGGATAAACCCCAGCTCCGCCTAATACTTTGCCGTCTTGTTCTGCAACATAATAAATGCTGCCGGGCTCTTGAAACATTTCAAAAAGATGATCGGTAGTATTATCGAAGAAAACCGTTCCGGGTTTATTAGCACCAAATTCAGCAAGGCTTGAACGAATGATAGTGGCTATCCCGGCGTTATCCTTTAACTCAATCTTTCTTATTAAGATCTCATTTTCCATAAGCCTGCAAAGCTAAAGGTTGTGCTTTGCTTTTGTTTGTTAGACCAACTTAATATGGTTTTTATTCTAAAAAGGCCGGGTAATATGTGCCGTTTCTGTTGAAATAAGAACTAGAATTTTATAAGAGTTACTATCTCCTCAAGATATTTTTTATCCACCTCGTCAAACAAATTGTACGCTTCGCTATCTACATCAAGCACTGCTACTACCTCATCGGCTTTTATAACAGGTACAACAATTTCAGACTTTGATAAACTACTGCAGGCTATATGACCAGGAAACTTTTCTACGTCTGGCACAATCAGCGTTTTTACTTGTTGCCACGCGGTGCCGCACACACCTCTACCTTTTCTTATTCGGGTACAAGCGACAGGTCCCTGGAAAGGCCCAAGTACAAGTTCATCACCTTTTACTACATAAAAGCCTACCCAAAGCCAATTAAACTGCTCTTTTAATGCTGCTGTTACATTTGCCAGGTTTGCTACCAGGTCCGTTTCTCCGGTTAATAAGGCGCGCATCTGCGGCAGGAGTGCTTGATACTGCTCTTCTTTGCTTCCTTTTGTGATAGTCAGATCTTCTGCCATAGTCTTATTTCTGTTGTAAAGATAAATTAAAGAGACTACAGGGAATTAATTAGACGGGCATGTTTATCGAGCTTTAATCAATTTCAATGGTACGCCAAACAGTAATGCATTGGACAATTGAAAGGGTAAATAAGAGTGTTTTTTTATATAATCAGGCTAGTTAACAGCTGCCTGTAATATTATGGCGCAAATACTTCAAACAGTTACAATACTAGAAATGAAAGGGTTTAGCGCTGAAAAAAAGGGATAACATTAGCGTTGATGTTATTGATTGCAGGTGCAGTATTTGCACAATCTGAAAAAACAATGATGGTTGGTGGAGCAGCAACGTATCCGTAAGAAATATCGTTGAAAACGTGGTAAATAGTAAAGATCCTGCAACCCTGGTTGCAGCTGTTAACGCAGCCGGTTTAGTAGAAGCACCATAAAGTGCCGGACCCTTTACTGTTTGCGCCCACAAATCAAGCATTCAGTAAGCTTTTGGCAGGAACGGTAGAGACATTGGTAAACCCGGAGAATAAAGACAAACCGAGTACGGTGCCACTCATCATGTGGTTGCCGGCAGCATTAGTAGTGCGGCGCCTGAAAATATGATTGAGAAGAATGGAGGTATTCATATTGTTGCTACTATTCTTTTACCTAAGTAAAAGTTAGCGGGGTTTTAAACGGAAGGGAGGTAGCAATGGCTCTTTTTTTTATTGAGCATACAACAGGTCCAATTAAGTTTGTTTCTCAAAAAATTGGGTCACCAATGACTATTGCTTCATTCTGACGGTCGAATAGGATTTAATGTAACCTAAAAAGCAAATTGTGAACCAGCCAAATGAAGAATCGGAACTTGAATGGAGCGTCGCAACAAGTGCTAAATGATATTTGAAAAAGCCGGGGCAAAAAAAACCTGAAGTTTTTGCTTCAGGTTTTTTTTATTTTAATTAGTTCGTTGATACAATTTTTTCTTTCTTGGTATTGATGTATGGCTCGTGATGATCTTTATAGAACTGTTTTTTGGAATCTCTGTAAAAAGAGACGGCACCGATCATACTCATAAACTTGATGTAATACCAGGCAAAGTCGATTTGGTAAGGCTTAAAACCAGAACGTGCGCTTTTAGGATACAAGTGGTGGTTGTTGTGCCATTCTCCGGCTACAATACCTGGCCAAAGTTGGTTAATCGACATATCGTTCCTGTTATAATCAATGCCTTCGGTACGTTTGTCTTGCCCTTTTCCGTGACCTTCGTAATTAAAAGTGCGGACACCAACTGCCCAAACTCCGGCACCACCAAAAAGTGCACAAGCCAAACCGTGCCCACCAACAAGGTAAAAAACAAGATACCAAAAGGCCCAATTAAGGGCAACGCCTGCAAGGGTACGCCATGGGTTTGCAACAGAACCCCACTTTAGGTATTGGGCATAAGTATTTGGATGAACCCCTGTATGTTTCATTAGAACAAGGGCTCTGTTATAATCAGTTTCGGAAAGATTTCTGTTAATAGGCTGATGATTTACATCGGCAAGAAAGCAATATAAAAAACCAGCATTTGCGTTGTAAGGATCGCCCGGCTGATCAGACTTAGCATGATGGACATGATGAGAAAGTGCGTAAATCTCTTCTGGTATTGCTTTCAGCGTAAGATTTTGGGTGAAGAAACGCCAAAAATTGTTGCGGAATTTATAAGCTCTGTGCGTACAATACCGGTGATGCCAGATAGTACCATGTGTACCCATAATGATCATACTGTACACAAAGGCAGCAGCGAAACGAGGCCAGGTAAAGTATTTAAAAATAAAAACAAAAAGAAATGGAGCCAGGCAAAACACGGTTAACCAACTTAAAAAGGGTAACCAGTTCTTTCTGGTTTTGAAGATGTTTAGTCTTGAAAAAAACTCCTTCATGATTTGACCTGGTGTAGGCTTCACTAAATCTCCGTTGCTATTTTTCCATCCATAAGATGGTTCTTCTAAGATGTAGTCTAATAATGGCATTACTCGTATTGATATTTAATAATAATTCAAGCTACCTTTTTCTGACCAACCAGTAACCTTATGCGCGCTAATCTTTTGTTATTGAACTCCCCCACGGTTACAAAAATAGGGGAAAATAGGGTTTACATTTACAAGTAATTGCAGCAAACTAATAAGCGTGGAATAGGGCTGCGGTTAGTTTTTGGCGGTTTTGCAGCGAGAATTAAATGGGAGCATTGGTCTGTAAAAAGAAGATGTATCGAAAGGGTAAAACTATTGCTGAATGAAGGGGTGAGGATGTTGAAGCAAATATTTATAGTAGTTTCGGCTGTGTTATGAATGCATATATTTCTATCCGTGCAGTTTCTAAATAGTAATAAGGAAAAATTTAGTTTTTTGAACATCTCCACCCATACCCACAAAATTCTTCATACAGTTATTATCTTTTGTTTCCTGCTTTCAGCTTGTGTCAGTGGTAACAACGATAACCGCCAGGTTTTTTCATTTAACATTAATGAAGGGGTTTCAACATTGGATCCTGCTTTTGCCAAAAGCCAGGCAACAATTTGGACGAGTCATCAGCTTTATAATACCCTGGTTGAAACTGACAGCAATCTGAATATTGTTCCTTCACTTGCACTGAGGTGGGAGGTCAATGATAATAGATTGATCTATACTTTTCATTTAAGAAATGATGTTTATTTCCACGATAGTGAAGCTTTCTTGAATGGAAAGGGTAGAAGACTTGTAGCTGCCGACATAGCTTATAGTCTTGGACGCATTATCAATAAAGCTACCGCAAGTAGTGGCGCGTGGATTTTTAACAACCGGGTAGACAGCCTTCATCCATTCACCGCCCTGAACGACTCCACTTTCCAGGTAAAGTTGATCCGTCCTTTTCATCCTATTTTGGGTATTTTAACAATGCCCTATTGTAGCATCATACCACGCGAGGTAGTTGAAAAGTATGGTAAGGACTTCAGAAGTCATCCATGTGGAACAGGTCCTTTCCAGTTTGGGTTTTGGGACGAAGGGCAGGCTTTGGTGCTCCACAAAAATCCTCAGTACTTTGAAAAAGATACTCAGGGAGCAGTTTTGCCATATTTAGATGCCGTAAAAATTTCTTTTTTAGATAGCAGGGCAACCGAATTTTTAGCTTTTCAACAGGGCCAGCTTAGCTTTTTAAATGATATAGATCCTTCGTTTAAGGATGAAGTGCTGACGAAAGCCGGAGAGCTGCGAAAAGACTGGCAGGGAAAAATAGTATTAAAGAAGCACGCTTATTTAAACACCGAATACCTGGGCATACTGGTCGACGAAAAAAATGCGATAGTGACAAGTTCTCCGTTGAAAATAAAATTGGTGAGGCAAGCGATCAGCAGCTCTATTAACCGTAAGAAGCTGATGATGTACATGCGTAATTCAATAGGATTTGCGGCGGAAGGCGGATTTGTGCCTGCGGGGTTGCCTTCGCGAAATGCAGAATCGGTTAAAGGATATCCATATGATCCTGCGAAGGCAAGACGACTTTTAAAAGAAGCTGGATTCGAAAATGGTAACAACTTACCGGTAATAACCTTACTTACTATACCAACTTATGCTGACATCGGCAGCTTTGTTGCGAAGCAACTGGAGGAAACAGGCTTTAAAGTACAGGTGGAAGTCATACAGAAAAGCTTATTACTCGAACAGACAGCAAAGTCGAAAGCATCTTTTTTTAGGGGAAGCTGGATAGCGGATTACCCTGATGCAGAAAACTATATGTCTATGTTTTATAGTAAAAATCCCGCTCCGCCAAATTATACCCGCTATAAAAATCCTGCATTCGACGAGTTGTACGAACAAGCATTACTAGAAAATAACGACAGTGTCCGCTATCAACTATACAGGGAGATGGACCAACTGGTAATTGATGATGCCCCTGTTGTTCCACTTTATTATGATATGGTGGTTCACCTGGTTAATAAAAACGTGGAGGGAATAAGACTTAATGCATTGAACCTGCTTGAACTTAGATGGGTTAAGATTTCTAACAAAAAATAGTCGGTGGGGAAAGCCACTGGAAATACTGTAAGCAGGTTATTGTGCTGTTGTTAACGCACGGTAGTAGCCGGCAAAGGAGCAACGAAGAAACGGTTTTTGCTCTTTTGTTTTCTTTGCTCAAAATGCGTCTAAGTCTTCTGTTGTTTAAATTACTTATTCCATGTAGGCTTTCTGGTAGCTTAGGGGGCATAACCTTTGTTAGCTAAGCATTAACAATAGATAAATAGGAAGGCCCAACCTTCTGCCCGCCTTAATTCTCTACAAATAAAAGCCTCATCTAATGGAAAGTAGTACTAGCAAGGTGTATGCTTCTACAGATAATACCTCAGATATCGTGGTTGATAAACTCATTGCCTGGAAGGTCGAACTTATCTTTTCACTTGTCGGTGATGGGATCAACCCCATCTTCGAAGCACTAAGGAAAAGGAAAGACAAGATACGGCTGATAACTGTGCGGCATGAAGAAGCTGCCGCCTTTATGGCAAGTGGCTATGCAAAATGTACTGGCAGACTAGGCGTGTGCCTTGGCACCAACGGACCAGGGGCTGTTCACCTCATGAATGGATTATACGATGCGGCAATGGAAGGCGCATCTGTTTTGGCTATTACCGGCGTAGTTCCTCACGATTTAATGGGAACCAGGTTTATCCAGGAAGTTGATACCTTGGCCGTGTTAAAGGATATCGCGGTATACAGCCAGCTGATCACTGGTCCGGTACATGCCCAAACTGTTGTAGACCTTGCCTGTCGGGGTGCGCTTACCACTCCCGGCCTTTCACATCTTGCCATTGCTACAGACACGCAAATGATGCTGTTGAGTGAGGATAAACATTCTAAAAAAGGAGGCCACTTAACCGGCTCCTCCACTTTTTTTTCACGGGTGCAGGTACCTGCAGATGATGAACTGGAACAGGCAGCAGCACTGCTTAACAATAGTTCCAAAATTATGATTCTGGCGGGACGGGGAGCTTTGGGTGCACGAGCCGAAGTAGAAGCGCTTGCAGATAAACTGGGGGCTCCTGTTGCCAAAGCTTTATTAGGTAAAGCTCTCTTGCCCGACGATTCTCCCTTTACTACGGGTGGTACTGGTCACCTTGGCACATCACCATCTAACCAGGGGCTGCAGGAATGTAATACGTTGTTGATGCTAGGTACTAATATGCCCTACCTTCAATACTATCCAAAGGCCGAACACACAAAAGGGATACAAATAGATAATGATCCTACCCGCATAGGTCTGCGTTATCCTGTTGAAGTAGGACTGGCCGGCGATGTAAAGGCCACCTTAAAAGCATTGTTGCCTAAAATAGAACAACACAGCGACAGAAGTTTTCTTTCGCTTGCTCAACAAAGAATGATTGAATGGAAACAAAAAATGGCAAAACTGGAGAGCGACGGGGCCACCCCTATAAAACCTCCTTTCCTTGTTTCACAGGTTAGCAAATTAATAAAAGACGATGCCCATATTTCAATTGACACAGGTGCACATACCGTTTTTACTGCCCGTCATTTAGCGATAAAATCAAAGCAACAAATCACTGTTTGCGGTAATCTCGCCAGCATGGGACCAGGGCTACCGTACGCGATTGCTGCGCAACTCGCCTATCCAGGCCGACAATGTATTGCTATGGTGGGAGATGGAGGTTTTACCATGTTGATGGGCGAAATGGCAACGGCAGTTTTATACAATCTTCCCATTAAAGTCATCATATTTAAAAATAACATCCTGGCGATGGATCTATGGGAGCAGGAAGAGATTGGAGGTAAACGGTATGGTATAGACTTACTTCCGATAGACTTTGCAAAAATTGCCGAGGCCTGTGGGGCAGAAGGATACAAATGCACTGACCCTGCAGATTTGCCCGCAGTGTTAACGAGGGCATTTGCTTCTAAAAGGCCTTGCGTAATTGAAGTGGATGTAGATCCTTACGCAGAACCAGCTTCACCTGAGAAACTAGAGGCATAACCCCAGACTTCATTGTCTGTATAGTGACTGGTCCACACCCGTTTTAATTATATATTTTTTCTTTGACTGCTTACGGATGTTGTTGATTTGCGCCACCAAAAGCATGTCGATTATTAACGGTCCACTGTAAGTGTAGCAGATGCCTAATAACAAAAGAGGCTGCTTTACAAGTAAAGACAGCCTCTCCAATAGTGTGATAAGATATTTTATCCCCGTCAAAGGCATCTACAACGGCGTAATGTGCATTTTACCGTAAGCTGCCTCAACTTAACAAAGTAAAGATGTTGCTACTTCTTACTTACATTACTTGCTACAGTCGATGCCTTGTCTACTCCGTGCCCAACGAAATCAGTGGCAACTTGTTTTACGGTTTGGTACGACCCAGCTACTGTATCTGTAACAGTGTCTTTCAGCTCACCAAGCTTGTCTGATAGATTGCTGGTTAAATCTTTACTGCCCTTAACCACCTTTTTTCTTACTTGCTCACCTTCTTCAGTAAAAAAACCTGCAACAAAAACCCCTGCCGCTGCTCCTGCTAAAGCGCCTAATAATAGTTTTGATCCTGAGTTCATATAAGTGTTTTTTTTGTTGTTATACATCTCCTTTGAAAAAATAATGCCAATCGAAGGAGATAAAAGTTTTCGTTTTAGAGTTGTTCATAAAACTGATTTAAACTAATAACATTGGAACGCGCATGAAAAAACAAAAAGTAGAATTACGTTGGTAGTACTTGCTGGCACGGTAATAGATCTCATATACCTAAATTTAGATATATGAAAAAGATCACGTTTATATTAGCCATGGGGTTTGTGTTCACATTTTGTAGCCCACAAAGAACCGGGCAAACGGGAACCGGTTCCGGTACTACTGGTACAAGCACTGGTACTGGTGGCACAGGTACAACTGGCAGCGGCACCCAGTCTGATACTACCAGACCTCATTAACCGTGCAGTATTTGTTACAATAACTTAATGGGGCAACTACCATTGGGTTGCCTCATATGTTTTAAATGTTAACTCAAACGCATCGAACCCCTTTTCTACTCCTTCAATGGAGGCTGTGGAAAAGGGTTTTTGTGCAACCAGCATTTGCAATTACCTAAGTATTCATACCTCTTTTTACAACCGCTAATATTTAAATTTCTTTAAATGTTATAAAGCTTTATGTAAACTTTGACAGTTCCCTTATATTTTCTTGATGTGTGTAAATCACACGTCCTTTCCTAATGATTTAATCCTATAAGCTTTTCAGCCGCATACTACCCGAAGTGAGTTCCAACCAGACACTTATAATTTTTTTTCGGCTATTTTTCTTCCCTTGAAAATATTGCTTCTACAAAAACTCCTTGTGTGAACTTCATTCTACAGGTTGAAAAACCGGGCAAAGATTGAAGTGTTAATGTAACGTTTAAAAAACCAGCTCAAATAAACCTTGTTTTTGACACTTCACCGATAAATGTAGACGCATTCTAAAAATAAATATGTCTGGCGTGAATTTTTCTCCAATAAAAGCATCTATTATGAAAAAAGGAAACCTACATGAAAAAAGAGCAAATACATCTTGCTGATATAAAACGCATTTTATTTGGCCAACAACCGCCCGAATATTTAGTCGAAGTTTTTGTACGTGCCCTGATTATGTATTTATGTGCTATGCTGATCATGCGTTTTATGGGTAAACGAATGAATGGTATGCATTCTATTATCGAGCTATCGGTAATGGTGATGATGGGTGCTATAGTAGCCCCTGCTATGCAAATACCAGACAGGGGAATAACCTGGGGCATCTTAGTGTTATTTGTAACGCTGCTTCTGCTAAGAGGGCTTAACTGGATTGGTTTTAAAAATTCAGGCGTCGAAAAGGCCATACAGGGAAGAACAATCACACTGATAACTGACGGAGTTCTTAATAGAGACGAATTACGCAACACAAAGATTACAAATCAGCAGGTATTTGAGGAGTTGCGCAGCAAAAATATCTATAACCTGGGTAGAATAAAGCGGCTGTATATGGAGGGCTACGGTCTTTTCTCGGTGTATGAGCAAGAGCCGAAACCAGGTCTGCCGATTTACCCCCAAGTTGACCGCACTTTGATAGACAGCTACGAGGAAACGGCAGACAACGGAAAAGCCTGTACTTTTTGCGGGCTTGTACAAAAGGAAGCGGCTGATAACTGCAGCAATTGTGGTAGAAATAACTGGACGAAAGCAATCATAGGAAAATAATTAAAAATTATGAAGGAAATAAAAATTACCGATTGGCATAGAATTCTTTTTGGCGAAGCGCCGCCTGAGTTTTTTATTGAACTGCTAATCAGAACTACCGTTTTCTTTCTGCTTCTTGTTTTTAGTATGCATTTGTTTGGAAAACGAATGGCGGCTCAAATTAACCGTATTGAAGTGGTCGCCTTATTTACATTAGCTGCTGCTATCGGGGTTCCTCTTGAGACTGCTGACATGGGTATATTGCCCGCTTTT
This sequence comes from Segetibacter sp., assembly GCF_025963695.1. Classification (GTDB taxonomy): domain Bacteria; phylum Bacteroidota; class Bacteroidia; order Chitinophagales; family Chitinophagaceae; genus Segetibacter. Next base: position 34,508 of record NZ_JAOQAH010000017.1, on the reverse strand, counting down.
GTTATTGCAGCGGTAGTAGTCGGAGTGGGAAGGTTGCTGGCGGCAATTGCTTTCCGCAACGAAAAAACGGAAGCCGCGATAGAAGATAGCCTTACCATTTTAGCAAACGACGGGGTACTCGACCTAAAGAAAATGAAGGGAACTCTTGTAACCGTAGATCGTTTGTTTGCAGAACTTCGGTCAAAAGGCTACAGGCATCTTGGAGAGGTAAAAAGGGTTTATATCGAGGCAAACGGGACGTTTAGTTTGGTGAAGGAGGAAAACCCCGGTTGCGGACTTTGCATCCTGCCTGGGTATGATAGAGAATTTTCGGAAGCGCAGCCTGACGGAGGAGAAAAGGTGTGTTGGGGTTGTGGCAAAAAGAAAAGGGACAATCCTAACTCGGAGATCTGTACGAACTGTAAGAATGAGCGGTGGGAGAATTCGATAAAATAGTGAGAGGTGAGTAGTGAACTTCTAGCAGTTTGGCTTCCTTTTCTATAAATACTATACTCTTCAAGTCGAATTAAAACATTGAAAAACGGGAGGGGTAAAGGCAAATAGCGTATTTTTTAAATGATAAAAAACGATTGATGGGCAAACTAACAATACTAGTACATGGCGGGGCTGGACCAGATTCAGCATTTATTAAAAAGAACATCGACAGTTATAAACAAGGGTTGCGTGAAGCCGCAGATACTGGTTACGGTATATTAGAGGCTGGCGGAACTGCAATGGATGCAGTGGAAGCGGCAGTAAATTACCTTGAAGACAACCCCTTGTTTAATTCGGGAAGAGGTTCAGCTCTAAATGAAAAAGCAGAGGTGGAAATGGACGCTTCAATTATGGATGGAAAGACAATGAAGTCAGGCGCGGTTGCTATTGTGAAGAACGTAAAAAACCCGGTTACGCTGGCAAGAGCCATCATGGAAAAAACAAAACACATTTACATTGGAGATATGGGTGCCTTGGAATTTGCACAGAAAATGCACCTGCGCCTGATGCCCGAGGCCTATTTTATTACTGACCATGCATACGAACAATATTTATCAGCGACCGAAGAGGAAGCAAACAGTATAGAACAAGCCGGAGAATACCAGGTTCGAAGAAAAGAGCACGGCACCGTTGGCGCCGTTGCTGTTGATAAAGACGGGAATGTTGCAGCAGCAACATCTACCGGAGGTACGGAGAATAAAGTGCCGGGACGAATAGGTGACAGCTCAATTATCGGCATTGGTTCTTACGCAAATAATAAAACTTGCGCAGTTTCCTCTACTGGTGATGGTGAAGTACTTATTCGAAATGTCGCTGCTTTTCATGTCTCTGCAATTATGCAATACAAGGGGCTGAATTTAAAAGAAGCATGCAATTACCTGATAAAAGAAGAGCTGAAAGATGCGCAGGGAGATATGGGAATAATTGCAGTAGACCCCGAGGGAAACTTCACATTTGAATTTAATTCAGAAAGGATGCACCGGGCATGGAGAACCTCAGATGGAGAACAGGGCGTTGGAATTTACAAGGAATAAGTATCAGCAATTTTTGCGACTAATGTGAATAGGAATTTGAAAACCGCAATTCATAAGATAATCATGAAATTGATCAACTATAAATCCGTATTTACAGCTTCCATTTTTATGGCTATAATCTTGCTGGCCGGATGTACTCCAAAGGACACTACCATAAAAGCTGATCTTCTTGCCACAACGAAGGAGCAAAAAGATTTCGCAGGGGTGAGGTTTACGGTAGATAAAGGTGTAGTTACCCTGAGTGGCGAATGTGCAACCCCAATGTCAAAAGATAAAATCGAAAAGACAGCAAAGGAGACATTCGGAGTAAAAGAAGTAAAAAACAATATAGTCATTGCCCCTGTTGTAATTGGTACAGACCAGCAATTAAAGCAGGGCGTAGATAGCCTTCTTAAGGACTATCCCGGTATGGAAGCAATTACTAAAGACAGTATTGTTTATCTACAGGGTAAGCTGTCCGACGACCAGGTGATGAAACTCAAAGATGCGATTAATACACTTAAGCCAAAAGCTGTTGATGCAAAGCTCACATCCCGCTAATTAAATGTGTACCCCGGCTTCTTCTGGTTACTCATCAATTGCATATTTAGCTTTGTAATTTCCAACATAGATTTTTAAAATATCCGCTGATAAAAAATTAGAAGATAACCTATATTAAAAGCAATGGATGGCTGAAAGACCAGGCATTTTCCCAACCTTTTTTCTTTCGGGATTTGAATGTTCAACTTTCTTATGGAGGGACAGGAACCGAAGAAACCTGGTTAAGGAAACCCAGCACGATAAGTACGTATCTGCCGACTATAAAATGTTGCACAAGCTGGGTATAGGAGTAGCACGTGAAGGAATATTGTGGCCTCTGGTAGATAAAAAGGGAGAGTATGATTTTTCGGGCATAGATCCGATGATATCAGCAGCTAACGAACAAAAAATTGCTGTGATTTGGGAACTGTGCCATTACGGTTATCCCGACGATCTTGATGCTTTTTCTGAGGAATTTGTGCAACGCTTCGCTGCGTATAGTAAAGCTGCTGCTAAGTACATAGTAGGCCGAACAAGTTCGCCTTACTTCTTTTCGCCAATAAATGAAATCACTTTTTTTGCCTTTTGCGGCGGGGAATGGGGATGGGTGGCTCCGTATGCAAAAGCTAAGGAAGACAGGTTTAAATTCAGACTCAATTTATGTAAAGCGGCAATAGCCTCAGTAAACGCGATAAGAGAGGTTGAACCAGCTGCACGAATGGTGCATTTTGATCCTTTAGTAAATGTAGTGGCGCCAATCAATTGTCCGGAACAGGAAGCTGCGGCGTGGCATGAAACCTATGTTGATACTTTTCTGGCCTGGGATTTTTTATATGGTAAAGAACATCCGGAGTTGGGAGGCGCTCCGGAAATATTAGATATTGCTGGTCCTAATAATTACTCTTTTGGCCAAATGGAATATCGCGAACACGGGCCACACGCTGCGTTGGTATCGGGCGATGACCGTATACTACCTCTATGCGATCTATTGCAACTAGTCTGGGCAAGATATGGAAGACCAATGGTAATTGGCGAAACAAGCGGCATGAACAAAGGCAGGGGTCCGTGGCTAAAGATGTGATGGAAGAGGCTTTAGCTGCTGTGGATAAAGGAATGGACCTGCATGGAATTTGTTTATTTCCTGCTGTGGATATGCCCGACTGGCACACAGGAAAATGGCTGCACAACGGCCTTGCAGACATCGTTCCTGTGGGAGACGACCTGACAAGACACTTGTATCTGCCTTACATAAAAGAATTGCATAAATGGCAGAAAAAGCTAAACAGGGTAACCATGCTTGATGACGATCCATTTTCGGATCCCGTTGACTTGCAGGATGTAATAAAAGCTGCAAAAACTTTAAAGGAGGTGCCCGACAAAAATTGGGACGAATAATATGGGCAGGGATTATTTCAAAAAATTCACTTGTTTAAGCCATCACTCCAGAAATTTTCTTCTCCAGATTTATTAATAATTCGTTCAGCAGATTCGGGGGCATTTTTCCTAATTCTGATGCAGGGGGCGTTAACCATTCGCCGTCTTTTAGTACAATAGTAAAAGAAGGTAAATGGAATTCATCAGAGGGCGGACAAGTTTGAATGGGAGTAATTTTAAAAGTCGAATGAGAGTCATGCGAAACTGAAAAAGTATAACGCGCCAGGTGTTGGTCAACAATTTTAATATGGGAAAAGAATTTCACTTGAGCTGCCTTTTTTAATAGTAAACGGAATTAAGACTAAAATAGTTGTATGCAGGTTTAAATCTTGACGATAAAAGTTTGTTATTGAAAATGTTCAATGTTACTTTACATAATGTCACTTCTAATAGAGCAATAAAGAAAATTTCTTGTTGCCAGTAAGCTCTTTTTTTGCAATTGTACATCGTAAAATCGCATTTTAATCAAAATGTTTTCTATATTATATATATATATATATAATATGAATAGCCTACTTTTGCCCCTGTATTTTAAACCAATACTATTTTAAAAATGCAAGATTCCCGCATAAATATTCTGATAGCTGACGATGACAAAGACGATGCATTATTGTTAACCGAGGCCATTTTGGATATCCTTCCTTCGGGCCAATGCACTCATGTTATTGATGGTATAGCTGCCCTCAGGCATATTAAAACGAGTGTTGAACCAGACCTTGTTTTCCTTGATTTAAATATGCCCCTCAAAAACGGGATCAATTGTTTAAAAGATATTTTTAATCTTGATTTGCTTCCAAACACGCCCATTATTATTTACTCGACCTCCAAGAATATGAAAGATATAGACGACGCCTACACCTATGGGGCCTCGTTTTATATTGTTAAGCCTGCTTCGTTTAGAGAGCTATGTAAAATTATTAAACTTGCCATTACTATACTTGGCAAACCAAAAAGTGAGAGAGTCGAAAAATCGAATTTTGTTCTAAGAGAAGCGAGCCTCGCCTAGTCTGCCATTGTTTTATTAAAGTAAAAAACAGTTTTGTTTGCAGGCATTTGTTTTTTAATGAAACATTGTTGTGTCACTCACTTCTAGGGCAAACCATTGTTCCACCTCCTTCCCGAGTCTTGACGTGCCCCGGCGCACCTGTAATTTTTACCCGCGCAATTAAATCGTGTGCAGCAACATAGAAAAAAAGCTGAACCAGATTTCTACCGATGAACGAAATGCGTCGCAACTAAAGCAACATCACGGAACCGGAGTTTGTACCAAAAAGAAATCTAAAACTGCGATCACATCGGTGCATGCCAGTTAGTCGGCGACCCACAACAGCTCAGCAAGCCACCGCGTTTGCCCGACCTGCCATAGGACCATAAGAGAAAAGGGGAACTAATTTTGTACCCGATGAAGCGAAATGCCTGCAATAAAAGCAACATCATGAAACGGGGTGTTTGTATGAAAAAAGAAATCAAACCGCGAGACTATATTGTGCATACCAAATTTCGTTGGCTTCGTCTGACTGCCAACCGGTGCTTGCTAAGGTGCGATAATTTGCGATGCATCGATCCCATGTGTTTTGTTCGTCTGGTTAATTTAATAATCCCACTACTGCTTAATAATCCATTCAACTTATTAATACTTGGATAGCTAACTTAATTTACTTTAGCATTCTAAAAAAGTTACTGTAATAACGATTGTAAAAGTTGACACAGTAAGAAAGGATAACATTAAAAAAATAAAATGAAAAAAATTGTGGTCAATTCAGCACTAGGCATTTTGATGGCAGGAGTATTTACATCCTGCGGCAATAACAGTAGCAATTCGGAATCTAACAATGCTTCTGACTCTTCTTCCACGAAAGTTTCTAAAGCAGGAATTCAACAATCAGATTGGGGCGAAACCGATGGTAAAAAAGTTTTCCTCTATACTCTAACCAACGAAAAAGGAGTACAGGTAAAAATCACCAATTATGGCGGCACCATCACTTCGTTTGTTACCCCTGCTAAAAGCGGTGCTAGTAGCAACATTATGCTCGGCTTCGAAGAATTGTCAGGGTATCTTGCCAAGCCCCCTTATTTCGGAGCAACTGTTGGCCGTTATGGAAATCGTATTGCAAACGGCAAGTTTACACTTGATGGTAAAGTGTACACCCTTGCAACTAACAACGGCAAAAATGCATTACATGGAGGCTTAAAAGGTTTTGATAAAGTAGTATGGGACGCTGCACCGATAGATAGTGCAACCCCGGCGCTGACGCTGAATTATTTAAGTAAAGACGGTGAGGAAGGTTACCCCGGCAACCTAAAAGTTATGGTAAGATTCTCGTTGTCTGAAGACGATGAACTAACTATTGATTACGAAGCCGACACAGACAAGGCAACTCCGGTAAACCTTACCAATCACAGTTATTGGAATTTAACGGGTGATGCAAAGAATACCATACTGGATCATTCATTAAAAATTGATGCTGACAGGTATACTCCTGTTGATACCACTCTAATTCCTACCGGAGAGCTAAAGCCGGTTAAGGGAACCCCGTTTGATTTTACAGCACCTCACACCGTAGGTGAACGTATTAGTTCTGTACCCGGTGGCTACGACCACAACTGGGTTTTAAACCACCAAATGGGTTCAATGGATCTTGTTGCTACTTTATCTGATCCATCAAGCGGCAGAAAGCTGGAAGTATACACCACGGAGCCCGGTATTCAGTTTTATTCGGGAAACTTTTTAGACGGCACTATTAAGACCAGTTCTGGTACGCCCATTCAAAAACATGCGGCAATGTGTTTAGAGACTCAGCACTTTCCGGATTCTCCTAACCGGCCTAATTTTCCTTCAACAATTTTAAAACCAGGAGAAAAATACCACACAACAACAAAGTATAAAGTGATATTAGAGAAATAATAAGGTGTGTGATAAAATAACATTTACAACAAAAATGTATGGGAAGTTCTTCCATACATTTTTTGTTTAATGCCGTTTGTTTATAAGGTTGGCGCGTTATAACATTATGATCCGGGACAAATCATTTTTTGCGTTGATTGAAACCTTATTTTTGAAAACGAATGCTTAAACAAATAATTGAGGCATTTGGATTAATTAAAAAACTTCTTGTAATCTGCTTTTACCTTTTAAACGCTATATGAAAAAACTAATTTTCACATCTGGTTTTATTATTGGATTAACTGCACTAACACTTAATGTGTCTGCTGCTCCTCCCCGCAAATCTGCTATACAATTTTCTGATAGTTCTGTAGCTTCAAAAATGCAACTCCCTGCCGGGTTTACTGCAACTGTAATTTTTGACAGTCTTAGTGGTGCCCGTCACCTGGCCGCAAACAGGCAAGGGGGTTTATACGTTAAACTGTCTAAATTAAGGGACGGTAAAGGGATTGTCTATTTAAAAGATACAAACGGAGACGGAAAGTTTGATCAGCAAACAGCTTTTGGTGACTATCCTGGTACAGGCATTTTTATTAAGAACGATTATTTGTACGCCTCTTCAAATGATGATGTCTACCGTTACAAACTAGATAGTAAAGGTGAGGTCATTAACCCAGGCGAGCCGGATAAAATAATTGTAGGCCTGGTGAACAGGAACCGCGACAATGCGAAGTCTATCACGGTAGACAATAGCGGTAACATTTATGTAAATGTCGGCTCTTATCTCGGGGCATGTCTTATTGATCCTACGTCTACAGTTGCCCCAAATCCTTGCCCGCTTCTTGATTCTGTAGGAGGAATTTGGCAGTTTAAAGCCGATAAGCTGAACCAACAATATAAAGATGCAGTTCATTATGCAACCGGCTTCAAACATTCGGTTGGGATTGATTGGAACACTAAAACCAATTCGTTATTTATTCTTGAGCACGGAAGGGATCAATTACACGACCTGTTTCCACAATACTATACCGCAGAACAAGCATCCCTGCTACCTGCAGAAACGATGTATGAAGTGCGCAAAGGTTCTAATGGCGGTTGGCCTTATGTTTATTACGACCAGTTTCAAGGCAAAAAGGTGCTTTCTCCTGAATATGGTGGAGATGGAAAGAAAACAAGGGCTGAAAAGGCACTACATCCTGTTGTCGCTTTTCCTGCTCACCTGGCTCCCAACGGTCTGTTATTTTACAGCGGCAAAAAGTTTCCCCAGAAATATCAGGATGGAGCCTTCGTTGCTTTCCATGCAAAATCTGCTGAATTACAAAAAGGTTATTTTGTAGCCTTTGTTCCGTTTAAAAACGGTAAGCCTTCCGGTAAATGGCAAATTTTTGCAGAAGGTTTTGCGATAGATAAAGACATACATAAACCTTGTGGTTTAGCCATGGGTGCAGATGGTTCACTATATGTATCTGATGACGCTAAAGGAACTATTTATCGTATTCAGTACGGTAAGTAGTTGATCGATTTTTTATAAGACCGATCAAGCGGTTTTATTAGGTTCATTTTCTCAAAAAAAGAAGGCAGGTATAAATTAAAACTTTGATTTACACCTGCCTTCTTCTGTATGCAACTTTATTATCACTTTTATTGCATGTTGTCAACCTGATCTTATTCACGCCGCGATTAATAAATCTACTTCGGTGCTAAAAAAGTACAATGAATACTACTTATAGCTTTCGTCCCTTTTTGCTTATTTCGTTGATTTTATTTTTTCTTATAAAGTCATCTTCTTCAATAGCGCAGTCGCAGAAAAACGCTGACGATTTGAAGCTTTGGTATGCTCGTGCCGCAGCTAACTGGAACGAAGCCTTACCGGTAGGAAACGGCCGGCTGGGAGCCATGATTTTTGGGGGAGTAAACGCAGAACGGCTTCAGTTAAATGAAGAAACTGTGTGGACGGGTAAAGATGTTGATTTTGTAAATCCTGGGGCAAAAGCAGCTTTGCCAGAAGTGAGAAAATTGCTTTTTGCAGGAAAGTATGCGGAGGCACAACGGCTTGCAAAGGAAAAAATGATGGGCGATAAAAAGGTAGGGAGTACGTACCAGACCCTGGGGGATTTGTTGTTGGATTTTCAGCATTCAAGAGGGGACGTTTCAAATTATCGTCGGGAACTTGATATTGATTCTGCTGTTGCACGGGTTACCTACATTGCGGGTAATACAAGTTATACCCGTGAAATCTTTTCCAGCGCTCCTGACCAGGCGATTCTTGTGCGACTTTCTGCAAATAAGCCATCGTCTATAACCTTCAATGTAAAATTGAGACGGCCAGGAAACAAAGCAACTTTCAGCGCAGCTAACAACGAAATTATAATGAGCGAACATGTTGGTGATGGGGTAGGAGTGAAGATGGTTGCAATGCTGAAAGTGATAAATGAAGGCGGTACAATTGCGTTTGCCGGAGACAGTTTGAGAATAGAGAAAGCAGATAACGTTTTGCTATTATTAACGGCAGCAACAGATTACAGGGGAGGTGATCCATTAAAACTGGCGGGTGATCAGCTTGCTGAGCTTGCCAGTAAGAATTATGCGGAGGTTAAAAAAAACCATATAGCCGACTACCAGCAATACTTTAGGAGAGTAGATCTTAATCTTGGGGCAAGTGATGGTTCTTATTTTCCCACAGATGCAAGAATACTAGCCATGCAGAATGGTTATGAAGACCCAAAACTCATTAAGTTGTATTACCAGTTTGGCCGGTACTTGCTCATCAGCAGCTCGCGACAAGGAGGTTTGCCTGCGAATTTACAAGGTATATGGGCAGAAGGATTATATCCACCCTGGGGAGCGGACTACCACATCAACATTAATATCCAGATGAATTACTGGCCGTCAGAGATCACTAACCTAAGTGAACTGCATATGCCCTTTCTGCAATTTTTGAAAGACCTGCTGCCCGATGCCCGCAAGACAGCCAGGGATATGTATGGAATTAAAGGAAGCGTTGCTCATTTTGCCACTGATCCGTGGCACTTTACCGAACCGTACGGCGAACCTCAATGGGCCATGTGGCCCACAGCTTTTGCCTGGGGCTGCCAACACTTCTGGGAGCACTATTTGTTTACACACGACAAACAATACCTGGAAGAGTTTGCTTATCCGATTATGAAGGAAGCTGCAGAATTTTGTGCAGCGTGGCTGGTCGAAAACCCCGCAACAAAACAACTGGTATCGGGACCTTCAATTTCGCCTGAAAATAGATTTATTACTAAAAATGGTGATACCGCAACCATGGTCATGGGTCCTACTATGGATCATATGATCATTCGCGATCTACTTTCAAATACAATTGAAGCTGCACAAGCTTTGAAGAAAGATGTAGCTTTTGCAAAAAAGCTGCAGGGCATCCTACAACGGTTGGCACCTACAAAAATTGGAAGTGACGGACGAATTATGGAGTGGGTGGAAGAATTCAGGGAACCAGAACCGGGGCACCGGCACATTTCCCATTTATTTGGATTGTACCCCGGAAGGCAAATTAATAAACAACAAACGCCGGAGTTATTGCAAGCTGCACGAAAAACAATTGACTACCGGTTGGCTAATGGAGGAGGGCATACAGGCTGGAGTCGTGCATGGATTATTAACTACTTTGCCCGCTTACAAGATGGTGAAGCTGCCTACGAAAACCTGCTGGCTTTATTAAGAAAGTCTACTTTGAACAATCTTTTTGACAACCATCCGCCCTTCCAGATCGATGGAAACTTTGGGGCAACCGCAGGCATAACTGAAATGCTGTTGCAAAGCCAGGCAGGTGAAATACAATTACTTCCTGCTTTGCCAAAAGCATGGAAAAAAGGTTATATCCACGGAATAGTTGCAAGAGGTGGTTTTGAGATAAACCTGGACTGGGAAAACGGAAAACTGAAACAAGTGGAAATTTTATCTAAACTTGGAAACCCGGCAACTGTGCGATATGGAGATAAAATTGTAACAATGAAAACAGAAAAAGGCAACAGGTATTTATTGAATGCAGACCTTCAATAAAGCAGGTTATAGCTAAGACTGCTTAGTGATTTCTTAAAGTGGAGTTTCGTACAATCAATTCTGTTTCTAAAACTTTACGGGTAAACTCTTTTATCGGTCTTTTGCTTTCTATTACCTCTAACAAAAGTTCGATAGCACTCTGGCCCATCTCAAAAGCCGGCTGCCTTATAATGCTTAATGAAGGATTTAAGAACTCTGTAAATTCTCCGTTTGAAAATCCTATAAGGCCCATTTCCTTTGGAATTGTTATACCCTGTTTTTGCAGAAAACGTAAGGCTCCCGTTGTTAGCTTGTCACTTAAACCTATGATTGCGTCTGGCCGTTTTTCTAAGTTGATGAGTTCATTCATCGCCTTTTCTGTTTCGTCTGCATGTACTCCACCATGGTTGCAGTATTTAATTAAGTCTTCGTTCACCTGTACACCACTGTCTTCAATTGCTTTTTTATATCCTGCGATCCGTTCTTTAGTAATAGACAGATGGGCGGAATTTGTGAGGCAGGCAATAGTTTTATAACCATTTTCAATCAGGTGGCTGGTAGCTTTATACGCACTATTGAAATTATCCACCATTACTAAATGTGTATCCATCTCTTCACTTACACGATCGAAAAAAACAATAGGTAAACCTTTGTAAAATAATTTTTTCAAGTGTTCCATGTTTTCCGTTTCAGAGGAAACTGAGATAATCAAACCATCAATAGAACGCGAAGCAAGAAACTGCAGATCATTTACTTCGCGTTGAAACGACTCATGACTTTGTGAAATAATCACATTGTAACCTTTATTGTATGCTATAGATTCAATTCCATTTATAACCTGGGAGAAAAAACTATTTGCAATTTCACAAACCAATACCGCTATCGAACGGCTTCTTTTTTCTTTTAAACTTAATGCAATAGGATTGGGCCTGTAGTTTAATTTTTTAGCGCATTCAAGAACAGTTTTTTTTGTTTCAGCGCTTATCTCGTAACTATCTCTAAGCGCCCTCGACACCGTTGACGTGGAGAGGCCTAACTCCCTGGCAATATCTTTTATAGTTACGGCTTCAAACTTCATAAGTCTAACAAGAAGAGGTGATCACTCCAAAACTAAATCTTTTATATTGAACGAAAGGTTGGGTTATAATTAACAGAAGAGTCATCATTCAGCCTCGTTCTCGGGAACGATTGCGTAAAATAAAAGTGTTGAATAACACTTCGTTAAGTAAAATAGTAATAGACTTGTTGCAGTAACGGTGTGTTTTGTTTGCTAATGTCTTCTGCAACGGTCAACCTGGCTATTATACCTGCAAGTCTTATCAAAAGCAATCTTACCATTTTTGCCGTTTCTCTAAAACATTGCTTAGAATATGAAACTTAAATGTAGTCTCTTTCTCATCTTTATTTTGCTTACTGGTTTTCTCTTTGCTCAACGGAGAATTAGTGGCCGCGTTAACAAGGCAAATAGTGCAGAAGGAGTAGCCGGGGTGACGGTCTCGGTTAAAGGGGGCAAAGCTTCTGCTGTAACTGATACTGCAGGACAATTTACCATCACAGTTCCCAATACAAACCCCACGTTGGTTTTTACAAGTGTAGGATTTACAAAAAGGGAGCTTGTAATTGGTGAACGTTCAACCCTGGTGGTTGCACTGACCGAAGAACCAACTACAATGAATGACGTTGTAGTTATCGGCTATCAAAGTGTTAGAAGAAAGGATTTGCTTGCATCTGTCTCTTCCGTTGGAGCGAAAGACCTTAGAGATATTCCCATTAACAATGCTGCCGAGGCACTTAATGGACGCCTGGCCGGAGTTACCGCTACCACGTCAGAAGGTTCTCCCGATGCCGCTGTAAGAATAAGAGTGCGGGGCGGCATGTCTATCAGTAGTCAACCCGGTGCTAATGACCCTTTATATATAATAGATGGGGTTCAGGTCGAAAATGGGCTGTCAACTATTTCTCCGCAGGATATTCAATCTATTGACGTGCTAAAAGATGCTGCTGCTACCGCTATTTATGGTGCCCGAGGCGCTAACGGTGTAATCGTAATTACAACAAAATCCGGAAGAGTTGGCAGAACGATAGTTAGTTATAATGGATTGGTAGGTGTTCGGAACGTAGCACAGAAATTAAAGGTGCTGAGTCCTTATGATTTCGTCGTTTACCAGGCTGAAAGGTCGAGAGGCAGTAGTACTGACAGTACAAGTTTTGCAAGAAACTTTGGTACTACCTGGGATACACTGGCAAATTATAAAAGCGTTGAGCCGGTTGACTGGCAGGGTGCTGTTTTTGGAAGAACGGGTATAACTCAAACACACAATGTGTCGGCAGCTGGTGGTAGTAAAAATCTTACTTATAGTTTCGGTTATACTTACAATGATGATAAAGCCGTTGTACTCAATTCAAGTTTCAAAAGACACCTGATTAATTTCAAGGGAGATTATAAAATCACGAAGAATTTAAGGGCAGGCATTAGCACCAGGTATACGGCGCAGAATGTGTACGGTGCAGGCGTATCATCTGAAGCCGGTTCTGCTTATAGTAGGTTGCGTAATGCTGTCCGGTATCGACCGTTCTTATCTGCGAACCAGGATATGGAAGACCAGGATCCACTTGCTGACCCAACTGCAGGAAACAACCTGGTTTTAATTAATCCTATTTTGTTGGCCAATTCTGAATACAGGAGAAGAACTACAAATGCTTACAATGTAACCTTAAATGCCAGCTATAACATTGCTAAGAATTTAACTTTCCGGTCGACTTTTGGCTTTGATCGAAATAAGGTGATGGATCGTCAATATTTCGATACCGTCAGTTCTTATTCAACTATACAGGGAGGCAAAAAACCAATAGCCGGATTGGACACAACCGGTAGAAAAATATACACTAACTCGAACGTATTAACTTATTCAATAAAAGGATTTAAACAGAACCACAACTTCGACTTCCTTGTAGGTGAAGAAACGTATGACCTGAGAAACGAATCCCGGTCAAGCTTGTTCCGCAATTTCCCTTTGTTTACAGCGTATGATGTAGCATTTAAAGAGACAAGCCTGGGCGTTCCATTTGCCGGGTATCCTCAATTAGGCCAAACACGATATACCAGTTTGTCTTTCTTTGGTAGAGTGAGCTATTCCTATAAAGACAAATACCTTTTTTCTGGTAATCTTCGTAGGGATGGTGCTTCAAAATTTGCTGCTGATCAACGTTGGGGTTCTTTTCCGTCAGGATCAATTGCGTGGAGAGTCAAAAAAGAGAAATTTTTGGAAAATGTAGATTTCATTAATGAAATGAAGCTCCGCTTCGGGTTTGGTACAATTGGAAATAACAGGATCCAGGATTATTTATATTTAACCACTTTTTCTAACAACGGATTAAGGTTTTACGGCATCAATAACCAGGTAGTGAATGCCTACTATCCCGCTTCTCTGCCAAATCAGAACCTGAGATGGGAGTCTACTGTTAACCGAAACTATGGTATTGACCTTACCTTATTTAAAAACAGGTTGGACCTAAGTGTTGATTATTACAACAATAGCTCAAAAGATTTGCTTTTAGCTGTTCAGATTGATCCTACTTACGGTTTTAGCACACAACAACAAAACATTGGAAAGACGTCAAATAAAGGTGTTGAGGTGCAACTGAACGGAACCATACTTCGCAAAACCAATGGCCTTAACTGGTCTGCTAATTTCAATATCGCCCATAATAAAAATACTGTAGTTGCTTTAGGCCCCGGCCAACAGTTTTTCTATCCCGGTCCAAGCTGGGGCGTTTCAGGACAGCCAACCGATTACATTGTAAAAATTGGAGAGCCTGTAGGTTCAATGTATGGTTTAGTAACAGATGGTTTCTATACGGTTAATGATTTCAATTATAATACTACTACCAGCGCATACACGTTAAAGCCCGGTGTAGTAAATAATTCCGGAGTAATTGGGGGGCCATCTCAACCCGGTTCTATTAAATTTAAAGACCTTAATGGAGACGGTGTCATAGACCTTGATCGTGACAGAATGATAATAGGAAATCCAACTCCTAAATTCACCGGAGGTTTAAATCAACAGTTTAGTTATAAGTCGTGGGACATGAGTTTGTTTGTAAACTTCTCATACGGCAATCATGTTTATAATGCTAATAAGATTGAGTTTACGAATGGTTATACCAATAACTCAAATTTGCTTGATATTATGCAAAACCGCTGGAAGACGGTCACGACAACCGGACAGACAGCCCAGTGGGTTACTGGAACAACAGTCTTTGGTATCGCTCCTGATCAATTAGCGGCTTTAAACGCTAATGCTACGGTCTGGCAGCCGCTACGAAATACAGGCGCTTTTTATCCTCATTCCTGGGCAATTGAAGATGGTTCGTTTCTGCGGATAAATAACCTGACAGTTGGTTACTCCCTTCCTGCAACAAAAGTTGCAAAAATGCACATGAGCAGGCTCCGGTTTTATTTAACCGCAAACAACCTTGCAGTAATTACAAAATATACTGGTTTCGATCCTGAAGTCAGTGTTCGCAACAATCCTTTAACACCTAACCTTGATTATTCGGCTTATCCAAAAAGCAGGAGTTTCATTTTTGGTATAAATGCATCTTTTTAATTAAAATTCTTCTTTCTATATGAAATCTAAATTCAATAAAATTATAGCTGCCGCTTGTTTAATACTTGCCTTAGGTAGTTGTAAAAAATACCTGGATCAACAACCGATAACAGACGTTGGACCAGAAACTGTTTTCAGTGAAGTGAATTCTGCATACCAGGCGCTTATAGGGGTATACAGTAGGTTGGTGGGCGATGCCGCATATGGTATTCGTCTTAGTTTATACTATCCCCTGGATAATGATGAAATGCAGGGGCCAACCGGCACAAGTGATAACGACAGAAGGGACATTGCGCGTTACGAGCCGTCGGCAAGTAATGCCCAGTTGTCAGGCCCTTTCAACCAATTATTTCAAGGGATAGCATATGCCAACATCTGCATTGACCGAATTCCAAAAATGGGTATGTATACAAGTGGAACCGATCAACAGAAAAAACAGCTTCAAAGGATGCTTGGCGAGGCATTAACACTTAGAGGCCAATATTATTTTGAAGCGATCCGCAACTGGGGCGATTTGCCAATGCATTTTCTACCTGCTTACGAGCTGGCTTCTAAAGATCCATTACCTGTAAGGGTAAACAGAGACACGTTATATAACCGGATTATTGAAGATCTAAGGGTTGCAGGGGATTTAGTTCCATGGCGCAACGAGCTGACATTAATTGGAGATGTTGAGAACGAAAGAATTACGAAAGGTGCAGTAAAGGGGTTAAGGGCAAGGATTGCGTTATATCGCGCCGGTTTCTCTTTGCGTCAATCGGGCAGCATGCAACGAAACGAGGACTACCTTAAGTACTACCAGATTGCAAGAGATGAGAGCCTTGATATTATGACTTCTGGTCAACACTCTTTAAACCCAAGTTTCAGGGCTTTGTGGAAAGACCAGGTAGGAGCGCGTGTGCCTGCAGATGCTGATGGTGAGTTAATGTTCCAGGCGAGTGGTATCGGACAAGGAGGTGCTGAAGATACTAAGCTCGGGTATTATAACGGGCCAAGAGTCAATAACCTTGGTAATAGCAGTGTTAACCCCTTGCCGACCTATTTATATTTGTTTGATTCTACAGATACACGACGGGATGTAACTATTGCTCCCTATAACGTAGCTGCAAATGGACAAACAAAAATTGGACTGGCAATCACAGCATTGAATGATGGAAAATATCGCCGCGATTGGATTTCAAATCCAGCAATTGGGCCCGCCAACCAGGTGCAGTATTTCAGTTTAAAATGGCAGATACTAAGATATTCGGATGTGTTATTGATGTTTGCCGAAGCTGAAAATGAATTGAACGGTCCAACTGCCGCTGCATACAATGCTGTTAATGTGGTGCGACGTCGTGGCTTTGGTAGGCCTATAACTACGGCTAATGCTACTGTCGATCTTTCCGCTGGTTTAAGTAAATCTCAATTCTTTGCGGCACTGGTGAGAGAGCGGTCATTAGAACTAGGTGGTGAAGGAGTAAGAAAGTATGACCTGATAAGGTGGAATTTAATTTCAACAGCTTTAACTGAGACCAGGGCAAACCTGGTTAAACTCGCAACTGCTACAGGTATGATATCTTATAGCTACATGGCTGGTCCTCCGGACTACGCTGCTACTATCGCTAACCTGCCTGTATCGATGTATTATCGAACAACATCTACTGCGGATAATGCTTCTATATGGTTTAACTCATATTACAAACCTGCATCTACAGCTACTCCGTCTGGTACTACACGGGTTGCATGGCTTGGTGCTGCAGTAAACACGACCTCTGCTGCAAGGTTTGCATCAGGGTTTAGAGCAAACAAATCAGAATTGTTGCCTATACCACAAGCTGCCAGGGATGCCAATCCCAATCTTACTCAAAATCCAGGCTATTAGTATTTGCCTGTAAGAAAACTTTAATTAATGACGGGAAAACTGCTATTACTAGCTTCATCAATTGTATACATCACAACATTGCTAAGTTGTGCACCTGCTGTTTCTTCGGCTAAAAGCATTGCTGGCAGTGTTGCTGAAAGTGATAGCAATATTGCCTTCCCCGGAGCAGAGGGTTTTGGAAAAAAAACTAAGGGCGGACGATATGGGAAAATACTTGTCGTCAGCAACCTAAACGACAATGGTGTCGGAAGTTTAAGAGAAGCTATCCGTGTAAAAGGGTCGCGAATAGTTGTCTTTGCTGTTTCCGGAACCATTCACCTGGAAAGTAAATTGGCTCTTACATCCGATCTTACCATTGCAGGACAATCTGCCCCGGGAGATGGAATTTGCCTGGCAGATTATCCCGTTACACTTTCTGGTAACAATATCATTGTCCGGTACATGCGGTTTAGAATGGGTGATAAAAATCAAAAAGGGGGAATGGTTGCCGGCAACGGAGGTGATGACGCTTTTGGAGGAACACGTCGTACCAATATCATCATAGACCATTGCTCCATTAGCTGGAGTACTGATGAGGTTTTTAGCGTGTACGAAGGTGACAGTACAACGCTGCAGTGGAATCTTATTTCTGAGCCTCTTAATTATTCTTATCATTTCGAGACAGGCGATAAAGATTTTGAGCATCATGGATTTGGCGGTATTTGGGGGGGTAAGCATACTTCGGGTCACCACAATCTTTTTGCACATTGTGCTAACCGTACTCCACGTTTTGATGGTATCAGGAATATTCCTGAAGAGTTTGTTGATTTTAGAAATAATGTGATTTACGACTGGGCCAGTAACAACGCTTACGCGGGAGAAGGTGGACGGTACAATATGGTAAACAATTACTACAAGCCAGGACCATCAACCAACGCCAACGTTTTATCTAGAATCCTCAACCCCTATAAAAAGCCGCCAACTATACCCTACGGAAAATTTTATGTTGATGGAAATTATGTAGAGGGCGCTGAGGATGTGACTAAAAATAACTGGAAGGGAGTGGTAATGAATGACGGTACCGCAGCCGATGCAGAGCAGGCTAAAGCAGCGACAGCTTTTTCAGCCGAACAAGTACAAACACAAAGTGCAACGGACGCATATTTACTCGTATTACAATATGCGGGAGCAAGCCTGCGCCGCGATACGCTTGATGAAAGAATAATCAATGATGTAAAAAATAGGCAAGGACGGCTAATTGACGTACAAGGTGGCTATCCTCATGGCACGCCATACGAACTCACTGTAAATGCATGGCCTGCTTTAAAATCTTTACCTGCGCCAACTGATACTGATCAGGACGGTATGCCTGATGAATGGGAAAAGAAAAACACTCTAAATCCTAATGATCCATCTGATGCTACATTGAACACGCTACATAAACACTACACAAACATAGAAGTATATTTAAATAGCCTCGTCCTGAAAGCGTAAACGAGATAAAGAGACACCAAGAAACGAAGCCCGGCGGCTGGAGCTTTGATTAATTATTGAACCGTTTTTAATAAAGGGCAAAAAGTATGACACCAAATAAAAACTTGAATGCTTATTATGCTAAAAGCATGGTGGCAATTGTAAGTATTGTCCTAATGTCGTTTGCCATAAATCAAAAGAAACAAACAAAAGTCTACCTCATCGGAGACTCTACAATGGCCAACAAAGAGGTAAAGGCATTTCCTGAAACAGGATGGGGAATGCCCTTCGCCTACTTTTTCGATTCTACCGTAGAAATTGATAATAGGGCTAAAAATGGTCGAAGTACAAAAACATTTATTACAGAAAACCTTTGGAAGCCAATTGTTGAAAATTTAAATGAAGGAGACTATGTCTTTATTCAATTTGGACACAACGATGAGGTAAAAGAAAAAATTGGGAGTTATACTACCCCTGAACAATACAAAACCAATCTGGTAAAATTTGTAACGGAAACAAGGGGCAAAAAAGCGCTTCCCATATTGCTAACTCCTGTTACGAGAAGAAGGTTTGACTCTGCCGGCCGTATGCAGGAAACCCATCCGGTCTATTCGGAACTGGTGAAGGAAGTTGCCGAAGCCTTCAAAGTTCCATTCATCGATATGGATACAAAAAGCCGTGAACTCTTACAACAGTTCGGACCAGAAAATTCAAAATGGCTATTTATGCAGTTAGAGCCTGGAGAGCATCCTAACTATCCTGAAGGCCGAAACGACAATACTCATTTTAATGAATTTGGCGCCCGCAAGATGGCTCAACTTGTATTGAAGGAACTACGTGGATTGAACCTTTCACTCACAGATCATATTCGTCCGCCTCTTGCACCTAAAAAATAGTAGAATAGTTCAAGCCACTGAATGATGAGTAAGTACAACAGTAGGGCTTTGAAAGTTTTAAGCACCGGAATCCAGAAAAGAATAAATTATTATGAGGCAACAATCATCATTTGTATCAGCACGTTTTACAGCTCTTCTGTCAATTCTTTTGCTCATAGTCACCGCTAATGCAAACGCCCAAAAGAGTAACGTAGGTAGAAGAATTATAGTTGATATTAATGGAAAGGGAGATTTTAAGTCGGTGCAGGGAGCCATCAATAGCTTGCCTGATTTTTCGAACATAGCACGTATAATCTTAATTAAAAAAGGTATTTACAATGAGAAAATTTACATACAAAAACACAACATCGCTTTAGTAGGAGAAGATCGTGAGCATACAATAATAACCCAAGCCATTGCAAGAGATGAATGGCGCTGTCTGCACAACGATGACTGGGGCGTGGCTACTCTTAACATCGACGGTAATGACATCACCCTTCAAAATCTTACCATTACCAATTCTTATGGATTTAAACTCTCGAAAGATGTCATGATTAATTGTCCTATCGATACACTAGCAAAACAAAAAAAGATCGCTAAGAGCGGACATCAAATGGCCATGCGAACAATGAACGCTACCCGACTGAAAGCAATCAATTGTCACTTCAGCGCTTTTGGCGGAGATACTGTAAGTCCCTGGAATGTTGAGAACGGATTGTTCTATTTTAAAGATTGCATAATGGAAGGTGGTGTTGATTTTTATTGTCCCCGTGGTTGGGCCTATGCTGAAAACTGCCGTTTTATTTCACATTCTGGTTCCGCAGCTATTTGGCACGACGGGTCAAAATATGAAGACTCTAAAACTGTTTTGGTTGATTGTTCTTTCGAAGGTTTCAATGGCTTTAATTTAGGTCGCTATCATCGCGATGCTCAGTTCTATTTAATCAATTGCAGGTTTGCTGCAAACATGTCTGACAAAAATATTTATCGTGTAGAAACGTCGAATACTATACAATGGGGCGATAGAATTTATTATTTCAATTGTCATAAGAGAGGGGGAGATTATGCGTGGCACCGCGACAATTTAAGAACCGCCCCAGGTTCTCCTGATGCAAAGCAAATAGATGCAAAGTGGGTATTTAAAGGAAGATGGAATCCTGTGCAGTAGCAGTTGCGCTGATAACGTCGACGCCAAAAATATTTAAATATTGGTTTAAGCCTTTTTATAACATTTAAGCAAATTTGGGAAATGCATCTTAAAAAGTCCTTTCTTCTCACAACGACCATCAAGCTATTTATCCTTGCTTTTGTGTTGATTGTGCGTGTTGCAAACGCACAGGAAGTTATTCCAAGAGACACCTCATTTACTGTTTACAGCGCTTTTGTAAAAGAGCAAAAGAAGTATCCGTTTATAGAAATCGTACGGCCTCAATTACCTAAAGGAGTACTAAGCAAGCAGGATGTAGTGTATAGTTCAATTGAACAAAGGCACTTACATGCGGATGTTTTTTATCCCGCCAAAAAAACTAAATTAGGCTATCCGGCAGTATTATTAATTTTTGGGGGAGGATGGAAGTCAGGCGATAAATCAATGTCAATTCCAATGGCTCAAAGATTGGCTGCGGAAGGATATGTGGCAGTAGCAGTTGAATACCGTCTTTCTCCCGAAGCAAAATATCCGGCTGCTGTTCATGATATAAAGGCAGCTATCAGGTGGATGCGCACAAATGCCGCTAAATACAATATTGACAAAACGAAAATTGCAGTGCATGGTGTTTCAGCAGGCGGGCAACTTGCTGCGTTAGTTGGAGCAACCAATGGTATAAAAAAGTTTGAAGGCAACGGCGGTAACAGTAAACAATCAAGCTGGGTTAATGCCATCGTTGATATTGACGGCATTCTTGCTTTTAAGCATCCCCAGTCTGCTGAAGGGCAAGTGGCGGCTGAATGGCTGGGGGGAACATATGAGCAAAAATCCGAAGTCTGGGAAGAAGCCTCTGCATTCACTCATGCAGGTAAAAATACGGCGCCTATTCTTTTTATTCAAAGCCAATACCCCCGCTTTACTGCCGGACATAAGGAAATGATTAATAAGTTGAATAAGTATGGCATTTATTCAGAAGTGCATTTAATCCCCGACACACCGCATCCGTTCTGGTTGTTTCACCCATGGTTCGAACCTACCTTGAAGTATACAGTGGATTTTTTAAATAAAGTTTTTAAGGAACCAAAGAAAAAGACATAGAATGCCGTGTTCCGGAAAAATGAAACTTTAAGGACATTGAAGCAGAATGGTTTAATGAAAACATACCTGAAAACAATTGGCATCGATTGCGTAAAAAGTGAGGTTAAAAAAGTAAGGCACCAAACGTAAACCCGAAACACTTGCCTAAGTTTATCAACCATTTTAGCCATAACAAAATGATTAGAATGATTAAATTATTGTACATGCTTAAACGATTGTTCTCAATTTTACCCATCCTTTCAATATTAGCTTTTAAAGAAGCTCCAACACTTCCCCGTGTAATTACGCCGGCTTTTAAAAAAGACACCTTTAATATCATCACTTACGGCGCTAAGGCCGATGGTATTACACTTAACACAAAAAGCATAAATGCTGCTATAACAGCTTGTAACAAAAAAGGTGGTGGCGTTGTAGTCGTTCCTGCCGGGTTGTGGCTGACCGGGCCGGTCGAACTAAAAAGTAACGTCAACCTGCATTTGAAGAAAGAGGCGTTATTGCAATTTACTCCTGATTTTGATCAATATGAACTGGTTCAAAGCAATTGGGAAGGCGTTCCGCAATGGCGAAATCAGTCGCCCCTGTTTGCTAATAACCAAACAAACATTGCTGTCACCGGTTTTGGAATCGTTGATGGTTCCGGGGAAGCATGGCGAATGGTTAAAAAGGAAAAACTGACCGAAACACAATGGAAAAAACTGGTAGCATCCGGTGGTGTATTAAGCAGCGATAAAAAGACCTGGTATCCCAGCGAGAAATCGTTGAATGGCTCTAAAATGAAAAATCCGGGTTACATAACTCCTGAAAAAACAATCGAAGACGTGAAGGCCGTGAAAGATTTTTTACGCCCAAACCTGTTGGTTTTTAATGGCTGTAAAAAAGTACTGCTCGAAGGCGTTACCTTTCAAAATTCCCCAGCCTGGTGTTTGCACCCCTTACAGTGTGAAGACCTGACCGTTAGAAATGTGTACGTTAAAAATCCCTGGTATGCGCAGAATGGCGATGGGATAGATCTGGAATCTTGTAAAAATGTGGTCATTGAAAATAGTACGTTTGACGTTGGCGACGATGGCATTTGTATAAAGTCGGGCAGAGATGCAGAAGGCAGGAAAAGAGGTATGCCGACAGAAAATGTTGTGGTTCGTAATTGTACCGTGTACCATGCCCATGGTGGTTTTGTAATTGGTAGTGAAATGAGCGGCGGTGCAAAAAATATTTACGTAGATAATTGCACCTTCATTGGAACAGATATAGGGCTTCGTTTTAAAACTACCCGCGGGCGTGGTGGCATTGTAGAAAACATCTTTGTCAATAACATAGTCATGAAAGACATTGTTGCCGAAGCCATTTTGTTCGATATGTATTATGCGGCAGTAGACCCGGTTGTGTTAGCGGGCGAAAAACGCGAACCGCCAAAAGTAGAGACCATGCCGGTTACAGAAGAAACGCCGCAGTTTAAAGATATTTATATCACAAACGTGGTTTGCAACAGTGCAGAGAAAGCCGTTTTTGTTAGGGGGCTGCCGGAAATGAACGTGAAAAACATTGTTTTAAAAGACATGGTTTTGAGAGCCAAAGAGGGATTGGATATGACCGAAGGGGATGGTATCGTTTTTAAAAATGTAAAATTTTATACAACCAATACCGATCCTGTTCTCAACGTACATAACAGTAAAAACATTACATTGGAAGGTATTGATTACAGTGCAGGTTCAAATGTTTTGATAAACGTAAGCGGCGAAAAAAGTAAAGGCATTGTGGTTACTAAAACAAATACAGGAAAGGCATCGAAAAAGTTAACTGCAACTTACGGGGCCAGCGAAGCTGCAGTGGAAATGAAATAGGAAAGACGTATTAAGCGGGTGGCGTAACAAGCCACCTTTACAAATAAGTTTTTTAGGAAGTTTTTTTTAACCAACAAAAGATCATTATTAAACTTTGTTGTGTCACTCACTTGTACCTTTCGGGCTTTGTTGAACGTTTTTCTTAGCGTATGTTTCAGCCGCGAAGATTTAAAAGCTGTTTTAAATTTTTGGCCGGGGTTAATGAAAAATGTGCAAGTGTGCGACGCAACAATGATGATTAGAATTACAATGCCGGTAACCAAAAAAGAATTCGCTTTTTAAAAAGTATGAAGAGATTAATAACCGTTGTTTTACTGCTGGTAACTGTGCAACATTTGCATGCTCAGCGTTTTTCAGAAAAGATGGCCGAGACCGTCATGACCATCTGGAAAGACTCAATGCAAATGGATAAAGATAAGCCGGTGAAATGGGCTTACGACCAGGGCGTGGTTCTAAAAGGTATCGAAGGTTTGTGGTACAGAACCGGTGATAAGAAATACTTTGATTACATACAAAAAAGCATGGATTTTTTTGTAAAAGAGGATGGATCTATTCGTACCTACAAGCTTTCTAATTATAACATTGATAATGTGCTTTGCGGCAGAAACCTGTTGATGCTTTACAAGGTTTTAGGCAAAGAAAAATACTATAAAGCGGCAGCAACTTTACGCAACCAGTTGAGAACGCACCCGAGAACAAAAGAAGGTGGTTTTTGGCATAAGCAAATTTACCCATGGCAAATGTGGCTCGACGGTTTGTATATGGGGCAACCATTTTATGCAGAGTGGTCTAAAACCTTTCACGACGATACAGCTTTCAATGATATAGCTAAGCAATTTATTTTAATGGAGCGTCGCTCGCGTGATGCAAAAACAGGATTGTTGTACCACGGCTACGATGAGACACGTGAACAACAATGGGCCGATAAAACAACAGGTCGTTCCCCTCATGTTTGGGGCCGTGCAATGGGTTGGTATGGAATGGCGTTGGTTGATGTGCTGGAAAGTTTTCCTGAAAATAATTCTTACCGCGATACGCTTGAGCGCATACTAAATCGTTTCGCAACCGCTGTTGTAAAATACCAGGATAGGAAAACAGGCCTTTGGTATGACATAGTTAATATGGCGGGAAAGGATAAAAACTATGTAGAAGCATCAGCATCATGTATGCTTGTTTATGCACTTGCCAAAGGTGTTCGCTTAGGCGCGTTGCCTTCTTCAAAATTTCTGCCTGCTGCTAAAAAGGGATATGCAGGTGTTATTGCAAATTTTATTAAAACCGAAAACGGGCAGGTTAACCTTCATGGTACTGTAAGTGTTTCGGGGCTGGGTGGTAACCCATACCGCGATGGCAGTTACGATTACTACATGAGTGAAAAAGTAGTCGTAAATGATCCTAAAGGGGTGGGCGCTTTTTTACTTGCAAGTAATGAAATAGAGATCATACCCGGAAAGGCAGTTGGTAAGAATAAGCTGGTTTTGCTCGACCACTATTTTAATGCCGAAACTAAAAAAGATATTACCGGCAAGACCATTCCTTTTCATTATGTATGGGATGAAATGGATAACAACGGCTTCTCTTTGCTTGGAGAGATTTTTAAACAAAATGGTTCAAAAATCAGCACTTTGAATGAAGCACCGGTCTATGAAAATTTGAGCGCTGCAAGTGTCTATATCATTGCTGATCCCGATACCGAAAAGGAAAGTCCAAAGCCAAATTACATGCAGCCCCAACACGTGAAAGCAATTTATAATTGGGTGAAAGAAGGCGGTGTGCTTGCCCTATTAATGAATGACAGTGTGAATGCAGAATTTGAGCACTTCAATGCATTGGCAGAAAGGTTTGGCATTCACTTTAACCAGGACAATAAGAACCGGGTGAAGGGAACCAATTTTGAAGAAGGTGCCGTTCATATTCCTGCAAACCATTCTATTTTCAGGAATACAAAAAAAGCTTACATAAAAGAACTAAGTACTTTAAAAGTAAGAGCACCTGCGAAATCAGTTTTAAAGAAAGATGGAGATGATTTAATTGCGGTGACAAAGGTGGGTCATGGTTTTGTGTTCGCCGTTGGAGATCCATGGTTTTACAATGAATACATAGATGGACGAAAACTACCTGCAGCGTTTGAGAACTTTCAGGCAGCACAGGATTTTGTAAAGTGGGTATTAACGATTAAGACAAATAAGTACGACATTATTCCGTGGAGGAAGTAGCGTAGCGGGTTTAGAGAGAATAGTTGTTCAAATATTAAATGTCGTTTGACTTTATGAAAGTTTCACGCAAAGAAAATAAAGGTGCAAAGACGTAAAGTTTGTTTTCTTCTTCTTTGCGCCTTTGCGAGTATTACTTTGCGCCTTTGCGTGAAAACGTATAGCTACTTAAGTAGAGGACATCGATTGAACATTGCCTATTAAATATTAAAAAAACATACTCAGCTTATTTCGAAACCGAAAAGGCTTCTAATACAAATTGCACCTTAATTATTCTTATGATTTTATCCCGTAAAAGCCTTTCAGGCATTTCAGCTAATAACCTTCAAACTCCCCCCGAAAATCTTTTTCAACTACCTGAAAAGGTGCTGCAATTCGGAACCGGAGTATTGCTTCGCGGCCTTCCTGATTATTTTATCGACAAGGCAAATAAGCAAGGTGTTTTTAATGGTAGGGTAGTGGTTATAAAATCAACTTCTCAAGGGGGAACAGATGCATTTGCACAGCAGGACAATTTGTTTACGCAGTGCATCAGGGGTTTAGAAGGTGAGACAAAAATTGAAGAAAATATAATAAATGCAAGTATTAGCAGGGTTCTGTCAGCAAGAGAACAATGGAACGAAATACTGCAATGTGCTGCTAATCCTGACATGGAAATTGTTATTTCAAACACAACCGAAGTTGGTATTACCCTGGTTAAAGAGGATAAGATAGACAGCCATCCGCCAGTTTCCTTTCCAGGTAAATTACTGGCATTTTTATACCGAAGGTTTAAAGCATTTAATGGCGATTCTGCAAAAGGAATGATAATCGTTCCAACTGAACTGATTGTGGACAATGGCAAAAAGTTGAAAGCGATCGTACTCGAATTAGCCCGGTTAAACGCGGTAGAACCTGCATTCATAAAATGGCTTGAAAGTGCTAATCATTTCTGCAACTCTCTTGTCGATCGCATTGTTCCCGGCAAATTACCTGCTGCTGAGCAGGAAAAGTTTCAACAGGAGTTTCAATATAACGATGATCTGATGATCATGAGCGAAAGCTATAGTTTATGGGCAATTGAAGCGAAGGATGAAAAAGTAAAAGAAAAGCTTTCTTTTTATAAAACCGATCCCGGTGTTGTTATAGCTCCTGACATTAATAAATTTCGAGAATTGAAATTGCGGTTACTGAATGGAACCCACACCCTGACTTGTGCACTTGCTCATCTTGCAGGATGTATTACGGTAAAAGAAGCTATGGATGACGAAGCTGTTTCAGCATATGTTGCGTCTTTGATGATTAATGAAATTGCACCTGCAATTGTTAGTTCTAACTTATCTTTGAACGAAGCCAAAACGTTTGCAGAAAGGGTACGTGATCGTTTTAGAAATCCATTTATTGAACACAAGTGGTTAAGTATTTCAGTTCAATATTCTTCTAAAATGAAAATGCGCAACGTGCCCATTTTGTTACAGCATTATAACAGGAATGAAACTGTGCCACAACTGATGGCGCTTGGTTTTGCTGCTTATATCCTCTTTATGAACTGCAGCAAAATGGGTGAGAAATTCGTCGGTTCTGCAAGAGGAATTGAATACGCAATACAAGATGATCACGCAGGCTGGTTTGCTGAACGAAATGATATAAGCGGCGATGAACTAGTGCATGCCGTTTTAAGTGATACACAATTTTTGGAACATGATCTGAAGAGGCTGCCTGGTTTTGCTGAAGCAGTTGCAGATAACTATAAACAATTGAGCAGCGGTGAAGTTAAGCAGGCTATTAAAAATTGCTTATCTGAAAACGTTGTAGCAACCAGATGATAATTATGAAAAAGAGTATTTTAAAAGTACATCCACACGACAATGTAATTGTTGCCTTGCGCGATCTTACAAGGGGCGAAGTGGTAGAACTGGATGGCAAAACATATACAATAGCTGAAGATATACAGGCTAAACACAAGTTTCCTGAAACATTTTTGGAAGCAGGTGACTCCATCTTCATGTATGGGGTATTGGTTGGCAAAGCCCAGACTCATATTCCTGCAGGTGCCAGAATTTCCACTGCAAACGTAAAGCATGCATCTACCGGTTTCGAGTTAGGTGAACGAAGAACTGGCTGGAATGTTCCGGACGTATCGAAATTTGAAGGAAGGACATTTATGGGCTACCATCGTAGTGATGGAAGTGTTGGCACCGCAAATCATTGGCTCGTTATCCCCCTGGTTTTTTGTGAGAACAGGAACATTGATGTGCTTAAAGAAAGTTTGTTAGATGAACTTGGTTTTGCCCGTCCTAAAAAGTACAACCAGTTTGCAAGACAATTAAAACAGTTGTATTCTTCGGGAAAGTCTGTGCAGGAGATTTTAGATGTACAATTCCGGGAAGATGAGCAATTGGCAAAAATTGAGCGTTTATTCAGCAATATAGATGGGGTAAAATTTATCACACATGAAGGGGGTTGTGGTGGTACACGGCAAGACGCACAGGCTTTGTGTGGATTACTTGCAGGGTATGCTACCCACTCTAATGTTTGCGGTGTAACTGTGTTAAGCCTCGGTTGTCAAAATGCCCAGGTAGCAATGCTTGAAGAAGAAATTGCGAAGCGGATGCCCGACTTTGATAAGCCTTTATATATACTGGAGCAACAAAAAGTAGGTTCTGAAACCGAACTTATATCGCAGGCTTTAAAGAAAACCTTTGCAGGTTTAATGATCGCAAACCAGAACGAAAGAAGAGCGGCTCCAATCAGTAAACTTTGTATTGGTCTTGAGTGCGGTGGTTCCGATGGTTTTTCTGGCATTTCCGCCAATCCCGCCATTGGTTATACAAGTGACCTTTTAGTAGCATGTGGCGGTTCCGTCATCCTTTCCGAGTTTCCTGAGTTGTGTGGTGTAGAGCAGGAGATGAGCGATCGTTGTGTGGACGAGACTAAGGCGAATCGTTTTATAGACATTATGCGTCGTTACGGACAAAGGGCAAAAGAGTCAGGTTCAGGGTTCGATATGAACCCCTCTCCCGGCAACATAAAAGACGGTCTCATTACCGATGCAATTAAGTCTGCAGGTGCTGCCAAAAAGGGTGGTACTTCCCCTGTAACTGATGTGTTGGATTATCCTGAAAAGGTTACAAAGCCCGGTTTGAATTTGCTTTGCACACCCGGTAACGATGTCGAGTCGACTACCGCCGAAGTAGCTGCTGGTGCGAATATAGTTTTGTTTACAACCGGTCTTGGCACTCCGACGGGCAACCCGGTGGCTCCCGTAATCAAGTTGTCGAGCAATACGAAGTTGTACGAAAAGATGAAGGATATCATTGACATCAATACCGGTACAATCATCGAAGGTGAAGAAACCATAGAACAGGCTGGTGAAAGAATATTGGATTATGTAATAAAAGTCGCCAGCGGCGAAGTAGTTGCAAAGTCGGTGAAGAACGGCCAGGAAGATTTTATTCCCTGGAAGAGAGGCGTGAGTTTGTAGGGTTTCGAGTTTAAGGTTTCGAGTTTAAAGTTTTGGGTGTAAAGTCTTGGGTCTGGCGCTTTTACTTTTGCCTTTCGTTGAAATACTGATAGAGTGAATTAGGATACCAGCTTCGGTTATAATAGCATCATCGTTGCGTCGCAATCACTTCATCGGAAAATCAATTGGGAGCTGCTGCCTGGCTGGAGTTTGTTATGCCTACGCAGACCAGAAGTTAGCCGGGTGACCAGGATTTGCCGTACAAGTGAGTGACACAACGATGTTGATAATAGTTCAAATGCTGGTAACCAACAAAATCTCCTTGCTTGTACTAGTTGTTTTAAATAATGATTTATAGATGAACTAATGTTTGTAATATGAAAAGATTCTTAGACGAAAACTTCCTGCTGAAAAATAGTACTGCTGAGCGGCTCTATCATCAATTTGCTAAAGACATGCCGGTGATCGATTACCACTGTCATCTACCCCCAAACCAAATTGCACAAGATTATCAATTTAAAAGCTTAACTGAAGCATGGCTATACGGCGACCATTATAAGTGGCGTGCAATGCGCGCAAACGGTGTTGATGAAAGTTATTGCACAGGCAATAAGCCCGACCAGGAGAAGTTTCAAAAGTGGGCTGAAACAGTTCCATACACATTACGCAATCCTTTATATCATTGGACGCACCTTGAGCTGCAGCGTTACTTCGGCATCAACACCATTCTAAATGAAAACGCTGCTTATGCGATTTATGAAGAATGTACTGCAAAACTGCAAACGCCTGAATTTTCTGTAAAGAGCTTGCTTCGGAAAATGAATGTAAAAATGGTCTGTACAACTGACGATCCTGTTGATGCGCTCCAATATCATCAACAGTTAGTTAAAGACGGTTTTGAAATTCCGATCCTTCCTGCGTTTAGGCCGGACAACGCCATGAATGTTGACAACACAACAACTTTCAATAATTATGTGGGCCGTTTAGAGGCTGCAGCTAATGTTTCAATTGGCTCTTTAAGTGAATTTTTAGCTGCTATGAAATCCCGTCATGATTACTTTGCTGCAAATGGTTGCACCGTATCTGACCATGGACTTGAAGCCATCGTTGCCGAAGATTATACCAATGCTGAAATTGAAAATATCTTCAATAAAGTTCGTTCTGGTAAAGATTTGAATGAGTTTGAAAAGGCGCAGTTCAAATCGGCAATGCTAATACAATTTGCGGAATGGGACTGGGAGAAAGGCTGGGTGCAGCAATATCATTTGGGTGCTTTGCGTAACAACAATACAAGAAGATTACGCGACCTTGGTCCTGATACGGGCTGGGATTCAATAGGAGACTTTCAGCAGGGACGGGCGCTATCAAAATTTTTAAGAACGCTTGATGACCAGAACAAGTTAGCAAAGACAATTCTCTATAATCTTAATCCAGCCGATAACGAGCTGTTCGCTACAATGGCCGGCAATTTCAACGATGGCTCTGTGGTAGGTAAAATTCAATTTGGCTCAGGCTGGTGGTTCCTAGACCAGAAGGATGGTATGATAAAGCAAATGAATGCCTTATCAAATATGGGCTTATTAAGCCGTTTTATAGGTATGCTGACCGATAGCCGTAGTTTCCTTTCATTCCCCCGTCACGAATACTTTCGACGCATCTTATGTAATTTATTTGGTGAAGAAATCGAAGCCGGCGAATTACCAAACGATATTGAATGGACCGGAAAAGTGATACAGGATATTTGCTTTAATAATGCAAAAAGCTACTTTAACTGGAATGAGGTGATTAAATAAATTGTCGGAGATCTTTTAAGAGGTTTCTCTTTAAAAAAATACATGGAGTAAATGGAGCAATCCTTTTGTGTTATGTATTTTTTTTACTTTCGGTTTTGCGGCAGCTTCGATATTGTTTTCGCTACTTGTTCCATTATCACTTTTAATTCCTTTCGTTGTGTTCTTTGTGGTTCTTCGTGTACTTCGTGTCCTCAAAATGGAGCACAAAGAATACAAAGTCTCACAAAAAGGATACTACGAACAGTGAAAATTTCTTCGCTTTTATTGAAAAGCTGAGAAAAGAATCGAGCACACGAGTGCAACACAACGGGTGCCACATATCGATCCTGACGACTGGTAAAAAAATAAACAAATAATCCTGACCCTCGTTGTCTTTGAGTTAGGAAAAAGCTTAATAGCAATCGTAAAGATCCTATAACCTTATTATCTTGCCTATAACCGTCCATTTATGCACAAATCTATCATATCTGTCGTTTGCCTTCTGGCAGTAGCTTCTTCTTCTTTTAGTCAACAACATTTATTATTACGTCATCCCGCCATTAATAAAGATGGTTCCGTGATTGCCTTTTCTTACCAGGGTGATATTTGGACGGTTCCTGCAACTGGTGGTCGACCTTCCCGTATAACCGTTCACGAAGCCTATGAAAGTAATCCTGTCTTTAGCCCCGATGGAAAATCGATAGCTTTTTCTGGTGCCCGTTATGGCAATGCTGATATTTTCACCATTCCTGTCGATGGTGGTACCCCCCGTAGACTTACCTTTCACTCCGCTGCAGATAATATAGCCAGCTGGCAGAAACCAGATAGAATCATGTTTACTACAGTTCGCGATTTCAGGCAAATAGAAGGCGTGCCCGAAGTATATGCAGTACAACCAACAGGCGGAACGGAACAACGAGTTATGGATGTCCTAGGCTTTGAGCCTGTCACTTCTGCAAATGGACAATTTGTCGCTTTTGTTCGTGGTCAAAGTAATCCCGTATTTAGAGAAGATTATCGGGGAACAGCTAACCGCGAGATTTGGATTTATGACACTAAAAATAAGACGTATAACAAGCTTCCGTTGTTCGACACGAACGACATCATGCCTCGATGGTCCGGCAATAACACTCTTTACTTTTTGAGCTCTAATAGTGGAACGTACAACTTATATAAAATTGCTCTAGACGATAACGGGAAAGCTGCTTCAAAACCACAACAACTGACTGACAGTAAAGATGAAGCAATCAGACACTTTAATATTTCAGCGGATGGAGCGGCGCTTGTGTATGAAAAAGACATGAACCTCTACCTGATGAAGACAGCAAGAGGCAATGCAGAAAAAATAAACATACAATTAAGCGCTGATGACCGTTATGATCCTGTTGAGCAAAAATCCCTTGCTGCAGGTGCAAGCGATTTTACGCTTTCTCCCAATGGAAAATTAATGGCTTATACCGTAAGAGGGGAAGTTTTTTTGAAAGAGGCGGACAAAGAAAAAAACCGTAGCATTAATATTTCCAATCATCCCTTTCGAGATATGAGTCCCGAATGGTTAAATGATTCAACGTTGCTTTTTACCTCAGATCGCAAAAATGGAAACTTTGACATTTACATGGTTCGTTCAGTTGATACTACCGAAGTAAACCTTTTTAAAACTTTAAAGCCGAGAATAATTCAGTTAACCGAAACAAAAGAAGATGAGACATCTCCCGTTGTTTCAAATGACGGCAAAAGGATAGCTTATGTACGTGGAAGAGGGACCCTGGTTGTTACGGACATAGCTACGGATGGAAAAATGAAGAATGAAAAGGTACTTACACAAGGCTGGGCTAATCCTTCAGGTATGGCATGGAGTCCTGACAATAAATGGTTGGCTTACTCTATGTCCGACCTCTATGCGAACTTTGAAGTGTATATACAAGCGGCCGATAATTCTGCCAGGCCTATAAATGTTACCATGCATCCTCGTACCGATCGAAGACCTTTCTGGAGCGCTGATGGTTCAAAGCTTGGCTTTATTTCTGCACGTAACAACCTGAGCGCTGATGTATGGTTTGTATGGTTGAGAAAAGAAGACTGGGAAAAGGTTAATGAAGATTGGCAGGATCAGGATGTGTTGTCTACCACAGAAACCACTGCCAAAGCCGCCTTGAAAGACGGTCCAAAACCATTAAAAATCGACTTTGACGGAATAAGTGAGCGAACAGTTCAGGTAACTAATTTTCCGGGAGATGAGGGCGACTTCGTTATCTCTAAAGATGGACAGACTTTTTATTATACAGCAACTACCAGCACTGCCAAGGGGCGAGATCTTTATAGCATAAGGTGGGATGGTAAAGAGCTGAAAGAACTTACAAAAGCAGGTTCAAATCCCTTTGCGCTTGGCCTTGATAAAGAAGGCAAGTTCATCTATTTCTCAAAACAAGGGGGCGCCATTGCTCGGGTTGATGTAAAGACCAACTTACAGGAAGCCTTGCCATATGCGTCGAAGTTAAAGATCGATTACACGGCGGAGCGGGAACAGATTTATGAAGAAGCATGGCGTACTATACGAGATGATTTTTATGATCCGAAAATGCATGGGTACGATTGGAATGCATTGCACGATAAGTACCGCAACCGTGCCGTGTATGCTTCATCTGCCAATGATTTTCGCGATATGTTTAATTACATGTTGGGCGAGCTAAACTCGAGCCATATGGGGTTTGTAACTTCTGAAAGAGGTGAGACGCAAAAGGAAACAACCGGACTTTTAGGCGCAGAGCTATTGCCCGTAGCTCAGGGTATGAAAGTTATTCGCGTTATTCCTGATGCGCCAGCTAATCGTACTTCAAGCAGGTTATTTGAAGGGGATATTATCTATGCAATAAATGGGGATGAAGTAAAAGCGGCAGACAATTTTTACAGCCATTTAAACGGAATGGTTAATGAAAAAGTTTTGCTAAGTGTACGAAATGCAAAGGGCCAAAACCGTGAAGTTGTCATTCGCCCGACTGCCACCCTTGCTGATCCACTGTATCACGAGTGGGTAGTTAATCGCCGGAAGTTGGTTGATAAATATTCTAACGGCAAGCTGGGTTATATACACATACAAGCGATGAGTTTGCCGAGCTTTGAGTCTGTCGAAAGGGAATTTGCTTCGGCAGGTTTTGGAAAGGATGGGCTTGTAATAGATGTGCGTTATAACGGTGGCGGTTCTACAACCGATTACCTGATGAGTGTGTTGAATTACAAACAACATGCTTACGCTATTCCAAGAGGTGCAACGGACAATCTGGAGCGTGACAAGACGAAATTTCGTGACTACTATCCAGTGGGAGAGAGACTGGTTTATGCAGCGTGGCTAAAGCCTTCAATTGCGGTTTGCAATGAAGGAAGTTATTCTAATGCAGAAATATTCTCACATGCTTATAAGCAACTTGGAATTGGGAAATTGGTGGGTCAGTCTACTAATGGATCGGTAATTTCGACTGGGGCAAAGGTGCTGCTTGATGGCTCAACAGTTCGGACACCAATGCGTGGATGGTTTGTAAAAGCTACCGACAAAAATGAAGAACTTGGTCCCGCAATTCCAGATATAATTGTTGAAAATCCGCTTACTTATAACACCACAGGAGATGATGTGCAATTAAAGGTTGCTACCGAAGAATTGATGAAACAGGTAGCGGCGAAGAATAAGTAAATAGGAATTCACAATTATCGTTGCCTGGTAAGGTTGCTTTTGTTCCCTTGGCACACCCTGTTTGGGGCACGGGCATTATTGAACCAAACGATATTGAATGGACCGGAAAAGTGATACAGGATATTTGCTTTAATAATGCAA
>NZ_JAOQAH010000119.1 GCF_025963695.1 Segetibacter sp. | reverse complement strand
GCGTCTTCTTTCAAGGCCCACGGCCAGCGTTCAGTTGGCGTTCCATAGGTCATACAACCAAGGCAAATGCGGGATACCTGCAGGCCGGTATTTCCAAAACGAATATATTCCATAGTAGAAATTTTATGAAATGAGAAGGAGTGAAATGTTGCCATTAAACCGAAATATGTTTACTCACTAATTTTGTGCCTCTGCAATAACCCAGGTAAAATGACGCATCCTTAGGAAGATTTACAAATCAATTTTTTAAAAGTACTTTTTGGCTCCCAACAGTTGTACGTTGTGTTCATCATTCTTGCGTCGCACTCTTGTACTGTTGTCTTCTAATCATCCAGCGGCACGCATGCATTCTGTTTATAACAATATGACTTATTTTTCCGTTTCGGCAAATACAGACTGACCTGCATTTTCTTCCTGTTGAAAATTGATCCGTTCTTAATTTTCTGCCCAAACTATTTTTCTATGCGTTTACTTGCCTGCCTTCTTGCATCGGCTGTTTTTACAACAAATATTTCCGGTCTGTTTTTATGTAGCCATGGTCGGGTTACAACAAACGCCGGTATCATTTGTTGCTCTCCCGAAATTACGACGTAGGACCTTAGTTCATAAGTCTATCTACAATTCGACCTACAGCTTTTTCTTAGCTGATTTTTTTATTTGTGAGACCGTAACCTACGCAACAATGAAAAAATAGCAATACTGCAGCACGGGGTCAAAAAAATCGAAAAGCTTTAATTATTTCATTATTCATACAGCGTCGGCAATCTGACGTTTAGAAGGTTTTAACAGGTAATTTTACTGTATTAAATACACAATTAGTAATGATCGATCAATTGAAAGCAGAAGAAGTGATGGGTGCACATAATCTTACTAAATTGTTTGCCCAGGCACCTGCCCCTATTGCTATTTACAAAGGAAGAGAACTTAGATATGTGTTGGCCAACGACGCTTACTTACAAATTTTTAATTACCGAGATATAGTAGGAAAAACAGTTAGAGAGGCGTTTCCAGAACTGGAGGGACAACCTTTCTTTGGCATACTTGAAAACGTTTTTGATACTGGTGACCCTTTTTATGGAAATGAAATACCTGCATTAATAGACATGCATAA
The DNA here is from genome assembly GCF_025963695.1 of Segetibacter sp. Classification (GTDB taxonomy): domain Bacteria; phylum Bacteroidota; class Bacteroidia; order Chitinophagales; family Chitinophagaceae; genus Segetibacter. Next base: position 56,007 of record NZ_JAOQAH010000119.1, on the reverse strand, counting down.
TAACGGTATTCTAATTACCCGGTATTACAACCTGGTTTATACACCTTACCGTAACGATGATGGAGTAATAGAAGGAGTAATGGCTTTTGGACATGACGTGACTGGCCAGGTGGAGGCGCGCAAAAGAGAAATGGAAAGTGATGTAAGGTTTAGAAACATTGTTGAGCAGTCAACCGATCCGATCCTTATTTTAAAAGGAAAGGATATGGTGCTAGATGTGGCCAATACGGCTCTTTTTGAATTATGGAACGTAGGGAAGGAAGCATTACAAAAACCATTTTTAGAAATACTGCCCGAAATGAAAGGCCAGGGCTTCTACGACTTGCTGCTCGATGTGTATTCAAGTGGAACTACTCATTACGGAGTTGAAGTGCCTGCCACCTTTAAAAGAAGGAATGGAGAAATAGAGACCGTGTACTTCAATTTCATATACGAACCTTACCGGGAAGCAGATGGCAATATAAGCGGTGTTTTAATCCTCGCTACTACTGTAACGGAACAAGTGCTGGCAAAGCAAAAAATGAAACAAAGTGACATTAATTTCCAAAATATGATTTTGCAGGCACCAGTTGCTATGTGTGTTCTTAAAGGACCGGATCATGTAGTTGAAATTGCAAACGATAGAATGCACGAGTTGTGGGGCAAGCCGGAAAAGGATATGTTGGGAAAACCAATTTTTGAAGGACTGCCAGAAGTTAAAGAACAGGGGTTTGAAAAGCTATTGTATGATGTTTATACTTTCGGCAATCGTTTTATTGCAAATGAACGCGTAGTAATGCTGCCGAGGAACGGTAAAATTGAAACAACCTATATCAATTTTGTTTATGAGCCCTTTAGAGAGGGTAACAATACGATATCGGGAATAATAGCGGTTGCCACAGAAGTAACAGAACAAGTACTGGCAAGACAGAAAATTGAATATGCAGAAGAGAATGCAAGGCTTGCCATTGAGTTAGCAGACCTTGGGACCTACGAGATTGATTTACTAACTAACGAAATTATAACTTCAGAACGTGTTTATAATATTTGGGGGTTCGACCGGCATGAGCACTCGCGGACCGCATTTGCTATGCTCATTCATCCCGATGATGCTGAAATAAGGGCGCGGGCACATGAGGAAGCACAGATAACCGGCAATGTGTACTACGAAGTACGAGTAAATCGCAAAGATGGAACACAGCGATGGGTTAGGGTGAAAGGAAAAATTGTACACTACCAGGGAAACCCGGTGCGCTTACTGGGGGTTATACAGGATATAACAGAGCAGAAAATTTTTGCGGAAGAGTTGTCCAAACAAGTTGAAGAAAGAACAGTAGAGCTAAAAGAAGCAAATGAAAGACTTGAGCGGTCTAACGAAGAACTTGAACAGTTTGCTTATGTTACTTCGCACGACCTGCAGGAACCGCTAAGAAAAATTCAGATTTTCAGCAACATGCTGCTTGAGCAACATGACAAAAAGGAAGATGTAAAAAAGTATCTCGACAAGGTAAATGCTTCTGCAAAACGGATGTCTGGTTTAATTAAAGATCTTCTCGAATATTCACGACTTTCAAATAAAACATTACAGCTGGAAGCGGTAGACCTAAACTTGATTTTACAGAGTGTGAAGCTTGATTTTGAGTTGCTGATAAACCAGAAGCAAGCAGTTATTAAGAGCGATCGGCTGCCAACGATACATGCAATTTCTCTGCAAATGAATCAATTACTATACAACCTTGTTGGTAATGCCTTGAAATTTACAAAGCAGCACGTACCCCCGGCAATAACCATTACTTCGAATAAGCTGGCCGAGGATCGAAAAAAAGAGTTTCCACAGTTAATCGGAAATAAAGAATACTGGGAAGTAAAAATTGCAGACAACGGTATCGGATTCAACCAGGACTATGCAGATAAGATTTTTACTATTTTTCAGACTCTTAGCGAAAAAAGTTCTTATGGCGGCTATGGAATAGGCCTGGCCCTGTGCCGTAAAATTGTAACTACACACGGCGGTATTATTTATGCCTCCGTTAACGAGCAAGGCGGCGCTTCATTTACTTTTATATTACCTCAGAACCAGTAGTAATATGCTGTAACAAAAGAAAAACGTTACTTATTCTTCGCTAACTTTTTTTACCTGCTTCGATTGCTTTATACGGTAATTCAGCGTAATATTTACCTGCCTTCTCCTTTGTTGCGAGTTTCCTTCTGTAAAAAAATTAGGGCCAGCAGTTATGTACCGGTTGCGGCGCGAATTAAAAACATCGAGCACATTAAACGTAAGTGTGCCGTTTCCCTTAAAAACATCTTTGTTCATAGAGAGGTCAATATAATAAAGCGCTTTTCTTTTGCCCTGTGCAGTTTTCTGAGGCGCTTCATAATTTCCCCTTAGCTGCATGTCGAAATTTTTAGGGAACATAAACCGCGAAGTTTGCCTTGCAAACCAGCTATAAGTACTGGTCTTGTAACTTTTTATAATGTTGCTTCCATCAATGTCGGCATGAAAGAAATTGAAATTGAAATCTAGTTTCCACCAATTGTAAGGAGTATAGCCGCTGGCGAACTCGGTTCCAAATGCTTTTTCAGACAACAAATTTTCCGGCCTGGTGCTGGAGTTACCTTCTGCATTTACCCTCCTGATGCGATCAATTTTGTCTTTTGTACTGCGGTAATAAATTGATGACGAAAGCGAGCCTTTGTCAAAGTATTTTATATGGCCTATCTCGAAAACATTAGTGAATTCAGGATTCAAATCGGGGTTGCCGCTAAAAAAATTTCGGCTGTCAGAAAAAGTCATATAAGGGCTAAGGTCATCATAAACCGGGCGCCTAACCCTGCGGCTGTAACTTAGTTGAATAGCGTTTTGTTTGGCAAGATCGACCGTTACGTGTGTGCTGGGAAAAAAGTTCATATAACTTCTTGGGTTCACCTGGTTAGTTTCAGCCAGGGTGGTCTTTACGTCGGTCCACTCTGCTCTAAGGCCGGCCTGGTAAGAGACCTTTTTAGTTTTATTGCCTAAAATTCCATAGGCTGCATTTATATTTTCCCGATAGAAAAAATTATTGTCAAGCCCTGCAATGGGAAGAAAATCGCCGGAAGCATTCTTTTCCGTTACCAAATAATCATTCTGCATATTTCTCAAGCTGCTTCTAAGTCCCATTTCAAATTTCCCTTCTTTACTAATTGGTTTGGTATAATCTAGCTGAAACAAATACTGCTTTTCATATTCATCGTTCGGCGATTTTTGTATAATGGCTTTGGCAATATTTTCTGTACCGTTAGCCTGAAAAAAGTGTTGGTTAAACACCTGCCGCGAACTTTCCCAATTATCCAGGTACTTAATCTCCCCAACTAATTCATGACCTTTTTGCCCAAATGATTTTTTATAAATTAATGAATATTCCGAGTTTGACTCTACCTCATCTTCATTTTGTGTACGGGTAGATATACTGGTAAGTTTAGATGCATTGTTTAAATAGTCTTCGTACCTGATGTTGGTTTTCCTGTTGGCATCACTTCTGCGGAACAAATATGAACCGGTGAGAATACTTGTCTCGTTGAAATAATAATCGATGCCTCCGCGAATATTATTGCTAAAGCCGGTAAGCATGCCATTATTGGTTTGCTTTAAAATGAAGGTGGTATCCTTACCGTAAACTTCCTGGTACAACCGCCCCTCGTTTGGCTGCCTTCGGTACGAGATACCATAATTGACAAAGAAGTTTACTTTTTTATGGCGGTAATTGAGATTGGCTGCGCCGCCGAGGTTAGTTGGATAACCTGAGGTAACCTCAAAAGAACCGTTGAATCCTTGCCGTTTATCTTTCTTTAAAACAATATTTATTATACCTGCCATTCCCTCTGCCTCGTAACGGGCGGATGGATTCGTTATTATTTCAACGCGGTCAATCATGCTGGCCTGCAGTTGCTGTAGTCCGCTGCCTCCTTTAAAACTAACCAGGCCTGAAGGTTTACCATCTATTAAAATGCGAACGTTTCCACTTCCACGCAGTTTTACACCTCCCTCGGGATCAACAGAAACAGATGGAATATTTGTGAGAATGTCGGAAGCTGAGCCGCCTGCATTTGCCAGGTCTTTTCCAACATTAAAAATTTTCTTGTCCAGAGAAAGTACCATTGAACTCTTTTCAGATTGTACCACAACTTCCTGTAATGTATTTGCTGAAGGGGTTAATTTGATGATGCCGAAATCGTGTGTTGAATGCTCTTTTGAAAGCGTAAACTCGGCGGACTTGTAGGGTTTGTAACCCATAAAATCAATTTGAGCATAAAAACGTCCATAACTTAATTCAACTAAAAAACTTCCAGCCTCGCTGGCTACGCTTTCGTGTTCTAACTTCTTATCGTTGCTTTTAAATATTTTTATGCCCGAAAAACTCAAACCTGCGAGGGACGAAGAATCAGAAATTTTACCTTTCACGATTGCTTGTCCTGCCGGCTGGGCAGCTAGTTGCAGGGAGGTGAATACAAAAGTTAATAAAACGATATAGGGATTGAATGACCAATGCGGCAAGTACATTTTTTTCATATAGTAATTAAGGCATTAAAAATAATGTGTTTTGAAGGTAAGAATTGAAGTGTTTAGCATTCAATTACTAAAAACATCTAAACTTCGAGCTTAAATAACCATCAAAATGGTAGAAAGCGCAGTAGAATAATAAAAGTTGAAGGGTGTGACACAACGATGTTGAAGAAAAAACACATGCTTGTCAAAAAAAAAATTAAAAGTTAAAACAAGCGCAAATAAAAGCCCCTTTTTACAGGGGCAATTATTATTGAAACTGGGGGGGGCGTTTTATTAAATTTTCAGAAATGCTTTGAAAAAGCAAAAGAACTTATGAAAAGTAATATTATATATTGAGGTACACAACATCATTACACAAAGCCATAACAACAATTCTTTCCACACGTTGCTGTGGATAATTACGGTTTTCCTGGCTTTCAATCCAACCAGGAACCCGTTTATGTCGCCCGCTAACACCAATTGAATTTAGAAGTTTTTAATGTAGGGTCTCTTTGGCATTGTATTTTAACGGGTAGTAAAAAATTATAATGAGATGAAATTATTATCAGCTATAGGAGGAGGATTTGCAGGAGCAGCTACACTTACTTTACTGCATGAAACAATAAGGAGACTGACGAAAAAAGCACCCCGAATGGATCAATTGGGAATGGAAGCTATTGGCAAATCGCTTGTAGCCGTAAAGCTTCCTGTACCAGAAGAGCATACTCTTTTTAAAATTACTATGGCGGGTGATATTATATCTAATTCTCTTTATTATAGCGTTGCAGCTATTGGTGATGAGAAGAAAATTATGCTTCGTGGAATACTATTGGGATTAGCCGCCGGACTTGGTGCTGTTTATTTACCGAAGCCAATGGGATTAAGTGAAAGGTTAAGTAACCGTACTTTAGAAACAAAATTGATGACAGTTGGCTTATACCTTACAGGTGGTGTTGTTGCTTCGTTAGCAAGTAAATTAATAGAGAACAGCAATAAAAATAAATCCGAGGGTTTGTAAAGCTTCACATAGTTATCTTGCATTTTCCTGACGCTGCCTGCCTAAATAATCATTCTTAAACCCACCCAAATTTTGCATGCCTGGTGTCGCAAGTTGCGATGCAAACTTCATACAAAATTTATGTCTGCAACGACTATATGACTTCAATAACTTCTAACAGGGCACACAGGATAGCGGTGTCAGCATTCTTTTTTTTATTTGGATTTGTCTTTGCAAGCTGGGCGTCAAGGATCCCTGCAATTCAAAATAAGCTTCGGTTATCAGAAACAGAGCTGGGTCTGGTACTCTTTTCCCTCCCGGTAGGCTTACTTGTATCACTTCCAATTTCAGGATGGCTGGTAGCAAAAAAGGGAAGCAAAACGGTTGCTTGTATTGCTGCTATTGTTTATAGTTGCTTATTGGTAACGCTAGGTATGGCTTCTACCAAAGTTGAACTAATGGCGGCCCTCTTCGTTTTTGGTCTTGCCGGTAATATGGGCAACATTTCTTTTAATACACAGGCTGTAAACGTGGAGGCTCTTTATAAGAGAAATATTATGGCTTCTTTTCATGGCGTGTGGAGCCTTGCTGGTTTTTCCGGCGCTGCGTTAGGAACTTTTATGACCGGTATTGCGGTTGCCCCTACCTATCATTTTGTGATCGTTCTTGCCGTTGCGATTTCCATTTTTTTAGTTGCCTCCCGTTATCTTGTCGTTAGTGATTTGAAGTCAAAAGAGAATGCGCCATTGTTTGTTATGCCCAATAAGTCATTTCTGACACTTGGCTTAATAGCATTTTGCTCGATGCTTTGTGAAGGCGCGATGTTCGATTGGAGCGGCATATATTTCAAAAATGTGGTAATGGCAAAGCCTTTACTTGTTGGGGCAGGCTATACTGCTTTTATGTGCACCATGGCCATCAGCCGTTTTGTAGCTGATTATTTCACCTTCCGCTTCGGGTTTAAACGTGTTGTGCAAGTAAGTGGATTGATCATCATGTCAGGACTATTGATAGCCGTCGTTTTTCCAACTTTTTATGCCTCTGTTCTGGGCTTTTTGCTGGTGGGGGTAGGCGTATCGTCAATAGTTCCGCTGGTATATAGTGCAGCAGGAAAATCTAAGACATTATCTCCCGGAATAGCGCTCGCCTCAGTATCAACTATTAGCTTTTTTGGATTTCTTATCGGCCCCCCTCTAATAGGATTATTAGCGGGTGTCTCTAGCCTTCGACTGTCTTTTGCAGTAATTGCTTTTATGGGTCTCTGTGTAACCATTCTGGCCAGTATAACGAAAGAGAATTACTGATTATTCTTAAAATCTACATGGTTGCCTAAAGCCCCTGAACACGTACAACAATACCAAACGCCATTCTTAACCTTTATTTATCGGCTTGTTGTGCATTCAGGCATTGTTATAAGAGTAATTTTCAACATTAAAAGAACCTGGTAGTACGATAATTATATTTGTATGTCTAACTATAATTTAATGGCGCCCGCATTTAATAGAGAAAAAAACATTAAAGCTGCTACTTACACTTCTGTTGTTTGTGTATTGCTTTTTATTGTTTTCTTTTTTGTGAAATGGACTTTGCCCCAAATTGCACCTCCGGTGATGGAAGAAGGGATTGAAGTAAACCTGGGAAACAGTGATGAAGGATTAGGAGATGTAGCACCAGAAGTACCAGGTGAGCCTGCTGCGGCTAAAGAAGAAGCTTATTCGCCGCCTGCTCAATCTACACCGGCTCCACCTGTTGCACAGGAAGAGAATATCCAGGGGGATGAAAACGAAACCGACGATGCGCCGGTAGTAAACAAAGATCCCAAACCTGTAGTCAGAAAGACGTTACCTACACCTGTACCGGCAAAACCAAGGGAAATTGATAGACCTGTGGCCAACACCACTCCTGTAAGACCCCGTCCAAATACCCAGCCGGTTGCAAACCCTACCCCTGCACCTCCACAACCTAAAGCGATTTATAAAGGTGGCACTAGCAACGGGGCGGGCGGCAATGGTGCCGACACATATAATGGGGTAAGAAACCAGGGAGTGGCAGGTGGCCGAGGCGACCAGGGAAGTCCAAACGGTAACCCAAATTCAGATAGCTACAAGGGCAATGCGGCCAGCGGCAACAGCGGTGTAAGAATTCGCAGTGGATTAAGCGGCAGACGAGTTACAAGGTATCCGTCATTTGAAGATGACTTTAATGAGAATGCCAAGGTAGCGGTTGATATTAAAGTGGATAAAAGCGGAAATGTTGTGTCAGCAACTGTAAACCCACGTGGCACCACCACTACCAATGGAAATATAAGATCTATTGCCACACGCAAAGCTTTACAATTAAAGCTGAATGCAGGCGATGAAGATGATCAGTCTGGCACTATTCTATTTGATTTTAAATTGAAAGGATAAATTTCGAAAGCAATATTCTTACAAATAAATCTCTCATAACCGTAGCTTTGACAGCTACGGTTTTTTTATGCTCAACTACCAACAAACCATCGACTACCTGTTTCATCGGCTGCCTATGTTTAGTCGTTTAGGGACTGCGGCCTTTAAAGCAGACCTAACTAATACAATTAAACTTTGCCAGGCTTTAGGCAGTCCCGAACAAAGTTTTAAGAGCATACATGTAGCAGGTACCAACGGCAAGGGCTCTACCAGTCACATGCTTGCTGCAACATTGCAAACTGCCGGCTACAAAACGGGATTGTATACTTCACCCCACTTAAAAGATTTCCGCGAAAGAATTAAGGTAAATGGCGAAATGGTTGAGGAGTCGTTTGTGATACAATTTACAGAGCAAATAAAACCCCTGATCGAAGAAATAGAACCCTCGTTTTTTGAGATTACTGTGGCTATGGCTTTTACCTGGTTCGCGCAACAAAAGGTTGACATTGCAGTCATCGAGGTGGGATTGGGTGGCCGGCTTGACAGCACTAATATTATCACTCCCGAGCTTGCCATTATTACCAATATTGGTTACGACCATATGAATTTGTTGGGCGATACACTCCATAAAATTGCAGGTGAAAAAGCGGGCATTATTAAACAAGGGATACCGGTAGTCGTCGGTGAAACCTTACCTGAAACGAAACCTGTTTTTGAGGAAAAAGCTTTTGAATTAAATGCTCCAATTTATTATGCCCATGAAAACAAGTGGGTTGCAGACTGGCACCAGGTGAGCAGTCAATTAAAAGTAAATATTGCAGATAAACGCACAGATGAAAGAAAGGAGTATAGCCTGGAATTAACAGGACTATACCAGGTACAAAACCTGTTAACAGTTTTGGAAGCTATTCACCTGCTTACTAAAATGGGTTGGAAGATTCAGGAGAAACATATTAAGTACGCCCTGGAAAATATAAGAAGACTAACGGGGTTGCACGGACGGTGGGAAGTAATCCACGATCGCCCGTATACTGTTTTAGATGTAGCGCATAACGAAGATGGGATCAAACAGGTAGCGGGTCAATTAGAGCATTGCAATTTTCAAAAACTGCGAATTGTTATTGGAATGGTTAAAGACAAAGACATTTCAGCCGTGCTTTCATTGCTGCCGAAATATGCTCAGTATTATTTTACAAAAGCACAAATACCAAGAGCTTTACCAGAACAAGAGCTGGCATTAAATGCAGCGGACTACGACTTAAAAGGTCATGCTTTTGCAACCGTTATCGAAGCAGTGCAGCATGCTATTGATGATGCACACGAAGATGATATGATACTAATATGCGGAAGTGTTTTTGTTGTCGGCGAGGTAGAGGTAGAACAGTTGAAATGGTAGGCTGTGAAGATGGCGAAGAATTGACTTAGTAAATAATATAAAGTTATGGGAACCATGTATGCAGACATAGAATTGATAAATGCAGTTGATTAGGGAATGGTTCGGCGGCACCAAATGGATACAGATGAAGTCAGTAGAATATGGGTATAATGCGGCTCGACAGCGGAGCGTATATGACGGCCATTAATGCAAGTATATTAAGCCAGTTGGACTTACCGTGATTGAAAAACGAAAGGCGCAAATGGCTGACGGAAGCATTGTAGAATATGATATTGCCGCACCAATAGAAGTACACTTTGCCAATAGAAAGGCGGTATGTAATGCCTTTGTTCTTAAGGGTGACGCAGAACCGCTTTTAGGAACAATCCCTATGGAAGAAATGGATGTTCTTATACACTCCGGCGGCAGGAATTACTTGTAAATCCTGATCATCCAAATTACGCTGTGTTAAAAATGAAATAGATTTAATTAAGTGGAACTTGTAGGCTTTACCGCTGCAACTCTCGTCGGGGCTTGGTCTTATTTTATCGCCTTTACCAACCCTACAGTCCACCTGTTCTTCCTCCGTCAACAGGTAAATTGATACCGTTTATATAAGCTGCTGCCGGCGAACAAAGAAATGCCACGGCAGCCCCAAATTCTGCAGGCTCCCCTACCCTTTTGGCTGGTATTGAGGCAATCGTTTTTTGAAATACATCTTCCTTAGTTAGCCCCTGATCTGATGCCTGTTTGGAAAACAAATAATTCAACCGATCAGTGTTGGTATACCCCGGTAATACATTGTTTACTGTTATGCCATAACCAGCCATTTCGTTTGCCAAGGTCTTTGCCCAATTTGCAACTGCGGCTCTAACAAGGTTGGATATGCCTAAACCATCAATAGGTTGTTTTACGGCAGTTGATACGATATTTACAATTCGCCCAAAGCCTGCCTTTATCATTCCTGCAACGAGTAGTTGTGCCAGTACATGGCTGCTGATTACATGAGTACGAAAAGCTTTTTCCATTTCGGCTGGATCTGTATCTATCATTGGGGCTGAAGGTGGGCCACCTGCATTATTAACAAGTATGTGTATTGTATTTCCTTTCGAAATGAAGGCCATCACAGTTTTCTTTACTTCTTCTGGCTGCGCCAGATCTAAAACCAGGAACTCATGCTTTTGCCCTTTTGAAGTATCTAAGTGCTTTACTGCAGATCTTAATTTATCATCACTTCGGCTAGCGATAATAACACTAGCGCCCAATAGGGCAAGTTCAGTTGCGCAGGCTAGTCCGAGTCCTTGCGAGGCGCCACAAACAAGAGCTGTTTTATTGGTTAAATTAAGATCCATATTTAAAATTTATAATCTTCTCTTTCAGGTAAAAAAACATCTAATAACTCGCATGGCGTTACTGCCCTGCCACCATGCTTAACATTAGGAGGAATTACAGCAACTTTTCCAGGTTCCAACAATTGAGTTTCACCATCTACTGTCAGTTCAAATTTTCCTTTTAAAACAGTTGCAACCTGTTCATGCATATGAGCGTGTTCCGGAATTATAGCACCCTCGTCTACTGTCCAATACATGTACGTCATCGTACCAGTATGCATCGCACGGCCGCTGTATCCGGGTATTATTTCTTTTTCGTTTAAATCGCCGATACTTATAAAAGGCATATTAAAGTTTGATTTGGTTTACCATTAAGTCTGCAAAACCTGCTACAAATTTACCAAAAGAGTATGCATAAAAAATGAAATATCAACTCAGGTATTTGCTGATGACGATAACGGAGCATAAGTCTTGATTAAAAAGCACCATTTGGGGTAGCTTTTTAAGGAAAAACAATTAGTAGCGCCCCAAACGCTGGTGTAAGCAATATCGTTGCTAAAAGACTATATACTACTGTTTGATTAATTTTTCGAAGTATACTGCCTTTTTTATTGCAATCACCACCATATATAAGCCTGACGGCATTTTGCTTGTTTCAGAAATCCTTATCAAATTAGCTCCTTTTTGCAGCTCTACGTTTCTTTCTATCACTAGCTTTCCAGACCCATCCAATATTGAAATATCTGCATGCTGATTTTCTATAGAAGAAATATTGATAGTAAAACCACTAACTACAGGATTTGGATAAACCTTAATTGTTATTGCCTCTTTCTGACTCTTTTTAAAGGAGATGATCTTAGAGTAACTCTTCTGACCACTCTTTGTAGTTTGCTGCACGCGGTAATAAACCACATCAGTATTATATGTGCTTATGTCATCGTCATAAGAGTAAGTCGAAGAAGCTGTATACTTTGGTAGAAACTGGTCGATGGGACTAAAATTAATTCCGTTTTTACTTCTTTCGAGTGTATAGTTTCTCACTTCTTCCTCATTCTCTACTTTCCATTTCAACTTCGCAATATTCTTCTCGAGGATACCTGAAAATTCCAGTATGGGTAGTGGCAAAACATAACTTGCCCTCCAATCACGATCCCCTGACGGGAAAGAACGAATTAATTGAACTGCAGAACCACTCGGAGTAGGTCCGCTCCACCCACCATTTGCACCCATTTGGCTGTTTGTGACATTTTTAAACTTATTTGCTACAGTAAGTGAATTGATGTTTAGAAAATCAAATTGGTCCAACATTCCATCGCCATCCGTATCCAAAGAATTGATATTGGATTGATCAATATTGAATATTCTCGACGCTTCATTAATATCAGCTGCACCATCATTATCGGTATCAAAGTCGATATAATCGGGATCTCCATCGTAGTCATGATCATAAGGTGAAATGCCTGCTCCGCCATAACTATTTATGCTGATATCATAGACATTGGCTAACCCGTCATTGTCTGTATCGGCATCATGGGGAACAACATAACTTCCCGTTGGCTGACCTTCTACATTATCGGAAATGCCGTCATCGTCACTATCAATGTCCATAAAGTCGGGCTGCCCCCGCAAATCAGTATTATTAAGGTTTAAAGCTGAAAGTGAGCTTACACTTGTGGCCCAGCCGTTGGTTTGTGCTCCTGATACCATACCATTGCTTACAGCTACAGAGGCCGGCATCCCCGCCTCTATCACATCGGTTAAGCCATCTCCATCAGAGTCAAGATCATAAGGATTTGGCAAACCGATGCCATCGGTGTTTTTATTAGGATAATTCTGAGGCCTTCCGTTACTTAACACGTCTATACTTGTTTTTAACAACGCACCTGCCATCTCAAAGTCATCACTAAATCCATTACCATTGGCATCAAAGAAACCGTCTACCCGTCCGTCATTGTTTACGTCTGGTGCACATACTTCCACGATATCCGAAATACCATCATTATCGCTATCAAGATCAAGGCGGTTTGCAACCCCATCTCCGTCAAAATCCCAGTTACCCAAACCATTTCCCGAGCCGGCTGCGCCTGTATTACTACCATCCACATTCTGAGAAAGTCCATCAGCATCGGTATCAGTATAACTATCTATAATACCGTCTCCATCAGAGTCGGCGCCCCCCGATTCAACAACGTCTGGTATGCCATCATTATCACTATCACTATCCAGGTAATCCGGTGTTCCGTCGCCATCTGCGTCTAGTATCGCAACAGCTCCATTAGAATTGAGTACACCATATTTAAAATCCTGGTAATTTAAAATACCATCATCATCATTATCGGCTGAAGGGTCGGTGGCGCCTGCAAGGCAACCAAAACCGGTTGCTCCATTGCCACAAATCTCAACTACATCTGGTATACCATCGTTGTCGTCATCAATATCCTTTGTATCCTCTATACCGTCACGGTCAAGGTCTGCTAAAAACTTCAGCGTAACTGATCCAGCGGCTGCTGACGACACACCTGCATCATCAACTGTATAGTAGGTAACGATCACCTTTTTTGTTCCATCAATCGGGTCTACAGCTACTGGCATGGTAGGTTGCCCTGTTACTGTAGCAGTAATAACTACTCCCCCGGGAGGAAATGTTGCACCGGTATAAGGAATGCTATTGATTGTAATTGAAGTTGCGTTATTTGGAAAAGTTGCCAAACGAATGTTCTTAATTATACCGGGGGAAGGATCACTACCAATTCCGGTATTAACAAAAGCGATTGGCGGAACGGGGAAACTGATTGTGCTGCCAGGATTTACTGCTGTAAAAGTACCACTACCAGGGCTGGGGGCTTGTTCAATACCAAAATTAACACCCGTAATATTGAGGCTGCCAGTATTTACTGAAATGGATGAAGTAGGAACACCTGTTTTGTTTCCTGTTCCTGCACCATTACTTGTTCCAAAACCATCACCCACGCTTGCCCATCCTACCGGTAAATCAGCAGAAGCAGGCGCTGTAGCATAAAGTGCGACATTACTGGTAGAAAGCACTAGTTTATACTTTTCAAATACATCAGCAAGTGGAAAAGTATATGCACCAGTAGTGTTATTTACTGTTGTTCTAAACGCAACTTTTCCCAATGTGTCAACGAGGTAAGCATAGAGAGTAGCACCAGCGGGAGAACCAAGGGACGTTCCATTAATTACGCCATCTGTTACACCATTCACATCGTGATATAAGGTACCATTAACAGTGATGCTCTTTTTAGCTATACCAAAATCGAATGGATTTAGACAACTTCCTCCTGTAATGGCCGAGAAATTGTGCTTTGTAATAGTGGTGGTATAGTAATTTGGCAAAACCGAAGCATTTGAAATTGCAGTGATATAACAGATAGGATATTTTAAATAGCTGATCGAAATGTTATCGATATAAACAGTATCAGTATTTCCTACCCCCGGATTGGTTAAAAACCGGATATAAGTATTAGAGGTAGCAAAAGCGGTAATGTCCTGGTTGAACACGTTTACATATTTAGCGTCCCGGGTTCCATCTCCTAAAATTGTATAAACTGTTGCAAATACGCTTCCATCTTTAGAAGCCTGTACAATAATATTTTGCCCGGCTGTAAGGGTGGTTGCGGCTCTTCGGTAAGAAAAGCTTAAAAACGCCGCCGAAGCTCCACTAAGGTTAATAATCCTTGTTGCCGACGCACTTGGATTTTTTAACCTGATCGCATAACTATTGCTTATACCGTCCTTTACTAATTCAACGTTTGTGTTTGCATACGTTTGGGCCGGGTCTACACAAAATCCTACAGATGGATCTCCCTTATCTGTCCACGGTCCTACCCATGGCGTATTTCCATCGTTACCGGTAGCACAGGTGGTTCCACCAGCGCCATTATCAAAATCATCAGCAATCGTTCGTTCGGGATAAGTAATAAACTGATACGAACCAGAATTGTCTACAACCACCGAGTCTGTAATCTCGTTTACATCAATCGTGGCATTGCAGTTTGCATCGGTGTACAGATACACTTTTGTGCCCGGTACACCTAAATTGCCGTCGTTGTTTATCCCGTCTTTACTCCTGTCAAGAAATACCATTCCCGAAATAATATTCTGGTTAGCGGGAGTGGGACAAAATGCGACTTTGATAAAGACAGTTGCAATATCACACTTTATAGGAGAAGGGGTTGAGCATACATTATATTCCAAAGTATCTAATCCCACGAATCCAGCCTCCGGTGTGTATAGCAGAGTACCGTTCGCATTTACAGATACCGTTCCGTGTTTCGGTTGCAACAACCCATCGGTAGTAACTGTAGCAGGGTCTAGCACGGCCAGGAACGAAGCATCATTCTTCAAAACCGGAATTGTTACTGATTTATCAACAAGTGTATACCCGTAGTCATCGTTGGCAAAAATTAGTTTAACGGCACAAAAAGGTTGAATAGTAGTACCCACATCCCAACTTGGATTTGCCGGGTTTGCACTGGCAGGATCTTCTCCATACACAGCAGCGATTTTTGTTCCGTCGCAGGTATACACAGCGAGGCCGCTCTGGTCATTATCCGTGTCGAAAAGTTTTCTGTAGTTTAAAGCATTCAAAGTATAAGCAACATCATACTTTAACCCACAAGGACTAGTAAGAGCTCCG
Source organism: Segetibacter sp. (assembly GCF_025963695.1). Lineage (GTDB taxonomy): Bacteria > Bacteroidota > Bacteroidia > Chitinophagales > Chitinophagaceae > Segetibacter. The sequence goes on along the minus strand of NZ_JAOQAH010000119.1, from coordinate 40,756 downwards.
TTCTGAATATCGCCGTTATATCTTACATAAACAGTAGTATTATTTGCAGGCGTTACCCATAGAGGATTATCATTTGTTGTTCCATCAGTTGATCCAGGGGCCCATGCAATGGTGGCAAAGGTGGTTAATCGTGCCTCGGCAATCAGGTTAAAGGCCCAATCAAAGGTGGAACCCTCGTTTTGACCCGCGGCACCTGAATAGCCCGGCGTATAGGAGTCTACAATCTCAATTGCAGTGAACGCCTCCTTAGTTGGGTTTACAAATTTATAAGCAGCCGTTGCAGATAGGCCTAGCGGAAAGCGTTTCACCGTTTTCGCCGGTAGATTTATCACTCCCGTGGTATTATTTCCCCGGGTCCAGGTTATGTTAATAGGACGGCTAAGACTATTATACAACATTACAACAGAAGAATCGGGTGACAAAGTTGTCGGTACCGGCGTATAGTAGACATTTGAATACCAGGTTGCAGGATAAATAGGCACTTCCCTTGAAGAAAAGCCATCGATACCACCAAAATGAAGATCGACCCCTACAAGATCTGTACTTACCAATGTTGCACCTGATAATACGTTTCCATTTACAAGGAGAGACTGCCCTTCGCTTAGTGTGTCGGAGGTTTCAAATGTTCCGTCGTTATCCTTGTCAATGTTGATAATATTATTATTCGATGCAGATCGTACAAACAAGGCAGTATAAGCGAAATCCCTGCTTGGAAAATTCTGACCTGCAGGAATGGTAAAAGCCTGACCAAAATCGGATGTAGATGTTACGTTTGTTTTCATCGCCTGCACTCCTAACCTTGAAGGTTCGCCGCAAACCTGGGTCACAGCAATCTGTCCAGACGACTCGATCTTGTCTCTACCATCGTAGAAAATATTTGCAGGATTCCGAGGAAACGAAGGAATTGTATTGTCAAAAACAATACTTCCGCCGGCAGGTATAATGTCATCGGAGTATCCGGGGGCAATACCGTTATAAGGATTACCATCGCCCCAAACCTGGGTTGTATTCTGGCTTGGATTCAATAAATCCGGTTCATACCCGTCCTCCCAATGATCCCACGAAACAATCATGCTTGGATACGGCATTTTTAGACTAATAATCGTACGGATATTATTACTTGGCATGGGAAGAAACCCCGGAGCGCTGGAGGCTATTAATGCCCTTCGTACATCATCTTCAGGATAGGTAATGTAATACAGGTGGCTCAAATTTGCCTCAGAGCACGGATCGATGAAAAGGGGATTTATGGTAACAACAACCTGTGCTGTGGTACACAGTGCGGTTGGCATGGTGCTGTCGCAAATCTGGTAGGTAATGGTATCATTACCAGCATAAGATCCGTTTGGCACGTACACAAGCAAGCCTTTAGAAACGAACACCGTACCGTTTCTGGGTTCGTCTATAACACGAAGAGATGAGACATTGATGTTATTGTTAGGATCATAGTCGTTTGCAAGTACATCAATCTGTAATGGTGCACCGCCTGCTCCTGTAGCAGAGTCATTTATAGCCACGGGCGGACAAGAAGAACAAAGTGCAAAGTTCATGGCCTGCACACTTGATACGGTGTTTTCAAAACCTTGTTTAGCAGTAGCAGCGAGGTTTATATTGCCCGAAATCATTGGAGTAGTCCAAGCATACTCATACGTTTGAGAACAGCCCGAAGTTGCCACAACGGCAGGGGTAACACTACTTCCGGGAGGCGTAATGGCAAGGGTAAAGCCGGTAATGTCATCTAAACCAAAGGGATTACTTACCGTTGTTCTTACGTAAACAGTATTGCCACTTACCTCGCTAATAATAGGCGTACCGCCGGGATTGGGCACTTTGTAAACAGCCATACCGGTAGTTCCTATGAAGCTTGAAACAGGAAAATCAATTTTAGATGGAGCAACTTTACTATCATACTCTACTTTAAACCCTACACCTGCCTGGTTGGTCGTAAGAGTTAATGATATTGCCTGTCCTGCAGCTATTGTTACGTCAGCAGGAAGGCTTCCCACAAATTTCAAAACTCCGGTCTCACTGTTATATGTGGGATTAGGAAGCTCAATAAGAGTCGTTCCATTATATGAAATATTTGCGGTAATAGTTGGATTAGCCGGCATGGTGCCATTAGCAATAACAAGATAGTTTGTTACCGTTATTGTTCCGGCCTTTACTGTAAGCGGACCACATAAAGCAGGTGCCTGGGTAAACGTAGTGGTTGTAACGATTTTAGAAGGCTTGATGGAAATACCGGCAGCAACCCATGCCTTTGATGATTGATTACCGGCCAGGCCAAAGGTAACGTTTGCATTTCCTGCAGCGCCGGGTTGGGTTGTTCCTGCACCATTAATATTTGTCTGCGTGGTTGTCCAAATGTTTGTACCCGTAGTCGACGTTAAAGCTCCGTTGGCTCCTGCTATCGCAAATACTAATTCATTGGCGGCTGAAGGGACAGACAGTGAAGGATTTGTTTGGCTGCTTTGTGAGCTGGCGGAAGCATAGGTACTAAATGGAGTAGCCTGATCTACGCCAGTGTAAGATGTAACGCCCACTACTACACCACTGATAGCTGTCGGAGCCATATTGACCACCACGTTTGCTACGCCGGAGGCCGGACTTAACAACCGGTAGATAGCCACCGTTTCTGTTCCGTCTGATCTTACTGTTCCTACGAGTGATAATGGCACTCCCCCAAATGTAACTGATTGAATTGCGGGGTTATTTGTGTTTGCATATGAAATACCAACGAGCATTAAACGATCCGTACCTGTACCAACAGTATGGGAGACTGTTACCGAAGCGCCACGCCCCGATCCTGAAGTTGTATAGTCTAAGGCAACTGCGGTATTTGTCGTTGATAAGGTACTGGTTTGGGAGGTAGTCAAGTCATTGGTATTTACAGGATCAACTCTGTCTAAAGCCTGGTTGGGGTCCGACAAGTAGAGTGAGGTGGTTACTTGTGTGGGGTTGATATTAACAATGTGCGTCCCCGAAGAAGGGCCGTTACATCCGGTTGCTGTTGCAGTAATATAAGTACTTCCACTCCAGAGGGCATTAAAAGTAACCGCGCCGGTAGTCGAATTGATTGAATTTCCCGCCAATGTGCTGGATGAGTCAAGAGTATAAGATATCCCGGTACTACTTGTAGCCGATGCGGAGTACGTGGTTGTTCCGGATGAAGCTGTTCGGGCAGAAGTTGCACCAAGCGCAAACACTGGTATCCCAACTGTAGGCGTAATGGTAACTGTATGGGTTGCGTTGGAGGGACCGTTACAACCACTGGCCGCAGCAGAAATTTGGGAAGTGCCGCTCCAGGTAGTATTAAAAGTTACCATTCCTGTTGCAGGATCAATGGTGTTGCCCGCAGCAGTGCTTGCAGCATCGAGGCTATAAGTAATACCGGTAGAATTGGTAGCGGAAGCTGTAAAAGTGACAGCGCCCGATGCCTCGCAAATTGTTGATGTTGCTCCTTTTGCAAAAACAGGCGTTCCAACAGTAGGTGTAATTGTAATTGTATGTACACTTGACGAAGGACCATTACAACCCGCAGCTCTTGCCGTTACCGTAGTTGTTCCTTTCCAACTTGCTGCAAAAACAACAGCACCAGTGTTTACATTTATGGTATTGCCGCCTGTAGAACTGGCTGCATCAATCGTGTAAGTAATACCGGTAGTATTCGAAGCCGAAGCAGTATAAGTAACAGGTCCTGCTCCCTGGCACCGTATTGAGGTTGTACCAGAAGCAAACTCAGGCGAGCCGACTGTAGGGGTAACATTTGCTGAGTGATTGGCAGCTGAAGGACCGTTACAGCCGGTGGCTGTTGCAGTAATAACAGTAACCCCGGTGTAGGAAGCAACATAAGTTACTACACCGGTAGCAGCATTAATGGTATTACCGGCAGCAATGCTTGCATTGTCAATACTGTAAGTAATCCCAGTATTCGTAGTGGCAGTTGCAGTGTAAGTAACTGTTCCCGCGCCCTGGCACCTTGTTGAGTTTGCGCCTAAAGTGAATGCCGGCTTTCCTACAGTGGCAGTCACCGTAACAGTGTGGGTAACGGTCTTTGGTCCGTTACAACCTGCAGCACTTGCAGTTATAATAGAAGTTCCGCTCCAATTGCCCGCGTATGTCACATCGCCGGTAGAAGAGACAATAGTATTACCTGCACCCCGGCTGGTTGCATCTAATGTATAAGTGATGCCTGTTGTATTGGTAGCTGATGCTGAATAGGCGACTGTTCCTGCTCCCTGGCATCTTGTAGAAGTTGTTCCGATAGCAAAAACTGGCGTGCCAACTGTTGGAGTAGTTGTAACGGTGTGGGCACTTGTTACTGGTCCGTTACAACCTGTGGCACTTGCTGTAATCGTGGATGTTCCTGACCAGGCAGCTGCATAAGTTACGGCTCCAGTAGCTGCATTTATAGCATTCCCACCTGTTACGCTGGCGGCATCGAGAGTGTAAGTAATACCAGTGTTTGCCGTTGCGGTTGCGGTGTAAGGTACTGTTGTAGCTCCCTGGCAACGAACTGAAGTTGCGCCTAGTGCAAACACGGGTGTACCAACAGTTGCAGTTACAGTTACGGTATGGACGGCAGTTTTAGGTCCATTACAACCGTCGGCGCTCGCTGTAATTCTTGTCGTACCACTCCAGGTGCTGCTGTAAATTACGGTTCCTGTTGCGGGGTCGATAGTATTACCTCCTGCAAGATTTGCAGCGTCCAGGCTATAAGTAATTCCGGTAGTTGTTGTAGCGGTAGCAGTATAGGTTACTGTACCCGGCCCCTGACACCGTGTTGACGTTGCTCCCATGGCAAATACAGGTGTACCAACTGTAGGCGTAATTGTTACTGTATGTGTAGCTGTCTTTGGTCCGTTACAACCTGCTGCACTTGCCGTGATGGTGGATGTTCCACTCCAGCCTGCGGCGTAGGTAACATCGCCCGTGGAAGCATTAATGCTATTGCCTGCTGTTCTGCTTGCTGCATTTAATGTATAAGTAATACCCGTAGTATGGGTTGCTGTTGCCTTATAGCCTACTACGCCTGCTCCCTGGCATCTTACCGATGTAGACCCAATATCAAATACAGGCACACCTACAGTTGGGGTGATGGTAACAGTATGACTGGCTGTTGAAGGTCCATTACAACCTGTGGCTGTTGCAGTAACAACTGAAGTGCCAATCCATGATGCAGCATAAGTTACTGCACCCGTAGAAGCTACAATGGTATTGCCTGCCGCAAGACTCGAATCGTCCAATGTATAAGTAATACCCGTATTGGTGGTTGCTGTTGCGGTATAAGTAACCGACGGAGATGCCTGGCAAATAGTAGAACTGGCACCTTTTGCAAATACAGGGATTCCTACTGTGGCAGTTACCGTTACTGTATGCGTGGCAGTCTTTGGTCCGTTACAACCTGCTGCACTCGCTGTAATAATTGTTGTTCCGCTCCATGTTGGCGAATAAGTTACATCACCTGTGTTTGCATCTATCGTATTTCCCCCGGCAGTACTGGCGGCATTTAAGGTATAAGTGATACCCGTAGTTGTCGTAGCAGTTGAACTATAATTTATAATCCCCGAAGCCTGGCATATGGTTGATGTTGCTCCCTTTGCAAATACAGGTGTACCTACCGTTGGCGTTATCGTAACTGTATGTGTAGAGGTTTGAGGTCCATAACATCCTGCAGCACTTGCTGTAATCGTTGAAGTTCCACTCCAACCTGCTGCATATGTTACAACACCTGTAGATGCATTAATGCTGTTGCCACCCGTAACACTTGCCCCGTCGAGGCTGTAAGTTATACCGGTGGTATTGGATGCAGAAGCTACATAAGTAACAGCTCCTGATGCCTGGCAAATGGTAGAACCCGCTCCTATTGTGAACACCGGCACTGTTACAGGGGCATTGGTCGTAACTGTATGACTGGAGCTTGATGGTCCGTTACAACCTGTTGCTGTAGCTGTGATTGTTGAGGTACCCAACCAGGCTGCATCATAAGTAACTGTACCCGTTGCAGTATCTATCGTATTACCTGCCGCTGTACTGGCAGCATCTAAACTATAAGTGATACCTGTGTTATTGGTAGCCGATGATGTATAGGTAACTGAACTTCCGGCCTGGCAGCGGCTTGACGTTGCTCCCATGGCAAATACAGGTGTACCAACTGTCGGCGTAATTGTTACTGTGTGTGTAGCTGTCTTTGGTCCGTTACAACCTGCTGCACTTGCCGTAATGGTTGATGTTCCACTCCAGCCTGCGGCGTAGGTAACCTCTCCCGTGGAAGCATTAATACTGTTGCCGCCTGTTGTGCTGGCTGCATCTAAGGTATAAGTGATACCCGTAGTATTGGTGGCCGTTGCATTATACATTACTACGCCTGCTCCCTGGCAACGTACTAATGTAGACCCAGTATCAAATACAGGCACACCTACAGTTGGGGTGATCGTAACAGTATGACTGGCTGTTGTAGGTCCATTACAACCTGCGGCTGTTGCAGTAACAACTGAAGTCCCAATCCATGATGCAGCATAAGTTACTGCACCCGTAGAAGCTACAATGGTATTACCTGCCGCAAGACTTGCATCGTCCAATATATAAGTAACACCGGTTGTATAATTGGCTGATGACGTATAAGTGGTTGTTCCTGCTCCCTGGCAACGAGTTGAAGTTCCTCCCAATGCAAAAACCGGAACCGTAACAATTCCATTAGTAGTGACCGTATGCGTAGACGCTTTCGGACCATTACAACCGGTTGCAGTTGCAGTGATGATTGTCGAACCAACCCAGCTAGCCGTAAATGTTACTTCGCCCGTAGCTGCATTAATAGAGTTGCCGCTACTAATACTGGCAGAGTCAAGGCTATAGGTAATTCCGGTATTGGTGCCGGCAGAGGCACTGTACGTAATTATTTCAGCTCCAATACAACGGGTAGAACTTACTCCCGCTGAAAATACAGGCGTACCTACCGTTGGCGTTATCGTAACTGTATGTGTAGAGGTTTGAGGTCCGCTACATCCTGCAGCACTTGCTGTAATCGTTGAAGTTCCACTCCAACCTGCTGCATATGTTACAACACCTGTAGATGCATTAATGCTGTTGCCACCCGTAACACTTGGCCCGTCGAGGCTGTAAGTTATACCGGTGGTATTGGATGCAGAAGCTACATAAGTAACAGCCCCCGATGCCTGGCAAATGGTAGAACCCGCTCCTTTTACAAACACCGGCACTGTTACCGGTGCTATGGTAGTAACAGTATACGTGGCTGTTGTTGGCCCACTACAACCATTGGCCGTTGCGGTAATGACAGATGGACCAAACCAGGTAGCTGAAAAAGTCACATCTCCCGTAACTGCGTTTATCACATTTCCTCCTGTGGTACTTGTAGCGTCCAAACTATAAGTGATGCCGGTACTATTGGCAGCTGTAGCAGGATAACTAAGTGTACCAATTCCTTCACAACGTGTTGAAGTGGCACCTACACCGAAAACAGGCGGGCCGACATTCGGCGTAATCGTTACTGTCCTGCTACCGGCACCTGTGCTCCAAATATTGTAGACTGTATCTAAAGCACGAATGTAATAAGTACCTGAGCTCGTAACCGTACAGGTGGGCTCAGGTTTAGCAGTGCTGGTGCCGGTCGCAGTAGCCTGCCAATACCAAACTTCGTTGCCTGTAGGTACTCCAGTCCGGGTTAAGGTTACTCCGGGATTAGCACACTGAGGAGAGTTTGATGTAGGATTGGCAGGGTTTGAAGGAATTTTAACTACCAATCCGCTTACAGACACATTATCATTCATCCACGTTGTACCTTTTTTATCTATAGTAAAGACATACAAACGAAAAGTGACGTTGCTAATATTTGTAAAAACACCGGCAGGAAGACTGATATTACTAACGGTAGCTGCATCCTTTACAGTGTTACCCGAACTTATATTAGTTGCATAATTGTCGACACTCGACCGTAATACCCATTGTGATAATACGCCGCCGCCTGGGTCTGCACTTGTTTGATGAGTAAATGACAGGGATGATAACCTCAGAAGGTAACCACTGTTTGCTGTTACTGAAAACTGGTTGTAGTCAGCTAACGATATACTCGCTGTTATATTTAAATCTTTATTTACAAACTCCGACAGCGAGGCAACGCAAGTACCTCCGGCGTTTGTAAAATTGCCAAAACTTACATTAGCAACCTGTCCGCTTGCTGTGTTATTATTATTAGGGCAACTAGCTAGAAGTAGCCCTGTAAAAGGGTAATTACCTAATTGTTGTGCCGATGCATTGGAAATGACAAAACCAACAATGACGGCAATTAAAAAAAAGGCTTTAAAACAAGATTTTTTTTTAGCAAAAGCTGTTTTTACGAAATATTGTACGGCTGTATTTCCTTTTGAGAAAGACTTTATTGCAGATGATATAGAAGGATTGAAGAAGTAGCTTTTAGCTTCGGGGGAGCATAGGAGCTTGTTTGGCAGAAGTGTTCTACAGACGTTTCTCATGATTCAAAAGGATATTTCCAGTTTTTGGAAAAACTGAGTTTTTGTAGAAACGTTATTAAGAAAGGGAATATTGTTTATTTACGTCGCAGATAGAATTATTACCCCCGTTTTTCTCAGTTGAGGTTGGACCCGATGCCGTAAAAGAGCTTTTCTTATAGCCTCCTATGTATTTAATAAATACTAATAATGCATTCGGCTTCCCGGGGCTTAGTGCGCGGGGAAAAATAAAAAGCAGGAAAGATTTTAAAGGAGTTTTTGCGTCTTCTAAAGGTTCAAATCGTTTAATTAGTAGCTAGAATTGAACCCCTTTATGAATACGAAAGAAAGTGAGTTGACCAAACATTGTTGTAATGAAAAGCAGGTAAAACTTAAGTTCGGCCTCTGTTGCCGGCCACTGTTCTGTAATAGTATGTAGAGGGCGAAATATTTTGGAGGAAATATTTGCCATTAAACAAGGCTATGCCTGAACTACCTGAAAGCTTTCAGATCAATTGTAAAAATCAAATTAGAGTTTGCAGGTATACCGTCTCTAGCCCCGCTGCCATAGGCAAGAGAAGGGGGCAGATATAAAGTGATACTACCACCGGTACCGATAAGAGGTATCCCCTCCTGCCAGCCAGTGATAAGGTCAGATAGAGAGAAGACAGCACTCGGACTGCTATCAAAGGTTTGTCCGTTAGTAAACTTACCTACATATGCTACTTGCACGGTTTGACATACTGTTGGCCTGGCAGCAGACCCAGGTGTTGTGATAGTATAGAAAAACCCTCTTGGATCAGCAGTTGCACTAATGTTATTTGCATCGAGGTAGGCTTTCAGTGTAGCTACTTCTGTAGCAGGAGCAGAAACATTTACGGACGGGCAAGCTTCCTCTTTTTTGCTGCAACCTACTATTGTAATTACTACGACAACCAGCAAACTCCATATTTTTTTCATTCTTATCACTTTGGTGATGCAATTTAGGTTATACACGAGTTGAACAAACCAAAAACACAAGTTTGTTGAAACTTTTTTACGAGTTCGCTCCCAATACTTGTACTACCGGAGCCTCTGGCCGTTGTACGTTCGTTTCAAATACCCGCCTTTCTTAAGCGGTTCGCGCTCAATGAGCAAATATCAGCTGTGCGCGATGAGTATTGATAACAAAGTACAAGGGAGTGACACAACAAAAGCTGGATTATGGGCATTAGCTCGTTCAAAAACATTGAAAGCAATGAACAAAATTTTGCTTAGACTAAAACTTTAGGATAACAGCTTCAGAAGGGGGCACTTTAATCTCAATTCCATCATCGATATTTTTTACATGGTAGACCTTATGGGTTGTTAAGTTAGTGAGGGTGTAGGGTTGGTTGCTTCTAAGCTGTAATATTTTTGTTAGCCCATGCGGTAGGACAATTTTTGTTTCAATTGCTTTATTTCTATCGAAATTTGCGACAACCAGCACGCGTTGAGTTGATGTATAACGTATATAAGCATAATTTTTATTGCTAAAACCGGGCTGTGGTAACTCATAAAAATTGCCGGAACGAATGGCATTGGTGGTAGCAGAAACATTGAGGAGTTGGGAATAAAAACGGCGAATCTCCTTTTGCTCGTCTGTTAGCCCCGCCCCATCAAATTTTCCATCATTCATCCACTTCTGGTGATTTGGTACACCCCAGTAGTCGAATATAGTAGTGCGATTATTTTCGCCTGCAAAACCCGCCTTTCCCCTACCCGGCTCTCCTACTTCCTGTCCGGAATAAATCATTACCGGACCGCTTCCCAGTGTTGCTGACACTACCATTGCCGGCTTTGCATAACGTGCATCTTTAGCAAACCCGTCTGATGCAATTCGTTCTTCGTCGTGGTTTTCAAGAAAGCGAAGCATTTGAGATGAGAAGCCGCGGCTTTCCTCTTTCCAAACATGTGTTATGTCCTTTACATCTGCATTTGGTTCATCCTTAATTAACCTTTTGAGTGCGTCGTACAAACCCACCTTGTCGTACAGAAAATCAAATTTACCGGCAGTAAAGTAGTTCTTGAATTGAGCGGGATTATATGCTTCGCCGATAAAAACAATTTTTGGATTTATTTTTTTAACCTGCGGAACAACCCAATTCCAAAACTCTACCGGAACCATTTCGGCTACATCACACCTAAATCCGTCGATATTTTTCTTTGCCCAAAAAGCCAGTATATCTCTCATTTTAATCCAGACCGGTGCCACAGGATTGAAATAAGTTTTCTTACCACCCTGGTAGTCTACGCCATAATTGAGCTTAATTGTTTCGTACCAGTCGTTGATAGAAGGTTTTGGAGAAAATACATCGTTGCCTGTTGCTTTAGCAGGGTTTTCATCAAATTTGCCGTCTTTCATCGGATGGCGAAAATTTAGTCCGCCTGCATCTACACCCTCCGGTACTATAAGATGTTGCGGGGCGATGTAATAGAAATCGTTCGTAGGGAAAAACGGTTTTGTCTTATCATCGTCTTCGCCAAAATCTTTTACCCCGGCAGGTCTTGCATCGGAGTTGTAGGTGCGGGCAACGTGATTAGGAACAAAGTCCATTATAACTTTCAACCCATGTGCATGTGTTCGTTTAATTAATGCCTCGTATTCGAACATCCTGTTTTTTACATCGACCGCCAAATCGGGATCAACATCGTAATAATCTTTTACTGCATACGGAGAGCCGGCCCGGCCTTTTACTATATCAGGGTCATCGTACCTAATACCGAAGGCAGTGTAATCGGTCATGGTAGCATGTTCAATAACGCCGGTGTACCAGATATGAGAAGCGCCAAGCTTTTTGAGCTCATCAAGCGCTTTGTCGTCAATGTCATTAAACTTTCCAACTCCGTTTTCTTCTTTAGAACCGTAAAACTTATTTGTGGCGTTTTTATTTCCAAACAGCCTTACCAACATTTGATAAATGACAAGCTTGTTATCGGTTATTACTTCTTCGGTCGTATTGTCTGAAATCATTTTACGGGAAGTTGATTTTTGAGATATACCATTTATTGAAAACAAAAAAACAGGAGCAATAATAGCTGCGAGGTATATTCTTTTATTTGGTGACATTTAGTTTGACTGATTTTATCGATGCTCTTGAAAATAAGACTTTTCACTGTTTTTGGTAAACCCTAACATAATCCACCTCGAACTTGTTTGGAAATTTTGTATTACTTAAATCACCGCCATTTATACCGCCCATTGCTAAATTTAGCAGCATGTAGTGTGGTTGTTTAAACGGGTTAACTCCTGATCCATCTTTGTTTACAAGTTTAGTTAGCTCCACCTTGTTTAACAGTTGGTCATCCAAATAAAGTGCTATTGCATTTTCGTCCCAATCCATTCGCCAGGTATGAAACTTTGAAGCCCATTTATTGCCACCAACTGAGTCGATTGAAAATGTATTGCTATACCACTCTGCTTTTTTGTCAGGACCAATACAGGCTACGTTGGCCAATAATTTTTTTCTGTAATATTCCATGATGTCTATTTCACCGTTGGCAGGCCAACGTCCGGAAACACCCAGCGTCCACCAGGCAGGCCAAAGACCGGCGCTAATGTCTATTCTTCCTCTCATGATAAAACGACCATATTTCCACGAATGCTTACCTGAAGTATTTATACTTGATGAGGTGTATTCGATGTTCCGGCGGTTCCTTCTCCAGTCATTGCTGCCCGCCTCGTACCTGGGATTAGGCTTTAATTCTTTACGACCTTCTATGATTAATATTCCTTTTTCGCAAATAACATTTTGTTCCTGGTACCATTGCATTTCTTCGTTGCGGGTAAACCCTTTTTCGTATCGCCATCGGGTTGTATCGGGTGCGCCCCGTTGATTAAACTCATCGAACCATACAAGTTTATATCCATCTCTTTCACCTGTTTTTCCTAACTGCGATTGTGTTACGCATCCCGTCAAGGCTAACAAGCATGGAAGCATAAAAACAAGCAGAAATGTTTTAACCTGCATAAATCTCTATTTACGAACTAAAGTATTTATTTCTTTTTGTAGCTAAATAAAAAAACAATTGTACAAGTGTGCGACGCAACGAAAGACGACTTTTTTGCTACTGCTGGCTTCAAAAAAAAATGGCGGAAATCAGAGGGCAAATTACTCGCGGCGATTTTATAGATTTCTGATTTTCACCTGGAGTCTTACGGTAGCCCTATCCTCAACCAAAAATTTGTTTTCGTCGTATGTAGGAGCGCCTGCAAAAGGCAGCTTATTTTTAGAAGCGCCGTAACCTTCCTTTGGAATGCCAATAAAATTTTTATCTATCTTATTATTGCTATTTGCGTCGTGAAAAATAAACAGGGCATATGTACCAGCGGGTACATTAAAGACTGCGTTGGCAGTAAGATTTTTGACAGGTATAGCAATACATTTAAAAGGCTCGCCACTCTCGCCCTTAAAAGATGCAGGGTTATTAAAGAGGCATGCCCTGCACACGCCTTTATCATTTTTAAAATTACTAATCTCGGCCACTATCCGGTTTTGACCCACAGCAACAATAGAAACGAGGCAGAGAATGGCAGTAAAGCAAAGGGGTGTCTTCATATTTCAAAAAATCTATTGAAGTCAAATATTCAAACTTTTAAGCATATAATTTGTTATACTTCCTTGTTACAAAATTAATGGTGATATAAAGAGGAATAATGCAGAACGTTCAGCGCTACCCCAAACCCCTGTTACTTGTGTTTCCATACAACGTGATGGCGCACTACCTGAGGTGTCTGCAGCTTTGTAAATATCTAATGCCGCATTTTGATATTCGGTTTGTTTATTCGGCAAGGTTTCATCCATATATTAAAGATGCAGGTTTTGAAACTTTTGATTGTGCGGCTTTAAATGCTGAAAAGGTGCAAAAGTGTATACAATCATTCAACTTCTCGTGGCTGAATGAAAGCGATTTAAATTTTATATACAACGACCAGGTAAAAGTGCTTCGCGAATTACAACCGGCAGCAGTCTTAGGAGACATGGCTCCAACGTTACGAATGGCCGCTGAAAAAACCGGTGTTTATTACTTCTCAATCATCAACGGCTACATGAGCAAGTATTATGCTTATGTGCGACGAATGCCCAAAAAGTACCGGCTTTACAAACTGTTTAATTTATTACCACCCTCCCTGCTTGAATATTTTACTAACATTGGCGAGCAGTTATTTTTTGAGGACATGCACCGTTCCTTTAACAAGATACGCAGACGGGAAAAGCTATTTGCAAAGCGTTCATATATGGAGGAGTTGGAAGGCAATGCAAACCTGGTGTGTGACCTTCCTGATTTGTTTCCCCAAAAGAATTTGCCCTCAAATTATCTGATCGTACCCCCGCTATTTCATGAGGCAACCAATGACTCAGCTGATATAATAGAAAAGCTGATACCTGGCAGAAAGACTTTGTACGTAAGCATGGGAAGTACAGGTAACTGGAACGAAGTGAGTTTCTTAAATAACGAAGAATATAAAAAATACAATATTGTGACGGCCGGCGATATGGAAAAGATCATCAACGGAACGAACGTGTTCTCGTATTCGTTTATTAACAATAAACGACTATTTGACTTTATTGATCTTGTTATTTGCCATGGTGGTAACGGAACCATTTACCAGGCATTGAGTCATGGTATACCTGTTTTATGTAAAACCTCGCATGTGGAGCAGGAATATAACGTGGATGGTGTAGAAAGGGTGGATTTAGGTAAGAGCCTTGATGAGATTCATAATGCCCCAGATTATTTTGCAGTAATAGAGGAATGGATAGAAAAGAAAAACGCCAAGGAGTTCACTGCTATTAAAAATAGAATACTGGAAGCAAACGCACAATTTGAGACAACGATAGCAGATTTGTTAAACATGCAGTTCTATAAAAACAAAACAGCGGAGAAATTGTTAGACGGTGAGCAGGAAAGAACCCGATGTGAGGAGGAAGAGTTGGTGGTGAGGAATGCTTGAAGAAACGTTCTTTTACCATTTCAATTAACTTTACCAATAATGATTATTATGGCGCAAGTTTAAATAATATAGACAATTATGGAGTTGGTCATTAAAAACATACTTATTACACTGGCAGCTTTTATAGCAATGGAAGCAGTTGCATGGTTTACCCATAAATATATTATGCACGGCCTTTTGTGGAAACTCCATAAAGACCATCATAAAAAGGATTCGTACGGTTTCTTTGAAAGGAACGATTTCTTTTTTTTAATTTTTGCTTTACCGGGAATCACTGCTTTATATTTTGGAATGGAGGACAACTATAGTTTTCTTTTCTTTATCGGACTAGGCATCACGTTATACGGCTTCACTTATTTCCTGGTGCACGAAATATTTATTCACCAGCGGTTCAAATATTTTCGTAATACCAACCATACTTATTTTAAAGCTATTCGCCGCGCACATAAGGTGCACCACAAACATTTGGAAAAGGAAGAGGGTGAATGCTTTGGTATGTTGTGGGTGCCCATGAAGTTTTTCCGGGACACAAAGAGTAAGGTTTCTGCTTAGACTTTCTTGTACTTCTTGCCCATTTCTTTACGGTAATTTCTCCGCTACTTTTATGTTTTTGTTGTAATACTATTCCAAGTCTAAAGAATAGAAAGTTTATACTAACTTTTCGGATTAGGAAGAGAGCACCTCTCTTCCTAATCCGGTTGCGGTATTTACTTTTATTTAAACTGTGCTTTCTAATTCTTTTATTCAATGAATAATAAAAAATCTCTCTTGTTGTTGTTACTTGTCTGTCTAAACAGCTTACTCTCTTACAGAGTCATTGGTCAAATTACTGACACAACGCTTCTTTGCCGTGGAGCTTATTTTACTGAAGCTGAAGGAAAAGCCTCCCTTGAAAGGTTTGCTTCAACATACCATAATAAGAAAACATGGGAAACAAGAGCAGAGCGCATCAGGCAAAAAATTATTACCGGTGCCGGACTTAGTAAATTTCCTAAAAACACCCCTTTAAAACCTGTTGCCAATAGTAAGCGAACATATGATGGTTATACTGTTGAAAATGTATCGTTTGAAAGTTTGCCTGGCTTCTTTGTAACAGGCAATTTGTTTCGTCCCGTTGACACACAAACTTCGTATCCTGCTATCCTTGCTGTTCATGGACACTTTCCTGATGCGCGCTACCAGGAATACGTACAAAAGCGTTGCGCCACCTTAGCCCGGATGGGTGCCGTGGTATTGGCGATTGACATGGTTGGATATGGAGATGCTACACAATCTTCTCATAAACATCCTTACAGCCTTTCGTTGCAAACGCATAATAATATGCGTGCAATTGACTACCTACTTTCGTTGCCCGCAGTGGACAAAAGCAGGATTGCTGTAACTGGAGAATCAGGTGGAGGAACGCAAACAATACTGCTTACAGCGCTTGATAAACGAATTGCTGTTTCAGTACCGGTAGTAATGGTTTCGGCCCATTTTTTTGGAGGTTGTGTATGTGAAAGCGGATTAGCTATCCATAAGAGTAAGGATTTTCAAACCAGCAACGTGGAAATAGCTGCATTAGCTGCTCCACGTCCGATGCTGTTAATCTCGGACGGTAAGGATTGGACAAAAAATAATGCGGTTCTAGAATATCCGTATATCAAAAACATCTATCGTTTTTATGGTAAGGACGGAAATATTGAAAACATTCACCTTGCTGATGAAGGACATGATTATGGTATCAATAAAAGAAAGGGCGCATATACTTTCCTGGCGAAGCATCTGAAACTTTCGCTCGGTAAAGTATCAAACGAAAATGGTGAGATAAATGAAAGTTTTGTAACTGTGGAAACACCTGAAAAATTACAGGTTTTTAATAAGGAACATATTCGTCCTGCTTATGCAATTATTGGTGATGAAGCGGTAACTAAGATGGTTGAGAGTATGCCAGCTGAGAAGTAATGTTAAAACAAGATCCGGCCTTTCGTGAAGCTGGGGCCAGGTAAAAGTAAAAAACTGTAAATGGTGTTAAGTGAAGCTGGCCTATACCCCGATGTCATTTAGTTAAGTACCGAATGCACCGTTTTTGCAAGGAGGAACCACGAAGCAACCTGCTTTAGTAAACAAATGAATTATGTAGGCAGTTGATTGCTTTGTTCCTGGCAATGACGCACTACTTCTTTCTTTCTAAACATCTTAACTAAACACCGTTATCCTAAACCCTGTAGCTTCCAGCTTTTTGAGAAAAATTTGAATTACACTCTCAGGAATATTTTCTTTTTATATAGCACATAAAGAAAAAGCCACTTTATCATTACAATGCACACAGCCATTACTACAGCGTTAAAAGGATTTCCTACCAATTGGTCAAGCCATTTAAAAAATCCATTTGTTGTGTAATTCCAGTTAATGAATTTGCCGGAGATGTAAATGAGGATGGAGTTCATTCCGATTACTTTAAAGAAGAAGGCCCAACTTTTATAGCCCAGTACATCGATGACGTAATAAAACACCGATAATAAAAGCAGACTTAGACCTGTGGTATGCAATACAAACGAGCTTGACCACATATTTTTATTGATAGGAAAATCAAGGTTCCAGAGTTGGGCAAGAATTAATGAAATAACTCCAAAGCCAGCTAGCCAGAGCGCCTTTTTTGATCCGTTTACCTGACTATTTTTCAGGAAACTTCCTGCTAATATTCCGGCCAAAGCGGTGCTGATTGCAGGGATATTATTAAAGAAGCCAACTGTGTCGTGGATGCGTAAAGAAAGTTTTCCGGGCAATATTGTTCTGTCAACATAAGAGGCAAAGTTGCCTTCCATGGTAAGATCACCGGGTAGAAAACCAGGTGCCGAAGTAAGCTTCAGAATTAACCAGTAGCCGACTAGTAGTGCAGCAAACCATATTACCTGGGCCCTTTGTTTTGCATAGAGATAAATAATGTTAGCAAGCATATAGGCAATACCAATTCTACCCAACACACTTGAAATACGGAAGTCGGATAGGGGTCTTATTTGTAACCCGTTATTATAGATCATTCCCAGAATGACGAGTATGAGACCACGCTTTATCACCCTCATCATTAACTGCTGGCGGCTCTTGCCTTTTTCCAATTCACGCCCTACGGAGTAAGGTGTAGATACGCCGGCCAGAAAAAGAAAAAGAGGAAAGATTAAATCATAAATGTGAAAGCCGTTCCATGCGGGATGTGTGAACTGGTTTGATATTGCTCCCCAAAAAGGATACCCTGTTGCCTTTGCAAGCTCATGAAAAATTTCTTCTGCGCCCATAATCCATACCATGTCAAAACCCCGGAGGGCGTCTAACGAATAGAGCCGTTGGGTAACGGCAAGCTCAGGCTTATGTGCAACAGCCGAAGTTGATACTTGTACCGTTTTGATTGGTGCATCTAATGATACTGGCATATATTACTATTTATAGCGAAAAGAACTTTTACCGTTGCGATGGGATGAATAAAGAGAAAACTGTACAAGGGTGCGACGCAACGGCTGCCGGTAAAATTAGTTCCTACTGCCAGGCCCCGACTGTTTACCCCCCTACTTGCAACGGTAATACGATCGTTTGCACCAATTATATTTCCATAACTTTTTGGAGCAAAGCCCCGAAGAATAGCTCCGAAAGAAACAGCGGCGCCGCCTTTAGCTGTATTGCTAATAAAATCTCTGTGCGAATTATTCATAGCTATTTTTTAAAAAATAAACTCCAACTAATAATTTACTTTTCAGCTGTACGTACTTTAAAAATCTGTAAGTGTGCCAGGGCTGTACCAAATATAATATTTTGGCTGCTTGTAAATGGGCAATCATTTTTAAAACAGGATCGTTGTTCATTAAAGATCAAAGCCTTCTCACCAATTTTGAATTACATTTAGATCATCTATTACAATACCCTGTTATAACGATAAACTGCATCTATGTTTAAATACTTGTTTTGTGTTTTCATGCTTTTCGCCCTTAATTCTAATAGCCAGAAAACTAATTATGACATCTGTGTATATGGCGGAACTGCTGCTGGTGTCATAGCTGCTTATACTGCCAAAATGATGGGCAAAACAGTCTTACTGATTGAACCTGGCAAACATGTAGGCGGATTAACAACAGGTGGACTAGGATTTACTGATATAGGTAACAAATACGCTATCTCAGGTTTGTCGCTTGATTTTTACAGAAGGATTGGCAAGCATTACGGAAAATTCGAGCAATGGATCTTCGAGCCCCATGTTGCAGAAGCAATTTTGCTCGATTATATAAAGAGGTCTAATACAACTGTTCTGTACGATCATCGTATTGTATCAGCTAAAAAGGACAAAGGATATATACAGACCATCATCGTTGAGAATTCATCTCAGCCTTCATCCGCCACTAACAAAACCATTAGCGCTAAAATGTTTATTGATTGCTCCTACGAGGGTGACCTAATGGTAAGGGCAGGCGTTAAATATGCTGTAGGCAGAGAAGACAATTCGCTTTATAAAGAGACCTATAATGGTGTACAAATGAGAGAGACCCACCAGTTTCCTGATGGCGTTGATCCTTATAAAATACCGGGTGATCCTGCAAGTGGTCTGTTGTGGGGTATTAGTGCTGACACGTTAGCACCAATAGGTACGGGTGATAAAAAGGTACAGACCTATAATTTCAGGATTTGCCTTACCAGCAAAAAGGAAAATATGATACCGATTACCAAACCCGCTAATTATGATCCTTCAAAATTTGAATTACTGTTAAGATACCTGGCAAAAAAGAAACCGGTAAATCTTAATGACCGCGTGTTAAAGATTGATCACATGCCAAATGGAAAAACCGACATCAATAATAACGGACCATTTTCGACTGACATGATTGGCGTAAACTATAAATATCCTGACGGTGATTATGATACAAGGAAAAAAATTTCACAAGAAAACGAAGATTATATAAAAGAGCTTCTATACTTTTTAGGCCACGATGATCGGGTGCCTGCACACCTGCGAAACGAAATGTTGCAATGGGGTTATCCAAAAGATGAATATACCGACAACAATCACTGGACGCCACAAATGTACGTTCGTGAAGCAAGGCGAATGATTGGAGCCTATGTTATGACGCAGCACAATTGCCAGGGCGAAGAAGTTGTACCTGATGGAATTGGTATGGCAGCTTATACCATGGACTCTCACAATTGCCAGCGGATTGTAGTAAATGGCATGGTTAAAAATGAAGGCGATGTGCAGGTGGGCGGGTTTGGACCCTACCCTATTGCCTATCGTTCACTAATCCCCAAAGCGGAAGAGTGCAAAAATTTGTTGGTTCCCGTTTGCTTATCGGCTACGCATATTGCCTACGGTTCCATCAGAATGGAGCCGGTGTTTATGGCACTGGGTCAGTCTTCTGCAGTAGCCGCCGCACTTGCTATAGATACAAAAAAGCCGGTACAGGAAGTTGATGTGAAAAAGGTGCAGCAGTTGCTTAAACAAAATCCTTTGCTTGATGGTAACGGGCCGGAGTTATTAGTTGATAATGATGATAGCAGGATAATTATTAATGGCAATTGGAAAAAGGAAAAATCGGGCAGCTACGGGCCTTCGAGACTTGCAGCCAACGCTTCAGATACCGCCTCGGGTTTTGTACAATTTATACCTGCTATTTCTAAAAGCGGAAAATATACGGTGTATACTTATTACTCCAAGTCCGATAAAACTGCTGCGGAAACAAGCTACCAGGTTTACGACGGACAAAAACTGAATGAGATTAAGGTTGCAAATGCTTCCGTTGCTATAACAGGCCAAACTTCTGGCCAATGGATTCCCTTGGGTACTTTTGAAATTGAAAAGGATAAGAATGCTTATGTGAAAATTACAAATAAAGGCAGAGAAGGATCAGTGCTGGCCGATGCGGTGTTATGGATTAGGGATAGCGCACATTAAATCGCTATTCGCCTTTGCTTGCGACGCTCCATTCAAAAGTTTAAGTACCTGCGGCTTTTTTCTGTGTTTTATTCGTCCCAGCTTAATCTCGGGTTATGCGGCTCCCGTCTTTAAAAACTGGCTAACACATATTAAACCAGCACTAACCTAAACATTAGCGCTCTTTCTTTTTAATCCGTAATATCCTTTTCTTCTGATCCTGAAGAACCTGTTTTAGGTGGATCCCAAACTATTTGATCAGCCTCTTCTACGCTCAGCCCGGTTTCTGCAAGGTCTTCTTCATCCAGGGGCGGATCTGTGTCTTCAATTTCAGCCTGGGCCTTTTCATTTTTTTCAATTACGTCGGGCGAATTTGTTTCTTCTTCCTGGCTGTATTTAGGAGGGTTGCTATTGTTTTGCAATTGCATAATGTTTTTTTGAAACTACATTTGCAACTTTTGCGCCAGCAGAACCAAATGGTTTTCGGATAAAACACGGTAATGGTAACAATCATTTTTATAGCTGAAGACGGTAATCCGGTAAGCCTTCGGTTTAGCCGAAACGAGGATTTGAATACCAGTCATCAATACGGCAAATGGAATTTGGACAATAATGCAATTGAACTAAACGACGCCGGATGGCTGATTTTTGAAATGCACAGAAAGGAAATAAGAAAACTAAAGCCGCTACTCGAATTGTTAGAAAAGTCAGCCGTTTGATTTCTATTTCACTCTGGTTCAGTTTTTTTAGTAAGTCTTTTATTATCATACCATTAATGACAACAAACACGGTAAGACCACGGATCGTAATTGTAGGCGGAGGATTTGGAGGCTTAGAATTAGCAAAGAGTCTAAAAAACCAACCTGTTGAAGTTTTAATGCTCGATAGGCACAACTACCATACTTTTCAACCACTCCTTTACCAGGTGGCAACAGGTGCGCTCGATGCCGAAACAATTACATTCCCTCTCAGAAGAATTTTTCAAAATCAAAAGAACTTCTCTTTTTCACTTGCTGAAGTCTCTAAAATAAATCCTGAGAAGAATAGTATTGAAACAGCCATTGGTGAAATTAGTTACGACTACCTCGTGCTTGCTACCGGGGCTGACACAAACTTTTTTGGAAACAAGCAGCTGGAACACTTTGCTATGGGGATGAAATCGGTGCCGGAAGCCCTGAATATTAGAAGCATGATTTTGCAAAGCTTTGAGGCAGCGTTAAGTGAAAAAGATCCCGTAGAAAAAGAAGAATTGATGACGTTTGTTATCGTAGGCGGAGGTCCGACAGGGGTAGAACTTGCAGGTGCTTTGGCAGAATTTAGAAGTCATATACTAGAGAAAGATTACCCAAAGCTTGATGACTGTGACATGAGGGTTTTTGTTGTTGAAGGCAAGCCGCAAGTGTTAGGCGTTATGTCGGAAGAAGCTTCATCTAAGGCGCAAAAGTATTTGCAGGATATGGGTGTCGTGATTTACAATGACGTGCATGTAAAAAGCTTTGATGGTGAGTTGCTCACTATAGACGATGGAAGGACGTTGCGGACAAGAAATGTATTGTGGGCAGCAGGGGTTGTGGGTCAGTTTCCCGAAGGGATAAGCGCGGAAAATATCGTAAAGGGGCGACGCATACAAACCAATGAAATAAACAAGGTTAAGGGATACTCCAACATTTTTGCAATAGGGGATGTAGCTGCAGTTACTTCAACTGATACTCCCAATGGTTATCCCGGAGTAGCGCAGGTTGCCCTGCAACAAGGCAAACATCTTTCAAAAAACTTAATGGCAATAATTGAGGGTAAAGAAACAAGCCCATTTAAGTATAAAGACATGGGCTCTATGGCAACTATAGGCAGAAATAAAGCAGTTGCAGACTTAGGCAAGTTTAAGTTCTCCGGCTTTTTCGCGTGGTTGTTATGGTGTTTCGTGCATGTGTTTTCCTTAGTGGGCAATCAAAATAAGATCACTGTCTTCATCCGCTGGTCAGGACGATACTTTTCTTATAACGGACCAACGCGAATTATCGTAAGACCCTTTAGCCGTGAGTCAATGACAGAAAATACAGCTGCTAAATAAAAGAAAAGCGCCCCCGCAAACTCCTAACTGCTTTTCTTATAACCGGTACTAAATCGTCAAATTCGTTATTATTGCCTCAAAGCTTTTAAAGCTTCTGTCCATTTTTCCAACTCTTTAAGCATAACTTCTGCTGACTTGACTATAACCTCATCAGCTGTAAATATTCCTTCACCATTAATATACTTTCCAAAAAAAGGTATGTTAACCTGGTCTACTACCGGCATCATGTGAATTGCTGTAACAACTTGTTTTAGCATTTGTGTTGATCGCAAACCTCCCGACACACCGCCATAACTTACAAAAGCTATCGGTTTGTGCATCCATTCGGCATACAAATAATCGATAGCGTTTTTTATCGGAGCCGGAAAACCAAAGTTATATTCTGCTAATACTATAATAAAAGCATCTGCTTCATTTATTGTTGCACTCCACTTTTTTGTATGCTCGTGTTGATACTGTTTAAGACGAGGATGGCTTGGCTCATCCATAAAGGGTAAATTTATTACCGCCAGGTCCAAAAGCTCCACATTATACTTATTGCCCTGCTTAACAAGTTCCGTAATCCAATTTGCAACAGCGATACCCTTTCTTCCCTCTCTTGTAGTGGAGGTGATAATTTTAATGTTATTCATGGCGTTTCTCAATTGCACTTGTGCAAATTTATTTTTGATTGATAGGTGTTTCAATAACAAGGAATTGAGCACCTGCATCACAATGAATAGGCACAGTATTGGCTTCCCAAACACCCATCGCGTCCCGTTCGTTTATATCGGTTCCATCTACGTTTATTTTTCCTTCGATGGTAAAGATGAACAGGCATTTATTGCTGGGGTTAAGCTGATACGTTACTTCTTGTGCAGTATCAAACTGCCCAAGGGAAAGCTTTGCATTCTGATTAATCCAGCAGTGTTCTAATCCTTCTTCATTTGATATGATTGTCTGGAGCTTATTTTTTCTTTTTT
The DNA here is from genome assembly GCF_025963695.1 of Segetibacter sp. Taxonomy (GTDB): domain Bacteria; phylum Bacteroidota; class Bacteroidia; order Chitinophagales; family Chitinophagaceae; genus Segetibacter. The sequence continues at coordinate 17,394 of NZ_JAOQAH010000119.1, read as the reverse complement.
CTAATGGAAAGCTTCTTTGTTGGTATCGGGGAGTTATGTTTTGAAGTTTCGGTTGAATCCATATCTGCAGGAAGTTTACTTCATCGTCGCCTATGTTATACTCTTCGTGCCTTAATCCGCTTCCGGCACTCATAATTTGTACACCGCCTTCTTCAATTGTTGTACTATATCCTATGGAGTCTATGTGGTTCATCTTTCCATTTAGAAGTATAGAAACAATTTCCATATTGGTATGAGGGTGAATACCGAAACCTTTACCGGCTTCAACAAAATCGTCATTAAAAGCTAAGAGGGTTCCAAACGCACTTTTTAATGGATGATAATAGTCACTGAAGCTGAAATAAAAATTACTCTTTAACCAACCAATGTTTTTAATACCTCTTTCTTCTTTTCTAAATACCTGTGATTTCATTTGTTTTAATTTTACTGCCCTTGTTATTCATGCAAAATGATAAAAATGGAAATGGTCAGTGTCACCAACGTTAGCCAAAGTGGGCAGCTTTGATGTTCGTTGTAACCCGCCCCAGTCGTTGCGAAAAACAAAGGGATCTGCTTTCCGAATTTAAGGGCCTTTTATTGGTATCGAGCAGATTGCTTCGTCGTTCATCCTCGCAATGACGCGACTTTTGTTAATTAAATTCCAGCTTTAGTTAATGGCATTAGGAATATAGTTATGAGTTAACGATTAAGCCTTGAAAACAAGCTTATTTGCGTTTTCAATTTCGTCCTCGTTAATAGTATGGCCCATGTTGTCGTAAACTTTTTCGGTAACGGAAGCATTCATACCCTTCAAAAACTTCGTTGTGTCATAAACTCTTTCAACCGGAATATGCGGATCAGGATTACTTGAGCCAATAAAAACAGGCGTGTTTTGAAAATCACCTGCATAGCGCTCGTTGTATATCTTATCTCCAATTAATCCACCGGTAAATGCTGCTACTCCGCCATATTTATTGGCATTCCTTGTTACAAACTCTAATGTTAAACACGCGCCCTGGGAAAAACCAGTGAAGTAAATATTTTCGGAAGGGATGCCCTTACTATATAAATCCTCTACCAAGTCCTTCAGCAACTGCAGCGCCGAGGAGAGCCAGGGTTCATTTTGCGAAGGAGGTGCAAGAAAGGAATAAGGATACCATGTATTATTAGTTGCCTGTAAAGCAATCAGTGAAAAATCTTTAACATGTAAGTGAGTGGAGAAATCTAAAATATCCTGAGCCGTTCCGCCCCTGCCATGTAACATGATTAAGACTTTACTTGTTGCACTTAATTCCTTTCCTTCTGTGACTATGTTTTTTTTATGCATAACTGTTATTAATTAAACTAACAAAAATTTACTTGTAATTGCTATTGCAGTAAGGGTAATGCCTGTTCTATCTCCTTTCGGCTTTCTTCATATTGTTTCGGCAGTTTCAAAGATGTGCCCAGTTCAGCCAACGGCTCATCTCTTGTAAAGCCAGGATTATCGGTAGCCAATTCAAATAACACACCACCTGGTTCTCTGAAGTACAATGAGAAAAAATAATCTCTGTCGATTTTGGGAGTAATGCTTAAACCTTTACTTGCTATCTTCTCCCTGAATTCCATTAAGATATTGTCGTCTTTTACACGAAAAGCCACATGATGATTGGTACCTGCAGCACCTTTGCCGGGAGCTAGATTTGACGTTTCTATAATGTCGACAACAGCGGCATTGTCAATTGCATCGGTAATAAACCTGTACCGGTTTCCTTCCTGCTGTAGCAATTTGTAACCAAGTAAGTCTGTAAGAATTTTAGCAGTTGGGGCAACGTTTCTTACCGTTAAGGTAATGCTGTGAAAACCCCTGGTTGCTACCTCAGCGGTCACCTCTTTCGTCTCCCAGCCTTTCCTGTTGTCAGCAGTTGGTGAAACAATAAGGTCAAATTTTAAACCGTCAGGGTCTTGAAAAGAAAGATACTGTTCGCTAAATCTTTGGTCTACGTTTTCGTGTTTTACGTTAAACTGTGTAAAGCGGTCAGCCCAAAAATCCAGACTGCCTTCAGGTACTGAATAACCTATGTTCGTCGCCATGCCACTACCTATCTTGCCCTGCCCTATCCCTTCCCAGGGAAAAAAAGTCAGAATCGTTCCGGCAGCGCCTGTTTCATCGCCGTAGTAAAAATGGTATGTGCCGGGGTCGTCAAAGTTTACCGTCTTTTTTACCAGCCTTAGCCCTAATACTTTAGTGTAGAAATTATAATTACGCTGTGCATTGTCGGCTATTGCGGTAATATGGTGAAGACCTAGTATCCTGTTTTCCATAATATTTATTTAATAACGCAAAGCTACTATAGCAAAGGGGGTGCTACCATTGAGTTAGCGCATTAAATATGCGTGACATACATCACATTATTTACGGTCAGCCAATTGTCTGCGTACCCTGCTAAGTGTTTCGCGGGTAACGCCAAGGTAAGAAGCCACCATATGTTGCGATACGCGTTGTACGCATTCAGGGTAAGTAGCGAGAAACCTGTTATACTTTTCTTCTGCTGTTTCGGCTAAAGATTGTAACAATCTTTTTTGCGTGGCAACAAGGTGATTTTGTATTATAATTCTGAAGTAGTGTTCTAATGCAGGTATTTTTTGCATAGCGTGTTCCCACAAAGGTTTAGTTATAAGCAAAAGTTCCACTTCTTCCAGTGCATCAACATTTAAGAATGATGGTTCATTAGTAAGGTAGCTTGACAGGTCGGCCATCCACCAGCCTTCTGAAGCAAATTGTAGAATATGTTCGCTGCCTTTTTCGTCAACGGTATAAGAACGAAGGAGTCCTTGCTCAACGAAAGCCTGGTATTTGCAAATGTCACCCTCTTGCAAAAAATATTGCCGCTTCCGTAATTTCTTTTGAACGAATAAGGTTTTGAAATAGTCAAAATCTTCTTCGTTGACAGAAGTTACGGCACTAATTTTTTTGTGAAGCAGCTCAAACATCGTAGGGGGTTAGGTGTGAAGGTAATAACTATGGAACTGAATATCCCTGGCTCAACGTCGTTTAGTTAACGTTTAAATTACCACGAAACTGTAAAATTTAATTTCCTATTCAAATGGAAGCCTTCCCGGCTTAAAATCAACTACCACTGTCGCAGGCTGCGGCTTTTGGGATAAACCCATAAGTTATTTCGAGACGAAGACGGGCTGTTGACCAACCTGTTTGCAGAGAAAAATCGCCAACCTAAGATGGCTGGCAGGCACTATATCTATTTCGTCTCTGCCGGAAAGGGATCGTGAGGTCTGATTTATTTTATACCAACATCTCGTTCCCTACGGGACTATTAAAGGCATAGCCGAAATACATAGTTGCGGCCGCGGCGCCGTTTCTAAGTTACACTAAACAAATACCCTTTTAATGTAGCCAAAGTGTAGGACCTGCACCCGATATTTGCCTTTTGCTCGTCTAATACCCATTCTTAACATCCTCTAAACGCTACTTTACTTAATTTGGATATCAATAAGACCAGAGTTTATGAAGAAGATTTGTACGCTAATAACAGGAGTAATTATAGGCCTGTCAGGATATAGCCAAACTATACCAAAATATGTAGAAAAGCAGATCCAGGATCCGCAGCGCAGAGCAAATGCAGGTAAGGCTGATGCAATTATTTCAAAGAAGAAAAACATCTTTGACAGTACTACATTTAATAACAATACTACTGAAGCCAGCAATAATAAAACGGCAAAAGCAAGTATTAGAAAGAAGTATTGCGGTAATAAAACAAAACAAAGTAGTAAATCAGGTGCGTCAAGAAAAAGTGCTTAAACTGTTTTAAGTGGCAAGCCATTCCAGCGTTTTGACTATTGTTCCCTAAATATGTTTTAAAGCTCGCTCCGCGGCTGTTTGATGAGTTTTATTACACCGAACAAAATTATTGATCCTTAGCTAAGAACCGGACCCACTGCCTATGCTGCTATGAAAAACTGCATGAGAACCGAGCGTGGCAACGATGATGCTATGAAAATCCGGAGCGCGTTACATAAAAAATACTATTAAACAAAAGAGGCTGTGCGGCGACAACCTCTTTCGTTTTTATAAAACTCCTTATAATTAATGAAGACCCCTAGTGTCGATTGTTCCTTTAAATTCTCTCTGGGACAGGGTATTGTTAACGGCCTGAATAGCCGGATCTGCACCCACATGCTCGCTGTCGATAGTGCGAAATGCACCCGAAGAGAAGCCATTTAAAATAGAAGATAGAGCCGCCTCGCTTCTATCGCCCCAGTCTTTATCTACTCCGTCAGAGGCTCGATTGGTTGGAGCAAGTCCGTTAAAATAACTGCCTTCACCGTTTTTATTTACAGTACGGAAAGAGACAGGGAATATATACCACTCGCCAACGGGGATAGGAAAGAACCCAACGGGCTTACCGGTTGTATTTGACGGACCCACAAGCCTTACATCCATATATGCTTTTAGGTTATTAATAAGAAGCTCGCTTGCCGAAGCTGTACTGCTACTGGCAATAAAAAATATGCGGTTGAGATTTAAAGATCCCAGTTTTTTAAACCTGGTCGTACTATTATATCCCGAGTTCTTATCGTTGAATTTTTCAGTCATCATCACCTGCCCGTTGTAAGCGGCGTTAACAAGGTAATTGGCAAGCCTTTCCTGTACTGTTACATAGCCGCCTCCGTTATATCGAAGATCAATGATTACCTCGTTCACCCCTTCGCGACTAAAGCGACTGAAGACGCGGCTGAAGTCGTTGTAGATTTGGGTAGTGTCGCCGAGGAAAGAGTTAAAAACAAGGTAGCCCACTTTTTTGCTGCCGGCAGCATAAACAGAGTCAACCACTATGGGGTGCTCGTTATAAGCATTGGCATTTAGTGTAACATTTACAGTTGTGCCATCAGGCTTTTGAAAAGTAAAAGTGCTGCTGGCACTTTCGTACACACCGCTTATAATTTGAGTGGCATTCCCTGTAGTTATGTTGGTGCTGCCGTTAAGCTTTGTGATCCTCCAGCCGCGATGGACGGCGGCTTTGCCTGCTGCGGACTCGGGTTCTACGTTTGCTACCCGAAGGTCGCCTTCTGTACGAAAGAAAACAGTCAGCCCCAGGTCGGCGCTACCTTCTGCCGTCTGCTGCACATGGCCCGAACTCGAATTATCCCATTCTGTTTTCTTCATAGCAAAGCTCCACTTGTCAACCGGGGTAGTGAAAGGTGATTCAATACTATACGCTCTTATTGCCGTCATCGCCTCAACCGGAGTGGCCAACGAATGCGGATCGAAAGTGGAAGGAATCTGGTTGTACCATAAATAAATATCGCGGGTTAACTGCACCACGGAGTCCTTCAATTTATACTCGGCAGAAGGACCATTATTTGTAACCGGGGTTGGCGCAGCAACAGGCTGATCGACAATATTCTTCTGACACGATGAAAGAATACCTACACCTGTAGCAAGCAGGGCCGCTATTATTATGTTTTTACATTCGGAATTATGCAGCATAAAGTAAATTATGCAGCATATTACTTTAAGAAACGACAGGGAAGTTTTAATGAAAAGTGATTTAACAATAAGATTAGAGTTAAGGCAGTAAGAAGCATTTTTCTTTGGTGGCACTTAGCTTTTGTGCTGCTATGTAGCACCGGTTGTGTCACACACTGGTACTTGTATAACTTTATTCAGCAACCTTAACCACGGTGTAGCTGAAGGTGGCGAAACGAGGTAATGCTCCTATTCTCACTTCTTCAGCGAGAAATTTAAATAAAAATCACAATTAATGGCGAGTGAAGAACCTATGCCTGCTTGCAAAAACAATTGCTAATGCAAGCTGCTTTAATAAAAGCTATTTGCATCTTCGTTGTTTAACTGTATAATATCAGGAGGTCTTATATAATTTGTGTTGTACCTGAAACGGATGTCGCCATGGAAAGAAATTTGAAACGCCTGCATATCCTGCGCCTTCCTGGGAAAATACATCAGGCGGAGTTCTGCAGTAGAAAATATAAGGTTTACGTTTCTTGCTCTTATTCCCGCACCTATGCCTGTATAAATATCTGACTTTGAAAAGTGGTCCGCGTGACCGGTTAGTAAAGATGCATCAGCAAACACGAAAGGGGCAAGCTGAAACCCCAGGAATTTGTATTTAGCAAAGAAAAACGTTTCTGCATACATACTCATTCTTTGCGAACCTCGTAGCGAATCGGCATTAAAATATTTCAGGCCTAACGCATTGTCAATTCTAAGCGGGTCATAAATAACCCTGTTGTAAAGCCGGGTATAACTGTACTTGAGGTATTGACGCATTTTAAAGTTCTTAAAGATATACAGGCGACTGTACAAGCTTCCGCCAGCTAGTATACTTGCATCCTGAAATATGCCCTTATTTAAAAACGCCCCCGATCGTATAAAAATCTGCACAAATTTTCCTTTTTCCGTGGCGATATAACGGTTGGCGTTTACACCAAAATAAGGTCTTGCAAGGTCCAATTGTTTGTACCATCCCGCCGTTAAGGCCACATTATAACCGTACGGAACATCCTCTGTAGTACCAAAGCCGTAGATGTAATTTGTCTTATAAAACTCCTGTTTAAAAAAAGTGACCTCGCCGAGAAAAGCGTTCGTATTGTTGAAAAGGTTATTAAAGCTTTCCCCGACTTGAAACGGCTTCTGAACAAACCTATTTTTAATATACCGGGCAGCAAGAAAAGTTCGGTTACGACTGTTATTATTTTTAAGGAGGCTCTTTAGTCCTACGCTGTACCCTGTCCACACGTCGATGGAAGCGTTTTTATAGTCGTAAAAAAGACTATCAGGTTTCATGTATAAGTTATAAGACTGGTTAAACCGAAGATCCAGTCCTCCTGCAAAATGAGAATAAGGGGATACAAGCGGACGACTTAATTGCAAATAGAAAGATGATACATTATCCATTCCGGTCCGATCATTATTGATACGGCTATAGCCCATTGTGGCCGTAATGAAACTATGCAGAATGCTATTTTTCGAATACATAAAATCGTATCCAAACCTGGGTGTTCTGTTTACATCGTGCAAAGCAGTAATTTGTACTTTTTGACCTGCACCAGCCAAATTACTTTCCCCGGCAGTTATTCTTTGTCTATCTACACCGCTAAAGTCAAGCGAACCCGTTATACTAAACAAGTCTTTGGTTATTACAACAATATCAACAGAGTCTTGTGTACCCTCAACCGGTTTAACTACAACCCTTGCATCCTGTATAAACTCCAAAGACCGTAAATAGCGTTCATTATCCGAAAGCAAATAGGGATTAAGATGGCTTCCTTTTTTAATAAACAGGTTATGCCTGATTACCCAATCGTAAGTGTTGGTATGCAAAGCATTTAGAATGCGCGAACCATAATGGTTTATGAAACTGGTTGTATCAGAAAACGATTTTTCAAAACCCAGCTCCTGCGTTGTTACCAACCGTATGACTTTCCCCTGATGTTCTATAAACGGCACCACACTTTTACCATTGGTTGCAACTAGTGCCTTAGTGCTATCAGGAGGCGCTACTGTAACAGAACTTTTTACGCGATTAAATATTCTGCTAAAGAACCCGCTTTTCTTCTGCGAAGTTTTTTTAATATCCTGGCCGTGTATGGGTTGTACCCATAACAAGGCACAGCAAAATGCTAGTATTTGATATAAACGCTTCTTATTCATTCAAGAGCACTTGTATTACAAGGGCACAACTAATTGTTGAAGGTAATAATAAAAGAGATTCTCAAGAGAGGGTTTAATGATTTGAACATTATGACCAACGTTACTCCCTGCAGCATTTACCCCTGGTATTTATAATTCTACTTTATAATTATTTAAGGTTTTTATTGTCTATTTAATTCCAATGTCTATATTTAGTAAATACTTTGCCGATTATTATTAGTGTTTTGCCGAGAAAAATAGATTTAAGAATTATTAACAACAACCAATCAATCCAGATTAAAACAGGTTTCGGCTTTTTCCAACTGTAAAACACCTTGCATGAGTGACCAGTATGATTTAACAATAGTGCTGCCTATGTTCAAGCCCAGGTTGGGCTGGGAGAAAAGTTTAAAAGAGAACATTCAATTAATTGACATCGAGTTCAATTATTCAATCTCTATTCAATACATAGTAGTAAACGACGGAGGCGAAAATGAACATCTCCTAAGCCTCTTTGATGTAATACAAGAATCCGAAAGCAACGTCAAGTTTATCTCTTATCCTGAAAATATGGGCAAAGGTTTCGCCCTCAGAACTGGTGTAGCCGCCGCTTCAGCTCCTGTTGTCATTACTACCGACCTTGATTTCCCATACGAGTCAAAAGACCTTAGAAACGTGTATGCATTACTTCGCTCGGGCAATGAGATTGTAACGGGTAAAAGAAAAGCAGAATACTATGTTGCTACCCCCCTTAAAAGAAAAATAATCTCGAAAGCTTGTATCGCAATGAACAAACATTTGCTCAAACTTTCAATAGCAGATGCGCAGTCGGGGTTAAAAGGATTTAACAAAACAGGAAAAAACCTGTTCCTTCAAACCACCATCAATCGTTTTTTGGTGGATACAGAATTTTTAGTGCTTGCTAACAGGCAAAAATTAGATATAGCCATTATAGAACTAAATCTTAAAAGTGGCATTAAGTTTTCTAGCATGGGATGGAAAGTTTTGCTTGCCGAAGGCCAGAATTTTTTTCGCATCGTTAAAATGAACAAAAGCAGCTACTTTCCTGCTAAAGTAAAAAAATATGCACAGCGGAAAGGTCTTATTAACGTTTGATCTGGAGGAGTTTGATGTACCGAATGAGTATGGTTCAAACCTGCCATGGGAAGAACAGTTGATGATTGGAAGGAAAGGCATGGATGCCGTAACTGAAGTACTCGATACTCATAAAATTCCCGTCACCATTTTTACCACCGCTGCTTACGCCACTGAAAACAGCGAACAAGTACGGGCTTTAGCTCTTAAACACGAAATCGCTTCTCACACTTACTACCACTCCCATTTCGAAAACCAAGATCTGCTACAATCGAAATCTACTTTAGAAGAAATTACCGGGAAGCAAGTGTATGGGCTGCGAATGCCACGAATGAAACCAATAGATATGGCGCTGGTTAACGAGGCTGGATATATTTACGACTCTTCCATTAACCCAACCTTCATTCCCCGAAAATATAACAATTTACACCTACCCAAAACGTTGTACAAACAGCAGCAGGTATATCGTTTGCCATGTTCTGTTTCACCGGCTTTAAGGATCCCTCTGTTTTGGCTTACTTTTAAAAACTTCCCTTATTTTCTTTATAGAAGGCTTGCTTTAAATGCCCTTAAAAAGTACGGTTACTTAAATCTCTACTTCCATCCGTGGGAGTTTACCGATATCAGTAGTTATAATCTACCCAATTATGTTAAAAGACATTCCGGCAATGAACTGGTGGAAAGATTACACAGACTTATAATTGACCTTGGGAAAGAAGGCTCGTTCGAAACAATGAATGATTTTTTACAAAAACAAGTGAATACTGCTAATAATACACCTCACCTGCAAGCGACAACTTAAATAGCTGGATTTTTTATTTAGGAACTTTTTTGTAACAGGCATTTACACTACCATTAAACATCGTTGCCACGCTCGTTTCACCGGTAGTTTTTCATAGCAGCAAAACAAGCTATTCTGTTCGTTCAAGCACCCGCCATACTGTCTGCCGACACGTCCGGCTGCTGGCCAACTACCAGTGGGGTTAATGCCGAATGCAAATCAATATCGGAACAGCTGTTTTCATAAACTTTTTATTCGTCTTTGTCTTTAACCAACACGTTAAGTAAACCTGCAATAATCATTGCTACCCCACCTACAACAAGAGCGTAAATACTTTCATTATTAAAAAGTATTCTTACAAAAAAGCCAAGAATAGCGGCTGCTAAAATCTGAGGAATTACTATAAAAAAATTGAAAACTCCCATATAGAAGCCCATTTTCGTTGCAGGTAGCGCACCTGCAAGAATTGCATAAGGCATGGTTAGAGTAGACGACCAGGCAAGACCGATGCCCACCATTGGAAGCAATAATAAATTTTTGTCTTTAATGTAAAGCATCGAAACAAGACCAATTCCACCAATGATAAGGCAAATCATGTGCGTATACTTTCTTCCTGTCTTTTCGGCAATTATTGGAAGCAGAAAAGCAGTAATGGCTGAAACTCCGTTATACACCATAAACATTACCCCAACCCAGTCGGCAGCGTCCTGGTAAGCTTTTGAAGTAGTATCAGTAGAATTGAAGGCATTTTGAGCTACAGCCGAAGTAGTATAGATCCACATTGAAAACAAGGCAAGCCAGGTAAAGAATTGAACAATAGCTAGCTGAAGCATTGTTGGCGGCATTGTTGTAAACCCTTTTAAAATTTCAGTAAATCCTTTAAAAAGTCCATTACTTTCCCGCATCTCTTTTTTCCATTCTTCTATGTTGTCGGGAGGTAGTTCTTTAGTTGAGAAAACAGTCCATGCTACCGCCGCGAAGAAAACAATGCCTCCTATATAAAACGAGTATTTAACGGAGTCGGGAATAACACCTTCGGGTGCAGTATTGCTGATGTGCAAAACGTTGGTAAAAAAATACGGAAGCAAAGAAGCAACAACAGCACCTACACCTATAAAGAACGTTTGCATAGCAAAACCGGTTGTTCTTTGGTTGCTGCCAAGCTTGTCGCCAACATAAGCCCTGAAGGGCTCCATAGAAATATTGATGGAAGCATCTAACGCCCAAAGTAATATTGCAGCCATCCACAGCACAGTTGCATTCGGCATCAGAAATAAAGCTATTGAGGCTAGTATGGAACCGATGAAGAAGAATGGCCTGCGTCTTCCCCAGTATGGATGCCAGGTTCGATCGCTGATGTAGCCTACAACAGGCTGAACAAGCAAACCTGTTATTGGAGCAGCAATCCACAAAATAGGAATATCGTCAACTTTTGCACCAAGCGTTTGAAAGATTCTGCTAACGTTAGCATTTTGTAAAGCGAAACCAAACTGGATACCGAGAAATCCAAAACTCATATTGAAGATCTCGAAAAGGCTCAGCTTCTGCCTTCTCTTTGGGGAGGCAACTGTTTCAGTAGTTACAAGGGCCATAGCAGTCGGTGGGTTGTTATAATGTGTAACAATTACATAATTACTAAAAGTAGCAAAAAAACATCCTTTTCAGGATGTTTTAAAATTTCTGTTTCGAAAGATTTAGAAGTGCGGTATTAAACAGTCTGTACAGTTAAAATAGTCTCGAATAGAAGCTATAGTTGATTAAAGAGGGGCTGATGAAAGGATTGCGACGCAACGATGAAGCTATGAAAAACGAATGCTGGTATCACACATCCCCAGCACTTTTTCACCGGCCGCGCGGCAAACATTTATTCTGCTCCTATTTTAAATCCATCGGGTAACACTGCATTCTTTTTAACTACTACGATTTCGTCTTTAACCGTGTACAGTTCATGCTCTGTGTTAGCCAGTTTATTTCCACCAATAATTGTTACATCGTTTCCGATACGGCAATTCTTATCTATAATAGCATGTTCAATACGGCATCTTTTTCCAATACCAACAGTAGGCACTCCCTTTTCTTCGTTAGCTAATATCTGGTTGAAGGTTTCATAATAATCGTTACCCATCAGGTAGCTATCAATAATTTCGGTTTCCTCGCCAATTCTTGACCTGATGCCTACTACGCTTCCTCTAATTCTGCTTGCATGAATAATGGAACCTTCTGCAACAATTGATTTCTCCAAAGTACTTCCTGTAAACTTAGCCGGGGGAAGCATGCGTGCACGGGTAAAAACTGTATTTGTATTATCAAATAAATTGAAAGGAGGAAGTGCATCAGTTAACGCCAGGTTAGCCTCGTAAAAAGAATAAATATTTCCTATGTCTGTCCAGTAACCTTCATACTGGTAGCTCGCTACTTTGTACACACCAATAGACTCAGGAAGTATTTGTTTACCGAAATCGGTTGCATCTTTCATTTTGTCTTCAAGCAACTCAAAAAGTAACTTGCGGCTAAATACATAGATACCCATCGAAGCGAGGTAAAGTCTTCCGACGGCCTTCATATCCTCACCTGTATCGCTGATCCAGTCTGGCAAAAGATCCTGCTTTGGCTTTTCGATAAAAGAGGTGATCATGTGCTGATCATCAGACTTCAAAATACCAAATTCGCTTGCTTCGCGTCCATGGACAGGCTGGGTTGCAATGGTTATATCCGCTCCTGTTTTTTTATGCTGCTCAATCATTTCGCAGAAATCCATCTGGTATAACTGGTCACCGCTTAGGATAAGCACATATTCAAAATCAAAAGTCTGCAAGTGACGAAGTGACTGGCGCACCGCATCGGCCGTTCCCTGGAACCAGCTTGGGTTATCGGGAGTTTGTTCGGCAGCAAGTATATCAACAAAGCCGCTGCTAAAAGCACTAAAATGATAAGTGTTCTTTATATGCCTGTTTAAAGAGGCCGAGTTATATTGCGTTAACACAAACATCCTACTAATACCGCTGTTGATACAGTTACTGATTGGTATATCAACCAACCGGTATTTACCGGCAATAGGTACAGCAGGTTTGCTACGACTTGCAGTTAGAGGATGTAATCTTGTACCGGCACCTCCGCCGAGTATTACCGCCACCACTGATTTTGATTGACTATCCATATTATTTATCGTTAGTTTTTAAAATGGTTTTATAGATTTCGGTAAACATCAATGTAATGTTGCGCACTGTTATCCCAACTGTTATCTACCTGCATCATTCGCGTTCGCATGTTGTTAAGTGTACCAGTGTCTTTATAAACAGCAGCGGCACGATGAATGGAATGAATGACATCACCGACTGACGCATGAATAAACCGTATGCCGTAACCACCCTCATCTCCCATATCTATCACTGTATCACGTAAACCGCCGGTACTTCTTACCATTGGAACGGTTCCATAACGCATTGCATACATTTGGTTCAAGCCGCAAGGCTCTACCCTGCTTGGCATTAACAAAAAATCTGCGCCAGCATACATTTGGTGACTTAACTTCTCATTGTACCCAATAACAGCATTGTAACTTCCTGCAAACTGAGAAGTAAGATTATTTAATCTCCATTCCACATCGGGCTCGCCGCTTCCAAGTATTAAAAAGGAGACATTATGTTGTAAACTGTAAATAGATGCAAGAATGCTATCAGGTAAAATGTCTGCTGCTTTCTCGCCTACCAGCCTGCCAATAAAAACGATTAAAGGATTGTCGATATTAAAACCAAACTGTTCACACAAAACTTGCTTATTCAACAATTTACCATGTGCTACATCTTCAAGAGAAAATGGGTTGTCAATATAAGTATCAGTTGCAGGGTCCCATACATCTGTGTCTATTCCGTTTAAAATACCAACGCATTTTCCCCTTTCATATTCAAAAAGATTTTCTAACCCATTTGCGGCATATCGTAATTCTTCAAGGTAACTTGGGCTTACCGTTGTTACCTTATCTGCACACTTTATTCCGCTTGCCAAAGAATTAATATTGTTCTGCCACTCAAGCATTCCGTGCTTCCATCGGTCATAAGAAGGAATATAATAGCTTCTGTCCCAACCTATCCATCCCTGGTATTGAGCGTTGTGAATAGTGATTACTGTTTTCAAATTACCTAGGGCCCAATTGAAGTCATAACAGTACCGCATCATAAATGGGATAAGACCAGCCTGGTGATCGTGGCAATGAACGACGTCAGGTTTTTTAGCCGGCGAATAAGTCAGCCAGTGAACAACTGCAATTTGAAAAGCTGCAAAACGTTCAATGTCGTCATCATAACCATAGATTTTCTCTCTGTCAAGTAGTCCATAAATGTCTACTAAGAAAAGTTCGTATCCAAGTTTGTTTGTTCTTTCCCTGATGATTGTATAATCAAAATTCCGTGAACCGAGATTTGTGTTGCCTTTAAATTCAACATCCCACTCATTGTTATGCAAGAATTTTGTGCGGTACATGGGCATAACAACCTTTGCTACATGTCCCAGCCCGTTTTGATATTTCGGCAATGCACCAACAACATCACCCAAGCCGCCTGCTTTCGCTATTGGGTAACACTCGGCACTAATGTGTAGAATGTCCATTCACAGTTTTTAAAGATTGGTAAAGGAATTTTATAAGACAGTAACCTTCTTTTAGTAAACATATAAATAAATATTTAAAAAAAAGCCACTAATAATTGCACTAAAATAAATGTTCCCAGTAAATAATTTGTCTTTATTTTGATCCCTATTTACTAACCTTACACATTGATTGTTATGCACCAACAAACGAAATGGTCTCAGTTTGGTACTTTGATTTCTGTTTTCTTTTTTTGGGGGTTTGTTGCTGCCAGTAACGATATTCTTATCCCGGTTTTCAAAGAAAAATTACAACTTGAGCAATGGCAGTCACAAATGATATCATTTGCTTTTTACTTTGCCTATACCATCGGAGCTATTCTTTACTTAATCATTAGCAAAACTATCGGCGGCGATATCTTAAACAAGATTGGATACAAAAACGGAATAGCCCTTGGATTGATTATTTCTACAATCGGCGCTTTGCTTTTTTACCCCGCAGCGGAAACGGCATCTTTTACTTTGTTGATCGCCGGTTTGTTTATTATTGGTCTGGGCTATTCTCTACAACAAACTGCGGCAAACCCATTGGCTGTTATTATGGGCGATTCACGCACCGGATCCCAAAGGTTAAGTTTGGCAGGGGGCGTAAATAATTTCGGAACAACAATAGGTCCTGTTTTGGTAAGCATTGCCATCTTCGGTTCGGTTACCAGCGACACTGCAAAAATTGCAGACATTGGTGCCGTCAAAACTCCTTACCTAATTTTAGGAGGCCTCTTTCTAGTAGTTGCTTTAATTTTTAAGTTTTCTTCTATTCCAAACAAAATCGTTTCTGAAGATGATACGAAAATTGTCTCGACTCCCACCGATGTCGCTGATCCTTTAGTTTCAAAAGTCAGAAAGAGTTCTTTAAACTATGGACAGTTAGCGCTGGGAATGGTAGCTATATTTATTTACGTAGGCGTAGAAGTATCCACCGCAAGCAATTTGCCGGAATTTATGAAACAGCACGTAAAAACAGCCGACGGCTTGCCGTTTCCAACCGAAAGTATGGCTCCTTTCATCTCCTTATACTGGGCAAGCTTAATGATGGGAAGATGGACTTCTTCAGTTGGAGCCTTCAACATTAGTAACAGCTTAAAATCTATATTACGCGTTTTGATGCCTTACCTCGCATTTGGGGTTTTTCTTCTTATTAATAAATTGGCTAATCACGATATCACTCCATTCTACATTTATAGTGTAATTATTATTGCTTTAATAATTGGCGATTTTTTAAGCAAGGGCAACCCTGCAACCCAACTCTTCATTTTCTCCGCCTTTGCAATTATTGCATTACTTACCGGCATTTTCTCAACCGGGCTTACAAGTGTATATGCCTTTACAAGCGTCGGTCTTTTCTGCTCTACATTGTGGCCTTGTATTTATACACTTGCCATTGCTGGCCTTGGAAAACATACCGGCGAAGGTTCTAACTACTTAATCATGATGATCATGGGCGGCGGCGTAATTAGCTTGCTACAAGGTTATTTAGCCGATGACAACCTTTTAGGAATTCAATTTTCATACTTTGTAGGTGTTGCGTGTTTTGCATACCTCGCCTTTTATGCAATTCGGGCCAAGGCAATTCTTAAGAGTCAGGGGATCGATTATGATGTAAAGGTTAGCGGAAGTCATTGATCGGTACAGTTTAACTCTTATACTTTACCATATTTCCCGGGTTGATCAATCAAGAATTCGAAGAAGCCAGTATAAATAGCAGGATCATGTTATAAAAAAGAGGCAGTAATACAAACTTCCCTTTTCTTACAATATTCCCGGAGTTCTTTTTTTGATCAGCTATTTATCCGGTTTCGGCTTTTGTTGCGTCGCACACTTGTACTTTATAACCACTCGAATCAACTTTTTTTGTCAGTTGAACTGTGTAATAAAGAGATTTCGACACACTTTTAATAAAATTCATGTTGCCTTTTTCGGAAAAAGAGAAGATTTTTTTGTTGAAATAAAAAGCACTCCTATATTTGCACTCCCAAACGAAAAGAGTTCGCTTAATCATAAGGGAAAAAGAAAGGGAGCATAGCTCAGTTGGTTTAGAGCATCTGCCTTACAAGCAGAGGGTCCGCGGTTCGAACCCGTGTGCTCCCACTTCACAATCAAGCAGTTAAGATAAAACTTAGCTGCTTTTTTTGTTTGCACACATATTTCGATTCACGGTTTGGTAAGAAAAGCTTTTTATTAATTTTCGTATTAAATCTTCTTCCCGGCAAAGGTTGGACTTGCGACAAAGTTTTTATCAAACCACAACTACCTTAAAGAAGTTTCTATTGAAGAAAGACTAACCACAAATTCAATTTTAGCATTGGCTTCTACCACCAATACGCCGCCCAATTATAAGAAGAGGGAATCGCGAATGTTGCCTGGTGAAAAATGAGAACCTTAAAAAGGATCCAAAGTTTGAGCAGATGTATTCTTTAGATAAAGAAAACACAGCGGCCCTGCTACAAAGCACTAACAGAAAAATCGATCTATTCAAAGGGACAATTTACAGACCTGCCTTAGAAGAAATAGCGCTTACCCGTACCGGTAACGCGGCACAAGCACGAAAATTAATTAATTCACTGAGGCTAAAGTCCGCCATGCACATGCTTTTGCCATCGGTATCATTGATGGGTGGTTGGGTCAAAAGCAAAAAGGCGCGGAGTATTTACAGTTGGCGCACCGGCTGTACGATTATAATCTGATAAGTATAAAAGTGAACAAAATTGTTTGATCCCCTTGAGGAACGAAGAGGGTTTCAATGCACTGGTGACAAGAATGGGTTTGTGACAAGAATAATAGCAGCTCTTCAAAAATCATCTTTACTATTTTTCATTCCATGCACTGTATTTCTGCAATACAATCAGTTCAATGAGCTCCGATATTCATTTGGCGACTTCCCCACTCGTTGTTTAAAAAGACGAGCGAAGTGCTGTGGATACTTAAAGCCTAGTTCATATGCTATCTCACTTACTGATTTGCTCTGGTCAAATATTCTCTCTTTTGCCACATCTATCACCTTCATTTGTATGTACTCCTGCGCTGTTTTTCCAGTTTCCTTTTTCACCAGGTCGCCAAAATAGCTGGCGGATAGGTTCAGTTCACTTGCACAATAAGATACAGAAGGCAACCCAATCGTATGAGCTTTGCCGGTTTTAAAATAGTTGTTTAACAGATCCTCAAACCTTTCCAGGATCCCCTTATGTATAGCGTCGCGAGTGATGAATTGTCGGTCGTAAAAACGTACACAATAGTTTAGAAGCAATTC
>NZ_JAOQAH010000123.1 GCF_025963695.1 Segetibacter sp. | reverse complement strand
ATTTTGGAACAGAAGGTCGGCAGGCTATTACTAAATGGATATCCCACAGGTGTTGAAGTATGTCACTCCATGGTTCATGGGGGTCCGTTTCCGGCAACAACTGATAGCAGAACAACATCGGTAGGCAGCCTGGCGATTCATCGTTTTACCCGCCCCGTTTGTTACCAGAATTTTCCTCAAAGCTTATTACCTGCAGAGTTAAAAGATGATAATCCCTTAGGCATTTGGAGATTAGTTGACGGAGAAAGAAGGAAGTAAAGTTGATTACGCGCTTTGAAAAAAGCTGCTATACAAAAATGCAGTACAAGGGAGTGACACAACCGGAGATTCACAAATAACAAATGTTAGCAAAATAAGAAAAGCAGACCCAAAAGTCTGCTTTTCTTATTTTATGAATAATGGGCAAAATCCCCTATCCTTTAAATTCATCTTCCAACTCAACTAATCCGTTTAATCCCGGTTTTACACCGCAAACGAGGTTCCGCAACCGCAGGTCTTGCTTGCGTTGGGATTGCTGAAAGTGAAACCGCGACTATTTAATCCGCCCTGGAAATCAACTTCCATCCCCTGCAGGTAGATCTCGTGAGAACGAGACATGACGCAACGAATGCCTTCTATTTCAAATTCATCATCGTTATCCTGCTTTTGATCAAAACCTAAGACATAAGTCATTCCACTACAGCCGCCCCCCTTTACTCCCACTCTTAAGTATTGACTATTGTCAAATCCCGGGTCGTTTATCAGCTTCCTCAGTTCTGCTACAGCTCCTGCTGTTAAAGTAACCGGTGTATCAATTGCTGTTTGCATAATTTCTTTTTTACAAAAATACTAATAATCAAATTTGTGACCATTCGTTCCATTTTCGAATGCAGGAAAACGTTAACTATTATAGCAGTTACTAAAAAGACTGCCTTTACTGTATTTTTGCCAAAAGACACCTAATGGAGAATTCAACTGCAATTTTGATAACAATGATTGTATTGCTGATAGGAATACTTGTTGCTTTTGTGCTAATGAAGGACAAAAAGAAAAGTCCAAAATCAGAAGATGGAGAAAATATGGACTCGGCAACAAGAGCAATGCGTTTACAGGCGTATGAAAGATTGACATTGCTTGTTGACAGAATTGCGCTGCCGAACCTGATAAGCAGGGTAAATCAAAATGGAGTGAGTGCAAGGGAAATGCAAATGCTACTTACCAGGGGTGTAAAAGAAGAATTTGACTATAACATTACCCAACAGATTTATGTTTCTGCCGACGCGTGGAATGCTTTGAAGAATTTAAAGGAACAAAATATGTTGGTGATTAACCAACTTGCCAGCGCACTACCTCCGAATGCCACCGGCCTTGACCTAAATAAATTGCTACTTGAATACCTGATGACCGATAAAAAAGGACAGCTTCATGAAGTGGTTAGTGAGGTGTTGAGTTATGAGGCGAAGAAACTGCTGTAGAACCGGATTGCTGGATTTTTTGGATTAGATGTAAATATTGTTTGTACTCAGCCGATAACAATACTTTCGGTTTACTTTTTAATTCGGGGCAAAATCTTTACAACACAAACGATTATTAAATAAGAAATATAATCCTGGATAGAACGCCGAAATCAAGATATTCCCATTAATTCAAGAACTCCCAAAATCTCGGTTATTTCTGCTAAATCCCATAATTCCCGTTCTAATGACTCCAAAATTTACTGACAGCGGTATTGAAATAAATCCTGTTTATTATCCTCCCAAAAATCCCCTTCCGTCCGAAAATCCCGGTTCTTTTCCCTACACCCGCGGGGTTCAGCCAGACATGTACCGGGGACGACTGTGGACAATGCGGCAATATGCCGGGTTTTCAACTGCAGAAGAAAGCAATAAGCGCTACCATTATCTGCTTTCGCAGGGAGTTAACGGATTAAGTGTTGCATTTGATTTACCTACACAAATTGGTTATGACAGTGATCATCCTTTATCGGAAGGTGAAGTTGGAAAGGTGGGTGTTGCTATCGATACTTTAGAAGACATGGAAATTTTGTTTGATAATATCAAACTGGAAGATGTGAGCACTTCAATGACCATTAATGCCACAGGTTTTATTCTCCTGGCTTTTTATGTTGCATTAGCCAAAAGGCAAGGTGCAGATCTTTGCAAGATTACGGGAACGATACAAAACGACATTTTAAAAGAATACGCTGCAAGAGGAACTTATATCTATCCTCCTAAGCCTAGCATGCGAATAATTACCGATATTTTTGAGTGGTGTGGCAAAGAATTACCAAAGTGGAACACCATTTCTATCTCAGGGTACCACATTCGCGAAGCCGGCAGTACGGCAGTACAGGAAATAGCTTTTACACTAAGTAATGGAAAAGCCTATGTAAAAGCCGCTCTTGCAAAGGGTATGGATATTAACAGCTTTGGCAAAAGGCTGTCTTTTTTCTTCAATGCTCACAACAATCTGTTCGAAGAAGTAGCTAAATTCAGGGCAGCGAGAAGAATGTGGGCGGTAATGATGAAAGAGTTGGGAGCAACAGATTCTAAAGCCATGATGCTACGTTTTCATACACAAACTGGTGGAAGTACGTTAACAGCACAACAGCCTTTAAATAATATCAGCCGTGTAACTATACAAACAATGGCAGCTGTTTTAGGTGGCACACAAAGTTTGCATACCAATGGCTATGATGAAGCCCTAAATCTTCCAACCGAAGAGGCTGCACGAACAGCTTTGAGAACACAACAAATAGTAGGTTTTGAGAGTGGGATTGCAGACACCGCAGATCCATTGGCAGGTTCTTATTTTGTAGAGAGTCTCACAAGCGAAGTGGAACAAAAGGCGTGGGAACTGATTGAGAAAATAGATGCAATGGGAGGTAGTGTTGCGGCAATTGAACAGGGATTTATACAGGATGAGATAGCCAAAAGTGCGTACGAATATCAACGTAATATTGAAACGGGAGAGAAAATAATTGTTGGGGTTAACAAGTTTCATATAAAAGAAACAAATAATACAAGTGGCTTTAAAATTGATGATAGCATAAGGGCAATTCAAACCGAAAAATTAAAAAATATAAAAGCCCGAAGGACCCAACAAGTAGCTGAACAATGCCTTGCAGAAATTTCAACAGCTGCCAAAGATGGAAGAAATCTAATGCCTTTGGTTATAAACGCAGTTGAGAACTGTTGTACCCTTGGAGAGATATCAGATGTATTGCGTGAGGTTTTCGGGGAGTATACATAACTTATGCAAATTGAAAGAAACAAAGAATACAGCTTTCAGAACGATCAGTTTTTATGGCGTTACATGGACCTTCACCGCCTCATTTATTTTCTAAATTCAGAAAACATTTTCTTTTCTCCACTCAATAGTTTTTTTGATCCGCTGGAAGGAATAGCAGAAAAGCATCTTCACGATAAAGAGTTTTTGGATGCTTTAGACCATCGGAAAGAAAAAGAAGAAGGATTGTCGAAAAAAAGTAAAGAACAGCTAAAGGAAGAAAAGCACGAGGTAAAAGAACGGTTTAAAAGTAACCTCGAGGAAATTCAAAAAACCTATTTTGCAAGCTGCTGGTACCTGGGTGTGCGCGAGTCTTTGGCAATGTGGGATACTTATTCTAATAAAGACAGTGTTGCGCTAAAATTTAATCCCGAGCGACTGTGTAAAACAATAATAGAGTCTTGCAGAAATTTCGACAATCCGGATTTTAATTTAATGGTTCATGGAAAGGTCGAGTATTTTAAAATTTCCCCTTTTGACCCTAAGGATTCAAGCTTAAAAAATGCAGGTCACCGTTTCAAAGGTTTTTTAAAAGACCTTAGCTACAAACATGAGGAAGAGTTCCGGTTTCTGGCTGTACAAAACAGCAACAATAAAACTTACTCGTTCTTCGAGCTTTCCCTTCAAAATCTTCATAACCTTGATTTCTCCATCGTCACCCATCCCTATATGGAGCCGTGGAAGCACAACAACATATACAATATTCTGAAATCAAAAGGATGGGAAAGTAAATTGGTGAAATCTGAAATACCTACCAGAATGCAGGTTTTTGACACACCTTAAAAACTACATCTCCCAGTTTTTTTCGCAAACGAAATTCATTTCTTCAGACAAAAAAACCTTAACTGTTCTTTGTACCCTTATTGCTGATTGCAGATTACATTTGTTTTATGAAGATAATTTTTACTCTGTTTTCCATTTTACTACTTACTTTAAACTTATCAGTTGCTCAAAATAGGAGTACCCGGAAGCCTGGTTTAAGTCAAAAAAGTAAGAGTAGTTATCTGCCCAAAAAAGGAACAATTTCAAACAGCAATAACCAGGAAAGCGTAAATGATAATAAGGGTAAATTGAACTCGGGCGTTGCTGATCCTGCTCCTGAAAGCAATTCTAAAAATATCACCGGCATTTGGAAAGGTTATTTTATTTCGAACAGTTTTGGATTTGCCGAGGACCGCTACCGGTTTGAAGTGCAACTTGCACAGTTGCCGAACAATGCGCTAAATGGTGTTACTTACTCCTATAAAACAACTGTATTTTATGGAAAGGCAGAGGCAAAAGGTATTAATACAATAAAGACCAACAACATCATCTTGAACGAGCTGAAGTTAGTTGACCTGAAAATTACTGAGAAAAGTGAGCCTTGCTTAATGACCTGCTATCTGGAATATAACAGGATGGGCGAACTTGAAACACTTACCGGAACTTATTCAAGTCGTAATACAAATGACAAGGGCGATTGTGGCAGCGGCAAAGTATACCTGGAAAAAAAGCTGACAAGTGACTTTTTTAAAGAAGATTTTGTTACTAAAAGAGAAAATGAGCTGAAGAAAAAAGCAAAACCTGTTATAAACAAACCTGCAACTTCGAATAAGCCAATTGCAAAAAATACGCTTCCTAAGAAGCCTATGCTGAAGCCGGGTGCTGAGCAAAACCTGATAACAAAACCCGAAAGAAAACCGCTTCCTCCAGCGCCTGAAACTGTGGTCGTACCTAAAAAAGAACAACCCGTTCAAACAATAAAGCCACCTGCAATTAAAACCCTTCCAAGGCCTGAAATACTAAAAAGCAGGGAGAATGAGATTGTAAAAACAATTACCACACACGCTAAAGAGTTTAAGATAGATTTATACGATAACGGAGAAGTTGATGGCGACCGAATTACAGTGTATCATAATAATCAGCTAATCGTTTCTAACAAAACGCTTACAGACAAGCCAATTGGTTTCACTATAAAAGCTGATGAAAACAATGCTGCCCATGAATTTGTTATGGTAGCGGAAAATCTTGGTTCCATCCCTCCAAATACTGCGTTGATGATTGTAACCGCCGGCTCTCAACGGTACGAGTTGTTTGTAACTTCAACCGAACAAAAAAACGCTGTTGTCAAAATTGTATATCAACCCGAATAAAACGATGTAGCCTTATTTGAGTGTTAAAAAAAGCTTGAAAATGGTTTGCTGATGAAGTGATTGCGACGCAACCATGTGGCTTAAAAAAACAACTGCCGGTATTTTAAAATTTATTAATAGCTGCCCTCAAAACAACGTAACGGTACCCACTATTTACTATACACCAGCACCCCATCTTTTGCTGCAATCTCACTCGGCAGAAAACCAAATTCTTTTTTAAAAGTATTGGCAAAATGACTAAGATTAGAATAGCCAACCATAATACCTACTTCCTTAATCGTGTATTTGGCAAGTACCAATAAAGACTTAGCCTTCAACATTCTATTTTTTTGATAATATTCGTATATCGGCAAACGGTATAGGGCTTTGAAGTCGTTTTTAAGTTTTGTTGGACTCATTGCTGATATTCGCGAAAGCTCATCAATAGTGGGAGGAGCAACAGCAAAATTTTTCACCAGCAGGGCTTCCACTTTCATCAATCGCAAAGTTTCATCTTCGCTTCGTTTTACTTTTTTTCCTTTCAGATCTCTCCTTTCATACAACTTCACAATGTACTTTTCCAACAATAACAACACCCTGTTCTGTATGTAATTCAGCCTAAGCGGCTGGCTCATTCTATCAGTCCACAAATCGTCAAGCATTACGCGGTACTCGGTAGCAATGGGCTCCAGGTTTTTCGAATTCATTTCAACAGGAAAATATTGACTTAGCACCTCTTCAAAAGCTTGTTTGCCTACTAAAGTTGACAAATGCTCTTTATTAAAGAAAAATTTTACGGACCGTAAGCGCTTGGTTTTTGGAAATATAAAAGTCTCAGGTAAAAGGGTATGACTGAGTTTTACGAACGACTCAAACTCTTCTACGTTACGTTTGGGTTTTACCGCGAGATCTGTTTCGTCGGCGGCCTCTTCGTTAAACTGCAAAGTAAAAAAATGCTCCTCTCCCTCAGGTCTTTCTACTACCACACTTTCTCTTAAGCACGTATCTGAAACTAAAACGGTTATACCCGATGGAAGTTTTTCGGCCCAGCAGTAGCCCTTACCCACCTGCGCATGCACTGCAACCTGGTTATTTGTAACCTTGGCTTTAAAGTCGGGGGCAAGCAAATGCAATAACTCAACAAAGTCTGGTTTTTCCAATTGCATATAGGATTTTTTACTAGTGGTGAAACTATTCTTTTAATAGCCTGTTTAAAAATTATTTACGGGTACCAACATTAGAGAATGTGGCTTCATCGTTGCGTCGCAATCACTTCATCTGCAAACCATTTCGCAGCTTGTTATGTGCAACTTCTCACCAATTCAACACCGGTGCTATATTCTAACAGATTTATGATATCACTTCCGCTTTTACCTGTCTAAAAGATCGCTTGGCAACTGATCAAACGACTTTTTGAAAGCCTTTGCAAAATTACTCAGGTTGCTATAGCCGAGTTCTATCCCCACTTCTCTTACCGAATATTTTCTGCTAAGCAACATTGCTTTGGCTTTATTCATCCGGTGTTTCTGAAAATATTGATATACTGGTAAACCAAAAATCTCTTTAAAACTATTTTTAAGTTTACTGGGGCTCATTGCAGCCAACCTGGCTAGTTTGGTTATTCCCGGAGGCTCGACAGAAAAATCTTTTACAAGTTCTTTTTCAATCATCTTCAACCGGTTGATATCCTCGTTGCTCAGCTTTACATCAAAATGCATGTCACTCATCTTGTAATAAATGCGTGTAAAAAACCTTTCGAGCAACAACATTACCCGATTCTGAATAATGAGTGTTTCAAAAGAAGGATCTACATTGGTTTCAACTATTTCAGCAAGGATTCGCTTATACTCCATATCCATCGGCTCGTAGTTGAACGCACTCATTTTTAAGCTGAGATATTTCTTTATCAAATCTCCAACGCTTTCCACTTCTAAAAATTGTTCCAGCCAATCTTTGCTAAACAAAATGTTTACCCCCTTAACCCGTGTTCCCTTTGTGCTAAGAAACATCCAGTCAAATTTAGTACTACCTAAAAATACGGCGGAACGAACCGGGCTTATTTCCATCAGAGACGCCTCTCCTGTGTCAATAGGCACAGCGTCAGGAATAATAACTTCATCGAAGCGGAGCGTAAAATAATCTTTATTAATTTTTGAGCGGGTGAGCAGCAAATCCTGGTTAACAGTATAATCAGAAACAAGGCCCTGGAGACCATTTGGAAGTTCAATCAGCTTTATAAAGCCACTGCCAATATCGGGAGGTAATTCAAGTTTATTGTTCTTTACTTTCCCTTTAAATACTTCTGCGTAATAACCTAATAACTCTGCATAATCAGTATGATCAAATTCAATTTTTACCACCGCAGCTAATTTTTACTACAAATAACGTAAAGGATTTCTTTTGGCGGAGTAAATATAATTTTTGATATTAATCCAAAACGCAAGAACCATGTATATAATTAAAGGGGAGCCAAAAGTTAGAAATGAGATATAAATAAACCACATGCGAATTCTTGTAGATGCAATTCCCATCTTCTCTCCTATTGCTGAACAAACACCAAAAGCATGTAACTCTATTATTTCTCTTACACTTTTCATAACATGACTTTTTAATGGGTTGCCATCTGCGAAACTGCTATGCAAATTAAAGAAATTAATAATCATTGGAGACAGAAATCTATTTCGCTTGAGAACTGTTTTGACGTAATTTTGCTAAACTTTTTTCTCACACCTTAAAATCATCTTTAGACATGGCATTTGACATAGAAATGATAAGAAAAGTCTACGAAGAACTGCCCGGCAAAATTGAAGCAGCCCGCACTGCGGTTGGCAGACCACTAACCCTTGCAGAAAAAATACTCTTTGCACATTTGCATACGGATATGAAGCTGGAAAATTTTGAGCGTGGGGTACACTATGTAGATTTTGCTCCCGACCGTGTTGCCATGCAGGATGCAACGGCCCAGATGGCATTATTGCAATTTATGCAGGCAGGCCGTCCCCAGGTCGCTGTGCCAAGTACTGTTCACTGCGATCACCTGATACAGGCGAAGACAGGAGCAGCCGAAGACTTACATACAGCATTAAACACAAATAGAGAAGTATACGAATTTTTAGCCTCGGTTTGTAATAAATACGGCCTGGGTTTCTGGAAGCCGGGTGCAGGTATTATTCACCAGGTAGTTTTAGAAAATTATGCCTTCCCGGGTGGAATGATGATTGGTACGGACAGTCACACGCCTAATGCTGGTGGACTGGGAATGGTGGCGATTGGGGTAGGTGGTGCAGATGCGAGCGATGTAATGGCAGGACTGGCCTGGGAGCTTAAATGGCCAAAACTAATTGGCGTTAAACTTACCGGTAAGATGAGTGGCTGGACCGCTCCTAAAGATATTATTCTCAAAGTTGCGGGTATTCTTACCGTTAAAGGTGGAACAGGTGCCATCGTTGAGTATTTTGGTGAAGGTGCTGACGCTATAAGTGCAACAGGTAAAGCAACTATTTGCAATATGGGTGCTGAAGTAGGTGCTACCTGTTCAATTTTTGGATATGATGACAGAATGAGCGCATACCTGAAATCGACAGACAGGGCCGATATTGCCGAACTGGCCGATGGTATAAAAGAACATCTTCGTGCTGATCCGCAGGTTATTGCTGCTCCTAAAAAATACTATGACGAGGTAATAGAAATAGATTTAAATGAACTGGAGCCGCATGTAAACGGACCCTATACACCTGATTTGGCATGGCCTATCAGCCGTTTTGCAGAGGCAGTAAGAGCGAACAACTGGCCTGAAAAGCTGGAAGTTGCTTTAATTGGATCTTGCACTAACAGCTCCTATGAAGATATTAGCAGGTCAGCATCAATAGCTCAACAGGCTGTAGACAAAAACCTTAAAGCAAAAGCTGAGTTTACGATTTCTCCAGGCAGTGAGCTGGTAAGATATACTGTAGAAAAAGATGGCTGGTTAAAAGCATATGACAGTATGGGTGGACTTGTATTAGCTAATGCGTGCGGGCCATGTATCGGTCAGTGGGCTCGTCATATTGATGACCCTACCCGTAAAAACTCTATCATAACTTCCTTTAACCGAAACTTTGCAAAGCGTAATGATAGCTTTCCGGGCACACATGCCTTTGTTGCCTCTCCGGAAATTGTTACCGCTTTTGCACTCGCCGGTGATCTTACTTTTAACCCACTAACGGATACTTTATTAAACGAAGACGGAGAGCAGGTTAAGTTAGACGAACCTAAAGGATACGAGTTACCTCCTAAGGGTTTTTCTGTAGAAGACTCAGGTTACCAGGCGCCGGCGGAGGACCCAAGCCAAGTTCACATTTTAGTTAGCCCCGAATCTCAGCGCCTTCAGTTACTAGAACCATTTGCAGCATGGGAAGGAACAGACATCAAAGGTTTACGCCTTTTGATAAAAGCTCGTGGAAAATGTACAACTGACCATATCTCTATGGCAGGTCCGTGGTTAAAGTTTCGCGGCCATCTCGATAACATTTCAAACAATATGCTGATTGGTGCATTAAACTTTTTTAATGACAGCACTGATAAAGTAAAGAACCAGTTGACAGGAGAATACGGACCTGTTCCTGCAACAGCGCGGGCTTATAAGGCTGCAGGTTTAGGAAGCATTGTGGTAGGTGACGAGAACTATGGTGAAGGTTCTTCAAGAGAGCATGCTGCTATGGAACCACGACATTTAGGTGTACGTGCCATTCTGGTAAAATCTTTCGCCCGTATTCACGAAACAAACCTGAAGAAGCAAGGTATGTTAGCCTTAACTTTTGCTCATAAGGAAGACTATGAAAAAATTCTGGAAGATGATACAATTGATATAGAAGGATTGAACCACTTTGAACCTGGTACGCCTTTAACGCTTGTATTGCATCATGCTGATGGAACTTCTGAAAGCATTATTGTAAACCATACATACAACGAACAACAGATCGAATGGTTTAAGGCCGGTGCCGCACTAAATATTATTCGCAAAAATGCTTTGGCTGCTGCTCAAGCATAGCAACAATAATTTTTTTTAACAAAAGAGGTTGCCGTATGGCAACCTCTTTTGTTTGCACGTAATTGCCGTTATTTATATTAAAACCTTCTTTTATCGTTATCTAAAAACAACTTAGTTACACACGTAAGAATAGTAGAACAAAGAACAAAAATTTAAAACGGAGCGTCGCAACACTGTTATATTGAAATTGAATGCTTGCTACCCCAAAAATGAAAACATGTGTCTATTCACTACCTGACTATTACTAAAAGTTGGTGGGATACAGTTGACACATTAGTTTCTGACTGCTCGGGCAGTTATTTTAAAATGTTTTCAGAATTTATTAGAAGTATAACCGGCAGATGGAATACCTCAGAAAATATGTGCCTCCAAAGAAGCAGTTTGTTGTTTCAAAAAAGCTATAAGAAATACACCGATAACACATTACTCTCCAGCTATATTTCACATCCCGCTTCGCCGAAAAAATGCTTTATACAAAAAGCAATTGGGTGGGTTTTAAGTGAATATGCAAGAACAAATTTGGAATGGGTAAGATGTTTGCCAGGCCAACACCATCTCGCCCCCTTAACCAGAGAGAAGTAATGAAGCATCTGTGATCAGAAAATTAATCTTGATTTTGGGTTCAAAACTCGCAACTATCAACTCATTTATACCGTTTTAAACCATAGGGGCGACTGGTCATTTGGATCTCCATTGTAACTAAAACAAAGCTCTTCGCCTTTTCTTACTGGTTTTATAGTTCGCACAGTCATGTTGCCACTCTCATAGTCCATTTCATATTCGCAGTTTGGCTGAAAAGAGTGATTGTACATTGACACGTAACCAAGTGCTACTGCAGCTTTACGCTTGCTTTTACCCCACTCGAAAATGTAGTGAAACAACTTGGTACCCTCAATCTGCTTTCTCTCCTTAGGAGACAATTCTATAATAGGAGAAATTTCGATAACTGTATTTGCAGGAATATTTTTAGTTGTAAAAACCCCTCTTCCACGACTTTGGGAAGGTGCAATAACAAGGTTGGGTAGAAGCATATTGATTTCTTGCGGGCTAAGTTATATAAATTGAAAGACAGTAATAAAAATTGAGCTGCCAAAATACTTAATTTGCAGCCATGGCTATGGAGAATATTGAAGAGCAAAGCATACAAGAACAGTTCGAACAATTGATAACAACTGAAGACAAACTTGCCATTCGCGAGTTTTTAGATGATCAGAATATAGCAGACGTCGCCGACCTTATAAATGAAAATCCTGACTACGAATCTCAGATCATTGCTAACTTATCCATACATCGTGCTGCCAGCACCTTTAAAATTTTAGATTTCCCTACCCAAAAAAGTATTGTTTCACAGCTTCCATCCTTCAAAACTGCCGAGTTACTAAACGAGCTGCAGGCCGATGACCGCACCGACTTTTTGGAGGACCTTCCAAAAGAGGTTTTAAGAGATTTAATAAAATTGCTCGATCCCGAAGAAAGGCTCATTACGCTTTCGCTGCTCGGTTATCCCGAAGATAGCGTTGGCCGGTTGATGACTCCCGATTATGTATATGTGTACGAACATAATACCGTTGAGGAGGTTTTTCAGATCATCAGAAAATTTGCCAAAAACACAGAAACGATAGATGTTATTTATGTAATTAATGACCAGGGGCAGTTGATGGATGACTTGAGGATAAAGGAATTTATACTGGCAGCTCCCGACACCCAGGTGAACGAATTGATGGATGAAAGAGTAATTGCGTTAAATGCGAACGACGATCAGGAGCACGCCAACCAGATCTTCAAAATGAACAATCGCTATGCACTTCCCGTGGTTGACGATAACAACGTTTTACTCGGTATTATTACCATCGACGATATTCTTTGGGTAGCAACGGAAGAGTTTAGCGAAGACATGCAAAAAATGGGAGGTACCGAAGCACTTGATGAACCTTACCTTGAAATGCCGTTGCTAAAACTTTTTAGAAAAAGAGTAGGGTGGCTGGTTGTATTGTTTATCGGCGAGATGCTTACCGCTACTGTAATGCGTTATTTTGAAGATGAAATAGCAAAAGCAACGGTGCTTGCACTTTTTATCCCTTTAATTATATCAAGCGGCGGCAACAGCGGCTCGCAGGCATCAACACTTATTATACAGGCAATGGCTGTAGGCGAAATAACTGTTGAGAAATGGTGGCGCGTATTAAGACGTGAGCTGTTAAGTGGGATAATGCTTGGGGCTGTATTAGGAATAATTGGTTTCATAAGAATTTCTATATGGCAACAGTTTATTCCGATTTATGGAGAACATTGGGCTCCCATAGCTTTTACCGTTGGCTCATCACTGGTCGGAGTTGTTTTGTGGGGAACACTGAGTGGATCGATGCTTCCCATGCTTTTGAAGAAACTGGGCTTTGATCCGGCGGTTTCTTCTGCACCTTTTGTCGCTACCCTTGTTGACGTTACCGGCCTGATTATTTATTTCAGTTTTGCTTACATGTTTCTTAAGGGACTGTTATTATAACAACAATGTGTTGTAATTCTTTTTTTAGACAAGCATTCAAAAAATCCTCAACATCGTTGTGTCACACACTTTTACTGCAAATCTTTATTCGGCTTAATTAGCGCGCACCCTTAATTGTGGCAGATGAATAAAATAATGGGCGGCGGCCCACAACGGCGTGCATTTAAATAGTGTTGCTGACCAACAGCTACAATTTAAATGCACACAGTAATTAAGCGGCAAATAGAAGATGTAACCGTAAAACCGGTACGAATGTTAGCTAATTACCTAAGATTTTAAAGGTTTTTTTAAGCTTGGCCATAATAAAGCAATGTGTATAAAATACACTACCAGCAAGGGTTTTAAAAGATTTGGAAGTAATTAGCCATAATTAAATGAGCAATTATTAGACAAGAACGATTGATAGAAGGCTTTACTTTTGAAGAATAATAACAAAATATCATTTAATAAATGATCGAAGGTTATTACAGGAATAAGATTTTTAGTAAGCTTTTTAGCTGATAGATACAATATTTAAGATTTTCATATGGCAAGCAATCGTTAGAGGCTGCTCCGTTTCTACGGAGGAGCCATTTTTTTTATAGCTCTGCCCCAACACCCACCTACTAATTATTCTTCTGTTTTAACCACAATTGCTGCAAAGACATTTTGAACAACAAACACTGAAAAAAGACGCTGTCTTTTCTGAATTTAAACTGAGCGTAGCAACGATGTGGCTATAAAAAGATCGGCTGGTATCAAAAATATTCTTCAACCTGTTATATGTGTTAATGAAATTTGGAAGCTCATTTGGTTAACGATTGTTACCGCCCCTGCTCTCCTGGTAACGCTGCAAGGCCTTTCCTGAAAATTTTTGCAGCCTGAGGTTGAAAGTCAAAAGCACGTATCTACCCAGTCGGTTGTTTTGTACGTCAGTAACAGTGGTTCCATTTACATCTCTTGATATACCCGTATTTTGGTTAAAAAGATCAAAGGCTTGTAAGCGAATAGTTGCTTTGTTATTCTTCAGGAACCTGCGCTCTGCAAACATGTTTAGCAAAGTTGGATTGGAATTTTTAGTGTTTAAATAACCGGTGTTGATGATCTTGGTAAGGTCATACCCTATCGTCCAATTCTTGAAGAAGTAATTTTTCCCGTTTAATCCAAACGTCAAAGATCTAACCTCCGTTGCGATAGAGGTATCTATATATTGAGTAACGGTTTTGTTTATGTTATAGTTTGAATTGATGTCGACGTCTATTATATCCTCGAGGTCAAGTCTAAAACGGGCACCAGGACGTATAACCCAATTCTGACCATTATTTCTAAAATTATCAGTAAAGGAAATATTGTTATCAAAACTTGCAGAGGTACTAATGGTTGCATAAAACTTGCGTTGCGCAAACGGTTTTGTATAAGCAAAGTTTCCATTAAAGCCGTAAAAGCCGTTTGTATTTAAATAAGTAATTGTTCTGCCCGTACCTCTTGGATCGTTGAAGCGTGCTGTAACTATCCTGTTCTGCGATTGGTCGAAAGATAGGTTTGCAAAAAAAGAAGTGCCTGTTAAAATACCCACCTTATTGTATTGAGCGCCCAGCCTGTTGGTAAACTCGGCCCTTAGGTTTGGGTTGCCAATAACTATATTCCTCAAATTTGTACTGTCGCTAATAGGCTGTAATTGTATAAAGTTTGGTTCACGGCTTCCTCCACCATAAGTAATTGTCAGGTTGTTGCTACGGGCAAAATTGTAAACAAATCGCGCATTTGGTATAATGTAGAAGTTACGATTTGTGGTAGTTATTTTACGCCCAAGATCGTTACCAGTAAGGTTGGTAGGCTGAGCAACAAAACCAAGTACATAGTTATATTTCTGTTTAAAGGTTCGAAGACTAATGCCAAAACGATTGGTGGTAAAACCGTACTTGTAATCATTACTCTGCTTTATGTTTCTAGTCTTGCCACCAAAAAGCGGATCGACATCGTCTACATTTTTCAGGCTTTGAGTATTTGAATTATTCCTGTTATAACTTACCTCTACAGAAGTGAATTTTGAGATAGGCTCTGCATAGGAAATGCGCAGATTTGTTGAGGTATTACGACTTTCGTTTACAATGAACTGTATTCTGCTACTGTCCCTTGGCAGGTAATTGGGCATTGTAGAGTCAATGTCATGATAATTGTTATTTGCGTTTCTCTCCTGGCCGCGTTCCGAGTAATCAACATTAGCGTTTAAGCTGAGGTTTCTACCACGTTTACTAAATTTATGGTTGAAGAAAAACTCAGTACCCCCAGCTGGTGACGAAGAATGATTAGAGTAAAAGCTGTTATTCAGTGTATAATACTTCTGACGGCTAATCTCGGAAATACTCGTGCCGCTATTGTTAGAAGTGCCGTACGAAAAATAGGGAGATATCTTCAGAAAGTTTGCCGTATCAATATTATACTCCAGGTTCCATGTAACCCTGTGATTACTGTTATTTGTATTATTAGTGCTGGTGCGCCCGGTGGTGCTGATATTTTTAGGATTAAAGTCTTGCTGAAAGGAAGTGCCTGTAAGAAAGTTACTGTTTCCCGAAAAACTGTAGCTACCGTACGATGTAATTTTTTTACCCCATTTATTCCTGTAGTTTAATCCTAACGACCTTACATTATTAATACCATCTCCACCTATTGTACGTTCGGACCCCCCAAAATTTGCTCCCCGCGCTCCTCCGCCCCTTCCGCCACCATTGAAATTAAATATATTAGCATTGGTGTTATTTACTGATCCTAATATAGAAATCTGCCTGTCTTCATTAAAGTTGTTTACCGATAGCCGTGCTACGTACCTGCCCTGTGTTCCCGCTCCAAAAGTTCCATTACCAAAGTTGCCCTTATTCTTACCTTTTTGAATAGTAATATTTAAAATCTTTTCAGGTTCGCCCTCTTTAATACCTGTAACATTTGCCCTATCTCCATAGTCATCTATAATCTGGATGTTTTCAATCATATCCGCAGGCAGGTTTTGTGTGGCAGTTTGTACATCGCCGCCAAAATAATCTTTCCCATTTACCCTGATTCTGGCAACAGGCTTGCCTTGTGCCGTTACTTTTCCGTCTTTGTCAACGGTTACACCTGGCAGTTTTTTTATAACATCCTCAACCGGCGCTCCTTCTCGCACTTTAAATGCGCTGGCTTTGTATTCAACCGTATCTTCTTTAACTATAACCGGGTTTATGGCAACCACCACTACATCGGTAAGGCGATTGGGCTGTGTTGTAAGTTTTATAGGGTCAATGTTGAAAGTGCTAATGTCTTTTGCCGTAATGGAATAACTGTTGGTAAATGTTTGATAACCTATCCTTGTTACACTTATCGTAAAGTCAGAAAAGGCAACCTTTGTAAAGTGAAAGGCTCCGGTAGCATTTGTAGTTGTAGTGACGCTATCTTTTTCTGCAACCAGTTTTACATACACGTCATTAAGGAAAACACCCGATGTATCACTTACAGAACCGCTTATTGTCCTGGTCTGTTGAGCAAGAGAAGGAAAGGAAATGGTTAAGCCTAAAATTGTAAAAAGTAAAAATCTTGTCATTAAAAAGAATTAACCTGGAAATAGTCTGAATCGTTTCTCAAAAATACTTTCCAGCGTCTAAACTCTGTCAACAGATCGGTAAATACAATTGCTGGCAGTATGAAAAGTGAATCGGATGAAATAAAACAACAGGCCGTCTAAAAGCTGAAGATGACTTGAGATAGTTTTAATATAAAAGTGAATATTTCGTCAATAGAATAACTCCAGCCCAGCTTTACGGGGCCATCGTTGGTAGTATAAAATGGAGGCTTTTCCGATGCCATTGCGCGTCTTCGGCAACACGACGCGCATGACGAATCGTAGTCTTTTTATGTCTTGTGCATCACATTACCTGCTCCTGCACCTTTAAATCGGGTCGCCCCTTCACCATCTCTTCTACTACCCTACAAATGCCCCTACCTACAAATGTCCCTACAGTACATCGCGAAAAGATGGGGCGGGATGCTTTGTACAAGTGTGCGATGCAACGATGTTGCTGTAACAACCAACAGTTGGAAATATAACATTTATAGGCAAAGGTCTTGTTGGTTTTATACTATTTTACGGTATCCGTCATAAACTTCCACGTCACATTTCCAACCGTGTTCGGCTTTCCCGCGGGTGCATTTGAAATTGTTCCGATTAATGAGCCTGCCTTATTTTTTTCGACCTTCAATTGGTGAAAAGTGTAGTCGCCTTTCTCATAATTAAAGGTCTCCCCGTCATCATCATACAACATATACTGTGAAGGTTTTGTGCCATAAAAGCGAATTAGGAGATCAACCTTTTCACCAGCTTTCGGTGCGTGCAGCCTTGGTTTCATCATTGGAATAATTGCCCCGTCTTTTGCATACACTGGTATTTTGTTTAGACCGGGTTCAATGGTTAGCACCTCACCATCGCCTGCATACTCTCCGCTATAGAAGTCGTACCACTTCCCTTTTGGCAAGACTACTTTACGCGTTTTCTGCCCTGTAAATAAAGGTGCTACAAGCAGGTATTCTCCGGCCATATATTGATCCTTAATTTCTTTTAAGACAGCCTCTGCGTAAGGATTCTCTTCCAGACTGCTACTTCCTGCCTCCTTTTTTACTTCAGCATGAAAGCCAGGTTCAAGATGCATTCCTCTAAATGGTGGCGTTCCTGCGAAGTGATATTTGGCAAATTCACTGTACCAGTACGGCATCATTTGCATACGCAGGAGTGCAAGCTCTTTCACCTGCTCGGCCACCTGCGGGTATGACCATGGTTTTGTGCCGCTTGACCATGCATTGATCATTGCCATAGGTGAAAAAATAACAGTTTGAAAACGCCTTAACCATTCTTCACCTGTCTTAGATGCCCTAACCTCAGGCGTCCATAACACGCCGGCAGTACCGCTATTTATAAGTGCAGTAATGAAATCTTCATGATTGTAATAATCGTTGTAAATAACATAAGGAAAAGAAACTCCACTGCCATTATTTGCTCTAACCAGGCCGTATGTTCTTTTATTTTGGTTGCGAAACATGGGCATGGTATATCGCATAGCCAGCATGGCGTAGGTCTGGCGCATTTGCTCTGCCGTTATTCCGGAAGGAAAGGTTGCTACATCAGGCCAGAGATAATGGTCGTAACCATCCACCTCGTCAATCTTATAACCGCTTACTCCAATGCCAACCTGATTTTTTTGCAGTTGGTCGAAGAAAATTTTTCTTGCAGCGGGAATATTAAAATCAGGAATTTCGCCCACCCAAACGGTGTGTGATGCGGTGTATGGTTTAATGGCATTATAAAAAGGTGCTGACCTGGATACGTACGGGTTGATCCACAGGTTTAGACGAATCCCTTTAGCTAACATTTGGTTCACGAACTTCTGTGGTTCAGGATAGCGATTCTTATCCCACTCGAAAGTGCCGGGATAAGATTTGCTTTGCCAACCCGGCTCCAATCCAATAAAGTCTAGCGGATAACCTTTCTCTTCGAAAGCAGCAGCTTCTTTAGCGACCTCTTCATCTGTAAACAAAGACTTCACTCTTTGCGTAAACCCAAGACCCCAGCGGGGAGGTAATACACCCCCGCCATTAAAAAGATTGAAACGCCTAACCGCGTCCAAAGCAGTAGGTCCGGCGAAAATATACACTTCTACTCCGGCTGCAGGTACCAGCATTTCTACTGCATCGGAGTATGGATGAGCAGGCCAGCTTTTATCTGTGTTTCTGTCTTTCTCCGTCGGCGCATTTTTACTGTCTTTGCGAACGCCACTGCCCGCGTACACATTTATATAACGGGCGGAATTAACAAAAACACCATATCCTTTTGATGATACATAAAAAGGTGTAGGTGCATGAGTTCGTCCATTGTCTTTGCCGCCATAATGGTCTACATGCAATTGCAAAATTTTCCCCCGTTGATGAACGGTCTGAAAGTGTAAACCAAAGCCGTACAACTGTTCATCTTCGTCTAAAGGAAAACGCAAAGATGTTTTACCATCACTAATTGTAGCTGCAAGCTCAGCCTGGTCAAAAGGGAAGCTTACGCTGCCCATTTTTTCTAAACCTGCCGCAAATGGTTTAGCCCCCGATGCAGTAAGTAAATTGTAAGCCTCAGGTTTGCCTATCAATGCTTTCCATACACCTGGCGCCACAAGTATCCACCGGGGCGGTTGAGCAACGAGTTGTAAAGAGTATATCAGCAATAAAGCCGGGAGAAGCAATTGTTTAAATTTCATATTGGTGGGGTGATAATGGCAAACTAAACCTAGTAAATAGCAATGAACGACGGAAATAATTCTGGAAGGATTAGCCAGGCAACCACATGTTTACTACAACCACGGCTTTTTTACCGTTAAATGTTGGAAGCATTTTTGATTAGTTGAACGGTAACAGAAATATTAAAAACCTACATGTCCGACAAAGCTCCTGTAAATAATCCTCAATTAAGACAGCTCGATTTTCTTGCCCGCCTAATGGATAACCAGTTTAAAGTACCCGGAACAAATTTTCGTTTTGGCCTTGATGCAATTATTGGTTTGATACCAGGAGCGGGCGATCTCTCCACCTTTGGCATCTCAACGTTTATGCTATTTGTAATGGTAAAAAACGGAGCAAGCGGTTTTGTGCTAGCTAGAATGATTTTAAATGTTTTGATTGACACTATTATAGGAGCTATCCCTTTAGTGGGTGACTTATTTGATATAGGGTTTAAGTCTAATACCCGGAACATGCGTTTGATGAGGGAGCATTATGTAGAAGGCCGCCATAAAGGCGGCGCGTGGAAAGTAATTCTGCCAGTACTCATACTTTTTGGGGCTTTGTTTGCGGGAGTAATCTGGCTGATCTACACCTTCGTAAGATACCTGTATCACCAGTTTGGCTAGCACCTTTTTTGTTGCAGAATTAAGTTGAGAACAATTCTGTTATTTTGAAGGACCAATCGAAAAAAATACATGAGATTTCTATTTGCGCTACTTTTCATTCCCTTCATTGCTATCTCACAACCATTTTCCCCCGCAGAGATTGAACGATACAAAACAGAGGCACGGCAGGTAAAAATAATCCGTGACAAGTGGGGAATTCCTCACGTGTACGGCAAGACCGATGCAGATGCAGTGTTTGGATTGTTATACGCCCAATGCGAAGAGAGTTTTAAAAAAGTTGAAGAGAATAACCTTGAGATGTTGGGCAGGTTGTCGGAGGTGTATGGCGAGGAACAATTGTACAACGACCTTGAAATGCGGCTTATTTATAATACCGCAGCTGCCATTGCTGATTATAAGAAAAGTCCTGATTGGTTACGTAAATTATTAGATGCTGCGGCTGATGGAGTAAACTATTATCTCTATAAACATCCTGAAGTAAAACCGGCAGTCTTAACGCGCTTTGAACCTTGGTTTGCACTGCTGCGCACAAACGGTAGTATCTCCGCTACCCAGAATGGAGGTATTAGCACACAAGACCTTAAGAACCTTTACCCTGCAACAAATACCGCTGTTTCCTATATCGATAAAAAAATTCCCTTTTATGATGCAGACCCTACGGGGTCTAATGGTTTTGCGGTCGCCCCTTCTAAAACGGCTTCTAAAAATGCAATCCTTTATATAAATCCACATGTTACATTTTATTTCCGGTCCGAGTCTCACATGGTAAGTGACGAGGGTTTGCATGCTTACGGAGCCGTCACATGGGGTACCTTTTTTATCTTCCAGGGATTTAATCAATACTGTGGGTGGATGCATACTTCAGGCGCTACGGATGTTGCAGACCTGTATATTGAAACCATTGTAAAGCAAGGCGACTCCTTATACACCCGATACGATAACCAGCTGGTACCTGTGAAAACAAAACCCGTGGTTATACGGTATAAAAAAGGAGATGGTTTTGCAGAACAAACATTTATTACTTATTATACCAATCATGGTCCTGTAATGGGAATGAGGGATGGAAAATGGTTAAGCCTGAGGGAAAACAATCGGTCACTTACCGCTTTAATGCAATCATGGCTTCGCACAAAAGCGAAAGGATTCGATGATTTTAAAAAGAATATGGATTTGCGGTCCAATACTTCTGACAACACGGTCTTTGCGGATACCAAAGGAAATATTGCGTACTGGCATGGAAACTATGTTCCTAAGAGAAATAAAGATGTAGACTACAGCTTACCGGTTGACGGCAGTACATCGGAAAGTGATTGGAAAGGTGTTCATCCCTTGAGTGAAATTGTTCATATTTACAACCCTACAACGGGATTTATTCAAAATTGCAATTCTACCCCTTTTACGGTTTCTGGCAAAAGCAGTCCGAAAAAGGAAAACTATCCCACTTATATGGCGCCCGATGGGGAAAATTTCCGCGGGCTAAATGCAGCACGCCTACTAAGTAGCCTAAAAGATTTTACAATCGATAAAATGATTCATGAGGTGGGGTACAATGGTCATCTTACAACTTTTGATTACCTGGTTCCGGCCCTGTTTAAAGATTATGCCGCATTAAGTGCATCACAGCCATTAAAAAATGAACTAGCTGAAGCAATAGGGCTGTTGAAAAGCTGGAGTAAAAACGCTTCTGACACTTCTGTAGCGTCAACCATTGCCATTGAATTTGGTTATCGCTTTTTACAGAAAGCACCTGCCGCGGCTAATCCTTACAAAACATCTCATGCAGTCGAACAATTACAAGCGACATTAG
Source organism: Segetibacter sp. (assembly GCF_025963695.1). Taxonomy (GTDB): domain Bacteria; phylum Bacteroidota; class Bacteroidia; order Chitinophagales; family Chitinophagaceae; genus Segetibacter. Next base: position 18,925 of record NZ_JAOQAH010000123.1, on the reverse strand, counting down.
GAGCGACTACTTCAGACGAAAGAATGAGCCTTTTATCTGAAACGCTAAAAGATATTGAAAAAAGGTTTGGTACATGGAAAACACCGTGGGGAGAAGTGAACCGTTACCAACGTTCTGCTGACGGTAAATTTGATGATGCTAAACCAAGCATGCCGGTTGGCCTTGCTGCAGGCACGTTTGGTTCATTGCCTTCATTTGCTTCCCGTCGTTTGCATGGTCTGAATAAACGTTATGGCGTTTCAGGAAATAGTTTTATCGCCTGTGTCGAATTTGGCAAAAGAGTAAAAGCGAAGTCAATTATCACAGGCGGACAATCATTTGATCCTGCTAATAAGCATTATACTGACCAGGCAAAAGGTTACATAAATGGTCAATTCAAAGATGTTCTCTTTTACAAAGAAGACGTGTTAAAACACATTGAAAAGCAATACCACCCAGGAGAGTAGTCTTACAGCCAACCTTTACTTCAAAAATGCCATCTGGCATTAACAACGGTACTCTAAATGTTTCTCGTTTGCTAACATAGCATCGACCTTGAATTTATTTTCTTTGGCCCTTGTAATAACCAACCAGGGCTTTCATTTATTCGTATAAACTTAAATAACAGACGTGTCGATCGTTAAATAAAAACACGCAAAGTTGGTGGTCCAGGAAAATTGGAAGAATTAATTTGTATTCGTTTGCTGAGGTTGAAATAATACTAACTTTAAAAAACTAAATTCATAGCGTGCATTTTGTAATAGAATTGTTACGAGGAAGAAGGCGGCTTTATTTACAAACAAAGCCTTTGTTGTTATTAAATGTTTTTTTAATCGTCTTTTCATCTGTTATAAAAGCCCAAACTTGTCCTTATAATATTGATTTTGAGACTGGCACCTTCAACGGTTGGACTTGCTATTCAGGTAGAACAGCAGCAGTTGGAGGTCAGAATGAAATCTCGCTTTCTCCGTCCGGGCCAATCCCGGGGAAACACACGATATATAATGCTAATTCTAATGAAGTTGACCCCTTTGGCGGCTTCCCTGTAAATTGCCCAAACGGTAGCGGACACTCCATCAAGTTAGGAAGTACGCAAGCAGGTGGTGAAGCAGAAGGAGTTTCATATGAATTTACCATTCCCGCAAATGAGAACTCATATACATTGATGTACAATTATGCCGTAGTATTTCAGTCCCCAAACCACCGCACATTCGAACAACCAAGAATGGAAATTGAGATTACTAATGTAACTGATAATACTACCATCAGTTGTGCTTCTTATAGTTTTATCGCTGTCGGCACATCCTTGCCCGGATTCCAGGTTTCTAACTCAACCGATACTACTGCTGTTTTGTACAAGGATTGGTCTCCCGTTTCTATTGATTTATCAGGAAATGCAGGTAAAACTATCCGGTTATTTTTTAAAACAGCTGACTGTACTTTTAGAAGGCATTTTGGTTACGCCTATATAGATGTAAACTCTGAGTGCAGCGGAAGATTTGTGGGTGCTACCTATTGCCCCGATGATACCGTAATAAATGTGACTGCTCCTTATGGGTATGCCAGTTATGCCTGGTACGACAGCTCATTAACCACTCCGCTTGGTTCGCAACAAGTACTTTCTTTGTCTCCGCCACCTGTTTCAGGAACAACGATTGCCGTTAAGCTGGAGCCGTATTATGGATATGGTTGTCCCAATACCATGTTTACTAAATTAAAAGACTCGCTAACAGTTACTGCAAATGCCGGGTTTGATACCCTGTCGTGTAACCTGAGTCCGGTTCCTATTGGAATTCCGCCCCGGCCGGGACTGCATTATGCCTGGACACCAGCGACGGGGCTCAGTAATGCAGAAATTGCAAATCCCATGGCTTTTCCTGGTAAGACCACTGCTTATGTTGTAACAACAACCAACAGCGGTGGGGGCTGTCGCATTACAGACACCGTGGTAGTGCGGGCATCAGTAATTAACGACTCCTTGCGTTTATTAGGTAAAGCAAGTTATTGTTTCGGAAATAACGATAGTGCTATTCTCAATGTCAACCCTGCAAATAGTATCCAGTGGTTTAAAAATGATCTTGCAATTTCAAGAGCTACACAACCCACAATTAGGGTGAGTTCGAGCGGTACTTATCATGCATTACTAAAGAATGATATTGGCTGTAGTATTACAACTAAGAAACAACCTATTGTAATTGACATTGCAAAACCCCCGACCGCTTATGCGGTAGAATATGCCCTCAGTAACTCGCCGTTGACTCTAGGGGCACGACAAATCAGCGAAAATGTTTTATGGAAACCTGCAATCAATTTAAATACTGCCACGAGTTTTACTCCCACATTTAAGGGATCCCAGGAACAATTGTACACCATCGAACTTCTCACAAATACCGGCTGCCTGACTGTAGATACCCAATTGGTAAAAATAATTAAGAGTGTAGAAATCTATGTACCTACTGCCTTTACTCCTGATAAAGATGGAAGAAACGATTATCTGCGACCTATATTGATTGGTTTAAAAGACCTTCATTTTTTTAGAGTGTACAATCGGTGGGGACAGTTGTTGTTTGAAACCAAGCAAGCACTGCCCGGATGGGATGGCGTTTTTAAAAGCGTTGCTCAAACAACACAAACAGTGGTATGGATGGTCAAAGGCGTAGGTATAGATGGAAGGGAGTACACTCAAAAAGGCACTACCGTCTTGTTGCGGTAAATTCTTAGGACAAGATTGTATACCGGAAACGCTTGTTCAACTATCCAATTCGTGTAGTGTCCCTGCTTCTAAAATGTTGCCAGCATTCCTAATTTCTAATCCTGATTGTTTTATCTCATTTTCGCAATAGCTACGGGATCCATGTCCGTGTAATTATAGTTCTCGCCGGCCATGCCCCAGATAAACCCATAGTTCGCTGTACCGCATCCTGAATGGATCGACCAGGGTGGGGAGATAATAGCAGTATTGTTTTGTAGTACAAGATGCCTCGTTTGCTGTGGCTGTCCCATAAAATGAAACACGGCTTGCCCTTCAGCTACATCAAAATAAAAGTATGCCTCCATTCTGCGGGTGTGTGTATGACCAGGCATTGTGTTCCACACGCTCCCTCTATCGAGAACGGTGAGGCCCATTACTAACTGGCAGCTTTTAATACCCTCAGCGTGAATATACTTGTAAATCGTTCTTCGGTTTGAGGTAGACGGATCACCGATAGTTGTTGGAGTAGCTTCCTCTTTAGGTAATTTCCTTGTAGGATAAGTCATATGAGCAGGTGCAGAAAGCAAGTAAAAATTAGCCGGCGTACGGGTTTCTTCGCTCTTAAAGGTGACTGACTTTACACCCTTACCAATATAGATACAATCGAGTCGCGATAAATGATGTATTTCCCCATCTGCTTCAACCAATCCATTTCCACCCACATTTATGATTCCCAATTCTCTTCTCTCCAGAAAAAATTCTGCCTTTAGTTCAGGGTGACTTCCCAGGGCCAAAGTTTCGGTCACAGGTTTTACTCCCCCAATTATTACCCTGTCGTAATGCGAGTACACCAACTTCACTTTATCATCCACCATCAAATGCTCAATAAGAAAATTATCGCGCAGTTCTTCGGTGCTCATACTTTGTGTTTCTCGCGGAGAGCTTTCAAATCTTACTTCCATATTGAATAAATTTTATAAAAATCAAATGTAAAACTGATGTACAAGAACTGGTGTTTTTAATTTTCTTGCGGATTTCGCCATCCTCGTCCTATGCTTAAGAAAAGATAAAAACTAGTTGATAAAGGTTAAGAATAGCAATAACTTTTATGCAACTAAAATAATATTGAATAAGGCAATAAATACACGAATAAATCAATATGTTTGAGACACTGTTATTCGATAACCTAAGGTGATGTCAAAAATCAGATCAGTATTTAATTAAACTAAAACTAGTATGTTATTACAAAAAACACTTTTAAGTGCAGCAGTAGTCGTTTTAATGTCTGCGGCAGGATATGCACAAAAAGTAGCATTTACAGAGTACGATTTACCAAATGGATTACACGTCATTCTGCACCAGGACAAGTCGGCGCCTGTTGTTGCAGTATCGGTTATGTATCATGTGGGTTCAAAAAACGAACAAACAGAAAGAACAGGCTTCGCTCATTTTTTTGAACACTTGTTATTTGAGGGTTCCGACAATATTAAAAGGGGCGAGTTTATGAAGCTTGTTTCGAGTAATGGCGGCGAGAACAACGCTAATACAACCCAGGACCGAACTTTTTATTATGAAGTTTTCCCATCTAACCAGTTAAAGCTGGGACTTTGGCTGGAAAGTGAAAGAATGATGCATCCGGTTATCAATGAAGTGGGTGTAAGAACACAAAATGAAGTAGTGAAAGAAGAAAAACGGCTACGAATTGACAACCAGCCATACGGACATTTTACCGAAGAAATTTTTAAGAGGCTATTTTATAACCACCCCTACAAGTGGCAGGTAATTGGTTCGATGGCCGACCTCGATGCTGCAAGGCTGGAAGAATTTCAGGCTTTTTTCAAAAAGTATTACATTCCCAACAATGCTGTACTTTCTATTGCGGGCGATATTGATGTTGATCAAACCAAAGAATGGGTTGCCGCTTACTTTTCTCCAATTCCACAAGGTGAGCCTATTCAATATAAAAAAGCAGAAGAGCAGCCAATTACCAAAATGATGGTCGATACTGCTTATGATACAAACATCCAGATACCTGCAATTATGTCCGCCTATCGGGTTCCGGGATTAACGAGTAAAGATGCCACAGCAATGGAAATGATTTCGGCAATACTTTCAGGCGGGGCAAGTTCAAAGTTGTACAAGAAAATGGTGGATGAAAAAAAGAACACGTTACAGGTGGGTGCTTTTAATTATGTACTGGAAGATTATGGAGCTTATATAACTTTCGCCTTACCAAATAACAATACTTCGCTGGATGTTCTATTAAAAGACATTGATGATGAAATCATCAAACTGCAAACAAACCTGGTTAGCGAAGACGATTATAAGAAAATTCAAAACCAGTTCGAAAACAATTATGTAAATGCCAATTCCCGCATGTTAGGAGTTGCAGAAAATCTGGCCAAAGGCTATACTTTTTATAATAAGAATACCAATAACATAAACCAGGAGCTTGATAAGATCAGGAGTGTGTCAAGGGAGGACATCCGGGATGCAGCAAAGAAGTATTTGCAACCCAACGCACGAGTGGTTTTATATTATTTACCTGCCAAAACTGCTCTCTAATTTTTTATTTTAATCAAAAACATTCCTCTAGATAAATTTTTAAAAGCCTTTTATCCAAGAGCAAAATATTTATACTAATGAAAAAACTTTTAATACTAACCGTTACTGCCTTTTTATTTTTTGGTTCCGAGGCACAGGTACAAATAGACCGCACAAAAAAACCAGAGCCAGGACCTGCTCCGGTAATCAAGCTAAAAGATCCGGTCATTTATAAACTACCAAACGGGGTAACCATACTCATTGTTGAAGACCACAAATTACCCAGGGTTTCGTCAAGTTTTTATATTGATGCAGGCCCGGTAAAAGAAGGATCGAAAGCTGGTGTAATGGCACTAATGGGACAAATGCTTAACGAGGGAACAAAAGATATGTCAAAAGCTGCATTTGATGAAGCTGTTGATAAAATTGGTGCAGAAGTGAGTCTTAGTTCTTCAGGTGGAAATGCCACTGCCCTTACCCGTTATTTCAACCAGGCTTTTGAGTTAATGGGAAAAGCTATTAAAAGCCCGGCCTTAACCGCAGAGTCTTTCGAAAAACTAAAGTCACAAACGCTGACAGGAATGAAAGCTGACGAAAAAAATGTGAAGGTTGTGTCAGCTAGAATGGTTAACGCTTTAGCTTATGGAAAGCAACATCCACAGGGTGAATTTGAAACTGAAAAATCGGTAAAAAACCTAACGCTGGCTGATATAAAGACTGCCTACCAACAATACATTACTCCATCAAGATCGTATTTGACCTTTATAGGAGATATTAAACCCGCAGCTGCGCAGCAATTAGCCCTGAAGGTATTTGGTACTTTTAAAGGACGCGCCTTAACACTGCCTGCATTGACACTGGTACAAAACCCCGCCAAAACCGAGATAAATGCAATTGATATGTCAAATGCTGTTCAATCTGAAATTACAGTAACGAACCTCGTTGACCTCAAAATGAATAATCCAGACTATTTCGCTGTTTTACTTGCCAACCAAATTTTGGGTGGAGGTTCAGAAAGTCGTTTGTTTAATAACCTGAGAGAAAAACATGGCTTCACATACGGCGCCTACTCGTCCATCCAGGCAGGAAGGTTTCAAAATTTGTTTACTTCTTCTGCGGCAGTCAGAACTGCAAAAACCGACAGTGCGGTTGTAGAGTTTATTAGCGAAATTTCAAAACTGCGTAACGAAAAAGTATCTGACGAGGAACTGAAAAATGCCAAAGCATTGTATAACGGTCAGTTTGCGTTAGGACTTGAAAACCCGGCTCGCACAGCTTCATTTGCCAGGAACATCCTGATTAATAATTTGCCTAAAGACTTTTATAAAACTTACCTGCAAAAGATTAACGCGGTAACAAAAGAAGATATTCAACGAGTAGCTCAAAAGTATTTTAACAGCAATAATACCAGGGTAGTAGTGGTTGGCAATACTTCACAAATGAAGGAAGGTCTTTCCAGGTTAAATTATGCTGTTAAGATGTATGACAGTTATGCTAATCCGGTTGTTGAAAGTGCCAAATCTGCTGTATCAGCTAATGTAAAAGCTACAGACGTTATAAATGATTATCTAAAAACGATTGGTGGAACAGATGCGCTAAAGAAGGTGAATTCCATTTTTGCAACAATGGCAATGCAAATGCAGGGAATGAATTTACAGGTGCAGATGAAAAACATGCAGCCAAACATGGAAAGTATGACCATGTCGATGGGAGGAAATGTTATGATGAAAACAAATTTCAATGGAACCTCGGGATACCAGCAACAGATGGGAAACAAAAAAGATTTAACCCCCGAAGAAATCAAGGAAAAAAATTTGGTAACGGGCCTGTTTGAGCAGATGGATTACGTAAACAATCCCTCCTTTAAAACTGAGGTAAAAGGCACGGAAAAAGTAAATGGTTCAGATGCTTACAAGCTTGTTATCACCTACCCTACAGGGGTAACCAAAACAGAATATTACGACGTTGCCAGCAAACTTTTGGTAAGAAAAGAGGAAGCTAAAACAGCCAATAATGTTACTGCGACTACTACTGTAGACTATGGGGACTATAAAAAGGCCGGTGCTATTTTGTATCCTTACTCACAAACGATCACAATTTCGGCCGGTGGACAAACACAGGCTCTTGAGATGAAGGCATCTGATGTTAAAATAAACGAAGGAGTAACTGCAGCAGATTTTCAATAAATAGAGCTTGTTTTTATAAAAAGAGGGAAGGGCACTAAGTCCTTCCCTCTTTTGTAGTATCAAACTTATGAAGTAGTTTTTTTGGGACCAGGCAAATACACCTTTAATTAAACATTGTTGCGTCGCACTCTTGTACAGCAAATTGTTACTGACCTGTTCGTAAAAGTGCGCTTAAGCCGGATTAGAAGTACGAACAATTGAAAACCTACTGACAAACGGAGCGTCGCAACGGAAGCCCCGTTTCCATTCAAAAGCTTTAAATAGAAAAATTTTAGGTCGCTCTTGTAAAATATAAGATAGCAGGCTATGAGACTGCTTTAACTATATCACTATAATGATAAATAAACTTTCCTTTATTTCCAGACCTCGCAACTATTATCATAGCCTTCGCAACTGTTCGGGCTTCAACACCCTTGTACTTTTGCAGTGGTCCGACAAACAATACTGACAAAGCGCGCATCACCCCCTTCCCTATCACTTCGCCAAAACGAAATTCTTTTCTTTTCCCCAACAAAATACTTGGCCGAAAAATATGAAAGCTTAAAAACCCCAGGGCTGCAATTACTGTTTCTACTTCACCCTTCAGCTTTAAATAAAAGTTACCAGCTTTTTCATTTGCGCCAACAGAAGAAACAAGCAGGTAGCTGGTAAAGCCGGCATCTTTACCCAGCTTTGCGGCGTTAACAGCGATGTCGAAATCAATCTTTCTATAAGCGGCCTTATCGCCTTTTACTTTTCCATCTGTCGTACCTATACAACAGAAAATACAATCTCCCCGCCCAAGCTTGCTTCGGTACTCATTAAGATCATCAAAATGTACGATTTCAACTTCAAGCTTCGGATGCGATAATTGTACAGGTCTTCTGACAAGTATTCTTACATTTGAAAAAGCAGCATCATCTAATAATTGTTGCACTAATTGTTCGCCAATAAGACCCGTTGCACCCAACACTACAGCAGTTAATGATAGCATATTTTTTACTTTAAGCGATAACATGCAAATTCAACAAAATATTTCACTTAAGCCCTATAACACTTTTGGAATTGATGCTACTGCAAAATACTTCGCCAGGTTTACCTCGGTCGATGAAATTGAACAGCTCTTTGATTCGCCTTTTTTAAAGGAAAACGAACACCCGTTCATTATTGGTGGCGGCAGTAACATTTTGCTTACTCTCGACTACAGCGGCCTGGTAGCTAAAAATGAAATGCATGGTATAGAAGTGATAAAGCACGATGAAAAGTATGTATATGTACGTGTAGCGGCGGGAGAAAACTGGCATCAATTCGTTCTATATTGTATTGATAACAATTTTGCCGGTGTTGAAAACCTAAGCCTCATACCTGGAAGTGTAGGAGCAAGCCCGATGCAAAATATAGGAGCTTACGGCGTTGAGATTAAAGACGTGTTTTACGAGCTCGAGGCTTTTGATATTAACGAAAGACAGGTTAGCACTTTTACAGTACAAGAATGTGAATTTGGTTATAGGGAAAGTATTTTTAAACGGAAGTATAAAGGACGGCATATCATTACCAGCGTTACTTTTAGACTAAACAAACAACCTGCTTTCAATATTAGCTACGGGGCAATTCAACAAGAACTTGACAAGATGCATATAGAGGAATTGTCTATCGCTGCCATTTCCAGGGCCGTTATTAATATTCGTCAAAGCAAACTTCCTGACCCTAAAGAAATCGGAAACGCAGGAAGCTTTTTTAAAAATCCAACCATACCCCAATCGCAATTTGTTAGCCTTAAAAAAGAATTTCCTGCAATAGTTGGCCATCCTGCAAACAACGGGGTTAAAGTAGCTGCAGGTTGGCTAATAGAACAGTGTGGATGGAAAGGCTACAGAAAAGGAGATGCAGGCTGCCATGCAAAGCAAGCGCTGGTTTTAGTAAACTATGGAGATGCAAAAGGTAGCGAGATACTAGCACTGTCAACAGAGATTATGAAAAGTGTAGAATTGAAATTTGGTATTATGCTGGAGAGAGAAGTTAATATTTTATAAAAAGCAACGTTATAATATCACTCGTTGTCAAGTAAGGCAGTCGCTTAAACAATCATATGAAAAAGACAGTAGCAATTATTTGCTTCATTTTGGCGCTGACGCCCGCTGCGAAATCTCAAAAGGCAGCAAAATCAGTTTACTTTGAATTAGGGGGGCCAGGGTTAGCGTCGGTCAATTACGACATGCGTTTTCAAAGCAAAGAAGATGGATTAGGTTTTAGAGTTGGGGTGGGCGGTTTTGGTATTGAAGATGCAAGTATTTTATTTATACCAGTCGGTCTAAACTATTTGCTTGGTAAAGATGGAAAGAACTATTTTGAAGTTGGAGGTGGTATAACGGCCGTTTCAGGAAATGATGGATCAAACGACGGAACCTTTTCAACCAGCTTTGGACACCTCAATTTCGGTTACCGTTTGCAACCTGCTGACGGAGGCTTTTTATTTAGAGCGGGAATAGTGCCGATATTCAATAAGGAAGGTTTCGTGCCATATTACGCAGGAATTTCTTTCGGGTATAAATTCTAACCGGATTAATACCTTTATTGCAAATAAAGAGAAAGGGGATGTTTCTAAAGCATCCCCTTTCATATTTTATCTATTTAAAATCATCTTCTGTTAAATCATCCTCATAGTTCATTGCCCCAAAATTCATCATACTTCCCATCAGGTCTTTAAACTCAATTTTTCCGTCCAGCATTTTCTTACTAATCAGCGAATAACTGGCAAGGCCATGCAATACAAACTCCATAAGTAGAGCGTTTTCCTTATCATTTGCCTGCGGGTAATATTTTTTTACGAAGCCGTGCAGCCCTTCCACCTTATACAGCGAAGCCAACTTTCCCGCATCGTCACTATCCAATAAAAGGTCAAGATGATTACCGCCGTCGAACCAGCGGGTGATGGCTTTGTATGGATTCTCGTCTTCTGTTTTTGCTTGCTGAGTTGCCTTTCCTGTAGCTCTCTTCTTTTTTACAGCCTCAGGATTTGGGAAATAAAGAATAAACTGAGAACGAATTGATTTTTCCAAAAGGTTAACGGCAACCTGGTAAGGCCCTTCCTGCTCCCCTTCATATACCAGCTCAATCTTACCGGTTATTGAAGGAATGATACCAACAAGATCACTGATCCAAACCTGCGTCTGTTTTTCATTATGAATGATAGCCCGACGTTCAGCACTACTAACAGCGTTTTCATACGCCGCTATTGTTAGCCTCGCACTTACCCCGCTCTTCTTGTCAACATATTCATTGTTTCTCGCTTCAAAGGCAACTTGTTCTATTAACCGCTTCACCAGGTCACTGATAGTTATTCTTTTTGTTTGCTCTTCCAAAACATCGGCTTCCTGCTCAGTAATTTCTAATGAAGTCTCAATCGTTTTAGGGTAATGGGTCAATATTTGGCTTTCTATGCGATCTTTTAGTGGAGTCACAATACTTCCCCGATTGGTATAATCTTCGGGATTTGCTGTAAACACAAATAAAATATCCAGCGGCATCCTCAATTTAAATCCGCGAATCTGGATGTCGCCTTCCTGCAGAATATTAAAAAGAGCAACCTGTATCCTGGCCTGTAGGTCGGGCAACTCGTTTATTACGAAAATGCCCCGGTTACTGCGGGGAATAATGCCGTAATGAATTACCATTTCATCAGCAAAACTTAGCTTTAGATTGGCTGCCTTTATCGGGTCAATGTCTCCTATAAGATCAGCAACGCTCACATCGGGCGTAGCAAGCTTTTCCCCGTAACGTTCACTTCTATGCACCCAGCGAATAGGTGTATCGTCTCCGCGAAGTGCTACCAGGTCTTTTGCAAACTTGCTGATGGGCCTAAGCGGGTCGTCGTTTATTTCACTCCCTTCCACTGTAGGAATGTACTCATCTAAAAGGTCAACCATTTGCCTTGCCATTCTCGTTTTTGCCTGTCCTCTTAATCCAAGAAATAAAATATTGTGGCGGCTTAGCAAAGCTCTTTCGGTGTCGGGAATCACCGTTTCTTCATAACCGACAATTCCGGGAAAAGTGTTTTCTTTCGCCTTAATCTTTCCTATCAGGTTCTCCCGTATTTCTTGTTTAATGGTCCTGTTCTTATATCCACTTTTTCTTAAATCACCTAAAGTCTTAATGTTTGTAATGTCCATTTATATTTTTTTGATAATCAACTTATGTTTTTCATAGGGGCATCGTTGTGTCACTCACTTATACTATTTGTTGTAGGTTCAACGCTGCTGCTTTTACAACTTGGAATAATGGTCCCGGCAAAAAATAACATTGATAGCAGTTTCAGTTATTTCATAAACAAGCCAACGTTCTTCATTTATCCTTCTGCGCCAAAAACCTTTTAAATAATGCCTTAAAGCTTCAGGCTTACCAAGACGTTCACAAGGGCATCGTAATATCTTCTACTAAACCAGCTATCTTATCCTGCATTTTCCAATTTTCATTTCGTCACAAAGTATACTCAATAAATGCAGTTCTAGCAAGATTGATCGTCTAAACTTTCGCAATTCGTAAAGGGTAACAGAAACTAAATCGCCTCCTTTAAGCTCTTTCAAAGATTGCTTAAATTTATCGCGGTTGTCTGGCGAATGAGTCATCTTCATCCTCCTCAGCAGCAATAACAAGTGTTTTTTGCCAAAGGTATTTTTTAGATTTTGCAAAAACGCCTCATTAAGTTCCCGGCAGGCATATGGCAGGTGGTAGTCATGTAAGTCTGTTTTAAAATAAGAACTCTGCGATTTCGTAAAGTACCCGAACTAATAAACGGTCTTTCTCTTACCGCTTTCAAAATCTTTAAAAATGAAAGCCCCCAACTTGTCAAGTGAGGCAAAAAAGGCTTTGCCATTATTAGTTTCGGTAAACTCAGTAACAAACTTCTGCAAATATGGATCGCTGGCAATCATAAACGTTGTAATAGGAATTTTAAGCTTCTTGCATTGAGCTGCCAGGTTCATACAACGATTTACGACTTTCCTATCTAATCCAAAACTATTCTTATAATAACGTTTACCAATCTTTAAACAGGTTGGCTTACCATCGGTGATCATAAAAATTTGCTTGTTCGGATTTTTCCGCCGTCTTAAAAGGTCCATCGCCAGTTCGAGTCCTGCTACCGTGTTTGTATGGTAAGGACCTACCTGTAAATATGGAAGATCTTTAATCTCAATCGGCCAGGCATCATTACCAAAGACAACAATATCCAGGGTGTCTTTGGGATACTTGGTTGTTATCAGTTCGCTTAAAGCCATCGCCACTTTCTTAGCTGGCGTAATGCGGTCCTCGCCGTACAAAATCATGCTATGGCTAATGTCGATCATAAGCACAGTAGAAGTTTGAGTCTTATAATCAGTCTCCCTGATTTTAAGATCATCCTCATGCATGCTAAAGCTTTCGATACCGTGATTTATCTGCGCGTTCCTGATACTCTCAGTGAAATCAATTTGCTCCATTGTGTCGCCAAACTGAAATTGCCTCACATCCGGACTAATCTCATCTCCGCCGCCCGGCTTAAAAGTATCGTGATTTCCCTGCCGCGACTTTTTAAGTTTGCCAAAAATCTCTTCAAGACTGCTCCTTCGTATGCCCTGCTCAGTTTTTGAGGTAATGGAGATGGTTCCGTTTACAGGGTTTTCGTCGATGTATCCTTTTTCTTTAAGCTCGTCTAAAAAGTCACCCATGCCATACTCATCATTGGTAAGGCCGTATTGGGTATCTAATTGGTTAAGCCATTGCAACGCCTCGCTTACCTCACCATTAGTATAAGTAAGTAATTGTAAAAATAAATTGAGCAATTGCTCAAACTTTGTTTTCCCATTAATGTTTGGGTCAAACTTCTCAAATCTATGTCCTAACATAATTTACAATTTCGCCAAAAAAGGTGATATAAGTTGATACAACATTTAAGCCAGTATAAAGTTTAACTTCTTTGTGCCATTAAGACATTCAATTGGAGAAGAACGAGGAACATAAACACGAAATTTTGAAACGGAGTCAGTTGAGTAAAAGCAAATATGTACAAGAGTGCGACGCAACCATGCCTAATGAAGGGTAGATAGCTGGCTCCATCATACAGCAACAAATAAACGATTCTGATAACTAAGGCAAATAATAGAGAGGCAGCGCACCGGTTTGTGCCGTAAAAACTTTTAATCACAATACCTCCATCAATATCAATGGCCTCTTGATTCACCATTTCCGTATCTTCTATGAGATGTTCCGGCCCTGCCACCGGGCGAATTTATTGTGCGTTCGTTTATTGAAACCGTCGTATGTTCAACTTCGTTGGCTCCTTCAGACAGTTCGGTATCGCTTACTTCAACGGCAGTAGCATTAGCTGTTTCAAACCCACCAGGCAATCCTTCTTTATTTATTGCAGCCGTAGCAAGGGCTGTTAAAAGGTCATCTGCATCATATTCTTCCTGGAGAGTCTCGTTTAGTAAAGCTGCCACAACATGCAGGTTTAACTGGTTTGCATAAGCAACAGCTGTACCGTAAGCACAAATTTCGTAATGCTCAATTTTTTGAACAGATGCAATAATTGCTGCGTCTATTACTTCGGTAGACAAACTTTTTTGTAAAAGCTCGTTTGCTTCGTCGATTAAACCCGTTATGCCTTTACAAGATGAGACTTCAACACGCGAACCAATTTCTGAAACAGAAGCGTTGGGTAATTTACTTTTTATTAATGCCGGTATATCCAATAATCTTTTCAATTGTTGACCGCTTAAACTGTCATGGTGCTTTAAGGCATTTTTAAGAGAGCTATGATTTACCTTTTCTATGATTGTGGGAAAGGCCTTTTTTATTTGTTGTTCCGCTGCATATAAGCCTGTAAGATGATGGAGCAGTAAATCCAAAAGATCGTGAAGCCCGTTCATAACGCTGTTTTAAAAAAAGGAAGAAAAAATTATGCCCTTTTACACGCTTTAGCTGGCATAGCTTTTTCCTATATAAAAGTCATTTATACTACTAAAAATGATTATCGACAAAAGGCAACTGGAAATAAATGTAAACCTGTATTCTCTGAAGCCGGAGTTCTTGAATTATGAGTTACACTATGTAATCGCAGAAAACGAAAACACTTTCCGTTTTGCATCTTGGAATGAAACTGCAAAAGAAAATGAGCAGAAATTCTATTTTTTTCTAACAGATCAACCCTTGCATATACCTGCGGGAAATATAACCCTGGAAGAAAGCTATGTTTTAAAAGAGGAGCCTATTTACCCATGCGTGTCTTCGTATAAAGACTTTATATCAGTTATTGAGCGGGTGCAAACAGAGGGAGTAGCAAAAGCAATAAAGTGTTATGCTAATGAAGAAACAGATACAATCAGAGCACAATTAGAAGACACCTTTGGAAGAATTGAAAAACACATGGTTAAAAGTTCTCAAGGACAACACCTTCTTTTGGTATTTGAGCAGTTCGAGATTTCTGTTTCTGCCACTATGGTTTATTTCAGATGGAAAACTCCTTTCAATGCTAGCCACTACCGACACGTAAAAGAAGAAAAGGAAGGAAAGTGATATAAGTTGTAAGACTAATATTAAAATGTAGTAAGACTAAAGCGAACCTCAAAAGCTATAAAGCCTTTCGAAAAAACGAAAGGCTTTATAGCTTTTATATGATCACGAAGTTTTTCTAAGCGTTAATTATTTAGTACTTCCGACTTTCTATCTTTTGTTTGGTTCTTTCTTGCAGTATAGGGGATCATGAAAGACGCAAACGAGCCAAAACAAAAATTGCCAACCGTAGCACACATGAATAAAATAAATATTAGGCCGTTCGTTTTACCTGTGCCGGTTTGAGATGGAGCGTTTACTAAAGCACCATCAGATTTTCCTCCACTAAAAATGTCGGGGATAAACATCGGCAATGCAATTGCTGCCACTATGCACGATATAATTATTCCCACAATCGTAGCAATGTGTCCTGCAGCTACCATTGTTTGAGTACTTGCGTTTTCACCTTTAGATTTATTAAGTGCCAACATGTAAGCTCCAATAACAACCATTACTATTGCATTACCCAGGAATAGCAACCAGGTACTAACAAAATCTTCAGAAGAAAGGAAAATAAACATAGGAATACAAAATGCCAGGGCTGACAAAAAGCCCCATTTCAAATAAGAGGCGACATATTCTTTTTTAAACATTGCTAATGATTTTATTTACCTGTTAAGTGACCAGCAATACCAGTAAAAAAATCATTCCATTATATTACCTGATTATTGCATTTAGACTAGCAACAGGGTGTATAACACCGGGCAATTGATAAAACATCTATTTTTAGGATACTTGTTTTTCGCATTTCAACACATACAAAAGAGGTAAGGTGCAGACGAAAATTGCAAAAAAGAACAGAAGGAATGTTAGTCTTTATTAATAAGCCTCCTCCCCTGTCTTGAAGACTCTTTTTAACTTTAGATTTTTAATTGGTGCAACTATCAGCGCAAACTTTTCCACAGACACATAGCTGGTATCCAGTCCAAAACTTTTTGCCTCTGAAAGGCTTAGGTCTTTTAACCAAAAATGAAACCTCATGACGAGCCTTTCTAAAAACGGTAGTTCGTTGTCGTTACTTAAATATTTTTCCATAACAACAAACTGGAAATCGCCTACAATGTTGTTGCGCTCCAAACTTTCGTAACGACTGGTGATATTTACTTCTTTGTTGGCCACCAGATCTGCTACGACTTGCCTGAACATTAGATTTATCCTTGGTTGTACCCTAAAACCTAGCCTGAATTCCACTCTTATTATGTCGTTAGGAATAATATGCTTTACAGTGTAATCACTTGTGTAAGGCTCGTCAACCGTATGTACGTGCACAAACCAGTATATATCGGCTCTTTTTGGTTTCCTGTTTAAAATGGAATGCATAATCTTATGCTCAATTTCCCTCGGATTATCAGCACTAGTCATATAGACCAGGTGAGTAGCATGTTTTATGATGGATCTATCGTTGCTTAATTCTTCCAACTGGCCAATATAGTCATCGAGGGGAACAAATTCAACATACCTGTTTTTGATCTTTCGTGCCCTGTACCACACGTACATTACTGCAAACAAAAATCCTCCAACTACCAGGGTTACATAGCCACCATGTGGAAACTTTTCGAGGTTAGCGATAAGGAAAGAGAACTCTATAGTAAGGTAAACAGCAAGGTATAAGTAAACCAGTGGTCGGGCGGTACGATGTAGAACAAGGAAGTTTGCAAAAAGAATGGTTGTAGCAATCATGCACATGGTAATGGCAAGACCATAGGCGGCACCCATGTTAATTGATTTCTGAAAATGGAGAACTATGCAAACACAACCAATAAAAAGTAACGTATTAATGCCAGGAATATACAATTGGCCACGCGCCTCGCTAGGGTATTTAATCTTCATTTTAGGCCAAAGGTTAAGACGGATAGCCTCACTAATAAGCGTAAATGAACCGCTAATGAGTGCCTGACTGGCAATGACAGCAGCTGTGGTTGCTATAATAATTCCGGGCACTACAAACCAGGACGGCATGAGCGCGTAAAAAGGATTAAAGCCATCAGTAATCATTTCGTGGGAAATTGCCTTACCGGTGTAATTTTGAAGTAACCACGCCCCTTGCCCCAGGTAATTCAAAATCAGGCTGATTTTGACAAAGCCCCATGAAAACCTGATATTCTCCCTGCCGCAGTGGCCAAGATCGGAATAAAGTGCTTCAGCTCCTGTGGTGCAGAGAAATACGGCACCAAGTATCCAAAAGCCTTTGGGATAGGCGACGAGAAGTTTAATTGCATAATAAGGGTTAAATGACTTGAAGATGTGGATATCATCGAACAGGTGACTAATGCCTAAAACCGCCAGCATAATAAACCAGCCGCCCATTAGAGGTCCAAATAATTTACCGATAGAATTGGTACCAAATTGCTGAAGGAAAAATAGACCAGCAATGATTGCCAGAACAATATAAATAATGGTGCGGTCGGAGATGTAGCCAAGGAAATCAAGGTTTCGTAAACCTTCGACAGCGGAAGTTACAGAAATGGGTGGAGTGATCATGCCATCGGCAAGTAAAGCCGCTCCGCCAATCATTGCAGGAAATACCAGCCAGGGCCCCCTACGGCGTACCAAAGCAAATAGTGAAAAAATACCTCCTTCACCTCTGTTATCAGCCTTAAGAGTAAGGATTACATATTTTACCGTTGTCTGTAAAGTAAGAGTCCAGATAATGCAAGAAAGGCTTCCGATGATTAAAAGCTCATTTATTATTTTTCCTTTGATTACTTCATTAAGTACGTACAGCGGAGACGTTCCAATGTCGCCGTAAATTATTCCTAAAGCTATTATAAGGCCCGCAGCTGAAACTTTATTATTAGGTGCGCTCATAAACTAAAACAAGAATTAACTACTTTAATTTCACTACAAAAAGGAATGCAAAGCTACATTCAAAATAAAGGATAAAACCACTTATAGTAGTTTAAATACCGCTTTTAATAAGCTTAATTAAATTGCTTTAAAACTAACAATTGTAAGTTTTAAGTACCGATGCATTTATTGCAGACGTACAAGAGTGCGAAGCAAGCGTAGCCAAAACCCTAAAAGGGCTTGAAACGTGGTAAAATGAACCTGCTGATTTTTTTGTTTGCCGTACAAGAGAGTGACACAACGATGTTTAATAGATAATCTGCTGCCGGTAATAAAAAAATAAACATCTTCATTAGTACCATGCCAAATCAAAATTTGAAAGCAGGTTAAAAAATCACCCTTAGTTTGTTAGTGCGTTGCAGAGATAAAAAGGCTGATAACAATGGATAGAAAACAAGATGCCCCCGGAAAACCAGGGGCATTTTGTAAAATTTATAGAGATCGGCTTATTTGTTCTCTCCCTTATCTCCTTCTTCTTGTTGTAACCTATCTCTGATAGCAGCTAAAGAGCTTAGATCACCCAAAGTAGCTTTTTCAACCTTCGTCTGGATTGTCTTCACCGCTTTATTTGTCTTTTCAGCTTCTACACGAGCTTCTTTGCGGGCCACATCTTTTTCCTGCTGTTGTGCCTGCTCCCAAATGCGGGTATGACTAACCACAATACGTTTTTCGTTGCGGTCAAACTCAATAACTGTAAACTGACCATGCTCATCAATTCCGAGGCTCTTTCCGTCGTCTTTTACAAGGTGACGGGCAGGTGCAAACCCTTCGAGACCATAAGGTAATTGAACTGAAGCGCCTTTGTCATCCTTACGGGTAATAGTTGCTTCGTGAATAGTTCCAATTCCGAATGTATCCTCTAATGTGTTCCAAGGATCTTCTTCGAGTTGTTTGTGGCCTAACTGCAATTTGCGGTTGTCTTTATCTATACCCATGATGATGATGTCGATCTTCTCACCAACTTTAGTATAGTCAGCCGGATGGTTGTAACGCTTCAACCAGCTTAAATCGCTGATATGGATCATACCACCAATACCTGGCTCAAGTTCAACAAACACACCGTAAGGAGTAATGTTTTTTACAAGGCCCTGGTGCTTGCTGTGTTCAGGGA
>NZ_JAOQAH010000069.1 GCF_025963695.1 Segetibacter sp. | reverse complement strand
AAAAAGACTTCAACTTAAACCTCGACAACTTAAAAACCGAGAAAGACAACCTGCAGATCGAGAACAAAAAATTAAAAGAGTTTACGCGAAACCCGAATTATGAGATAAAAGAGAAGGGTTACATCGCCAAACTCAATTCACTTGAGCAAAGGATAAATATTCTGCAAAAGAACCGCGATAGTCTTGCAGGTTTGGTGGCAAATTTTCAGCTAAATATTGTTGAAGCGGATAAGTTAAACGCAGTTAAAGATAAGAAGAGGATTTTTGGTTATGGGTATGATTACCACCGTTTGGATCTAAGCAGGAAGAATTGACTGCTGCTAAGTTCACAATTACTCCTTCCCCTGGTTTTTAAAAAAATTAAAGGAAGCAAGCAAGAATAGAAATTGGTATTAATATAGCTCCTGCCGCATTAAGACGTCTCTAAAATTCAAGCAGAATAAGTAAGGATGGTAGTTAATAAGAAATAGAAACTTTAAAAACTCGCAAAAAAAAAGTTTGGTACAATAAAAATTCCTCAAAGACGTTTTTATCTAAATGCTTCAGTACAGTAATTAGCAAATTTAAAAACAGAAGGAATATGTTTAAGTCATTGTTTGTGCTGCTTTCAATACCGTTTCTACTAATCGTAATATCCTTTTTAGTTGTTACCTTATCGTTAAGTAAAATTTTCGAAAAAAGACAGGTAAATGAAAAAGAGGAAGTTTTAGAAAACGATGAACTCTCCTATTGTCTATCTAATAATTAGAAATGGCAAAAACGATGGCTTTTTCAGCTTTAGGATGGTGTGGAATACAATTGTTAAGCGATTTTTGCTCTGAGCTCTCCAATTGATGACTTTACCTGATTTCTTTCTACCTTAAAAACTACAGAAAAGAAATCATCTAAGATTTTATATGCAGAAAGGTTCTTTTCTGCGTATAATCGTGCGTTCTCGCTGTGTTCTTTTAACTCACTGTCCACAGAATTAATAATGGCATCTAGCAAAGCCTTCTCATTATCTGGCTCTACTAAAATCCCCATATTACCAGAACTTATCACTTCATATAAACTTGTACCCTTGCTGGCAGTAACAATTGCAACCCCGCCAACTGATAGAATTGTACTAAGCTTAGAGGGCATAACAAGGTCACCGGCCCCAGATTTTTGCAACACTAAATGTATATCTGCCACATTAAGAAAAGAATTAAAAGTTTTTATTGGTTGAAGTGGTAGAAAGAACACATTTTTTAAATTCAACTTCTCTTTTAAATGGATAAGATTTGCCTTATAAGGGCCAGAACCACATATAGCAAATTTAATATCCTTACGGTTCTGCAAAGACTTAGCACAATACAAGATTGCTTCTAGTCCTTGCTTATTTCCTATTGCACCCGAATACAAAATAATCTTATCTGTGGTATCGAAACCATAATTCGGTTTAAGATCATGTCTGTTAGCGACCGGATAAAAGGTATTTACATCAACCCAATTTGGAAAAAAAAGAACTTCCTTTTGGCACTTATTTCTTACTTTTTTAATCATTCCTACCGAGATGGTACTAACTATATCGGCATGTGACAGAATAAATTTTTCTATTGAAAGGAAGATATTGATAATGACTTTTGACTTTATAATAGCGAGATCACGAGCTGCATCAATTTGAAGATCTTGTATATGATATATGAACTCGCCTCCCCTTATTTTTTTATAAAGAATTCCTAATAATCCCATTTCAAAAGGCGGAGCAACAGTAATTACCTGGTTATATTTCTTTTTGAAAAGAAGTAGCATCATAACGAGATATGCGGAAAAAAAGAAGGAAAACTCCGAAATCATGCGATTTAAACCTGATGGATTTTTCGGAACAAAATGAGGACAGCGAATAACCTTTATTGGATTGCCATTTTTTACAATTTGGGTTTCGGTTTTATACCAAAAGCATTGTTTACCATACGAACTTTGCACCTTCCACTCCGGATAATAAGGATACGTAGTAACAACGGTGCAGTCATTCCCTTGTTCGGCCAACCATTTTATCATTTCCCCATTGTACTTCCCTATTCCCGTTGGCTCAGGAGAATAGTTACCGCCAATTAGAAGTATTCTTCTTTTAATCATGAAAAAATAATTAACCGTACTTTAATTAATAATAAAACAGAACGCCCTTTTTCTTAAAAAGAATTCATCAAATCAGGCCGTCCATACCAGAATCTTCCATCCTTCCGACTCAGTGCAAAAACTATGCTCGCTGGCAATGGTAATAAGCCTAACTGAATTCTATAAAGTATAAGACACTTTTTTTACCAAATAAGTTGGATTGAGACATATTTTAGATAAATCTTTCGTTATATCATTTCAACTTTTGATAAAGCGAAGTACTTATCTTAGTTTTTTGTGCCAAAAAAACATCAACAGTAGATATATTTTAATTAAAAACCTAATCTAAATAAAGTGTTTGATCTAGATTTTGAAGTCGCACGGGGAGAAACTCAGAAAGACGTAAATAAAACGATCTTAAAGTATTTAGGCAATAAACTTAATAAAACGGGAAGTTTTAAAATTCTTGACCTTCCGTGCGGTAGTATGCTGTTTGCGGGATATTTACGTAAAATCTTTCCAAATGCAGAGATAGTAGGAGCGGATATTTACGAACCTCGTAAAAAGGAGGCGGATTTTGTAAAAATGGATCTTACAAAAGACTTTGTATTACCAAAGGAGGAGCAATTTGATTTAATAACTTCTATAAGCGGAATAATGATGTTTGGTAATACTCTCAACTTTATAACAAGCTGTGTTGACCGATTAAGGGTTGAAGGAACATTCATTATTACTAATGATAACTCTGCAACAATAGTAGATAAAGTATTTTTTCTTTTATTGGGGCGATATAGATTATTTAAGCCCGTTTTTGAAGATGAAGAAACACTAACTCAAAATGTGCCTATCCAAGAGCTTTGTCGTATGTTAAGAATTAATGGATTGGAAATAGAAACAATTGAGTACACATCTAGCTATACTAAAGACCTAATTTTTCTTCCTATTGCTTTTTTGATTTACCCTATTCAGATGTTTTATCTGTACTATAAAACTAAATTTTCAAATCCCCTGGTCAAATTAATGTTTCCTTTTAAACATTACTTCTGCAGGCACTATATAATTATAACAAGAAAAGTATCGAACCCGGTTAGTTTAGAGAAGAGTATCATCGGCTAATTCTTTCTTTAACCTTAGATTTTACATATAATAACTGCCGCTGCAGACTTTTTATTTCTTCTTTTAACGAAAATTTTTCTCTCTCTTTCAAGCCGATAGGGAGAATTGTAAAAATTTCCCCTCCCCTCATATACGCTGCCGTGGCAGTTAGTATTCCGCTTTCTTTTTGTATTTGTAAAAAGTGACCATTATCGGCGCGAAGTAGAAATTTATTGGAGCGTAAGGGAACCAAATCGAATTTTTCGGTACTTGTAACTTGCTTTGCATTTAATTTAACTACATTTCCTTCTCCAGCTCCAATTGATAAAAATCGACCATCGGCGCCACTTAAGGCGAAACAACCTGTCAACATATCTTCTATATAAAATTCTCTGTTTAAATTACTATTCTTTTGTTCGACCTTTATTGTGCTATCTCCCGCTATACACAAATACTTACCAAAAGTGGTTTTTAAAGTGACTGTTAGCTTTTTCGCCGCATCTTCTTTGATAGATTGAATTTCATCTAACCGAACAAATTTGTATCCTTTAGCTTTTAACTTTGGAATAATTTGTCTTGTAAGCTCTAAGGTTTTGTTTTTAGGCTGCAAAAAATTCATGTCCGCTATCTCGTCATGCATAACAACAATCCCACGGCCCTTTTCCTCAATATCGTTTAGATATTTTTCCGCGGTTTTTTCTATACTAACGTCCTTTTTCCAATAAAAACAATCTATACCGGCTATGTCCCAATTTATAGGGCCAACATGATCGATGTTTGTGAGAAGATTTAAATTAAGATTGTTTGCAACTTCTTTAGACCACTTGCCGTACGGGCTTCTGAAATAAATAGTATTCTTTTTATTATACTTTTTAATTAAAGCATCGGTACGTAATACCTGGTTTTGAATGTCTCCATTTCTTGATAAATAATAAGGCATATCAGGATGCTCATACGTATGATTGCCAATGATATGCCCTAGTCTTGCTACTTTTTCTAAAGTTTCCTCATTTTCAATTGCATACTTACCTACCACAAAAAAAGTTGCTTGTATGTTTTCGTCAAACAGAAACCTGGCAATTTCGTAGGTGTCTTTTCCGGGCCCGTCGTCATAAGTTAAACAAAGTGATTTATAGGGAAGTTCTTTCCCGGTATATGGCTCTTCCCTGTACATGTTTCAATTTTTAACTAACCCTTCAAATCAGTTTTGAAATAACTGCAGGTATTGCCGGGCAACGGCTTTCTTATTTTGTTCTGACAAATAGTTCTGTAACTCTATATTATTTGAAGATAATCTAGGCTTACTCAATTCATCTAGCTCTTTTTTTAACAAAGATTCCAGTTCTTGCTGATTACCCATTTGGAAAAGTTTACCAAAATCCTTGACCGCCTCAGACAATCCGCCTGCATCGGCGGCTATTATTCTACAACCGCACGCCATGCCTTCCAGCGCTACTATACCGAAGCCTTCTTCGCCTATTGAAGGAATGATCATAGTATGATGTCTATTTAGAACCCTGGCAAGTCGATCACCTTCTAATATCCCTAAAAATTGAATATTTTTTTCGAGCTTAAAATTTTTAACCAGTTCTTCAAGTTTATTTCTTTCAGGCCCATCGCCGATAATGCTAAGGGTAAAATCAGAATTTAAATTTCGACATGCTTTTATTAATAAATCACATCCTTTCTGTGAGACCAACCTTCCTAAAAAAATAAATTCACGCTTTCTTTCCTCGTCGCTATAAATTTTGAAAATCTCATTATCATAACAATTGTAAATAATTTTCGATTCGGTATTAATATACTTTGCAATACAATTACTAACCGAGATATTCTCCGATGCCAGTTTTATGAGAAGCAATTTAATTCGGGTCTTTTTACTTTTTCTGTTACTTAAATAAAGATCGTTGTGAGAAATTATCCACCGTTTAAATGGACAAAATGGAATAAACCAAATACCTTTTAAAGAAAAGTTAGGCATGTAAAATACATCGCACCAAAAAAAGAGTAGAAAGACTTTTAGTAGATTAGGGTTATAAAGTACGTTAAGCTTTTTTTCTTTGCATTCATAACCTTGCCTGATAGTGAGATCTGCCTGAAATGTAATCACTTTAATTTTGTGGCCTACTTTTAGAAACTCTTCTATAAGATTATAAGTTTGATTCTCTAGCCCTCCGACAGAGGGATAAAAAGCAGTTGTAAAAACGAGGATATTCATTTTCCTATTAATAAATGTGCAACCAAATTTTACTTCACCATTTAAGAAGAGATAATTTCATTTTGTGCGGTAATAATTAACAACTATAAATGTACAACCGCATTTTATTTTTACTATCCAAGAAGAAATAATTTCACTTCGTCCGGTACCAGCTAACAAAATTGGTTTTAATTGGCCGCCAGCCAATAATGATGATCATAGAATATTGTAGAGGGATTTTATATGTGATCCAAAAAAGTACAGGATACTTCTAAATTAACGAAAATAATACAGCATGTACAATTGAAAATGTACATGCTGTATTATTTTTTTAAAATATATTTTGTAACTGTTTTTAGGGCTGTGATCGATTAGGATTAAGATAGTTTTACTCTAACTACCTACTTTACTTTAACAATTGCTTATTGAAACGAAGCTCTTTCCCCGAAAAATGGAACATGTAGACTCCTTTTGCTAAGCTCGAAGATAGGGGTACCGAATAAGTAAACATCCCTCCAACATGACCTATCACTTTCGTGAAAATAGTTTGGCCTGTACTTGTTAATAATGAAACTACGTACTCACCTTTTGCCAAATTGTTTGATTGAATAAAGATATTGTTACTAATTATTGGATTTGGATAGACATTTAAAGTTCCATTATTGGTTATGAATTTTACATAAACAACATTAGAAAAACGTATTTCCCCTGATTTATCTATAGATTTTATTCTGTAGTAATTATCTTCAGAAAAAGGAGTTTTGTCAAAGAACTCATAATCAGAAGAAACTGCGTTACCTTTTGCAGGAACTGTTCCGATAACTCTGAACTGCCTGCCATCGGTTGATCTTTCTACTTCATATCTATCCAGATTCAATTCTGAAGTAGCATTCCATTGAACCAATACTTCTTTATCAACCTGCGTTGCTTTCAAGCTGGTAAGTTGCACCGGTAAAGTAAGGGCATTAACGTTGGGAGCAACGATAATAGCATTTATCGTAAATAAGGGACTACTAACTACTGAACTTTCATCTCTTTGTAATGCTGCCTTTATTTTAAACCGCCAGTATCCTGCAGGTCTTGAAACATTACCTACATTTATCATTCCTGTAAACACAGCAAATGGCCCTCCGTTTACACTTACCAGTATCTCTGTAGTACCTAATGAATGAAAAGCTGTTAAGGTATTGGCTGCATCATCAGCGGAAAGATCAGGTGCAACTGGTGTAACTGTAATGGTAAATATGGGGCTATTCACTACTGCGCTTTCATTTCTTTGTATACTGCCTTTTATTTTAAACTTCCAGTAGCCTGCAGGACGAGATACATTACCGACATTTATAGGGCCTAAATAGGTTACAAAAGCGCCTCCATTCTCACTTACTACTATCTCCGAATTTCCAAGAGCATGGGTGGCAACCAAAGTATTTGCAATATCATTTCCTATAACTTCCGGAGCAGGAGGCGCGGTTGTAGCGGTAAATTCCGGACTGTTTATTACTGCACTTTCATTTCTTTGTAATGCGGCTTTTATTTTAAATTTCCAGTAGCCAGAAGGCCTCGATACATTACCTACATTTATTATTCCTGTGTAGGTTGCAAATGTCCCTCCATTCTCACTTACCAAAATTTCACGGGTGCCCAAAGTATGTGATGCAATTAAAGTGTTCGCACCATCATCACCGACTATGACGGGAGCATCAGGCGTAACTGTTACAGTAAATACGGGGCTGTTCACCACTACACTCTCATTTCTTTGTAATACTGCTTTAATCTTAAACTTCCAGTAACCAGCAGGTCGCGACACATTACCCACATTTATTAGCCCTGTATATGCAAGGTACGCAGCTCCATTTTCACTTACTACTATCTGCGTGCTTCCCAGAGAATGCGTTGCAGTTAAAGTATTGGCAACATCGTCGCCGGTAATTATGGGAGCATCAGGCGTAGCTGTAGCGGTAAACTCAGGACTATTAATAACTGCACTTTCATTTCTTTGCAATGCTGCCTTTATTTTAAACCTCCAATAAGCGGCCGGTCTTGATACGTTTCCTACATTTATTTGTCCGGAATAAGCACCAAACGCTCCACCATTTTCACTTACTAATATCTCTGCATTTCCTAAAGCATGAACAGCTATTAAAGTGTTAGCAGCATCATCCGGTATAAGTATGGGGGCATCGGGAGTTGTATTCGGGATAGTTACAGTAAAGGCAGGGCTGTTTGCAATTAAACTCTCATTTCTTCCAGTCGCAGTTTTTATTTTAAATTTCCAATAAGCAGCCGGTCTTGATACGTTTCCTACATTTATTTGTCCTGAATAAGCACCAAACGCACCACCATTTTCACTTACTAAGATCTCTGTATTTCCTAAAGCATGAACGGCTATTAAAGTGTTAGCAGCATCATCTGGTATAAGTGTAGGTGCATCCGGAGTTGTATTCGGGATAGTTACAGTAAAGGCAGGGCTGTTCGCAATAGCACTCTCATTTCTTCCAGCTGCAGCTTTAATTCTAAACTTATAATACCCAGCTTCCCTGTTTACGTTACCTACATTTATCAGTCCGAAATAAGCTGCAAATACACCGCCATTTTCACTTACTAAGATTTCTGCGTCTCCTAAAGCATGTGACGCGGTTAGGGTATTTCCTGCATCATCGGCAACAATGATAGGAGTAGCAGGAGTTATATTTAAAGTATTAATTGTGAAGGCAGGACTCGCAGCCAAAATGCTTTCATTTCTTCCTGGTGCCGCTTTAATTTTAAATTTATAATACCCCGCCTCCCTGTCTACATTACCTACGGTTATAGTTCCCGGATACTGTACAAATCCGCTCCCGTTTGCACTTACTACGATTTCAGAAGCTCCAAGAACATGAGATGCAGTAAGCATATTATTGATATCATCAATGGTAATGGTTGGAGGTGCCGGAGTAATATTTTGAATTGTGATATTAAAAGCAGGACTTTCAGAAACAAGACTTTCATTTCTACCTACTCCAACTTTTGTTTTAAACTTCCAATATCCGGCTGGTTTGGCAACATCGCCTACATTTATTTGTCCCGCATATGGTAGATAAGGACCTCCATTTTCACAAACAAGAATAACAGAATCGCCTAGAGAGTGCGAAGCAATTAAGATTTTTGCTCCATTATCTCCTACCACAATTGGCGCAGCAGGTGTAGTTGCAACAGGTAGAGTAGTAAACGTAAATTCTGGACTGCTGATCACGACACTTTCACTTCTTTGAAATCCTGATTTGACTTTGAACTTCCAATAACCGGGCGGTCTTGTTACATTGCCTACATTTATCTTTCCCGTGTAGGCCATGTAAGTTCCTCCGTTTTCAGATACTAATATTACAGAATCTCCCAGGGGATGAGAAGCTATTAAAGCCATCGTGGCAGCATTACCTACTACTGTTGGAGCAACAGGTGTTGTTATAATTGTAGTATTGGTAATAGTAAATTCAGGGCTGTTAACTATTACGCTTTCATGTCTTAAAGTGGCTGCTTTTACTTTAAATTTCCAATAACCTGCAGGTCTTGCAACGTTGCCTACGTTTATTTTGTTAGAGTATGCTGTAAATAAACTTCCATTTTCGCTAACCACTATAGCAGTGTCGCCAAATGTATGAGATGCGGCTAGGGTGTTAGCAATGTCGTCGCCACTAAGCGTTGGAGGATTAGGAGTAGTGGAGGTGGTATTAGA
>NZ_JAOQAH010000065.1 GCF_025963695.1 Segetibacter sp. | reverse complement strand
CCTAATCAGGTGATTGCTTGTGTCGGTGGTGGAAGCAATGCTGCCGGTGCTTTTTATCATTATATAAATGAACCTACCGTGAAGTTGATAGCTGTTGAAGCGGCGGGTCACGGTATTAATAGTGGTATGAGCGCAGCAACCACGCAACTGGGTAGGGCCGGTATTTTACATGGCAGCAAAAGCCTGGTCATGCAAACCGAAGACGGCCAGGTAATAGAACCCCATAGCATTTCTGCCGGACTAGATTACCCTGGAATAGGACCAATGCATGCAAATCTGTTTGACAGCGGCCGCGGCACTTTTTTAAGCGTGACAGATGCGGATTCTTTGGAAGCTGCTTTTGAACTGGCTAAGCTAGAAGGAATTATTCCTGCACTTGAATCTGCTCACGCTTTTTCTGCGCTCAAACAAATGGAGTTAAATGAAAACGATGTAACTATCGTTTGTTTAAGTGGAAGGGGTGATAAGGATCTGGCAACATACATGAGGAGCATGGAAGAAGCCCCGGCACTAAAGGGAGTTTAAGAAGTTTATGTGTGTAAAGCTGAAAAATTCATAGTTGACATATAAAAGATCTTCTCTTCCCGATGAATAATTTAATCGTTTCGTCTACGCCACAGATGAAAGCTTACACGTTATCAGCCGCCACTGAGCAGGATTTCGATTTTGTTTACCAGCTTAAGAAGATTGCATACAGAGAATATATAGAACAAACATGGGGCTGGGATGATCAGTTTCAAATGAAGTTTCACAAGGATAATTTTAGTGCAGGAAACACAAAAATTATTAAAGCAGACGATCAACCGATAGGAAGTGTTGATGTTAAAGAAGAAGATACAAGCATTTTTATAAGTGGATTATATCTGTTGCCAGTGTACCAGTCGCAAGGAATTGGAACTAAAATAATGCAGGATTTAATTAAGGAAGCAGAGGCAAAAAAGAAAAGGTTGGAATTAGAAGTTTTGAAAGTAAATAGCAAGGCGCAAAAGCTATATCAGAGGCTGGGTTTTAAAATGGAGGGGAGCGATAAGGAAAAGTATTTTATGTATAAGGACCTCAAATGAACATAGAACAAATCAGTATTATAAACTACGACCAAAAATTCAACGAAGATTTTGCCAGATTAAATCGGGCTTGGCTTCAAAAGTACTTTGTGGTCGAACCGATAGATGAGAAAATTTTCGCCTCTCCTAAAGCTTATATTATCGGCAATGGAGGTTATATTTTTTTTGCCGCAATAGGGGATCAAATAGCTGGAACATTTGCTTTGATAAAAACTGAAGACGGTGTGTACGAATTATCAAAAATGGCTGTTGCAGAAGAATTTCAGGGCAAGAAGATTGGAAATAAGATGATTGAATTTTGTTTGGCAGAGGCAAAACAATTAAATGCCGTCAAAGTAATATTATACTCAAATACAAAGTTAGAACCGGCTATTCATCTATATAAAAAATTTGGTTTCAAAGAGGTTCCTTTAGGAAATGTTGAATATAAAAGGGCAGATATAAAAATGGAGATAGATCTTAAATAAGTACGATGACAAGGATTGAAGAATTATTTAAACGTAAGCAGCAAAGGGTTTTGAATCTTTATTGTACAGCAGGTTTTCCTAAACTTGAAAGTACGATGGAAGTAATGAAAGCTCTGCAGGATAATGGGGCTGATTTAATTGAATTAGGAATGCCCTACAGCGATCCCCTCGCAGATGGAGAGGTGATTCAGCAAAGTGGTGCTGTTGCATTGCAAAATGGAATGACGATCTCCATACTGTTTCGTCAATTAGAAGAAATGCGTGCTAATGTTCATCTTCCCGTTATCCTAATGGGGTATATGAATCCTGTTCTTCAATATGGCTTCGAAAACTTTTGCGCAAAAGCTGCTGAAGTTGGTATTGATGGTTTAATTCTTCCTGATTTGCCCATGTATGAATATGAAAGTGAGTACGGTGAGATCATCAACCGATATAATTTAAATTTCATTTTTCTTGTTACGCCAGAAACCAAAGACGAAAGATTGAAACGGATCGATGAATTAAGTTCAGGGTTTTTATACGCAGTATCCTCATCTTCCACAACAGGTAATAGCAAAGACATCAGCGAGCAGGAAGGATATTTTAAAAAGCTTAGGGATCTGAAACTTACAAATCCTATTCTTGTTGGATTTGGAATAAAAGACCGCGAAACATTCGAAGCCGCATGTAAATACACAAACGGCGCAATCATTGGCAGTGCATACATTAAAGCATTAGGAAATGGTAAGGATGTAAATTTGGCAACAAGGGACTTTTTACAAACAATTATTTAATATGGGGAAGGATTTGAAAAGGAAACCCTTCGTATTGATATTCCCGCAAACCCATAAATAATTAATCTAAATTATGGTTCTCAAGATAGTTAAATACAATGCCGGCAATATTCAATCAGTATTGTTTGCATTGGAACGAATAGGAGTGGAGGCGGAAGTAACCGACGACGTTGAAGAGCTTCAAACTGCAGACAAAGTAATTTTTCCGGGTGTCGGGGAAGCCAGTACAGCTATGGAATATTTAAAGGCGAGAAAGCTGGATCAGGTAATCAAAGAATTGAAACAACCCGTACTGGGCGTTTGCCTGGGAATGCAGTTGATGTGTGCTTACAGCGAAGAAAATGATACAACCTGCTTAGGAATATTCGAAGAGCAGGTACTTAGATTTGAAAGCAATGGCTCTCAATTAAAAGTTCCCCAAATGGGTTGGAACACCATTTATGACTTGAAGTCTCCGTTAATGAAAAATGTAAGAGAAGATAGTTATTGTTATTTTGTCCATAGCTATTATGCTTCACTAGGTGAACACACAATTGCCACTACTGATTACACCAAACCTTTTAGTGCAGCTTTAAATAAAGGCAACTTTTATGGTGTGCAATTTCATACAGAAAAAAGCGCTGATGTAGGTGAACAAATTTTAAAAAACTTTATTGAGATCCAGCCGAAGCCCTAAAGGGAAGAGGGAGAACAACTTAATTTTAAAAGGTATAAGAAGTGAAGAAAGAAATGTTTTATGGTGCTAATGATTTAATCTTTCAAAAAGCTGAAGAGCTGAGAAATCGAACGACTGAAGCTGAAGAGTTGCTCTGGAACTATTTGCGAGGAGGGCAATTAGGAGTACAGTTTCGAAGACAGCATCCGGCTTCATTATATGTATTGGACTTTTATTGCCATGAACTTAAACTGGCTATAGAGTTAGATGGTAGCATTCATGCTTTGGAAGAAGTTAAAAGAAATGACGCTATAAGAGAAGGCCAGTTAAAAGAGTTAGGAATCAAAATACTTCGATTTGATAATAAAATACTTTTGAATGATATATCGGGAGTGCTAAAAGAAATCAAAACAGAAGTTGAAAGCGCTAAACAGAAAACATTTGGTGTTACCGGCTCCCCTTCAGGGGCGGGGGGGCTTCAAATAATACCAGCAATAGATATTATAGATGGAAAATGCGTTCGACTAACGCAAGGCGATTATTCGAAAAAGACGATTTACCATAAAAACCCTTTGGATGTTGCAAAGCAATTTGAGGATGCCGAAATAATGCGGCTTCATCTTGTTGACCTTGATGGAGCAAAGGCAGGTGCAGTAAAAAACTGGAAGGTACTCGAAGCAATTGCCGGAAAAACTAAGTTGGTCGTAGATTTTGGAGGTGGAATAAAAACTGAGAAAGATGTGAGTATTGTTTTAGAAAGCGGTGCAACGTTCGCAACCGTAGGAAGTATTGCCGTAAAAGATGAAACAGTATTTACAACGTGGCTTGAACAGTTTGGAGCAGAAAAGTTTATTTTAGGCGCTGACGTAAAAGATGAAAAAATTGCGGTTGGAGGTTGGCTTGAAACAACAGACATCTGGATTTATGACTTTATAGAAAAGTATGTAAATAAAGGCGTTCAGCAAATCTTCTGTACCGATGTAAGCAAAGATGGCAAAATGGAAGGCCCTTCTGTAGATCTTTATAAAAACATCGTTTCAAAGTTTCCCAACCTTTTTTTTATCGCAAGCGGCGGAGTTAGTTCGCTGCAAGATGTTGACCAGTTACAGGAGATCGGCTGTAAAGGTGTAATCATTGGGAAAGCCATTTATGAAAATAAAATTTCATTATTAGAACTCAAGCAATTTAAATCATAAGTCACTTACAGGGTAATTTAATCCAACTAGACGCCTGACAGAAAACTAAAATGAAAGAACTTATAAATGACAGTGCACGTCTTTCCGGCTCACCCTTAAGGGGGCGGGGGGGGCTAACAAAGCGCATTATTCCATGCCTCGATATTAAAGACGGTCGTACGGTAAAAGGTGTCAACTTTGAAAATATAAGGGATGCAGGTGACCCTGTAGAATTAGGGGCTTTGTATGCACAACAGGGAGCTGATGAACTGGTTTTTCTTGATATAACGGCTACCGTTGAAAAGCGTAAGACTTTAAGTCAACTTGTAAATCGGATTGCTCATAAAATCAATATCCCCTTTACTGTCGGCGGTGGAATAGGAAGCGTTGAGGATGTAAGTGTGTTGCTGCAAAACGGCGCGGATAAAATATCTGTAAACACAGCTGCTTTTAAAAACCCTCTACTACTTAATCAGCTTTCTAAAGAATTCGGGTCTCAATGTGTTGTTCTGGCCATTGATACTAAGCAGGAAGAAGATGGTGAATGGTACGTTTATCTAAACGGCGGCCGAACCAAGACAGAGGCCAAATGTTTTGATTGGGCAAAGGAAGCTGTTGACAGGGGAGCCGGAGAGATTTTACTTACATCAATGAATAATGATGGTACAAAAAAAGGCTTTGCATTAGATATAACCAGAACGCTTTCTACGAATTTGCCAGTACCAGTTATCGCTTCTGGTGGAGGTGGAACAATGGAACATTTTACAGATGTATTTGAACAAGGCAAAGCAGATGCGGCTTTAGCAGCAAGCATCTTTCATTTTAAAGAAATTGCTATTCCGGGTCTGAAAGGGTACTTAAGAGACAAGGGCATTGTAGTTCGGCTATAATTGCAGCAACTGCTAATGGTGTAATTTTGAGTTAAGAAGTAGTTGTGGAAGAGATTAATTTACTGGACAAAATGGGCCGGTTACCTTACGACTTGAAATTAAAGGTTCTCAATTCATTGATTCTTTCCTGCTGCTGGTTGGACAAGCTAAGGAAGAAATAAACAAGCCGGTTTTTTGGAAGTGGAAAAGGGATGTTTGAGATAATGCCTGATTTTTGATGAGCCTTTAAAAGATTTTAAAGAATATATGTAAATGGACAATTTACTTGATACTCATACTTTAATTTGGTTTATCAATGGTGATAATGATCTGCGGGAGATTACAAGAAAAGCGATCGAAGATAATCCCAATGGAAATTTGTAAGTATTGCTTCCGTCTGGGAAGTGGCTATTAAGATTAGTATAGGCAAATTGGAAATTAAGCAAAATAATCATCTCAGAATTTTAACAAACACCTCATCTTCTACAAATACAGCGCTGGAGTTTTATGGTGAATAAGTGGACCAGATTGGGGGAGTACAAGAGTGCGACGCAACGGCTGCATGAACAGCATTACCGAGGCTTACTACATAAAAAAATAAATAAGTGAATATAGATTTTGTAAAATATAGTGATGGTTTAGTTCCTGTAATTGTGCAGGATGACGAAACTAATAAAGTATTGATGCTAGGGTTTATGAATGAAGAGGCGCTGGCTAAAACCCATGAAATTGGTAAGGTTACTTTTTATAGCCGAACGAAGCAAAGGCTTTGGACCAAAGGGGAGGAAAGCGGCAATTTTCTGTTTGTAAAAACGTTACTCGCTGACTGCGACAACGATACCATTTTAATTAAAGCTAACCCTGTTGGCCCGGTTTGCCACACTGGTGCTGACACTTGTTTTAATGAAAGCAATCGTTCGGATAATTTTTTGCCTTACCTGGAAAAAGTGATTGAACAAAGGAAAACCCTTACTCCAGACAAATCCTATGTTGCCTCACTTTTTAAAAAAGGACTTAATAAAATTGCTCAGAAAGTAGGGGAGGAAGCGGTAGAAGTAGTGATTGAAGCAAAGGACAATAATGAGGAGTTATTTCTAAATGAGTCGGCGGATTTACTGTTTCATTATTTGATTTTACTTAACGCAAAAGGCTATAAATTGCACGATGTCATCCAGATTTTACAAAAGCGCCACTCGAAATAGTATGAAATTCCTTCTCTCACTTTTTCTTTTACCGGTTTTAACTTCTGCTCAAAATATTAATAATACAACTCCTGCAGGTGATTTTGTTATCACTGGAAACGTAACTGGTTTGCGGGATAGTACGATGGTTTTTCTTGCACGGCCTGGACAAACCAGTAACGTGCTTGCTACAGGGTACTCGCAAAAAGGGAAGTTCGTGCTTTTTGGTAAAATTGCTGACAGCGACATTTACCATCTATCTTTTATTGGTTATCCTGATGTTACAGAAGTTTTTTTAACACCGTCTAAATTAACGGCGAGCGGGGATGTAAAATCCCTAAAGAAAATCTCCGTTGCAGGTTCTCTTGCTGCCGCGGATTATCAATACTATAAGTTAAAGTTCGACCCCTTAAAAGTAAAACTAGACCAGATAGTAGCCGCCGCCAATAAGACTTCCGCCGGTGCAAAAAGAGATTCACTGATAAACGTTTTTGAAAAGACGAAACAAAAGGTGTTAGACCAGGTTGACTTATTTGTGAAAAGTAAACCCGGGTCGCCAGTAACTCCTTTTATTGTTTACGTTACCAGCCCTATCACTAACGATATGACTATTCTTGAAAAGCGTTTTAATAGTTTGAAACCCGCTGCGCAGCAGACGTTTTATGGAAGGGAAATAGCGAAATATTTAGCTTCAAGTAAAATAGGTGCTACCGGCACCCAGGCAGTTGACTTTACACAAAACGATACAGCCAACAAGCCAGTTTCATTGTCTTCATTTAAAGGAAAATATGTGTTGGTCGATTTTTGGGCAAGTTGGTGCGGACCCTGCCGTACTGAAAACCCGGCTGTGGTAGCAGCCTATAACGCTTTCAAAGATAAAAACTTCACTATTTTAAGCGTTTCTCTTGATCAAAGTAAGGATAAATGGAAACAAGCTATACATGCTGATAATCTGACTTGGACTCATGTAAGTGACCTTAAATACTGGCAAAACGAAGTTGCCCAGTTATATCGTATTCAAAGTATTCCTGCAAATATGCTTTTAGATCCTGCCGGAAAGATTATAGCCCGGGATTTAAGAGGAGAAACGCTGTACCAGATGCTAGGGAAATTGCTTAAATAGAAAATAACATCAAAAAGCTACAGGGATCTGAATAATGTTAAGAACTACTCAGACCCCTATAGCTTTTTTTACTTGTAATAGACACTAAAACAAGATTAAAAAACTACTACTGGCTGTTTGTTGCTGCATTTCTAACCGCCCGTCCCGGTAAATAAATTTGGAAACCTACATTAAGATTTAGGTTGCTACTGGTTGCCCTGGTTCCAAATCCTAATATACCTCTGTACATAACCAATCCTTCAAGACCAATGTTGGGCGTTATGAAATAAGCAAGTCCTGGTCCGATACCTAAGCCTAAACCATTAGTAGTGGTATTAGTGCTTGAAGCGGAATGATTTATACCGTCAATACCTACGTTAGCCTCAACAAATAGACGGGTGTGCCGTACTGCGGGAACAGCATTACCGCCTGAATATTGACGAACCAAGGCACCTATTCCATAAAGAAAATCCGAGCCTTGTCCTTTTGCTGTTTGATAGCCTAAATTTAGATAAGCCCCAACTGCAGTGTTATCCCTAATAAACCATGCTGCCTTAGGACTGATATTTACATTAAATACAGAACCTCGATTAAGGCCTACATCAAAATTAGCGATATCGCCCCCCACCAATACATTGCCTCTTTGAATTTGGGCTTTTGCCACAAATATGCCTGCTCCCAATGCAAGCGCTAGCACGAATAAATTTTTTTTCATAAATAAAGAGATTAATAGTTATTTATTATGGAGATAAAATTTTTATGCCAGCTATGGTAAAAAATGAATATGTGTAAGGAGTGAGAAGTAATAGAACTATTGTTCAGACGTTTTGCCAACTCTTAAAAATGTGTTGATACAGCACTGTTTTGTAGATATCATTTTCGCTCGTGGTAAATATTATATAGCGTTTACTTGTCTCAGCGCTTCTACGATTTTTGCTTCAGTTTCCTCGTCACTTAGTTCTTGTGGAACAAATTTTTCTCCAATCAACTGTTCATATAGTTCGATATATCTTTTGCTGATTGTTTGTATCCATTCCTCATTCATTTCAGGAACAGTTTGTCCTTCTTTACCCATAAAATTGTTTGCTATCAGCCATTCGCGTACAAACTCTTTACTCAACTGTTTCTGAGGTTCATTATTGTGCAGTCTTTTTTCGAAGCCTTCCATATAAAAGTACCGGGAAGAATCAGGGGTATGAATTTCGTCCATTAAGTAAATAGTGTTGCCAACCTTTCCGAATTCATATTTCGTATCAACTAATATTAATCCTCTTTTGGCAGCGAGATCTTTACCTCTTTCAAAAAGAGCAAGGGTGTATTTTTCGAGTTGCCTGTAATCATCTTCATTCACGATGTTTGCAGCCATAATTTCTTCTCTTGATATATCTTCATCGTGACCTGCTTCTGCTTTTGTGGACGGCGTAATAATAGGGGATGCGAAAAAATCATTTTCTCTTAAACCTTCAGGTAGTGACACTCCGCAAAGTTTTCTTTTTCCTTCTTTGTAAGTGCGCCAGGCGTGACCAGTTAAATTGCCACGAACAACCATTTCAACTTTGTAAGGTATGCATCGTTTTCCAAGAGCTACATTAGGAGCGGGAGTACTTATAAGCCAGTTAGGGCAAATGTCTGATGTCTTTTCTAACATGTAAGCAGCCACCTGGTTTAGTACCTGTCCTTTATATGGTATAGCTTTCGGCAGAATAACATCGAAAGCAGAAATGCGATTACTGGCGACCATAATCAGCCAATTGTTCTTTATTGAATAGACATCTCTTACCTTGCCACTATAGAAGTTTGTCTGGTTAGGAAAATGAAACTTGCTCATGCCCCAAAAGTAATATGGACATTGTTTTAAAAATATTTTTATTACTAAACCGTCGATAATTAGTAATACTTTTTTTTGTTTATGGCCCCGCACACCCCTTGGCACACTTGTAAAAAATTAAATTTTCTTAGCCCATAAACAATATTTATTTTGGTAGTGCAATACTTTATAAAACTTCGCTCTATGAAAAAAAACTACTATTTACTTTGCTCTTTTCTTTTGGGAATTCTACTATCTATTACAGCCTCTGCTCAAACAAGTAATACTATTTCCGGGAATGTAAAGAGTAGTACTACTAGTGAACCCGTTTCTGCAGTTTCCATAATTATAAGGGGAACCGGTGAGGGGACTTATACTGATGATAAGGGGAACTTTAAAATTACTACTTCACAAAAATTGCCTTTAACCTTAATTTTTACCTCTATTGGTTTTGCGACTCGAAATGTGACCGTTACAAGTGCCTCTCAACCAGTTAATGTTACTTTTGACCCTACTGCTGCGTTAGGTCAGGATGTAGTTGTTTCTGCCACCCGTACGCCAACGCGTATTTTAGAGTCGCCTGTTTCAATTGAAAGAATCAGTGCTGCAAATATTGCAAATGCAGCCGTTCCTGATTTTTATGAAAGCTTGAGAAACTTAAAAGGGGTTGACCTTACCACATCAAGCCTCACATTTAAAACAATTAGTACCAGGGGGTTTAATGGTAGTGGTAACCTTCGTCTTAATCAATTGGTTGATGGAATGGATAACCAGGCACCGGGATTAAACTTTTCCTTAGGTAGTATTGTTGGCCCTACAGAACTTGATATTGATAACATAGAACTATTGCCTGGTGCATCCTCGGCTTTATATGGCTCTGGCGGCATGAATGGTACTTTACTTATAACCAGTAAAAGTCCTTTTAAATACCAGGGATTGAGTGTTCAGGTTAAGCAAGGAGTGAACCATATAAATGATCCTTTGCGTAGTGCTGCTCCTTATTATGATTGGGCAATGCGGTATGGCAGAACCATGGGAAAGAAATTTGCTTTTAAAATATCAGGCCAGTTTATAAAAGCTCAAGACTGGCAGGCGAACGATACAAGCAATCTTTTACGCACCAACGTATTTAGCAGGGTAAAGCCTGGAAACCGGCAAACTGATCCCAACTATGACGGTATAAATGTATTTGGCGATGAAGCTAGTACAAGTATGAACAGCTTTGCCCAAGCTGCCCTTGCTACAAACCTTCCGACAATTATTGGTGGGTTAACACAGGTTTTTGGAGCGGCTCCTACCCAGGCTCAAATTAATAACGCTTTTCTTAACCCGGCTTCTATCCCGGTTCCTCAAATACAAGCAGGATTAAATGCGTTACGCCCCTTTTACCTTGGTACACAAAATAATGTTTTTGGTAACCAGTTTGTAAGTCGTACAGGGTATAACGAAAGTGACCTCGTAAACTATAACGCTTACAATTTAAAATTAACAGGTGGTCTCTATTATAAAATTACCAATAATATTGAAGCTTCTCTAACCGGTAATTGGGGTAAGGGTACCACGGTTTATACAGGAGCGGATAGGTATGCTTTAAAAAATCTAATAATGGGCCAGTATAAAGCAGAGATAAGAGCAGAAAATTGGTTTATACGCGGCTATACAACACAGGAGAACTCTGGTGATTCTTATACCGCTACCACGGCTGCCTTATTTATAAACCGGGTTTGGAAAAGCGATCAGAACTGGTTTGCCCAGTACACGGGAAATTATAGCGGAGCAAGATTGCTTGGACTGCCCGATGGGCAAGCACATGCTGTAGCAAGAGGAGCAGCAGACCAGGGAAGACTTTTGCCTGGTACCGACGCGTTTAAGACTGCTTTTGACAATGCTATTCAAACTTCTATAAACAAAGGGGGAGCAAAGTTTGATGACAGAACGAACTTGTATCATGCCGAGGGTCAATACAACTTGAGTAAGTATGTTAAGTTCGTGAACGTGCTGGTTGGTGCAAGCTATCGTGTTTATCATCTCAATTCTCGTGGTACTATTTTCGTTGATACAACCGGCCCTATAAACATAAGCGAGGCAGGAGGTTACATGCAATTGCAAAAAAGTTTGCTAAAGAACCTGCTTACCTTAACAGGTTCTTTAAGATACGATAAGAATGAAAACTTTAAAGGACGGGTAACGCCGAGAGCTACAGCATTAATTAAGGTTGCGGCAAACAATAACATCCGCCTTTCTTACCAGTCTGCCTATCGTTTTCCCACGGCCCAGGATCAGTATATTAATTTAGCTGCAGGTGGAGGCACAAGGCTCATTGGCGGTTTACCTCAATTTAATACATACTTCGGATTTCCTACAAATCCAGCATATACCTCCGAAAGTATCGTAGCCTATCGAAACTCCTTTGCTTCTACCCCTAATCCGGGGTTATTACAAAAAGCCCAGTTTCAGACTGTAAAACCTGAAACCATGAATTCTTTTGAAATCGGATACAGGGGGCTAGTCACAAGTAAAGTCTTAGTTGACGTATATGGTTATTACAGTAAATATAAAGACTTCATCGGCCGGGTAGCAGTTGGAAGAGGTGTC
Source organism: Segetibacter sp. (assembly GCF_025963695.1). GTDB lineage: Bacteria > Bacteroidota > Bacteroidia > Chitinophagales > Chitinophagaceae > Segetibacter. The sequence goes on along the minus strand of NZ_JAOQAH010000065.1, from coordinate 9,648 downwards.
AGTGGTGATCCCAACAGATATCCGGTTGACCTAGCAAGCCCTTTTACAACCAACAATTATTCATTTGTATTAAATACGACTAACAATGTCAATGCTATTGGCTGGGGTGCCAGTATTGACTACCAGTTTGTAAAAGGATACAGGGCTAATCTTAATGTGTCTAGTGATCAGCTAAACAATGTTCCGGCTGGTTATTTTACACAATTCAATACTCCTAAGTACAGATATAATATTGGAGTTAGCAATAATAACGTAGGTAAAAACGTAGGGTTTAATGTGGTGTGGAGATGGCAGGATAAAGTAAACTGGGAAGGCACCTTTGCTGCAGGAGAGATTCCTTCTTTTGGTACCCTTGACGCGCAGATAAGTTACCGATTTGCATCTCTTAAAAGCGTAGTAAAAATGGGTGGATCTAACGTGTTGAATAAATATTATTACAGTGCTTTCGGAAATCCCCGCATTGGTGCTATTTATTATGTGAGCCTAGGCTATAACATCTTCTAATATATAGACAGCTATTATATATAATCCTCCTTCAAAAGGGAGGATTATTATTTTTATGAAATCACGCTTCTGCATTTTGGGATTATAATCTATAATCTTCTATTTTTGCGGGGCTTTTTGCAATACTTATAGAAAGCAGCTTTATTGATTTTTAAATAATTCCACCATTAATATGCGTACAATTCTTTTTAGAGAGGCTCTTAGAGAAGCCATGAGTGAAGAAATGAGAAAAGATGAAAAAGTCTTTCTGATGGGTGAAGAGGTGGCAGAGTATAATGGTGCATATAAGGTTAGCCAGGGAATGTTAGCAGAGTTTGGCCCTAAAAGGGTAATAGATACGCCAATTGCGGAACTTGGTTTTACCGCTATCGCTGTGGGCGCTGCACAAAATGGGCTCCGTCCAATTGTAGAATATATGACCTGGAACTTTGCCGTTCTTGCGTTAGATCAAATCTTAAATACAGCCAGTAAAATGCTTGCAATGAGCGGCGGACAAGTGGGCTGCCCTATCGTTTTCCGTGGCGCTAATGGTAGTGCCGGCCAGTTAGGTGCTCAACACTCTACCGCTTTTGAAAGTCTATATGCAAATATTCCAGGTCTAAAAGTCATTTCCGTTTCTAATCCATACGATGCTAAAGGTTTGCTGAAGAGTGCTATTATAGATAATGATCCCGTTGTGTTTATGGAGAGTGAAGTGATGTATGGCGAAAAGGGTGAAGTGCCTGAAGAAACTTATTATATACCAATTGGTAAAGCTGACATAAAAAGACCGGGAAAAGACGTAACGATAGTTTCTTTTAATAAAATGATGAAAGTGGCTTTGGGCGCTGCTGAAGAACTGGCAAAAGAGGGTATCGAGGCTGAAGTAATTGATTTAAGAACCATCCGTCCTTTAGATTGGTACACCATATTGGAAAGTGTAAAGAAGACAAATCGTTTGGTTATTGTTGAGGAGCAGTGGCCTTTCGCTTCTGTAAGCTCTGAGATTACCTATCGTATTCAAAAAGAAGGGTTTGATTATCTTGATGCACCTATCCGCCGAATTACCAGTGCAGACGCTCCTATGCACTATGCTCCAAATCTTGTTGCCGCTTACCTTCCCGATGTGCCAAGAACAGTGAAACTGGTAAAAGAGGTGATGTATTTGAAAAAGTAGTTAAGCGCTTTTTATACTAAAATGTTTATCCCTAAGTTAAAAAGCTTAGGGATTTTTATTTTGGTAGCCGGCATTAGAACACAAAATCCGGCTGATGGGGCGTCGCACTCTTGTACTTTTCTTTCTATAATCATCCCGACTTGATTATGTGTTACGCTTTAATACTTCCGTTCGGTTAACCAACTGACACCAGTCAAGCACCACTACTTCAATACCAAGATGGGTCTTTATAATTTAGGCGTAACTATCAGCAGTCGCCAAACGAGTAAGGCTTATATGTAGGCAGGTAAAAGCTTTAGCTGATAAAGGCATGTCACCTACCAAAAAGGAACTGTAACACTTATAAAATGAGTCGCTGGACAAAAGGGGGACAGTTCCCTACTCTCAACGTTTATACTTTGCAATAACTTGGTTGTAGAACCATGAAATAGAAAGTTAGAATCATTAGGAAATACATTGTTTCACAGCAAATCGGGAATAGATGCATTTACCAGAGTTGGAAAACACCCCCTACTTCTACCACTTCATCCGTCCTTCATCGTTAATTTTGCTCCTTTTAGCCTAGTTATTAAAACGTTATAAACTTAAATGCGGTTTATAGTTTAATTTTGTAAGAATATTTTAATAAATCGTAGTATGGATAAGTTTCAGGATTTCGAGAATTGGCTAAAAGCAAACCATAAATTAAACTGGCGGGAGAATCTCGCCGCAATGAACCTGATTGATAAAATTTTAATGGTTCCTGACTTAGAGAAAGTATCATCGGTATCCATATTAAATCAACTGCTCAGCGCACTTCGAAATAATATTTCCTTTGGTGGAAAAAGCAAAACAGAGAAAGACCGCGAAATTAAAAGCTTTAAATTATTCATACAGTATAAAGAAGAAAAGTTACAGAAGGAAAAAGAAGTTTAAATCTTATACTCACTTTTTATCGTTCTGCACCAAAATCGCCTATTTGTGCATACATATCACAGGCAGCGCAAAATCATAGTTAACGGTACTGATATGAATACAATCATCTTTGTCTTTTGCGGTACTTAGTATGCATTGGTCATCGCTTTTTGTATATACTTCTGCGGCAAATTCAGTGCTGCTGACGAGGATGTATTTTGCAGTGATGGGATCAATTGATATAATTTAAATTTTGTTCCCCGGTCGTAACCTTCTGTTGTAGTTGAAAGCCCTTCAAATAAAACGGTAGGATTTAAAAGGGTGTCGAACTTATTGTCTAAATACTCTTCCTTGCCGCAAACAATTGTTACGTCAGGATACGTATAGAAGTCATTATAAACTCTTAGGTCATTGGGGAAATAAGCATATCCTTTTTTCTTTTAGATGCTGACTCAGGGCGCCGATAATAGAGGCAACAATTTTATTATGCTTTTTTGTTGCTTCTGCCATAGCATATATTTCCCCTTTGTAATACTCGTTTTTTTAGCGCTTTTCTTTCAAGCCCTAAATATTTGCTTTCGGAAATACTTGATTTGGGGATTGCGGACTAGAAAGAGATCAGATTATAAAGTTAGAAAGTTTTATTACGTCCAAATATCCCTTACAGCCGTGGCTTGGATGAATAGAATTATTAAAAGTACACGGGTGCGACGCAACAATGCTTAATAGCAGAAAAATGCGGGGTACTTAAAAAAAAACCCGCCTTTTAAAGCGGGTCTTTAAATTCAGTCCACGGTTATCTATTCTTTCTCCCTTTACGCAGGGCTTAGTATCTATACATTTCAGGCTTAAATGGTCCGCTCTTGCTTACCCCTAAATACGCTGATTGTTCATCTGTCAACTCGTCTAAAACAACACCAATTTTAGAAAGATGCAAACGTGCTACTTTCTCATCAAGATGCTTCGGTAACACGTATACTTTGTTTTCGTAGCTGGCGTGATTTGTCCACAGCTCGATCTGCGCCAAAGTTTGGTTACTGAAAGAGTTGCTCATTACAAAACTTGGGTGACCAGTTGCACAACCAAGATTTACAAGGCGGCCTTCAGCTAATAAGATAATGTCTTTACCATCGATGGTGTACATATCAACCTGAGGCTTTACAGTATCTTTTGTTTTACCATAGTTTTCGTTTAACCAGGCTACATCAATTTCGATGTCGAAATGACCGATGTTACAAACGATTGCCTTGTCTTTCATCGCGCGGAAATGCTTTTCTGTAATCAAATCGCGACAACCTGAAGCAGTAACGATGATGTCTGCTTCTGCAACTGCATCAATCATACGCTTCACTTCGAAACCATCCATTGCAGCTTGTAAAGCACAAATTGGATCAATTTCGGTAACGATAACGCGGCAACCGGCACCAGCCAATGAAGCTGCAGAACCTTTACCCACATCACCGTATCCACCTACAACAGCTACTTTGCCAGCAAGCATCACGTCAGTTGCACGACGGATAGAGTCTACCAAACTTTCTTTACAGCCGTATTTGTTGTCAAACTTCGATTTGGTAACACTGTCGTTTACATTGATAGCAGGAATAGGCAAGGTACCTTTCTCCATCCTTTCATACAAGCGGTGAACACCAGTTGTAGTCTCTTCGCTCAAACCTTTAACATGCTGGATCAGTTCAGGATATTTATCGAAAACGATGTTGGTTAAATCGCCACCATCATCTAAAATCATGTTTAAAGGACGGTCTTCGCTTCCAAAAAACAGGGTTTGTTCAATACACCATTCTCCATCTTCGTTAGTCTGGCCTTTCCATGCAAATACACCAACCCCTGTAGCAGCTATAGCAGCAGCAGCATGATCTTGGGTAGAGAATATATTGCAAGAACTCCATTTAACTTCAGCACCTAGAGCTATCAAAGTTTCGATAAGTACTGCCGTTTGAATGGTCATGTGTAAGCATCCTGCTACACGGGCACCTTTCAGCGGTTGTGATGGTCCGTACTCAGCCCGGATAGACATTAAACCTGGCATTTCTGCTTCTGCAAGGCGTATTTCTTTACGACCCCATTCAGCAAGGCTCATATCGGCCACTTTATACTTCAGGCTGAAGTCGATCTGGTTGTTTGTTGTTGTAGACATATTGTTTAAATTTCTGGTTTTTAAGATCCTTTTTGAGCCGGGCATTTTGTTCTTTGTTGTTTCATCCGTTGCGTCGCACTCTTGTACTTTTATTATTTATTCAGCTTTTCTGTCTGCACCTGGATTTTGTGCGATTTATTGGATGAATGGGATTTAAAAAACAATCTTTTCTATTTTATATCCTCCTAATCCATCAAATCTTTCTAAATCATAGTTACGACAAAAGTACAGCTCTTAGTAAATTATTCTACCAACTACTATAACTTTGGAAAAAAGACGACATTACTTCTTCTTCTGTAGAACAAACATCTAATTTCTTATGGTAAAGGCTGTTCAAAAAGATGATTCAACTATTGGGCAAAATACTTTAGATAGTAAAGACTTATCTATACTTCGATTATTGCAGGAGAATGCACGCATTACAGTAAAGGAGATTTCGGAGAAGGTACACCTAAGCACCACCCCGGTACACGAACGGATTAAGCGAATGGAGGAAACCGGTGTCATTAAACAATACGCAACCCTGGTAGATCATACAAAGGTGAAGAAAGGATTGATGGTTATTTGCTACGTTTCGCTAAAACAACACAGTAAGGAAGCAGGCGATAAATTTATTAAAACCATACAGGAGCTGAACGAGGTGATTGAATGTTATAATATCTCGGGCGAATTCGATTTTATGTTAAAAGTTGTTTCGGAAGATATGAACGCCTATTATGACTTTCATGTAAACAGGCTAAGCCAGATAGAAAATATGGGCCACGTGCAAAGCGTATTTGTAATGGGTATTATTAAACAGACTCACCAGTTGGTGTATTAAGGGCAGCTATAAGCTTTTAGCCACGGGCTGCAAGCCTTTTTACATTTCAATTTAAAATGAATTATGTAATCACAGGACAGGCAGTTTGCTAAATGCCACCATTACAAATTTGCAATTAAACGTCGAAAAGCGCAAAGCTTGAAGCTAGCAGCTTCTCTACTGGCAATTTCCTCCAACTATATCATCAATTGTTGCTTTTATATCCATGTACAAGTTCCGGTTTTGTTCGCCTGGTAGCTCGTTAGTAAAAATAACACAAGCATAGCCCCGGCAAAGATCAATCATCGGCCATGTACCCTGAAGCGATGGTACTGCAACCACAGTAGCTTTACCGTGCGCATTGGTTTCAAGAATCCATTCACCAAGTGCATAACTTAATCGCGAAACAGGAGCAGGTGCATATTTAACCTGGCTCGCTTCAGTCGTAAGCGTATGCATAAGTGAAACAGAACTTTCTGTTAATATTGGCCTGTTATTAAAAGTGCCTTTATTTAGAAGCATGGCCAAAAAGTTAGTAAAGTCCGCGGCACTAGATTTTGCACCGATTGCAGGATTAAGGGCGTCATTATAGTTTTCATTGCTAAACGTAGTGTTCTTCATTGCCAGCGGTCTTATTATCCGGTCTTGTATCAGCCTGTCAAAGGTTTTCTTTGAGATTACTTCCAACACTCTTGCAGCTATATTAAATCCAACATTGCTATACCTAAATTCGGTGCCGGCATTTGTTTGAATATCTCTTTTAGAGGCAAATTCATTTACCTCTTCTTCAAGCGTATGAAATTTATTTTTTTGTAAAAGTTTAGTAATTCCCTGTTCCGATTGTATACCTGTAAAATGTGTGAGGCATTGTCTGATAGTTATATATCCTTTGTAATATTTGGTGAAGATGGGAAGGTATGTGCTCACCTTGTCGTCCAACGATAACTTTCCTTCCTGAACAAAAGTTAAAACAAGCGCCGTAGTAAGCCATTGGCTGCTTGCTCCTATAGGTAAGGGTGTTTTTATGGTTAGTTTGCCAATCTCTTTTTTGTAGACAATCTTTCCATTCTTATACAAGACAAAAGCGATATCCTTTCCAAGCTTTTCCCTCGATCTCATCAATCTATCTGCGATAGCTGTAGTGTCAATTTGTGAAGAGGCAGTTTGAAAGCTTAAAATACATAGGGCAACAATACTTGTTTTTATAATGGTCGTCATCAACATGAGCTAAATTTATATTCTTTAAGGTGTATTCTAACAGGCTTCAATTTATGTAAATAGAATCTAAGGAAAGCGTAAAACATTAATTTCGATTGCCACCTCCAATAAATAAACGTAAGGATGCAGTGTGGTTAAAAAGGGTTGGGTTTAAAGGGCGCAAGTTGTGTATGTATACGCAGGCAAAGAAGGCGTGTTAGTAACGCTTTTAGTTGTGTTAGCTTTTTAAATAAATAAAAATAGGTTTAAGCGGAACGCTTAAACCTATTTTTATTTTACAATTGTCTAAGCAATTTTTAATCGTGCCCTTCAAGCTTTACTAATTTATTATAAAGTCCGAGTAGTAAAAAGGTCGGCGGCCATTGTCCAACAAATAACGCTTTGTCATTTTTGCCGGCAATTTTGAAACCTAAAGAAATTGCTATTGACCCCATTGCTAACCAAAGAAATAAGTCTGATGGTAGCTTTGCTGTTTGTTCTTCAATAGCTGTTGCTACAGGACCTTCTGAATGTTGTGGATTTAAGTTAGTTGCCATACAAATATTTTTAGTTATTAAATATGTAGAAGGCATTCAATTTTCTTGCCATGCGTTTTTTCTCTTCTGTCTAAAAAGTATTTATAGGTTTTTGCTTCAGCAGTCTAACCAATTCCGACCGCCGGTACTAATTAGAAGAACAACACGCCTCCACACCATCTTCTTAAATTATAAATTCTCGCGTGGGTGTAGAACCTGGTTTTCTTTTGTGGAAAGTTGTAAACGGCATAACAATTTCTGTTATTATATTATTTAATAATAATTATAGAATTTATAAAAACCAATACAGATGTTACCTGAAAACGAAAATCAACACGAAGCAGGAGACAGGGCTGAAGTAAATCGTATAAAAAATTTCCCTGATGGAGATTCTAACCCCGGCGAAGCTCAAAACGTAACAGATGGAGCTGATCGGATTTCGGGAGAGGAAGCCGAAAAAGGCAGAAGTAAAGCAATGGAAGGTATTAATAAAGGAACGGGTAGTTAGTACTTAGGAAAAATAAAAAAGCCGCTAAGATATACCTGGCGGCTCCAACGCATCTTGTGCGTCAGCAGATTATTTTTATGGATAAACCCGGTTAGGCGATACTAACCGAAGGCTTCCATGATTTATCTGTAGATTGCATGAATACCTCCTTTTCTTTAGTGAAGAATAAAATTAGGACAAATATTATTACAAACTTCCCCAGCCGGCTTTTTTCCCTTTTCCCTCCCCGGTTTTAAATTTTCTTTTGGAAAACCAGTTAATAGCCTCGTAAAGGGTAAGTACTGGTATCAATAAGTCAGGCGTTTATAGAATATTAAAGGCTTGCAGATAGACCTATTGGCCCTAACCTGTCAATATCACTTTTAATCTTTCCTTTAAGGCTTTTTCCACTGTCTTTGATTACATTTGCAGCCCCGAATTAAAACTCTCGGGTTATTTTATGTCCGAAAATGAAATTGTTAACCCAAACGCTGATGCACAGGAGAGTGCTCCGGTAACTGCAACTGCAGCTGCTGAAGCAACTACAGCGACAACAAATGCACCTGGAGATGGATTGGTTCATTCTTCCGTTTATGAAGCCGAGCCGGTTACTACAGAAACAAATGTAGCACCTGCAAAAGAGGCTTATCAAGCTCCTATTCAAACTCCTCATGACGACTTTGACTGGAGTATTGACAAACGTAACGTTAGTACTTACAAAAAAGAAGAGAGAGAAAAGTACGACAGTGTTTACGATAACACTTTTGTGCAAATTAACGACGGTGAAATCATCAACGGTAGCGTTGTTGCTTTAACCAAAACTGATGTGGTTGTAAACATTGGTTTCAAAAGTGACGGACTTGTTTCCCTGAACGAGTTTCGTGATATTCCAAACCTTGCTATTGGCGACAGTGTTGAGGTTATGGTTGTTGAGAAAGAAGACAGGGCTGGTCACCTTCACCTGAGCCGTAAATCTGCAAGGATTTTCCGCGCCTGGGAGCGTATTGTTGAAGTACATAAGACTGGTGAGGTTATTACCGGTGTTGTTACCAGCAAAACTAAAGGTGGATTGATCGTTGACGTGTTTGGAATGGAGACATTCTTACCAGGTTCTCAGATCGACGTTAAGCCGGTTACAGATTACGACCAGTTCGTTGGTAAAACAATGGAATTCAAAGTTGTTAAGGTTAACGAAGCAATTAAGAATGCCGTTGTATCTCACAAAGCACTTATCGAAAGCGACATTGAAGCTCAAAGAGCAGAGATCATGTCTAAGCTTGAGAAAGGCCAGGTATTGGAAGGTACAATCAAAAACATCACAGACTTTGGTGCATTTATGGACCTTGGCGGCTTAGATGGTTTGCTATACATTACCGATATCAGCTGGGGACGTATCAACCACCCAAGCGAAGTATTGAAACTGGATCAAAGATTGAACGTGGTTGTACTGGATTTCGACGACGACAAGAAGCGTATCAGCCTTGGTTTAAAGCAACTTACTCCACACCCTTGGGATGTGCTGCCTGAAACTGTTACTGAAGGTCAGGTTGTAAAAGGTAAAGTTGTAAATATTGAAGATTACGGTGCTTTCTTAGAAATCATGCCGGGTGTTGAAGGTCTTGTACACGTAAGTGAAATTACATGGGCTAACACACCAATCAATGCTAAAGAATTCTTTAAGCTTGGTGACGAGTACGAAGCTAAGATCGTAACGCTAGATAAAGATAGCCGCAAGATGAGCTTGTCGATCAAACAAATGACTGACGATCCATGGAGCACTATCGAAAACAAATTCCCTGAACACAGCAAGCACCAGGGCCTTGTAAAAAACATTACTCCTTACGGTGTGTTTGTTGAACTTGAGCCAGGTATTGGTGGTATGATCCATATCAGCGATTTAAGCTGGTTGAAGCGTTACAA
>NZ_JAOQAH010000016.1 GCF_025963695.1 Segetibacter sp. | reverse complement strand
GTTGTATTAAGCAAAACAACAGCAGAGAAATTTTTTGGCAATGCAAACCCGGTAGGACAAACAATAAAACTGGCCAAACTTGGAGACTTCCAGGTTACAGGTGTACTAGACATTCCAAAAGGAAAATCTCACATTGATTTTGAAGGTTACCTGTCACTTAGTTCTGTACCCTCTCTTGAAAAATCAGGTAAGTTGACACCAGCAATGGATAAATGGGATGCACAAATTCATGCTTATACCTACCTACAACTAAAAGAGGGCGCTGACAAAAAACAGTTGGACAAAGCGTTATCACAGGTAACGGCAGGGCTGGTTAAAACAACAAAATTACAGGGCAAAGAAAATATAGCATTCGAAGCGCAACGCTTCAACAAAATCGTCCTGGGTGAAGAACTGATGAATGCTTTTGGAAATGTTGGGTCAATGGAAAAAACACTTGGTCCACTTTTGATTGGTTTCATCATATTATTATCGGCTTGCTTCAATTACACCAATCTCTCTATTGCCCGTTCACTAAACCGGGGGAAAGAAGTTGGCATCCGCAAAGTGGCTGGAGCTGCACGTTACCAGGTATTCTACCAGTTTATTCTCGAATCAGTTTTAATAGCATTTCTGTCGCTAGGCCTAGCATGGATTATTTTACACCTTTTACGACAATACGCTCCATTCATGGGCGAGATGTTGCCTGCTGAACCTGGATTGAACAACGGGGTTTATGGCTGGTTTATAGTATTCGCATTATTTACAGGATTGCTTGCAGGCTCATTACCGGCCTGGGTCCTCTCCTCTTTCAAACCTGTTGAAGTTCTTAAAAACCTGTCCAACATAAAGTTATTTGGGGGCAATAGGTTTAGAAAAGGACTCTTCGTCGTGCAGTTCACGCTGGCGCTTGTCACTACCATCTTTACATCTATCTCATCCCAACAATTTAGCTTCATCGCAAACGCTGATCCTGGCTATGACCGTGACAATTTGTTGGTCGTACCGACAGATGGAGCCGATCCGAAAATACTTTCTGCAGAGATCGAAAGAGTAAGCGGGGTGCAAAACGTAACCGCCACTTCAGCCACGTTTGGAAGAAATTCATCAGGCCACATACCCATTAAGTTGCAACCGGGTGCGCAGGCAATGGGAGCAAATTATTACGATGTAGACAGGAATTTTATAAAGGTGATGGATTTGAAAATTGTGGCAGGAGAAAACTTCCCTGAAAACACTTCGGCAAATGAAAAATATGTGCTGCTAAATGAGACAGCTATCCGCACGCTTAATTTTAAAACCCCCGCCGATGCCGTTGGAAAAACAGCCTGGTTAAACGATACTTTACAAGTGCAAATTGCAGGAGTGCTGAAAGACTTTCACTTTCAAACGCTGGCGGTTCAACTAACTCCGTTAGTGGTTCGTAACCGCCCGGATAATGTCAATTTTCTATTGGTAAAAACAAATGAAGCCAATTCAACAGTTGTATCCAAAATAGAAAAGATCTGGAAAAAGAATGCTCCGCAACAGCCATTTAAAAGTAGCTGGTTAAAAGAAGATCAGCTTGAAAGACAAGGTGCAAAAGATACTGTCTCCACACTCGGTTTTCTTGCTTTTATGACCATCACCATCGCTTGTCTTGGCTTGTTGGGAATGGTGATATACAACACAGAAACGAGACGCAAAGAAATAGGCATTCGCAAAGTAATGGGTGCTTCAGTATCGACCATTATTTCATTATTGTCTAAAAGCTTTTTAAAGCTGGTGATTATTGCTGGTTTGATAGCGATGCCAATCGCTTACGTCCTAGGCTTTATGTTCACCCACATTTTTGCCAATCGAATTGATATAGGTTTTGGCAGTTTGATCTTCAGTTTTCTTGGTTTGTTAGCCCTGGTATTAATCACCATTAGTTCGCAAATATTTAGGGTGGCTACGGCTAATCCGGTGGAGAGTTTGAGGACGGAGTAGGTCTGAACCGGGATTTATGGGATTTGTGGGATTTGTGGGAAGACTTGATGGAAGAAGTTGATGTGGAAGATAAAATGTTTAAGATTATTGAAGCGCTACTCCTTCTGTTCGATAAGAAGAAGGAAAGGTGTCCTAAGTACAAACCGCATAACTAAGCCCGAGTTGGGATGTATGGGAAAACGTGATGAATAAGCTGATGTGAAAGATAAAATGCGTAAAAATATTCTAAAGCGCCGCTCCTTCTCTCCGAAAAGAAGGAGAAGGTGGATGAGGCGATGAAAAAAGATTTGCCGTACAAGTGAGTGACACAACGATGTCGAACAAAGAACAAATGATGGTATCCAAAAAAACACCAAAACGTAACAGCAGAAAACTTATTTGAGCTATTACAAGAAAAAGCGCAGTAATAAAATCTTACGGCTAATCGTAACAAAAAAGCCATCGCTTGTACGATGGCTTTAAATTATAATACACTCTTTTCAGGTATTCTTTAATATTCGTCTTCATTAAACATGAAGTCGTCCTGGCTTGGGTAATCTGGCCAGATGTCTTCGATACTCTCGTAAACTTCCCCTTCATCATCTAACTCCTGGAGGTTTTCAACCACTTCAATAGGTGCACCAGAGCGAATGGAATAATCAATAAGCTCATCTTTGGTCGCAGGCCATGGTGCTTCTTCCAGGTAACTGGCTAATTCAAGTGTCCAAAACATCTTTAATGTGTTTTAAATTTTTGCAAATGTAGGGGTATATCTGATATAACCAAATCAACCTTGTGCAAAGGCTTGTTATATTAAAATTTCGCTTTAAAGCACGGCCCTAACGTTGTAACATGTACGTTTGTATTTTATTGATATCTTTCACATAAGGACGTTACATGCTGGTAGCAAAAAATATTTTTAAGAAGTACGGAACGTTGGAGGTTTTAAAAGGCGTTGATCTTACCATAGTTAAAGGAGAAATTGTAAGCATTGTAGGTTCATCTGGAGCAGGCAAAAGTACACTTCTACACATCCTTGGCACTTTAGACAGCGCCGACAAGGGGGAGATTTACCTTGAAGATCAACGGATAGATACCTTACGGGGTAAAGCGTTGGCAAGGTTTAGAAATGAACACATCGGTTTTGTTTTCCAGTTTCATCATTTGCTGCCTGAGTTTAATGCGCTGGAAAATGTTTGCATTCCGGCGTGGATTGCAGGCAAAAGGAAAAAAGAAGTAACCGAAAGAGCAGCCCAGCTATTGGAAACACTACATTTAAATGGCCGGTTAGAAAATAAGCCACAGCAACTTAGCGGCGGAGAGCAACAGCGTGTAGCAATTGCCCGGGCCCTTATAAATAATCCTCAAATTATTTTTGCTGATGAGCCAACCGGCAACCTTGATAGCAAAAATGCAAAAGAGCTGCACGAATTGTTTATTCAACTTCGCGCTCAGTTCAACCAAACGTTTTTAATAGTTACACATAATGAAGAACTGGCAGCAGTAAGCGATCGAACGATCCATATGAAGGACGGAAAAATAATTGATGCCGTAGGCGAAGAAGCGACAATTATTTGATCGGTAAAGGATTTAAACCAACAATAGGCTTTAATCCTTTACACTCGAGCCTTCCACGCAATTTCTTCAACATTTAGCATGTGGCCAATATAGCGAGCCAGCACAAAAAGAAAATCACTCAGGCGATTAAGATATTTAATAACCAACGGATCAATAAAACTTCCTGCTTCCATTATTTGTACGCATAGCCGTTCCGCTCTTCTGCAAACACAGCGTGCAATATGCGCGGTTGAAACGGCCACATGACCGCCGGGAATAATGAAGTTTTTCATAACAGGCAACACTTCATTCATTGTATCTATCTCTTCCTCCAGCATCAAAACATCCGCTTCTTTTAAATCCGGAATCTTCATCAAGGGCTCTTTTTCCGGGTCGCAGGCCAGAGACGATCCTATGGTAAATAACCTGTCCTGTATTTCTTTTAATAACGATTTTAACCGGTTGTCTTGCAGGTGATCATTTACAAGACCTATAAACGAGTTTAGCTCATCGACAGTGCCGTAACTGTCAATACGAATATTGCTTTTTGGCACTTTAGTTCCTCCAATAAGTGATGTCTTACCCTTATCTCCTGTTTTAGTATAAATCTTAATAGCCATTGTAGTTTGTTTTGATTACACTGCCACAAATAGTGTTGGTTGGTGCCCAACACCCGGCAAGGGTGCAGCAATTGTTGCGTGAAATTTTTGTACTTTTTATCGTTGTTCGCCTGCAAAGAAGCGAAGCTATAGAGGCACAGCCTCGCTGGCCATATGAGTGCTTTTTGTAGTATCGCTTTCAATAACACCGTCTCTCAACCTAACTATTCGCTTAGCATACTTAGCAATATCTTCTTCGTGTGTAACCAGAATGACGGTGTTACCCGCCTGCTGTATTTTGTTGAAAATATCCATTACTTCCACAGAAGTTTTACTGTCAAGATTACCTGTTGGCTCATCTGCAAGTATGATAGCAGGGTTATTTATTAAAGCCCGTGCAATTGCCACACGTTGAATTTGTCCGCCACTCATTTCATTTGGTTTATGATGACTTCTGTCAGCAAGACCAACCTTAGCCAACACTTCCATCGCCCTTTCGGTTCTTTCTTTTTTCGGAATTCCGGCATATACTAAGGGCAACGCCACATTCTCCGCTGCATTTAAACGTGGCAACAGGTTGAATTGTTGAAACACAAATCCGATATCTTTATTTCTCACTTCCGCGAGATCGTTGTCAGGCATTTTGCTTACGTCTTTTGCATTTAAGATATATGAGCCGGCAGTTGGACTGTCGAGACATCCTAAAATGTTCATTAACGTACTTTTTCCCGACCCGGAGGGGCCCATCAGCGCTACATATTCATTTTTAAAAATATCGAGATCGATACCTTTCAACACAGGGATGGCCTGGTTTCCCATAAAGTAACTTTTCCTGATATTGTCCAGATGTATAATCAAATTCATAAGTAAGAATTTACCCCAAACCACTAAAGGGTAATGTTATTTAGTTAAGCTCCAGAGGAGGCTACCTGTTTATATAAACATTTAAATAGAACTTCTTAGAGCTCCACCGGAGCTTGCTGCTAACAGGCCACTCCTACGGAGTGATTAACAATTTTGGCTTCCATTTTTTATAAACAGGATGCCCATACAGGGCAAACAAATCCTTAACTAAATAACATTGCGCTAAAGGGGCTTTAGATGAAATGAAATTATTGCCGGTGACCTTTTTTATGTCGTACAAGTGTGCGACGCAACAATGTTTAACAGAAATTCCGGGGGCTCGGCTCCACAAAATTCCTCGTTTCTTCTTCCCTCTTTGACTTAGTGCCTCAATGACTTTACTTATTTTCTGATCACTTTAGGCACTTTAAAAAATCTGTCATCTCTTAAAGGCGCATTCAGCAATCCTTCCTCCCTTGTTATTGAGCCCTTCACCTCGTCGTCTCGTAATATATTTACTTCATCACTCATAAATAGCAATGGCTCTACACCTGTGGTATCAAGCTCATTTAATTTTTCAATAAAAGAAATCATCTTTTGCAGATCGGTCTTTATTCCTTCTTTTTCCCCGGGCTTAAAAGTCAGCCTCGCCAGTGTTGACAGTTGTTCTACCAATTCATCATTTACCTCCATAAACTAACAATTATAAAACAAAAATAACCATTACAGGCAAGTTTAGTCAGAATATGGGAAAGTGCACCTTATTGGTGAAGACTTTTTATAATACCAATCTGTTTCCAATAAAAACACGGTATCTCCCGATGACTATTTTTCCCATAATGGCAAATGATAAACAATACCTTAAATATTTTTTCGTTTTAATAGGTATATGAAAAACCAAAAGACCTTTAAGGTTTTTATCGTAGAGGATGATCTATGGTATAGCTCCATGCTGGAGTATTACCTGTCACTTAATCCAGACTATGTCATCCAAAAATTCGATACAGCCCAATCCTTCCTATCACGACTGCATGAAAAACCCGACGTTGTAACGCTCGACTATTCTCTGCCTGATATGAACGGGGACAAGCTTTTAAAGCAAATTAAAGAAACAAGCCCCGACACTAAAGTTATTATACTAAGTGGACAGGAAAATGTGAAGGTTGCACTTGATTTATTAAAAAAAGGTGCAAATGACTATATCGTAAAAGATGAAGATGCAAAAGACAAACTTTGGAATACCATTATTAACCTTCGTGAAAACATTGAGCTAAAGCAGGAAATAGAAACGCTTAAGGAAGAAGTAGGAAGAAAATACGATTTCAGTAATGGAATTATTGGTAGCAGCCCTGTTATTCAGCGGGTTTTTAGTATGATGGAAAAAGCTGCCCGCACAAATATAACGGTATCGGTAACAGGCGAAACCGGAACAGGTAAAGAACTGGTGGCAAAATCGATACATTATAATTCTCCCCGTAAAAACCTTGCATTTGTAGCAGTAAATCTTGCAGCTATTCCCCGGGATCTGTTGGAAAGCGAATTGTTTGGCCACGAGAAAGGAGCTTTTACCGGGGCTATAGCGCGACGTATTGGTAAGTTTGAAGAAGCCTCGAAAGGAACACTTTTTCTGGACGAGATTGGAGAAATGGACATAAATATGCAAGCCAAATTATTGCGTGCCTTGCAGGAAAAAGAAATTGTAAGAGTAGGTAGCAACGAAGTAGTTAAAATAGATGTTCGTATTATTGTAGCTACACACCGAAATCTGCTTGAAATGGTAAAAAGCGGAACATTTAGAGAAGATTTATACTATCGTATTTTAGGCCTGCCTATTCACCTTCCCCCTTTGAGGGAAAGAGAAAATGATGTGTTGATTATTGCAAAACATTTCATGGACAACTTCTGCAAGGAAAATGCACTACCAAGAAAAAACTTATCGACCGAAGCAAAGAAAAAATTAATGGGACATGCCTTTCCGGGCAATGTACGTGAACTGAAATCGGTTATTGACCTGGCTTGTGTAATGGCTGAAGAAAAAGAAATTGAGGCAGAACATTTAAACGTAGTATCGCAAAATATGAGCAGCGATTTTATGTTGAAAGAAGTAACGCTTAAAGAGTTTACGATTAAATTCATCCAGTTTTATCTTGATAAGTATAACTACGATGTTTTAAAAGTTGCAAGAAAATTAGACGTAGGTAAATCAACCATCTACAGAATGATTCAAAACAAAGAGGTTTTTGTAAATAAAAAATATTCATTTGAAGCAAGCTTCATGAATTAAACACGAAGGAGATAATGACAAAGACTTATTCAACTATTGACCATCAACACATCATTTCTCTTGGTAAGCTAAAAGTGTTGCTGGCAGAAGACAATGAAGTAAACCAGTTGCTGGCAAAAGGAATTTTGAGGTACTGGGGAATGGAAACAAAGGTTGCTTCAACAGGTAATGAGGTTATTGAATTTTTAACTGACGAAGACTTTGACCTGGTATTAATGGATATTCAGATGCCCGAAAAAAGCGGCATAGAAGCGGCAACCGAAATAAGAAACCTCGTTGACTATAAAAAGAAAAACATTCCTATTATCGCCCTAACTGCCAATGCGCTTAAGGGTGAAGAGAAAAAATACGTGGCGGCGGGAATGGACGATTTTTTAACCAAACCTTTTAAAGAAGGTGATTTGTACGAAGTAATTGAAAGAGTCTTGCGAAAAGAAGGCGCGTTTGGAAGAAAAATGAGTTATCAAAAGGTGGAAATTAAAGCGGAAACAAAAAAGGCAGACGAAGAAAATTTATACGATCTAAAACAATTGGAAGAGATCGCTGGCGGGAATACGGATTTTCTTACTGCCCTGGCTAAAATTTACCTCGATACCATCCCTTCAACAAGTACAGAAATGGTTGAGGCAACCAAAGCAGGTGAATGGGATAAAACTTCGAAACTGGCCCATAAACTAAAGTCTACCATTGACAGCCTTAATATGCACGCTATTATAAAAGACATTCGGGCTATAGAAGTTGATGCAAAAAACCGAGTAAATACTGAAATAATTAAAAAACTTGCTCTGCATGTAGATACTGTTATTAAAAAAGTAGCCGTACAATTAAAGGCAGATTTCTCTTTATAGTACTGTCACGCTTTCTTGCTTCAATAAACGACGCTACATTCTCTTTGTTTTCCGACTGCACATTGCAGTCTTTTTTATTTTATACCGCCTATCACTGCCGGGGCATGGAACGATTTTTTTCTTTATTCTTAATTAAATATAAATCTGTCGTCTTATGAAACGTATTAAAAAAGGAGTTATGGCATTAATAATTGCTGCATCACTGACAGTTTATAGTTGCGGTCCAAACGATGACAAAGGTGGAATGGACCAGAAGAATAGTAGCGGGGAAGGAGCTATAGACAGTACAAGGCTACCAAATTTTGATACAGGGTCACTAATTATTAGTGATACAAGTAAATGAGTGTTCAAAAATATCTACAGTTTACATTAAGGTCATATAACATGTAAACACGCTTTTTAAATGTCATTATTAAAAATTCTATATGGCTACTTCAGGCGAACATGCATTTGAAAAAGAGATTGACAAGAGTGTCAATAGCGAGCAGGAAATGGCCGACAAGCCGGTGTATGAAAGGGACTATGATCGCCAGCTAAAAAAGCTGCAGGATAAGGTAGCTATTATTACGGGAGGAGACAGTGGTATCGGAAAGGCCGTTGCAGTACATTTTGCACGCGAAGGTGCAGATGTTGTAATTGTTTATCGTGCTGAGAAAGAAGACGCAGAAGAAACCAAAAGCCTGATTGAAGAAAAAGGTAGACGTGCTTTGCTTATTCAGACTGATGTAAGCTCAGAAACCAACTGCCAGGATATAGTAAAACAGACATTAGCAGAATTTGGAAAGATTGACATTGTTGTAAACAATGCAGCCGTTCAGGTGCCTAAAGAAGACTTTTCTGAAATTACTGCAGAACAATGGGAGGAAACATTCAAGGTAAATATACATGCGCAATTCTATTTAAGTAAGGCGGCGCTACAACATTTAAAACCCGGAGCATCTATTATAAATACCGCTTCTGTAAATGCTTATAAAGGACACAAATTACTCGTTGATTATACCTCTACGAAAGGTGCTATTATAGCTTTTACAAGGTCAATCGCATTACAACTGGCAGAAAAAGGAATTAGGGTAAACGCCGTTGCTCCCGGACCGATTTGGACCCCGCTCATACCATCAACCATGCATAAAGGACTTGATGAATTTGGACAGGAAGTACCGATGAAGAGAGCGGGGCAGCCGGCTGAGGTAGCACCCAGCTATGTGTTTCTTGCTTCTGAAGACTCAAGTTATTTTACCGGCCAGTGTTTACATCCCAATGGTGGATACATTTTAAATACGTAAACTAAAATTGACAACATGAATACAAACTCTGAGACAGGTGCAAAACTGTCGGTTAATGTTGGTAAAGTTGAACGGATAGTCTCGATAATTGGAGGTTCGCTCCTGATTTACCAGGCATTTAAAAAAGGCGAAACAAAGTTTCAACTTCCTGCCGCTTTGGGAGGGCTATACCTTTTCGCCAGGGGTGCCACCGGTCACGACGCTATTTATAGCCTTACGGGCAAACATAAACTTCCTGATACAGTTAAAAATATCAACATCATTACAAAGGTGACTGTTAACCGGCCACGAATGGAAGTGTATAATTTCTGGAGGAAGCTAAGCAACCTTCCCCTGTTTATGCAACATCTTGATAAGGTGGAGGTACTGGATGATAAACGTTCACACTGGACAGCAAAAATCCCCGCGCACCTGGGCACATTTGAATGGGACGCCGAAATCGTAAAAGAAATCGAAGGGGAATTGCTCGGGTGGAATTCATTGCCTGGCGCCACTATACACAACGCAGGAAAAGTTGAGTTTAGAGATATAGATGGCTACGGAACCGAGTTGCATGTAGTGATTACCTATCGTGCTCCTTTTGGCGATGTAGGCGAAGGCCTTGCATCGCTGTTGAACCCAATGGTAAAAAAGATGATTATAAAAGACATCAAAGGCTTTAAACGATACATAGAGGCAGGCGATATTGCAACAATAGAATAGAAATAAGAACCAAAAGACAAGATGAAATAAAATCGGACAACAATAAACGTTGTCCGTTTTTTTTAAAATTTCCTGTAGCCTGCGTTATACATCTATTTATCTTTTGTTGCGTCGCACCCTTGTACCTTTTGTTCATTATTCTGCCACTAAGCCTTGGACCGCATTTTCAACTTCTGCAAAGAAAACCGTCCTGCCATTTATTATCTTTTTTGATTTCGTAAAACTTTTGCAATGCAAATAACTAGCTTCGAACTTTTTCATTTAATTATGCTATACTTCTTTAACCCTCTACTATCTTACTAGTAATTAAAACGAGAAATGCCGTTAGACGAAAAAACAGATGAATATCAAAGCTTGTATTTAAAGCATTATGCAGGTTTTGTTTTTAAGAATAAGCTGGAAGATTTTGTGGCCTCTTATTTAATGAGTCTTCATTCTTACAATGTACCGTTGCTACAATTCTTCTCGCACCTGTCAGAACAACAATTATTAGCACATGCAAGAGCAGGCATCGTTAAATTACTGACAGGAATTGAAAACGAAAAGGCAATTGAAGATGTTAGAGAAAACCTTAAACAATGGAAACAAAACCTCTTACCAAATATTCCAAGGGAGGCCATATCACTAAAAGACATCACATTAATTTATTCTGCCCAAAAAATTTCTTTTCAATCTTTTCTACCATATTATACTACTGATGTTTCCGTAGCTACCCAGGTCTTTGCCGAAATTGACCTTTTTTACAAACAGGTGCAGGAAATGGCATTAGGCATACTTGACTTAATAAGAAAAGAAGATTACAAAAAAAGGCTCGAAAGCGATGAGAAGTACCGCAGCCTTTTCGAAAATGCGAGCGACCTTATTCATATTGCTGATGCTAATGGTTGCATTCTTTATGTAAACAATGCCTGGTCAGCTACTTTAGGATACAAGCCGGAAGAACTAAAAGGGCAGCCTGTTTTTAAATACATTAAACCAGATGATGTAGAAAGCTTTAAAGCTATCAGGAAAAAAACATTTGAAGAAAGACAAACATCAGTCGCTGTAAGAATAAACTTCTTAAAATCTGACGGCGAGGAAATTTCAGTTGAAGGTTCAATAAATTATAAGTATAAAGGTGATGAATTAGAATACACTACTGCTTTACTTCACAATATAACTCCCAAATTAAAGCAGGAAAAGCAGATACAATTTTACCTGGATAGACTAGCGGACCAGGAAAGAAACCTGCGCGACATTATAGAACATGCTCCTGATGGAGTAATTGTAATTGACAAAGAAAACCGGATCATTCTGTGGAATCCGAAATCAGAAGAAATTTTTGGATGGACAAAAGAGGAAGCAACCGGCAAAAAGCTCACTGATATTATTATTCCGCCTGCTTTACGAACAGCACATACCAACGGGATGAAAAGATTCATACTTACTAAAGAGGCTAAAATTCTGAATCAAACAATTGAGGTTCCGGCAGTACATAAAAACGGCAATCAATTTTATATTTCTTTGACTGTCTCGCACTCAATCCAGAACGGAAAAGATCTTTTCATTGCTTTTTTGCGCGATATAAGTAAACAAAAGAAAAACGAAGTTGAACTCGAAAACAAGCGGCATCAGCTTGAAAAGTCGAACAAGGAGTTAGAGCAGTACGCCTGGCTAACTTCTCACGACCTTAAAGAACCTTTAAGAAAGATTTTAACCTTTAGTGATGCTTTAATAAAAAAAGATGAAAACGGCTTAACTGACCAGGCTAAAAGTTATATCGGAAAAATTCATACATCGGCGGGCAGAATGAAAAGTCTTATAGAAGCAGTGTTGGCTTATTCTAACGTAGCATCAGATAATGATCTCTTCGTTAAAACTGATCTTAATAATATTCTCGGGGGGGTATTGGAAGATCTTGAAATAACGATCGAAACCAAAAAAGCATTGATTAAGTTGGATGTGTTACCGGTAATAGAAGCCATCCCGGTACAAATGACTCAATTATTTCAAAACTTAATAAGCAATAGTATAAAATACACAAAGCCAGAAAAGAAACCGGAAATCAACATTAGCTGCATACCGAAACTCGAAGGTTTTGAAATATCGATAGCAGATAATGGGATCGGTTTCGAAGAGGTGTATTATGAGAAAATTTTCCAGGTCTTTCAGCGCTTACACAGCAGATCTTATGAAGGTACTGGTATCGGCCTTGCACTGTGCAAGAAAATAACGGACACACATTATGGGCGCATTTATGTAGAAAGTAAGTTAGGTAGCGGCTCAATTTTTACTATCTACCTCCCTGAAAAACACGCACCTGTTAACTCTCCAACAGCTTAATGCCTGTTTTTGCCAGTGTTATTTTCTGTTGTTTAAACAAACTGCCTACTGCCATTTTAAAAGATTTTTTACTCATTCCAAAAAAGTCGTAAATCTCTTCAGGGTTAGATTTATCATGATATGGCAAGTACCCGTTATTCTCATTCAGCAAACGAAAAATTTTACTCGCTTCATCCTCTACCCTTTCATATCCTTGTTTACCAACAACTACATCTATTTTATTTTCTGGTCGAATAGTTTTTATAAAGCCCTTCATTTTGTCGCCGACCCCAATGTTCTGATAGATCTCGTTGAAGTGTAATACACCCGTGTGTACATTATTAATTATAACCAGATACCCAATATCGGTACGCCGATAAACAATCAGATCAACGGAATCGTTTTCTGCAACTGTAAGTTGTTCATTACTTAAGAAAGGTTCAATCTTTTCCGTCGCCGCCACTCTTCCTGTTTGTTCGTCTATGTAAATTTTTACAAGATATTCTGCACCCTGCCGCATTCCGCTTACTTGCTTGCTCTTGGGAACAAAGATGTCTTTCATCAATCCCCAATCTAAAAAAGCTCCCTGGTTAGTAACTGTAATGGCTTTCATCTTCACAATATCTCCCACCACACCTTTTGGATGTTGTGTTGTAGCAATCAGCCTTCCTTCGGAGTCATGGTATATAAAAACATTCAAATCGTCTCCAACTGCGAGACCTGCAGGCACAAAACGTTTTGGAAGCAAAATTCCCTCGGCTCCATCATCGAGGTAAAAACCAAATTCTACTTCACGCAAAACTTTCAGCACGTTATATTCCCCAACTTTTATCATATCATTTTCGTTTATCAAAGTTATAATCATTTCTAATCTCCCCGCGTT
This sequence comes from Segetibacter sp., assembly GCF_025963695.1. Classification (GTDB taxonomy): domain Bacteria; phylum Bacteroidota; class Bacteroidia; order Chitinophagales; family Chitinophagaceae; genus Segetibacter. Next base: position 57,792 of record NZ_JAOQAH010000016.1, on the reverse strand, counting down.
AGCAAGAAGCATTAGGAGTGCCACACCTGTAAGTGTGGCACCTAAAAAAAGCTACGCTTTCGCCCGCTCATACTGTACCGGCCAACTTACATCAACCCCGAGTGCTTTTGCCGCATGTAAAGCGAAATAAGGATCGCGCAGTAATTGCCTTGCCATAATAACTACGTCAGCTTTGCCCGATGCTACAATGTCCTCAGCCTGCTCAGGCGTTGTTATAATCCCAACTGCGCCTGTTAGAATCCCCGTTTCTTTTTTAATAGCTTCAGCAAACTGTACCTGGTATCCTGGTCCGGCAGTAATTTTTGCATGAGGTATATTTCCGCCCGATGAGCAATCAATGAGGTCTACACCTTTCGTTTGTAAGATTTTCGTTAGCTCAACGGATTCTTCTATTGTCCATCCACCTTCAGTCCAATCGGAGGCAGATATTCTTACAAAAAGTGGAAGATGCTTTGGCCATACCTCATTAATTGCATCTACAATTTCAAGTAATATTCGAGTCCGGTTTTCCAAAGAGCCTCCGTACTCATCTGTTCGCTGGTTACTTAGAGGCGAGAAAAATTCGTGTAAAAGATAACCATGGGCGGCATGTATTTCTACAACTTTAAAGCCCGCCTCCAACGCCCTATTGGCAGCAGTTCTAAAGTCATCTACTACTTTTTCAATTCCGCCTTTATCTAATGCCGTAGGATTTCGTTCGGTATTTCTAAATGCAATTGCTGACGGCGCTACCGTTTCCCAACCACCTTCCTCAAATGGTAACATTCGGTCGCCCTTCCATGGACTGTTATGACTTGCCTTTCTACCGGCATGGGCTAATTGTATTCCTGCAAAGCTTCCATGTGCTTCTATGAAAGTTGTTATTCTTTTCAGCCCTTCAATATGTTCATCTTTCCATATGCCCAGGTCATCTGGTGTAATTCTTCCTTCGGGTGATACTGCAGTTGCCTCAGTTAACACCAGCCCTGCACCACCTACTGCCCTGCTTCCCAGATGTACCAAATGCCAGTCATTCGAAAACCCATCAACGCTTGAATACTCGCACATTGGGGATACCACTATCCGGTTCTTAAACTCCACACCTTTTATTCTTAACGGTTCAAATAGTTTGGCCATGCTTTATTGTTTTAAAGAATTAGTTCAAAGATGAAAGAAGGTTCATCAATATCTATACCTCAAAAGACGGTAATTTAAAAATTACAAAGAGCGCGACAACCGTTCTTGCATAAGCCACGTCAGCGCGCTGGGTGCCAGGCGAAAGCGCAGGCAAACAGGCGAAGCAGTTTAGTAAACAAGTCGGCGAAGTCGCATTGCAAGAACGTAGCACGGCGGCTTAAGTTTTTTGACATGAATTATTAGTTCTCAGAATAGATAGAAGCTTTTGACCAATAACTTGTTTCACGAAACTTTCGGTATACGAGCACGATTTTCTACAACCGCTCTGTATTGCACCATATCCACTGCCTTTTCACTTCGGGCAATTACTACGGTTGCTACCGTGTTTCCTATCATGTTGGTTAGGGCCCGCGCTTCACTCATAAACCTATCAACGCCTATCAATAAAGCAAGCCCTTCAACCGGGACCACTTTTAAGGCCGTTAATGTTGATGCCAGCACCAAAAACCCACTACCCGTAATGCCAGCGGCCCCTTTACTTGTAATGAGCAAAATGCCGATAATAGACAATTCCTGTGCAAGAGATAATGGTACATTATATACCTGGGCAAGAAATATTACGCTTAGGCTTAAATAAATACTGGTTCCATCAAGATTGAAGCTGTAGCCCGCTGGAACAATTAAGCCAACTACACTTCTTGCACATCCGGCTTTCTCTAATTTGGCAATAATGTTTGGCAACACAGACTCACTGCTGCTTGACCCTAACACAATAAGCAACTCTGCTTTAATATATCCTAAAAGCTTCCAAAGGCTAAAGCCGTAATAACGGGCTATTAAATTAAGAATAACAAAAATAAAAAGGAGACTGGTTATGTAAAATGTCAACATCAACTTGCCCAGCAAGGCCAGGCTTGTAAAACCAAATTTTCCTATCGTATATGCCATTCCCCCAAAGGCACCAAAAGGACTTACTTTCATCACTATCTTAAGTACATTAAACAATACTTTGTTTAGCTTTTCGAAAGTCGTTATAACACTTTCACCATAGCTACCTAAATGCTTTAGTCCAACACTAAATAAAATGCCGAAGAATAATATTTGAATGATATCACCTTTTGCAAATGCATCAACAATATTAGAAGGAACAATGTGTAATATAAACTCTGCCCAATCAAACCCTTTTGTGTCGCCTTTAAATGCAGGCGCTCCTGCAACTGCACTTTGGGCAACACCAACACCTGGTTTTATAACATTAGCAACCACAAGCCCGATAATGATTGCAAGTGTTGTAACAATTTCAAAATACAAAAGCCCCTTACCTCCTACCCTTCCTATTTTCTTTAAGTCGCCCGCTCCTGCAATACCAAGTACAATTGTAAAGAAAATAACAGGAGCTATTACCATCCTGATCATATTAATGAACATTTCACTAATTAGTTTTGCAACCGGCGCAAAAGCAGGAAACAACCAACCAACCAAAACACCGGCAACAATGCCTATAATAACCTGTACATAAAGAACCTTCAAATATTTCATCAAATAATTTTCGCTGTATTATTGTTAGTAATGATTAATTAACCAAATTTCAATGCTTTCAATTCAATAGCTTTCGATCGCAACCCCTGGTGCTATTCCAATTTTTATAACGATGTATTTTCATTTCATTCAATCTTAAAAGCGGTAACGAGCTTTTTATATTCATCTTAAAAAGCTTCTTTTCGATGTTGCTTATTTTATTTGTACTCATAGATTTTACTTCAGGTACTTGGCTTTTTAAATCCCTTAATCCTCTTACTGTTTCTGTTTTTACATCTTGTACCAAAGACGATATGGATTAATATGGTTCATTCTACGCGTTGCTATTTCTAGAACCAATTTTATAGATACAAGCACACTTAAGAAGTAAACAAAGCAAATGTCTTACTTTTAAAAAATGAAACCAATTTTCTTGATAACCTTAATCAGCTTCGCACTAACATCGTGTCTGAAAACTAGTAATAGAAACCTGGGAGTTTACAATACCGCCGATGGTTATATTAGCTATCAACTAAACAATTATCCATTTGAAATTAATGGTGGCTACAATTCTTTTTCAAATACCGGCATTGGGGTATATGGTAGAAAATTACCGAGATCTGCAACTATTGAAAGTAGCAGGTACACAATTGTAGGCCAACTGTCTGCAAGAAGATCAATTGCAATTGTCCTGGTTACCGATAGCTTAACCTCTGGCACTTATACTACAAGTCATTCTTCGAACCCGATTACGACTGCTAAATTTGACTCGGCTCAATATGCGGGTAACAGGCCTGCAGATATTTTAAGAGTTGAGGTCGTAAGAAATCCAAATGGCACGATTGACGGAACTTTCTCAGGACAACTTTCCGCTTCTGTAACCGCCAATGGAGCAACAACTTACACGGAAGGATTGATTACCAATGGAGTTTTTAAAAATGTGGTAATAAATTATTGATAGTTACAATGAAGTGTGCATGGAGGATAAATATTGACTTTACAGTACAAGTGTGCGACGCAACTAAACCAGCCTAAAGTTATAAAGCCTGGTACCCACACTTTCTTTAACGCACCTTATAAACCTAATTTCTCAATAGCTAGTTGTGCAGCTATCTGACTTGCATCTTTTTTATTATAGGCTTTACCAATTGCAAGTTGCTCGCCATCTAAAACTGCGGCTATCGTAAAAACGCGACGATTGTTTTCAAGCTTTTCGGCAACTGTTTCGAAACCCAGGATCTTGCCATTTTTACTTGCCCACCCGATCAACTTATTTTTAAGATTGATATCTATAAGCTCAAGATCGTCGACATATAGGTGGGGAATGATCATTTGTTTCGTAACCCACTTTTGAGTCTTCAAATAACCTTTATCAAGATAGAAAGCACCGATAAGTGCTTCAAGGGTGTTACCAAAGATCTGGCTTCCTTTCAGCGAGCCGTCAACCTTATTATACAACGCCAATTTTTTCAGACCGATCTTAATAGCGAGATCGTTCAATTGCTGCCGGTTAACCATCTTACTACGCATTTCAGTAAGAAACCCCTCGCCTTTATAAGGATATTTTTTAAAGAGATAATCAGCAACAATAGCGCTTAGGATAGCATCGCCCAGGTATTCGAGCCTTTCATTGTTTTCGTCTGCATTTTCTTTAACGGAGCGATGACTGAGGGCTGTTGTATAAAGAGAAATGTTGTTGCTTTTAATGCCCAGCACATTCAGCAACTGCTTTTGTAAAGTCTGAATATTTTTTTTGCGTCGTAAAAATCGCTCAATGAATTCCACAATGTTAAGCTACATATTTTTTAACTATCACCGCCGCATTATGGCCCCCAAATCCGAACGTGTTACTTAACGCTGCATTTACCGGACGCTTCTGCGCTTTATTAAAAGTAAAATTCAATTGGGGATCTAATTCGGGATCATCAGTGAAATGATTAATAGTAGGTGGGATGATTCCGTGTACAATGCTTTGAATGCATGCAATGGCTTCAATAACACCGGCAGCACCAAGGCAATGGCCTGTCATACTTTTGGTAGAACTAATATTAAGTTTATAGGCATGCTCTCCAAAAACGTGTGTAATTGCTTTTAACTCAGCGCCATCTCCAAGGGGGGTTGAAGTGCCGTGAGTATTAATGTAATCAATGTCTTCTGGTTTCATTCCTGCATCATCAAGCGCTGAGAGCATCACATTTTTGGCCCCTAAACCTTCAGGATGGGGGGCAGTAATATGGTGAGCGTCTGCAGTAGCACCGCCGCCTGCAATCTCACAATATATAGGAGCACCACGGGCAATTGCATGATCAAGGTCTTCAAGTATAAGTACACCTGCACCTTCGCCCATTACAAATCCGTCACGGTCTTTGTCGTACGGACGGCTTGCGGTTTCAAATCCATCATTTCTTTCGCTAAGTGCCTTCATTGCATTAAATCCACCAACGCCAGCCTGGCTAACTACAGCTTCACTTCCACCGGTTACTATTATATCTGCCTTCCCTATCCTGATATAATTAAAGGCATCAATAATCGCATTGGTAGAAGAAGCGCAGGCACTGACAACAGCGAAGTTTGGTCCACGAAAACCATGACGCATAGAAATTTGCCCTGCAGCTATATCCAATATCATTTTAGGGATGAAGTAGGGATTGAAACGAGGGGTACCGTCTCCTTTAGCAAAATCAATAACTTCGTTTTGAAAGGTGATTAATCCACCTATGCCGCTTCCAAAAATCACCCCAACACGATCAGGGTTAACGGCAGCTTTATCAATCTTTGCATCAAGTACAGCCTGGTCGCTGGCTATAATAGCGATTTGAGCAAAACGGTCAATCTTACGGGCTTCTTTTCGATCGAGATAATCTGTAGCCTCAAAGTTCTTAAGTTCGCAGGCAAAACGGGTTTTAAATTTCGATGCATCAAACAGTGTTATCATATTAGCACCAGACACCCCGTTAATTAAACCATTCCAGTAATCCTCAAGATTGTTTCCCAACGGTGTTAAAGCTCCGATACCAGTTACAACAACTCGTTTCAATTGCATATTTTGCCTGTAAATTGTTAAGTGAATAAATCCGCCTTACAAACGCTAAACGCACTTATAAGGCGGATTAAAAAGTTTAAGCTAATAAATGATGTTCAATTATTTAGCGTGCTCTTCCAGGTAGGCAACAGCCTGGCCAACTGTTGTAATGGTTTCAGCCTGCTCATCCGGAATAGAAATATTAAATTCCTTTTCAAATTCCATTATTAATTCCACGGTGTCCAAAGAGTCGGCACCCAGGTCATTGGTAAAAGACGCTTCAGTTGTTACCTCAGCTTCATCTACGCCAAGTTTGTCAACAATGATTTTTTTAACTCTTGTTGCGATGTCTGACATTGTAATTAAGTTTAGTTACGGTTGCAAAAATATAATTTTTGGTAAATAAGCAACGAAATACCTGACTTTTATTTATAAAGCGAAATTCCGCCCCAAAACAAAAGCTTTTTCATGCCTGCCACTTACTGTATGTCCACACGCTATATATACTAACACAGCGCTTACCTCACTCATTCCTAGCAAGTTACTGCAACAATGTTCATTCATATTTTAAATTGCATTTCTTTTTTAAAGGAATTAGAGAAATCATTTTCGGAGTAGAGACATTTCAAGGGTATAGTTGATTTTACTTCATTTTTATTGTAAAACGAATTTTTAGACAGAGCATCGGGTCTTTATTGTTACATCGTTGTGTCACTCACTTGAACCGAAAGTTTCAATTCAGCATGTTCCAATTAGATAGATTACTTTCCTTAAAAGCTTATTGTACATCTCTTTGAAGCCAAGGTCAATTTTCTATTTCATTCTAGGTTTTTCTTGTTGATAGTTTTTGTAAAATCGCTTCTAACTTCTTGGGGTTATTCATGTATGGTTGCAAATTGAATAACTCTACTTTTCTAAACTCGCACGGATGACTCTCGCTTTGGAGAGAAATAAATCCTTCCTTTATCAACTTACCACCTTCCAAACCAGCTTTCTTCACCCACTTATCATTGCCGTCATACTGAGGCTTACCGTACACCATTACTGTATCGGTATTGACTATTTGTTTTATAATCGAGTCGCCCAACACAAGCGCTTCAGCCCGCACCCACTGTTCACCATGATAAGTTTTAGAACTTGAGTTAACACAATGAGGTGTAAAAAGCTTGCCTTTTAAAACCACGTTAGTACCCGGTGTGCAAAGGTTACAGGTAGACCGGTTGTCTTTACCGTTGCCCCCTAACAACTGGTCTTCCATACTAATTGGGAAGTCCTGGTCAAGAAACATGCTTTCAGGCGACTGACAATGCAACATAGCTCCACTGTTTCTGGTTGCCCAGCCGGGTCCACCCTTCACCTGGTCTCCAACAAAACGATATTCAATCACCAACAAATAAGCGCTGAACTTCTTCTTGTAAAAGACATGGCCATACTGCTCTTTAAAATCATCGTACTGATCATAACGAACCTTCATCACACCATCCTCTACGCGAAAAGTATTTCCAAAATTTTCATTTAACGGGTGATCTTTTATTTTCACTTTCCAATCTTTGAGATCCTTTCCATTAAAAAGCTTTATCCACTTCTGCGATGATGACTTTTGAGTCACAGCAACAAACGAGATTAGCAATACGCAAGCCCTGAATATTTGTTTCATTTTTTATTAATTGTATAGTTCTCTCTGATGAATGGTTGAATGTACGCCGTTTTAGAATTTCTCTGTTATGACAAATCCTACCATCCTTCTTTAAAAATTATCCGTAATTCTCCTATCTATAAATCACTATCTTCATTCTTAAGGCAGAAAAGTAAAATGAAACAATACAACTTTTATTACCTTGTATTCAAAAGTTACAAATGAAAAAAGCTTTAGTGTCTTTATTGATAATGTTTGCAGTTGTATCAACTTTACATGCACAAAACACAAAAAAAATGACGGAACAATTATTAAGACATGTAGTGTTATTGAAATTTAAAGATGCAAGTTCAGCTGCAGATATAAAAAAAGTAGAAACTGCTTTCCGCGAACTGCCTTCAAAAATAAAAGCGGTAAAAGGCTTTGAGTGGGGCACAAACAATAGTCCTGAAAAGATCAACCAGGGTTTTACACATTGTTTCTTTGTGACCTTTAAAACCGAAAAAGACCGTGAAGAGTACTTGCCCCATCCTGCTCATAAAGCCTTTGTAGATGTACTAACTCCACACTTGGATAAAGTTTTAGTAATAGATTATTGGGCAGGAAAATAAAATATTTTGGGCTCTACAATAAGCTCATAAAAGAATTTTCTCTACTTATAAAACTTCTATCTGGTTGCGAAGAAGATCCTCGAACACATCGGGCTTCCTTATCAATTTAGGTTCGCCATCTTTAACCAGCACTTCAGCCGGCTTCAAACGCGAATTGAAGTTGCTTGACATTTCGTAACCATAAGCGCCGGCATTATAAAAAACAAGGAAATCGCCCTCGCGCACTTCGTTGAGTTTGCGATCCCAGGCAAAAGTATCTGTCTCGCAAATGTTGCCCACAACAGTATAAATGCGTTCGGCACCTTTTGTATTCGAGATATTGTCTATACGGTGAAATGCTTCATAAAACATCGGACGGATCAGGTGATTGAAACCGCTATTGACACCAGCAAAAACGGTTGCTGTAGTTTGCTTAACCACATTTGCTTTAACGACAAAATACCCGGCTTCGCTTACCAGGTATTTTCCAGGTTCGAACCAGATCTGCAATTTTCTTCCCGTCTCTTTTTCATATCCGGCAAACGCTTCCGCAACCTTTGCTCCCAATTGATTTACATCCGTTTCAGGATCATCATGCTGGTAAGGCACTTTGAAGCCGCTACCCAAATCGATAAACTCAAGATTCTGAAAATGCCTTGCAATTTCAAACATCACCTCAAGTCCTTCGATAAAAACATTCACGTCCTTAATTTCACTACCAGTATGCATATGCAAACCCGTAACATTTAAATTCGTTGTTTTTACAATTCGCTCAATATGTCGAAGCTGATGAATTGAAATACCAAATTTGCTATCAACATGCCCGGTTGAAATTTTATAATTCCCGCCAGCCATGATGTGTGGGTTCAACCTAATACAAACAGGATAAGAGTTGCCATACCGGTTTCCAAACTGTTCAAGAATTGAAATGTTGTCAATATTGAGGTTAACTCCTAAGCTTTTACCTGCCTCTATCTCTGCAAAATCAACGCAGTTTGGGGTAAACAAAATATCCTTGGGTTCAAAGCCTGCTCTTAACCCAAGCATCACTTCGTTGATGCTTACACAATCAAGTGAAGCGCCTATTTGCTTCATCCACTTCAATATATTAATGTTGGTAAGTGCTTTACATGCATAGAAAAACTTAGAATCAGAATTCTTAAAAGCTTCTTTCAGTTTTTTAAATTGTTCTTCTATTTTTTCTGCATGATAAACATACACCGGAGTACCAAACTCGTTGGCAATATTAATTAACTGTTTAGTGGATAATTTTAGCGACATAGTGGGCAAAAGTAATTTGAAAAAAAATGTAAAGGGGAGTGAAAGAATGTTAATCTTCCCGTTTTATATCCTCAGATGACTCACCTTGTTTATCATCTTCAGATTTATTTTCGGCAGGCTCTTCTTCCTTAGCAGAATTATCTTCTTCGGCTATATTATTTTCCGCAGAAAGTTCAGTTTCTTGTTGCAGCGGTTTTTCAATAAGCTCTCCGGTATCTGCTACAATTAGGGTTGTGTTAGTCGCCTCCTGTGGTTGCGTAAGTAGTTCTTCACCTGGCACTGATTCGATTTTCGGATCGCTTCCAGCATGAGCATTTACTGCATCACTTATAAGCGTTCCCTGTATAGATTGTTCAGCAAGAACCTCTCTTATTTTAGGAAGGTCATCAGTTGAATTTATTCCGAAATAGTCCATGAAAGACCTGGACGTAGAATAAACCAGCGGCTTACCGGGCAGCTCTTCGTTTCGCCCGGAGATAATGATCAATTCTTTCTCAAGAAGTTTTTGAACCGAATAATCACTGTTAACCCCGCGTATTGCCTCTACTTCACCTTTTGTAATAGGTTGTTTATAGGCAATAATGGCAAGTGTTTCCAAGGCAGCATTTGAAAGCCTTTTTAAAAATTTCTCTCCATTTAAAAGTGCAACGGTCTTATAAAAATCTTTCTTGGTCAAAAACTGAAATCCACCGCCGCTTTCCTTTACTTCAAATGGATAAAACTCTGCACTGTATTTTTCACGGACCCCTTCGATAGCAGCCTCTATTTGATCGAGTGAGATTCTTTCTTCCATAAAACCAAAAGCATTGTTGATCAACTCAACAATATCTAGTGCAGTCAGCGGTTTATCGCTGGCAAAGATTAAGGCTTCGATATGTGGAATAATTTGTGAAAGTTCCATACCCCAACCCCTAACGGGGCTACTCTAAATCGTAATGAGACTTAAAGTTCTATTTATAAAGTGTAAAATTTGTCAAGACCGGTTTTCAATTCCCCTAGGTTGCCGGTTTAGCCATTCAACGCGGCTGCACCACTAACAATCTCGGTAAGCTCCGTTGTGATGGCTGCCTGCCTTGCCCGGTTGTATGAAATCTTCAAGGTTTTCAACAATTCGTTTGCGTTTTCACTTGCCTTATCCATGGCAGTCATTCGTGCACCATGTTCACTAGCGTGAGCATCTAAAACAGCTTTAAATAATTGCGTGTTTAAAATTTTTGGCATCAGTTCCGCAACTAGTTGCTCCTTTGCAGGTTCAAAAATGAAATCGGCTTTTTTCTGTCCGCCTTTTCTTTCAACTTTAGGAATTGGCAAAAATCTCTCAACTACAAATCTTTGCGTCGCTGCATTTTTAAACTCGCTATATACCAATTCAACCACATCGAATTCTTTGTTCTCAAATGCTTTCACCGCTGCTTTTGAAGCTGCTTGAACGGTATCAAAATGCAGGTTTAAAAAGACATCTTTAAAATCGGCGTTTGTTTTATAGTTCTGTTTGCTTAAGCTTTCAAAACCTTTTTTACCAATGTTCCATATTGTAACATTGCCCTTTTTAAACTGGTCGCTATACCTGGTAGAAATAGTTTCTTTAGTGAGCTTTACAATGTTAGCATTGTAACCTCCGGCTAAACCGCGATCGCTGGTAATAACAATTAAAAGAATTTTTTCTTTACCTCTTTCTAGCGCAAGGGAACCGCTCACATCATCGTCTCCGCTACTTACGATATTGCTTAGCATTTCCTGCAACTTCTGAGCATAAGGACGCATTTGAGTAATAGCATCCTGGGCGCGACGCAATTTCGCAGCACTTACCATTTTCATCGCTTTGGTAATTTGCTGCGTGCTTTGTACACTCTTAATCCTATTCCTTACCTCTTTTAATTGACCACTCATTTTTTAGGGTTTTAAGTTTCAATTCAATGAAACCAAAAAATATTATTAAAATTCTTCGACCTTTTCCTTTTTTTATATCCTGAAATTAAAGTCCAGCTACCGCACTAATTCTTTTTAAACGTACCAGCTTTTAGTTCCTAAGCATCTTTGTTGCGTCGCAATCACTTCATCGTTCTATCAATTTGCAGCAATAGCCTTTTAAGCAAAGAGCAAAAAAAGATTTCAACGGACTTAAATATTAAGAACAAACAGCATTTATTAAATCGGCTGCAAAGGTAAGGGATGGAAGGCAAAAGGCAAAAGCAGCGCTTTTGCGATAGCGCATTTTTGCTGAAAAAAGTGTAATGATGGAGAAAAAGAGGAGAAAAATTAATACTAATCGTACGCCTATGTAGCAGATCGCCCTCTTGCTTAATTAACTTAATTCTTTAAAAATTTTGTTATGCAGGCGGAGATAAACCTGGAAAGGAAAGAAGTTATGCAGGAAGTAAAAGATGAACATTGTTTTGCAGATGAAGTGATTGCGACGCCACGATGATTCAAGAGGGAACAAACGCTGGTATCACAAAAATTATAACGCCGAATAATTATACCTAAGAATTGACAGTAAGTTCTGTGTTGTTGGCGACTCGTACTTTACCTTTTTCATCTCTGTTTATTACCGGTTTTAAGGTTAGCCCGGCAAGAAATCCGAGGCCATAAGCGAGGTGAAGGGTGACATAAACGGGTGGGATTAAAACGGCTTCTTTAAGAGCCTTTTTGCTAATACAAGCAAAAGTGATTGCCACAGCAATATAAGTAGCAAGAGGTATCAGGCTAAGTTTAAAAGCTGGCAATAATAGTACAGGCAAAATTGCCAGGTAGATTACAAATAAAGATGGAACCAGGTGACGAACATTGGTTGCTGTCTTTACCTTTTTAAGAACGAGCGGTTTGTAGAGGCCGTACTGGTAATATTGCTTGAACAATAATTTTAAATTCTTCCGCGGGTGATAATAGAGTTTTATATCACGGCTTTGATATACTTTAAATCCCATACTTTTTGCCCGGTAGTGAAACTCATCGTCCTGGTTGCGCTTGAAATTGGTGTCAAATAAACCGGTTTTATCAAAAATACTTTTCTTCCAGGCGCCGAGATAAACGCTGTCGGTATACCCTTCAAAATTTTCAAAATGGAAAGAACTATTACCCACCCCAAACTTTGTAGTAGTTGCATAACCAATTGCATTTTGAATACTATTGCCCGACGCAATTCTCATTGCTCCTCCCACAATGTCGGCATCAGTTTTTTGAAAGGTCTCAATTATTTTTTCAAAGTAATGCAGGCTATAGTCGGTGTGTGCATCTAACCTTACAATGATGTCTCCTTTCGCAGCATTGATCGCTTTGTTTAGCGCAAACGGAACATAGCGATCGGGATTGTGCAATAGATGTATATTATTGTGCAGCAACATATATTCTTCAATGATGTCGCATGTGGCATCTGAAGAACTTCCATCAACCAATATCAGCTCTTTGTCGACAGGCAAGGCTGTTACAAAAAAATCAAGCACAGAGTGGATGTAAGTTGCTTCATTATATACAGGACATACGACAGTTATCATTGGAGGTAAAGAAGGAAAAATTTACAGATATTATATAAAAAATGACCTGTGCAAGTTAATGTTAGTATAAGGCTCGAAATAGAGTTGGCAGCAATATTATAGAAAACTAGCTATTCCGGAATTGAATTAAAAAGCCTGTTCCATAACACTTTTATATTGGCCCAATCGAACTCTTCGGCCTTTGTTCGTGCTGCAATACTTAGCCTTTCGCACAGCGAACGGTTATTTAAAACCCGAAAAATGGCTTCAACAAAAGCAGCTTCGTTGGCTGCCGGAACAAGCAAGCCATTCTGGTTATTTTCAATCAGGTATGGCACCCCACCCACATTAGTGCTGATTGTTATAAGTCCCAAAGCCATTGCTTCTACTACGCTTACCGGAAGGTTATCGAAATTAGTCGTATTAATAAAAATATCGCATTTAGCAGCAAGGGCAACCCATTGCTCACGTGGCAGTAATCCTGTAAAACTCACCCGATGATCCACTTCCAGTTCCTTAGCCAAGGCCTTACATTGCTGTAGACTTCCATCTTTATCAGGACCAACCATAGTGAGCGTTGCACCAGGATATGTTTTTAGCAACGTATAAAGAATGCGAATGCCTAGTGTAGGATTATAAATTTGATGAAAAGATCTCACCCAAAGAATGGCAGGAGCACAATTTGTTCTTTGGCGAAAAGGGTAAGCACCAATGCTGATATTATTGGGAATAACCAGGGAGTTCCAGTTATGATCAATCATACTTTTGTGTAAATAACCAGATACCGAAACGTTTATATAACTATTGCCAAAAAGCTGCAATGCTTTTTTAGGAGATCCTTTTATTCTGTCAGGAAGATTACCACCATGCAAACACGGAATGTAGGGAATATAAAAAAGGCGGCAGCATAAACCGCACATCCATGCAAAATAAAAAGCTGAAGTACTGTAAGTGGCTATTACCACAACAGAATTTAGCCTGTTATGGCTTATCGTAAAAAGCATGTCAAAAAGCCGCAGGGCTTTATTCTGCTTTTTGCTTGTTTGAATAACCGTATAGCCTTCGTTTTTAAAAAGTTTAACTAAAGTAGTTCCGGTGGTAGGGGTTTGGCCATGCCCGGTAAGAAAATTATCGACGTAAATAATCTTCCTATTCATACTTGTCCGGAAGGTAAATTTCTGGTTACCATCTTTAGTTTTTCAATTATGCATTGTTGCGACGCTCCTTTTAAGGGCAGTCTCTTTTTTGATCTTTTTCTGCTTTGTATACAATTAACCTTCAAAAGCTTCCAGCGATTTTTTTAAGATATACTACTGTTTATCGCTTCCCTTTTTACTTTAGATATCACCGCCTGAAATTTCCCATTTCTGTTTAATGGGATTGAAGCAACTTCTTCAATCGTAATATTCATTTCTCCCAGCTGGCTCTGTACCCTTTGCAAGATCAAAGCTTTTTCCTCTATTGTAAGTGAATTTTCTGCTTCAATTTTTATGTGGATACTTGCCACCTCTTCCTGTAAAACCTGCGCTTTTCTTATCTTCTCCAGTCCATAAAAAACGCTGTGGAAGCGAACCATTTCACGACCATCTCTGCCAATTACCACATCTTCAATTCTTCCAACAATTTCTTTAATTACCGGCATGTTCCTTCCGCAGCTGCAAGGTTCGCTGCTTGCAATCATTCTGTCACCAATTTTGTACCTGATGAGTGGTTGGTCAAAGTTTAGCAGACCTGTACAGTACACCTCTCCTGCAATTTCATTAGGTACAGGTTTTAAATCGTCATCAAGAATTTCAATAATACCTGCATCAGGATTTACATGAAGACTTCCTTGTTCACATTCGCTGACCATTCCGCATGCTTCAACGCTTCCCCAGCTATCGAACGTTTTGCAGTTATATACTTCTCTAAACAGTTGCCTCATTTCGGGCGTAAGCTTTTCACTTGAAGGAAGTACTGCTTTAAGCTCAGGCGCGTTTAGATTATTCTCTTGTAAGAAACGAGCAAGAAAAAAGTTGCTGGCGGCGTAGCCTGTCATGTATTCAACCTTGTGTTTTCTAATTCCTTCGAGATAGTTGCAGGCGTTGGCGGAACTGATGTGATAAGCTGAAAAGTAGGCCTGTTTTTCGAAATAATTATAGCGATAAAAAGGAGGGGTGTTTGCGCTACTGGCTAAAATTCGTCGACCGCCTATCATGCCGCGGGGGACAAAACTGCTTACTCCTGCCCAGTTTCTTATTCTTGCTTCGAAAATGCCAAACCACTTTTGGTGCATAGAATGAGCATACAAAATTTTTACCGGGGTGCCTGTACTGCCACTGGATGAAAAGAAGGAACTCCTCTTTTCTTTGGTAGCGGACAAAAGGGTTGTAGTTCCAAACTTTCGCAGGTCATCTTTTGCTAGTATGGGTAAATCTGCAAGCCTCCCTAAATCTATACTCCGTAGTTGAGCAGCAGTTAATCCTTTCTTTTCGAAGGAATTTTTGAAAAAGGCCACGTTCGCATTGGCATGTAAAAGTAATTTTTGAAGTTCGGCCTGTTGGTACTTTGTCCATTGCTCGCAGGTATAGCTTTCCCTTTCTTTTGCTGCTTTATACGCTTCCGGAAATATGCCACCAAATCTTCTTTTCTTCCATTGGTATCCAAACGCTGAGATGAGCACATTTTGAAGTGCTACTGGACTGTTTTGATAAATTGTTTCTGTAAGAGGCAATAGGTTAGTATGTTTTTATGGATCTATCGGGTGGATTTTACTACTGATGTGAGTATTTGAATAACAACTCTTATTTTTAAATGGCTCGTATAAACTTTGCAGGATTACCGGCATAAATTCCCGGCTTACTTATATTTTTTGTTACCACTGAACCGGCGCCGATTACTACATTGTTACATACATTGACCGGTAGCAGTGTGGTGTTGCTGCCAATCGAAACGTTATTGCCAATCGTTGTAGGCTTCCATAATTCTTTTTTGCCTTCAGCTGGTGCGCCTGTTGAAAACAGGTCGTTAATAAACATAACACCGTGCCCAATAAAACAATCATCACCAATTGTAACCAACTCGCAAATAAAAGAGTGGCTTTGAATTTTACAACAAGCACCAATAGTTACATCTTTTTGTATTTCCACAAAAGGACCGATAAAAGAATTTGAACCAATATTGCAGCCATAGAGGTTAACAGGCTGTATCAATTTCACGTTTTCGCCGAACGTAACATTTACAATTCCAATACTTAGCATAGCGGGATTAGCCATCTCAATTATTTAATTGTTTTGATGACTGGTATATCTTTTCTATTATTTCAACTGTCTTCATTCCTTCAAAAGCGCTTGCTGAGATAGAACCGTTGTGCAATAAGACCTGTATCAAATTTTCATACACCTTGTCGTGATTTGACATGGAGCCAACATAACTTCCATAATTATTTGCTCTGTTACCTGCAGGAATATTTTTAAATTCAAAGCCTTCAATATTCTGGTATTCCAGTTCATTCAGGTACTCACCTCCTATCTTCACTGTTCCTTTTTCTGCAAAGATGGTAAGAGAACCTTCCATATTTTTATTGTAACTATTTACAGTGTAATTGATAGTACCAAGGGCTCCATTATCGAACTCAATAGCTACTACCCCTGTATCCTCAAACTCTATAATTTCCTGGTGGGTAAAGTTTGACGTAAGGCAATAGGCACGTTTTACATCTCCTATCATCCAATAAAGCAAATCAATGAAATGACTGAATTGCGTGAATAGAGTACCGCCATCTAAATCCTTTGTTCCTTTCCACGAGTTGTGATAATAATCAGCATTCCGGTTCCAGAAACAGCTTAATTGGACGCTATATATTCTTCCTAAAATTCCTTTATCAATAGCATCTTTAACTGCCACCACCGGGGGATTGAACCGATTTTGCTTTACTGCAAACAGAGTCCTTTTCACCTTTTTAGCTTCTGCAATCATTTCTATGCAATCTTCAACCTTTATGGCCATTGGCTTTTCGCATAATACATGAAAACCTGCCCTTAAAGCTTTTATTGAATGAGCAGCATGTAAGCCGTTTGGTGTGCAAATAACAACGACATCAATATTTTTTTCGCACTGTAAAAGTGTGTCTATTTCTGTATACACTTTTACGTCATATTTCCCGCCGAAGTTGTTTGCTTTCTCTTGCACTAAATCGCATACGGCCACCAATGTTCCATACGCTTTTATATGCTCAGCATGCCTCTCAGCTATTCTTCCACAACCTATTAAAGCAAACCGTATTTTCATTCGTAATCCTGTATTTTGGAAGCAGCTGAAGTACTCAATTACTGTACAAATGAGTGACACAACAATGGTGAAAAATGATGTAAAGCTGGCGCCATAAAAATTAAATAAACTTGTGCATCACAAAAGTTTTAGTATGTTCTTCCCTGGTAGTCCAGCCGAAATTTAAATATGCTTTAATAGCCCTTTGGTTGTTCTTTTTTACTGACAACACCATCTCGCTTTGATGAAACTGCTTTGTCTTGTTTTCAAACTCGGTCATTAATTGTTGCGCTAATCCCTGGCCACGAAAATCAGGATGCACACCTATTACCACAAGTCCTACGTGTTGATTGAAAGGTTTAGAATCAGAAACAGGCTTAAAAGGCTTTGCCTTACCGGTGATCTTTCGCTTGATATTCATCCAGAGGAAAGGATAGTTTTGAGTTACTTCGGGATGAAACAGCAAAACCGGTTTTTTTAAGATTCCCCTGATTGCCTGCTTAAAGGCGTACTGAAGCATTCCGCTGCTACTACCATCGCCTGGTTTTAAAGGCATAAATCCTCCACAATAGCCTACCACCCTTCCGTTGTTTGTGATGTGAAAAAGAAAGCGATTGGGATTTTCTAAAAACCATTCCAACGTTTTTTGCACGTAAGACCTACCTAACCTTGTAGCAAGAGAATCGGTAAAACAAGCCATATGACAGGTAGTAAGATCACGCAAATTCGTGATCTGAGAATTCTCTATTGTAAACATGTTGTTTGGGCTGATAAACCAAAGTAGGCGTTGCTACTACCAGCATTATAACTAAAGGCTGTATGGCTATTTTTAAACCGTTGTGAACAATGATTAAGCAAAACAGGGCGAAAAAATACATGGCATATTGCTTTTGCGGCTGCCTTCTTTTTAATAGTTCAAAAAGTAGAAAGACGTAAAAGCCCCAGTAGAAAAAGATTCCGATTACGCCGTGTTCTGCTGCTGCCCGCACATATTCGTTGTGTGCGCCCGACTCCTCGGGATACAATTTTTCCCTTACAATAGTGGTATTATAGTTTCCTGTTCCTACACCAAAAATCATATGGTCTGCAAAAATGGTAAACCCAATATTAATAAGTACGTCTCTATTACTGGTTCCTTCCTGCTCATATCTTGCTACAATTTTTCCCCCGGTCTGGTTTACCACATAGAAGTATATGAAAAGGGCAATGGGAACAAAAATGAGAATACGCGCATAACTGGCAAGCTTAGCACGATTATAAAAAAAGAACAAGCAAACAACTGCCCCTAAAAAGTAAAGACCTCCTCGCGAAAACGTTAGTACCATTACAGTTGCCACTATAGCCAATACCACTATATTAATGGTTCTGTTTTTTATATCCTGGGGGTTCATTATTGATAGGAAGAACAAAATACATCCGAAGCCGAGGTATCCGCTAAGTTGCACAGGTGCCAGCCCATTGCTTGAGTCTGAATTGGAATATAGTCCGTAATTTATCTTACCGGTAACATGGGCAACAAAAACAATTCCGGCCAATATTACACATGCTACTTTAGCGCTGTCTAACAGTTTATTTATAAGTGTTGGTTTTAACACATTGTACGATGCCCAAACAACAGCAGCTAATAAAGCAAAGGATTGGGTTAGTATTTGCCGCCCTATTGCAGCTTTATCAGGATAAATATTGTTGACAATTTCTAAAAAGCTAAATATCGCCAGGAAAATCCATGCATTAGAATGAGGTTTCTTTAACCGGGGTACTGTAAAAAATAATACTGCAAAGCAGAAAATATACAAGTATTGCATAGCCAGGTAAGGAAACCACCTGGCAAACCCTCGTACGTACACTTCGTTATAAACCGCATAGGGTAGCCATATAAAAAAGCCGGCAACGTTTCCCTTCAAGCACTGCAACACGCAGGCGGCAACTAAGATAACCTGCATGGCAACTACAACAGGAACCGGTAATAACCGAAAACCGATAACTACACCCAAAGCAAAAGCAACGATATACTTCGCTATTAAACCTTCGGTGCTGATTATATATTTAAGTTTCGCCAAAATAGTTTGTTACAGTTCGATAATATTCTTCTGCCCACTGTTCTAATGTTTGTGCTTTGGCAAATGCACGTCCTTTAATGATCATCCCTGGTAATTGCTCAATCTCAGTCTTAATGCTTACTAATGTGTCAGCAAGATTTTTTTCGTCAGATGCATCAAACAAAAACCCGCGCTCTTTATTTCCGGTCATAGCACTGGCCATACTTATGTTATTAATGACCGGAATTGCTCCATGAAAAAAACCTTCTACAGGCACTTTTCCAAATCCCTCTGAAAACGGGGCCTGCACTACAAAGTCGTGTTGCCTGTAAAGTTCTCTTAATTCTGAAGAATTTTTCTTACCCATCAATTTTATTTCTTCCTGAAGTCCCAATTCTATAATCAGGTTCTGCAGTTCAGTTCGCATTGGTCCGTCGCCAACAATTGCAAGTGAAAAGGGAAATTGTTGCTTTTTTAGCAAAGCGCAAGATCTTAC
Organism: Segetibacter sp.; assembly: GCF_025963695.1. Classification (GTDB taxonomy): domain Bacteria; phylum Bacteroidota; class Bacteroidia; order Chitinophagales; family Chitinophagaceae; genus Segetibacter. Next base: position 38,373 of record NZ_JAOQAH010000016.1, on the reverse strand, counting down.
AATTCCTGCCTGGTTTTTATAGCTGATGAGCTTTCCCACAGTTATTAGCCGAAAAACTTGTATTCCATCTTTTCTAATTCGTTCAATTCTTTTTTGAACCTGAACTGTTTCTTCATCCCATTCTGCTGCACTATACGATGGACTAGAGCCGGAAAAAATTCTTTTGTTGCTTTTCAATTCATTCGAATATACCCAGACCGGTCCTTTATAGTAGTGTTTGAGCAGCCAACGCTGAAAACGATAAGTTACCGGTTCGGATGGATAACCTTTCCAGGTACCTGTATAAGTCGCAAACACTTTTTTTCCTTTTGATGCGAAATAAAAAAAAGCAGGAATATTCAGGTTGTTTGGAAACCGCTGGTAAACAATATCACTAAATTGGTCTATTTTCTTATAAGCCTTCCACCATGCCCTAATGGCATTAATTAATCCCAGTTTTGCCTTAAGCGTATTACCGCCTACCGAAGGAACAGGGGTGAATTGAATGTTACTACCAGAATAAACAGAGATGACTTTCGAAGCGTTGTATGTTTCAAAGGGACAACAAATCAGTGTATCAGCATAAAAAGAAGAAAGGGCCTGTAGTTGCCTGAGCAAAATATGGTTCTCCGTTCCGATGCTTCCATCGGGAGTTTTATAATGAATACAATCCGAAATGATCCCTAGCTTCATTTACAATGTCGGGGCATTAAGTACCTCAACGTATTTCTTAACGATAATTTTCCAATCATGTTGCCTAGCCCATTCTTTTGCATTATTTGAAAAACAGGAATAATTGTTCAGGATTGTTTCTACTGCACCGGCTACTTCTTCCGGATTATGTTGGTTTACCAATACACCTGTTTCTCCGTGTTCAATTGCATCGGCAATTCCACTATCCCGGCTTCCGATTGCAGGTACACCAAAAGCATTCGCTTCGAGAACTGCTATACCGAAGCCTTCAAAATCGCCGGCGGCTGTATGATTGCTCAGCATTAGTTTAATTGAAGCCGCTTTTAGTTTTTGCAACAATTCATCACGGCTTACCGCCCCGTAAAACTGGATGGAGTTGCCAACTGCCAGCTCCTTAGCTTTTATTTCTATTCTTTCTTTACTTGTTGGCTTACCCACAATATGATAACGGGCCGCAGGATATCGCCCTAATATTTGAGGCAAGGCTGCGATTACATTTTCCTGCCCTTTTCTTTCGGTAACATTCCCAACTGTAATTAATGCCGGTACGCCAGGAAGCGCAGAAACTGCATCTATAATAAATTCAGATCCGTTTATCCCGTTAGGAATGACAAATTGTAAAATGCCCGAAGGCAACGATTTTGGCAGGAACTGTTGCGTATAATTCGAAACCGAGATAATCTTGTTGAATTTACGGAGTGAGTAAGAAGTGACGCTTTTCGCCGTTTTTAATTTCAAGTCTAGTTCCGTTCCGTGCACCACGGCAATTAGTTCTTTATTGGGATATCTCATTCTTAACAGTACCGCCATCCATAGCGAGAACTTACCCGAACAAATTACTTTCTCAAATTTCCCTGCAAGTGATACTGCTTTTAAAATCCTGGCTAAGTAAGTCTCTAATACAAACTCCCTTCTCCTGATCCAATGTATTTTAAAACCCTGTTTTGATGCAAAAGTTTCCAGCTCTTTATCGTCTACTTCAATTATATCGGCCACGACCTCTACCACGAAACCTTGCTCTGTTAACGCTTTTGCAAGATTATAAGCATGATTTCCAATTCCCCCCACATTAGGTGGAAACTCGGAACTAATGATTAGCAAGCCCACTACTGCCTTAAAGGGAGCTGTGAAAGAACTTTGACTTACCGTTGCCAAAGTGTGTGTTTAGCTGTTTCAGTCAAACCAGTAATTTGTGTTCCAGCTTCTACAATTCTATTTATCATCGTTGCGACGCTCCATTGGTCTGGTAATATTCTTATCTGGCTTTTTTATGTTTTGCTTAGCAGGTGAACATGCAAGCTGTGCACCCTTTTAAAGTGTGGCACAGCTGTTCATTTCGCTACTTCCTTTAGGGGCGCTACGGCTAAAAGTTGTATTCCATTATCTTTCCTCAGCATCTCATTTGCAATGCTTCGTGCCCATAAAAACCGGATGAGCAAAAGTGGAGATTTAATGACGGTTAGGGCAATGCTTAGCGCAAGCATTTTATTGCTGCCTTTATTTCTATATGAAACATTTGAGAGCATAATGCCTAAAAGAATGACGCTTTTATACAATTGCTTCGGATAATATTTTTTATACAAAAAAACAACACTAGGTATGGGTTTAGGTGTAAACCATTTCCGTGGTCTAAAACTATCCCAACTTCCCATTTCTCGCAACCCACCGTCAGAAACCTTTAAATGAACGCGGGCCGCATAGGGATTTGAGATAGAGCGGTAACCGTGCAAATAGGCTCGTGTACCAAACTCTCCATCTCCCATGCGCTGCTTGTTGTATTGTTCGTCGAACAGCCCTATTGTTGAAAACAGCGCTCTTTTTACCATTGCATTTCCACTATCGAATTGATCCGCCCACCGGAAGTAGCTATAATTAGCAGGAATTTTCATCCCCACTTTTGCTAAAGAAACCCCGGCAGAAATATCACAATTAAAATAATCAAGGCATCTCAAATGCTGGCTTATCCAATCTTTTTCAACACGAGAGTCATCGTCAAAAAATAATAGGTAATCGGCATTGGTAGCTTTTACGGCATTGTTTCGGGCTGTCCATAAAAGGCGCTCTTTTTGATGAATTACATTTAGCTTTAAATTAAAAGCTTCGTAGAACGCTTCGTTAAAAGGTGTTGACTGGTCTACAACAATTACTTCAAAATTTTCATATTCCTGTTTTTCAAGATCTTCAAGCACATCTTTCAAATACACATACCGGTTAAGTGTTGGAATAATTACGGCCACTAAAGGCGCTGATGTTACCAGGTTAGAATGGCAACTATGATAAGCGGACCGATCTATAGTATTTATGTGAGGGTTAATTCGTTTTTTGGATGATGCTTTTGAGTATGCAGAAAACTCGCTGAAAGGATTGTGTAGCGATACGACTCTGCTTAAGAGCGCATAAAGCGCCCAGGGCTTGCCCCAATATTTATTAATAAAAGTGTACTCATCCTTAAGAGAAGGAGCAGGCATCTTCTCAATCCGCAGCCGTGCTTCAGCATCGCACCAAGTTAGCAGCCCTTTGTTCCAGGCCCGATAGCCAATATCGGCATACTTTGCTGTAGCCGTTTCAAAAGAGGGATCTGTTTCAAGGTTAACTTCTTCGTGCAACGGCAGGTACTCAGGATGGTAATAGCAGGATGAAAAAGAAATATCTTTTGAAGGTTGAATGTTGAAGAGCCAACCCGGTTGTGTATATTTTATAAAAGAAAATTGCACTAATTAAATTTTAAAAAAGTCCGCGCTTTGTCTTTTAGTGTGGCAGAGTCAAAAGTGAACAAGTTGCAAATAACCGTAGCGTAATGATTGATAAGTACAAGAGTGCGACGCAAGGATGGTGAATAGAATTTCAGGTGTTGACCAAAAAAAGCTTTACAACTATTTATCAAAAAATGGCAAGACATTATAACCTTAAAAATTTCAGACATTCACACTTTCAATCCTATTTAGCTTGATAGCCCTTCTGCAACCCATTACAATTGGTAACGCATATGCAATACCTACCAATATCAATCCTTCTGTAGGTACACGATGTCTTGAACTGCCTACCTCTGCAACAATGGAAGCGAAATAGTTACTAAAAATAATGATTGATGCCAGCACGAACGGATACAGTCTATCCGGATTTAGCTTTCTAAAAAGCCATGCACAAGCAAGCACCCCTACGGTCAGTATTAAAAAAAGATACACATAGAAGAACTGGATGGCGGAGTAAAGCACTTTCTTGAATCCACCGCCTTTTTCTGAAATAGCATTTGGAAGGGTGTAGTCAACCAGACTTCTTCCGACAGCACTAATATATTCAAGCGGATGGGACTTAATGAGCGCCACGTTGTTGTTCATCATATATCGGGATGCATCAACATAACTAAGATGAAGGGTGTCTTGCAATAGTTGCGGCAACGACCAGACGAACATGCTGCCTGTATGGGACCTTTTGGTAACCAGGTTTTCATTTCTCTGGCGGATCATCAGTGGTCTCATTTTCGCATCGGGCCACTGATCTATAAACAGTGCTGTTTTTGTTGTCAGGTGCCATCCGGTTGCTGGTGTAATTCCAAAAAAGTTAAACCGGTCCCTATTGAAAAGAGAAAAAGCAAACAGCGGGATCGCAAATGAAGCAAAGAAAAGTGCTGATGATATTTTTCGTTTTTCAGACAACAGAAAAAAAATCGTTATAAGCAAGCCTGTTAATTGAAAGGAAGGTCGTGTAAGCGTAAGCAAGGCCGAAAGCAAGCCTAAGAGTAAAAACTTATACTTTCCTTTTATTAAAATATACAGCGAAAAAATGGTATTGGCGAGGGCAAACGAAAGTGCTTCCGTCATAGCCTGGTAAACCATTTGAACCAACAAAGGCGAAACAAGCAACAGCGTTATTAAAAAAAGGAGCGTTTTATTAACGCCCGATTTAAGCATGGCTGACACAAGCAAAAACACGCTTCCAAAATACAAGAGGTATTGAACAAAAAACAAAGAAGTGCTTAGGCTATTAACAGAACGCGTAATGATAAGAAGCAGTGGATATACCGGTACGCGAAAAGTAATTTGATGATACCCGTTCGAGATGATATTGGCCGCTTCAACATAATCATGGGTATCGCCGGCAGGCATAACATGTATACCGGAAAAAACAGGATACAATATGAAAGCAACGAGCATTACAAGGTAGCAATGAAGGGCGGTTAACCTGATGGGCACTGGTGTCTTACTATTTAATTAAGTTAGCATATTGCTCTTCGAAAACGTCTACCTGCCGGCTTATCGTAAATCTTTCGAGAATTGTTTTCCGGGCCTGTACGCCAAGCGCTGTTAACCTACCAGGATGTAGAACCAACCATTTTATATTTTCTGCTATTGAAGCAACGTCATAGGTTTCGCAAAGAAGTCCATTTTGTTGGTGAACAATCACTTCTTCCATACCGCCACTTTTTGTTGATACCACCGGCAACTCCATGCTCATTGCCTCCAGGCAAACGTTGGCAATTCCTTCATACACACTAGGCAATAAGAAAACGTCTGCCTGATGATACAGTTCAAGAATTTCGTCGCGATTTTTTTTACCTGTCAACTCAATGCAATCCTGTAACTGCAATGCGTGGATGTGATACAACATTTCTTCTTTTAGCGGCCCGTCGCCCACAATTTTCCAAGTGAACTTTACGCCTTCATTTTTAAGTTTACGCATCGCCATTAACCCGATCAGGTATCCTTTTTGAAACGTAAATCGTCCTATCGTAAATATCTGTAACCCTGATTCTGAGGGCCAATAAGGCTTTGCCCTCTTAAAAACTGTGGGATCGATAGAAGGCCGGTTAACAAAAATTTTTCCAGGCTTGGTACAATAGGGAGTAATGGTAGTAGCCATGTCTTGTGAGACGCAATGAATGGCATCGGCCGTTGTAAACAATTTTCTTAACTGCTCTTTTCTATTTGGCTCTGATATTGGCTTTACCTTTTCTGCTGTTCCCCTGCAACTAACCACCACCTTAGCGCCCACGTTTTCCAGTGCGCTTCCATAAGCAACTCCCAATCCCGAAAATTCTACATGAACAATATCAAAAGAATTTTTGCTCAACAACAATCTTTGCAACTGCTGCTTAAACTTTGCCTTAAACCCCGAGCCGGAAAGTGAAAATGATGTTAGCACCAGCGAAGGGTGCGATAAGAACGCTTTTGCTATTCCCTTTTTTGTTTGTAGTTGGTTATAAGTAAGCACTTTAATACCTGCTTCTTTAACTTGATTAACATGCGACTCATTTACAACGTTGGTATCCTGGTTACGAATAACAGTGATGTGATGGCCGCGTCGGCGAAGTTCGAGTGCTTTTGTCGTAATAAAGGTTTCTGTTAGTGCCGGAAACTCATTTGTTACAAGGCAAATTCTCATTGGTTTACATTGCATTTCTGTGTTGCTGGTGCCAGTTAACAAGTGAGTATAATGACCATATCAACCAACCCCAATCCTGCTTTGATTGGTTATGCTCGTGTAGTATTTTTTCAAGCTCTTTTCTTTTAAACATCCGAGAAAGTTCTCCCGGCATGTTCATAATCTTGTCCTCTACATCTTTCCTCAATTCTTTTCTAAGCCAGGTTCCTATCGGTATTACAAAGCCCTTTTTGGGTTGTAACACCAACTTTTCGTTCGACTTATTAATCAGTAACTGCTTAAGGTTATACTTCCCCTGTCCGTTTTTAATACAGCTTTCATAATCAAGTGTTGAGCTGTAGTCAATCATCTCATTGCTTAAAAGCGGAACTCTTACTTCAAGGCTATGATACATACTTGCACGGTCAACTTTTAGTAAAATTCGCTGCAGGTGAATGTCAAACTCCAACTTACGAAGCAAGTTCATAATATTTTGTTCGGTCACGTCGTGCGCTCCGTCTTCCTCGTATAATTTTTCTAAGAAAAAGGCTTCTTCTATTTTATCATCAAACCCGTCCGGAAGCCATTGCTCTGCTCCTGTAATAAATAAAGAACGGTAGTAATAAGCTGGAAAGTCTGCTACTTTTAAATGCCTTTTTCGTATAACTCTTTTTGCTCCCGTAACTTTTTCCCTTCCAAAACTTAAAACCCGTGTCAATCTGCTTTGCCTGAATGCCATGCCTTCGCGTAACATTCGCAGATTTCTTGGGTATCCCCAAAACAACTCATCTCCGCCATCTCCACTTAGTGCAACTGTAACTTTTTGTCTCGCAAACTTCGATAACACTAATGTGGGTATCGAAGAAAAATCAGCAAAAGGCTCAGAGAAGGCTTTGGTGTTATCTGCAATCGTTTGCAGTAAATCCTTTTCTGTTATGTGCCGGCAAAAATGTTGGGTATGAAAGATGTTTGCATATTGGGCCGCAGCCTTACTTTCATCTATTTTCTCATCATTTACACCAATGGTAAATGATTGAATATTTGTATGCTTGTTTGCAAAATAAGAAACCAGCGGGCTGTCAACTCCACCCGACAGGAAAGTGCCAACCGGAACGTCGCTTACTAATTGCGACTTTACGTTTTCCTCCAGTATCTGCTCAAGTGATTTAACTGCTTTGCCTTTTTGCCGAAGTGCATAATTAAAGAACCTATGCCTCGTTAACCCTGCATCGCCGACCCGCAGATAATATCCATGCGGCAACAAAAATGTAGAAGTAACCACACCAGAATTCTCAGGAACATACCCTAAAGACAGGTAGGCACCAACGGCACCACTATGCAAAGGGTTCGTTTTAATGTAAGCGTGATTTATGATATGATCGTATTGTGAACTATAAATAATTCCGCGCGAAGAATGGCCGATATATAAAGGCTTAATCCCGCTTCGGTCACGGGCAAGAATCAGGCTATTGGTAATGACGCTGTAAAACGCAAAAGCAAACAGGCCGTCAAAGTACTCTAGTACATATTCCTCGCCCCAATGTATAAGCGCATATAACAAAACCTCGGTATCTGTGGTCGAATGAAAAGTTACCCCTTCATTTTGCAAACGCTTTCTGTACTCACCCACATTATACATTTCACCGTTAAATGAGAGCGCATATTTGCCACAGGAAGAAATCATTGGCTGGTTGCCGTTTTCAGATAAATCCAAAATGGATAAACGAACGAACCCGGCTATATAATTTTCGTTGTTTGTCCAGGTACCGTTAGAATCAGGCCCACGATGATGCATGCTCTTAAGCGCCCATTCAATAAATGGTCGTTCGCCTTGTATACTATCGCGATAATTAAATATGCCTACAATTCCGCACATGCCCGATGATACTTTTTTTTTGTATTAAACGCCAAGTTCATAAAATACCTGCCTCTACGTAGCATTGCCTTAATCTAGCTGTAATAATATCCCACGTGTAATGTTCTTTTACTTTCACAAACCCCTTTTCGCCCATGCTTGTTCTTAATGCTTTATTGCCGATTAGCTCGTTCAACTTTGCAGCAAGGCTCATTTCACTTCCTATATCCATCAACAGGCCGTCAACTCCGTCCCTTATAACATCTCTTACAGCTCCGATAGATGTACCTATTACCGGTTTTCTACAGCTCCATGCCTCCAGAAATACAAGTCCAAATGATTCGTTATGACTGGGTAATACAAGTATGTCTAATGCATTAAAAACAAGGCCTTTTTCTTCAACAGGAAAATCTACCCCAAACTTTATTCTATCCGAAATTGCTGAAGCTATATCGCGGCAATAAGCTTGTAATTCCACTGCATAACCACTATTCGATCCGGCAATCAGCAGATAAGCATCAGGAAACTCAAGAGCAATTCTCCCGAATGCTTTAATGAGGGTAATTACATTTTTTGTAGGTTCAATCCTGCCAACATACGCTATCAATAAACCGTCTTCAGGAACTCCAAGTTTTAGTCTGTAAGCTTTTATATCTTTTTCCCTAACGGAAGTAAAGGGTTCCATATCTACACCTGTTCCTAAAACACAAATCCTTTCACCAGCTACCCCCAGTTTTTCAAGCTGCTTTTTCTCGTAGACTGTATTTGCCAGATACAGTTTCGAAGCATTCATAGAAGCTACCTGAGCCGGGTAAAGAAAAGTTTTACTTTCATCTTTTTCAAGGTGAATACTTCCGTAGTAAAAAAAATTGCACTTTCTCCATAAAGGAAGCTGCATGTAATAATAGGGACTGCTCGAGCCACAAAAAGCATCAGCATCCGTCTGCATCAGGTACTTCTTCATTTGAGGTGAATAAGGGCCGTTTGATTGTAACACCATCCATCCCGGCTTTCTTATACACAACTTTGCAAGTACTTTAGAAATAAATTTATAAAGCTTTATATGCGCCCTTCTGTATGGAAAACGAAGCACTTTAACTCCGTTAATAACTTCTTCTGCAGGCTCTATTTTCTTAAATATCTGCCGCTCTGGTCCGTAAAGAGAATTAGTGGTAACTACCGAAACATCGTCACCATAATCTTTCACCAATCTCTCAGAAATATTTTTAAAAAAAGTTTGTACACCACCCACTGAGGGATGATACAGGTGACTTATGTGTACAATTTTCATTCAGTCAATTAAAATAAAATTTATAGAAAATAAGTGAAAATATTGTTGCAGGCATTTGTTGTCGACCCGACATCGTTGTGTCACTCCCTTGTACCGTTATTTTTTATTCAGCCTTAGGCAACAACAAAAAAGGCATCGGTATATCAAACACATTAAACCAAACTCTTTTTAGTGTTGCTTTTAAAGTTTCTAATGCCAAGTTGATACGCGTACCGATATTTTTCAACCACTTTTTTCCAGGTGTAATTTTCAACTACTTTGTTATAACCGTTATTACCTAAAAAGTTTCTGGCATTTAAATCACCAACTAAAAGTTGTATAGCAGCTTTCAAACTTTCAGCGTTTCCAGGTTCAAATAAAAGGCTATCCATCTGCTCGCTTAACAAAGATTGTATAGCTCCCATCCTCGATCCTATTACTGGTTTTTTGCACGCCCAGGCTTCTAAAAAAACCACTCCAAAAGACTCACTTTGTGAAGCCAGAACAAAGATGTCAAGAGCATTAAAAAGAACGGGCTTTATCTTCTCATCAAAATTCTCTATTAATATAATTGGCAGCTTCTCTTCTTCTATCACCCTTTTTATTTCCGGTACATATTCTGTAGTTCCGCCAGCAAGCAACAGTTTTACCTTCTTGTTTTCCGCATGCAATTTTCTAAACGCATCAATTAATATCGCAACACCTTTGCCTTTTACCAACCGACCGATAAAGCCAACCAACACCTCGGTTTCGTGTATTCCATTTTTTTGCCGAAATAACTTTACTTCTTCAGTTGGCGTTGAAAAATCATCTAATTCGATACCTGTACCTATTGTAACAATTTTGTCTTCTTCTACCCCGTATCCAACTAATTCATCCTTTTCGAAATCAGTGTTTGCTATATAACAATCGCACGCTTTAGCTCTTTTTATCAGGGTAGAATTTTCAGCAAGGGCCTTGTGCAAATGAATAGCGCCGTATAGCACAAATGGTTTCGCGTTTCTGGTTTTCAGGCGCCACAAGGGATAATCCGAAAAACTATAAATAATGGTTGTAGCCATTATAACGTCGGCATTACTCTCGGCCATCATATCCTTTATTGCAGGGCTGTCGAGTTCCCACCGATGCTTTGTAATAGTTTGCGGTAAGGGGTTACCACTTGCTTTTCCATAAACTTTACCTAGCACTTCAATTAACGGATAATGCCACCGATTGAAGGGAAGCCTGTTTACTTGCACTTGCCCTATTGTTTCAACAGCAGGGACAATTTTTTTAAAAAGCTTTGCTTCAGGATTGTACAATGAATTAGTGGTGCACACCTGAACCTCGTCACCATAATAAGAAACCAGTTTCTCTGAAACGTGTTTTATAGTATACTGGGGACCGCCAACAGAGGGAAAATAGTTTTGACTTACATGAAGAATTCTCATGCAACAAAGAAATTTCTGATTGCAGATACAGCACGTGAAGTTGACTGGCCGTCGGAATAAGTAATGATTTCTTCTACACATCTTGCACAGTTGGCTGTGTATGCCGAAGGATTTTGGATGAGGCGATTAACCAGATCAATGAATTCAGCCTTTGTATAAGCAAGGTTTAAAACATCGCTTTTCATTATCGGTACATAATGTTCCTGGTAATACATTCGCCTGAATAAATCTTCCTTCGAAGGATTTACTTCATCATAGTAGGGTCCTATTTGAGGCTTTTTAAAAGCACTTCCATCAACACACATGGTAGAAATAGTGTTGATGTGAATTTCGGTATGCTTCAATGTGGACATGAGGTTCATAATATCATCTTTCAGCACATTTGCATGATCCAGCTTCTTAGCACCGTTTGGTGCACTATCGTAAAATATGAAAGGGCTCTCCCCTACATATTGTTTCCATCTTTCTACTTTATCTAACGGATGACAACGAAAAAGTATTACGTAATCCTTTGAGATCTCTCCATTTTCAAAAGCCTCTTTCAGTGCTTTCAAATACTGCGGTTCATCGGGCAACAGGGCCACAGGCCCTCCGCTGAATAAAATAATTTTCTTATCAGAAGGCAATCCCTTTCGCTCAAGCCATTCCTGGCGGCTCCATGAAAACGCTTCATTATAGTGAAAGTCAAATTGGGGTGCGCCTGCAATGGTGATTAACCCATCTTGTTGCAACGGCTTGTAAATGCGTTGCAACTCGGCCTTATTATATTTGTTCCAAACAATATAACGGTCGAAAACTACAGACTGCCAACCTCGTTTTGTAACGTTGTCAAAACTATGAATGGAGGCAATAACCGGAATTTTTTGTTGCTTCAAAAGCCGCGCTATTAAATCAACCTCGTGCAAAAAAGGAGTAACGGTAAACAAGCCATAGATATTCAGCAGCTTCAGCCAGCTTTTATATTCAAGCAACACTTGCTCCTTCTGCATTAAAATTTCTTCCTGCTGAAGCAACTCCCTAATGTATCCACCTTGCAACTTAAACCTTAGCTTATAGTAAGTTTCACTGAGCTTCTTTCTTAGCTTGATCGACTTCCTATTCTTGCCAAACTGCGCCAGGTAATTGCGTTGGATGTTTACACTTGGTGTTTTTAGTTTGTGCTGCAGGTACCACAGGTTTATTTTATACCGTAGAGAAGCATATTCAGGTGAAACCTTATAAGGAGGAAAAAAAGTAACCTCGTACCCCTTACGCTTCAATTCGTTTATCAAATCTTCTTCTTTCCAGATAAGAGCAACAACAGGTTTACAGAATTCGCTCATGCTATCGAGCATACCTGTACGAATGATATGCGTAATAGACCCCTGGCCTACTATAGGAACAAGTATTCTTTTCTTTAAATTTTCCATTTCGATGTGCGTCTATTGTGTGCCTTCATTACATTTCCTGTAGAGAAACCATCCTTTTAAATCTTTGCGATTCGGAAAGCATCTTATTAAAATCGCCATAATCCAACACTTTGCCTTTATCAAGCAAATAAATTATATCAGCATTTTTAATGGTCGAGAGCCGATGCGCTATTATTAGTATCGTGAACTTGCCATGCAGTTTATCCATATTATCCTGTATCACTCTTTCCGTTTCAGAATCCAATGCAGATGTAGCTTCATCGAGGATCAGAATTTGAGCATCCTTATATAGTTCGCGGGCGATAGATATTCTTTGCTTTTGCCCTCCTGACACAAGCATTCCATTATCGCCTAATGGAGTTAGTTCCTTTTCGGGCAACCCGGTTACAAACCCGGTAAGTGACGCCAATTCCACAGTGTCCCAAAACTTTTGAATGTTTTTTGCACTAGGTTCAGCCCAGAAAGTGATGTTATTAAAAATGTTGTCATTAAAAATTACCGGCTCCTGCGAAATATAGCCGATCTGATCTCTGTAACTATTAAGATTAATATTCTTTAAAGGAAGATTGTCTATTAATACCTCCCCTTCCCCTGGTTGAATAAGGCCGGATACGATATTGGCAAGCGTTGTTTTCCCAGAGCCGCTTTCTCCAACCAACGCTATCGTTTTATTCTTTGGTATTTCTACATCTATATTATGTAAAACCACTTGTGACCCATATGCAAAAACAACGTTTTTAATCCTGATGTGGTTTTTAAATGAGTGAAAACGAGTAGACGCTTTTACCTCTTTCATCGTTTCCATTTCATTTACAATAGAACTAACGGTTGTAATGCTTGCCGATACCTGGATGAATTGTTGCCATTCATTTTGCAAAACCATTAGAAAATTAAGAGAACGGTAAAACAATAAAAGACTTAATAGTATAGAAGTTAAGTTACCCGATGAGAAACGCAACTGGATGAGAATGACAACAGCAACCACTATAATAATTAAAGGTTCTTTTACGCTTGCTGTGATGGCGTTATAAACACCGATCTTTCTATTAAGATGCTCAGTGTCGTTTATGACGGTTTTTATCTTTTTAGAAAAAGTGCTTAAGTAATTAGTGCTTTTTAAATATTTGTAGTTATGGATAGCCTGTACTAAAAAACTATTGAAGCTATTTCCTTTAAGCGATAACTGGAACGCAATTTTTTTACACGCTTTATAAATTTTACGATAAACCAGGTTAGATAAGCCAGCACCTAGAGCAACCAATATTGCAAATTGAAAATTGGCAAGAAAAGCCAGCATGATATAGGTACTTAGCATTACTGTATTTTGAGCTGCGTTAAAGTAATAGTTCATGCTTTGAAACAATTTTGACACCTCGCCCGTCAAGGTGTTATGTATTCTTCCTGCATCCAGTTTAAGAAAGCCCTTATAGCTTAGATCTTCTAAACTATCGATCAATAAGTACCTGATTTTCTTCATAAATAAATGCCGTGTCTGAACCTGGAAGGTTAACTGCAGAAATTTGAAAGAACCTTTCAGCATAAAAAGAACAACCAGAATACTAAGAACGGTTGCAATATTTAGGGTGAGCCCAACACCTTCTAAAACGTCGGTGATATAATGAAGACTGCCTAAAGTTTCCTTGCTTTGAGCAGCTGAAGCACCGCTGGCAGATTGAAGTAAAGGCATAAACATGGCGAGGCTAATACCATCTAGTAAGCTAACGGTTATACTTAAAGCAACATTGGCTAACAGTCTTTTACCTGTCAACCTATAGTAGAACCAAAAATATCCTGTAAAACTGTTTTTAAACTTCATGCCTACATCCCGACTTTAATACAGCTCACACTTCAATAAACACTTATTGAATTTGAAAAAGTTTTCTGCTTGCAAGTATCCCAAAAACTATCCTGTAAAATTATTTTCTTAAATAGCTCATCACTATTCCCATCGCCAAACAGGCTGATAGGTTCTAACTGTAAACTCAACGCTTTCTTAATTCCTTGAAGAATTTCTTTTTTACCATAACCTGTATGGATAATATTCGCATTCCTGGTTCTTCCATTTTGTCTTGTACCAACGTTCACAGTAGGAACGCCATAAATAGGTGCTTCGCGAATACCTGCACTTGAATTTCCGGCAATAAACAATGCATTTTCCATCATTGAAAGAAAGGCTTCAAAACGAACAGAGGGAAATATTCGAAATCTGTCATTCCCTTCCAGTTTTCTTATTTGTGCTAAAATGAAATCTGAACCATAGTCATTATTAGGATAGATAACAATGAAGTTGCGCCCACACTCATCTAACGCCTGCACATATTCTTCGGCGTACTCACTCATATTATTAAACTCGGTAGTCACCGGATGAAACATAGAGATAGCATAATTATCAAATGGCACTTCGTAGTACGCTTTCACTTCTTTTATAGAAGGAAGTGTTTCTCTTTTCATTGCATCGATATCGGGAGAGCCTATTACAAAAACACTTTCACTTATTTCTCCCATTTGCATCAGCCTTGCTTTGGCGTCTTCATTTGCAACAAAATGGGTGTGACTAAGTTTGGAGACAGCATGTCGAATTAGCTCATCAACAGTTCCCGACAACTCGCCACCTTCTATATGTGCTACCAGTACATTGTTCAACGCTCCAACTGTTGCACCTGCTAAAGCTTCTATCCGATCACCATGAACAACAATAAGGTCTGGCTGAATAAGCCGAACGTAATTGGCAAATCCTTCAATGGTTCTTGATAAGGTAATATCCATTGCAGCACCAGAGTCGTGGTTGATAAACTTGTAAATATTTTGATAACCACACTTTTCAATCTCGCGAACGGTGTAGCCGAACTTGTTATCCATATGCATACCGGTGGCGAAGATGTGCATTTCAAAAATCTGCGTCGTTTGCACGATTTCGATAAGAGATTTCATTTTACCAAAATCAGCCCGGGTACCGGTCAGGAAAACGATCTTATTTTTCTTCATTCAGTAACCTTTTTATTCTCCCATAATTTACCGTGAGGGAAACAATTGCAATCATACCTTGGCAATGCCTGTGGCCTGTTTTTTAAATCCATTTCTGAAATATCTCTTTCTTCCACATTGAAAGAAAAAAGACATCCTGCATTTTTCAATATACTTTCCGTTTCATTCGTAAAAGAATGAAAGCCCCCATAAGGATAACAAAACGTTTTATAGGGCAACTTTATGCAAATGTTTTCCAGGTAGTCGAATGAGCTGTGTATTTCAGTTTGCTGTTCCTGGAACGAGAGTTTGCTTAATACCGGATGCGATTTAGTATGGCTTCCCATCACCATTCCGAGGTCGTGCATCTTCTTTATTTCTCCGATGCTTAGATAAAATGACTCAAAAATCTTTTTGTCTCCGCCGAAAAATTCATCCATCAACTCATCCAAAACCTGCTCTCTATATTGATAACTTATCAAATAGTTCATCATCCGCTTTACCTGGTTGGTATACTCATCATTGTTCTGAAGAGAGTAAGGTATAGTTTGAAACTCTTTTACATGGGAGTGAGAAAGCATTTCATTTTTAACCAGACCAAGCAATTTGTGGTAAATAAGCCCCGAAGGAAACTTGCCGAGCAGCAAATGAAGCCGGTGAACTCCGAGTATTCTATTGCTCTCATAAACGCCGGTAGAAATATAAAAAATAGCTGATAGTCCCCTGTTTAACAGTTCGGGCAAAACGAAGTCATAATGATCTTTGATACCATCGTCGAAAGTTAATATAACGCCGTCTGCAGGCTTGCCCGTAATAACACTTTCTTTTAAAACGTCGGGATGCAGAATGCCGAAGTTTTCTGCCAGGTAATCCAACTGCTTTTTAAAGGCATCTATATGTAAGAATTTAAATGAGGGGAATTCGTCATTTTCTTTTCTCACATAATGATACATGACCGCTTTCATCAATGGGCAATTGCTGGGTTGGTTACAATAGGAAACCGCGAATTCATTTCGTTCATCTTACTGAGATATTCTTCGACCATCCCTCCTTCAAAATTTAAATAAAGCTGCTCAACAGCTTCCTCTTTAAAATCCCTTTTTTTATACAATTTTTCGAACCCGGTATAACCAGGAACTGCCGGCTTAACTAACCTTTCATGTTTGACGATGATCTCCGAAAAAATTTCAGACATGTCTTTTATCAACCTGTTACCAATAGTTGAGGGAGTATCAAAAAAATTGTAAGAAGCTCTTACCTGGTGTATTATTTCGCCCGTGTCAACACCGGCATCAATATACATAAAAGTAGCACCGACACAGGCAGGATTACGATCAACCAGCGGCCAAAAATTAGTTGCCGCACCGCGGTAGTACGGAGACAAGCCAAGGTGTACATTCAATATTTTATTGGGAAATCGGGATAGTAAAGGATCTTTTAAAAGGGAAGCTCCGTAAACGATTATCAGGTCGGGCTCGAGAGATTTTATTTCTTCAAAACATACCACATTATTTATTTCACCCCTACTAATGACTACTGCATTTGACAGGTCTTCAGCGATATTTGTAAATACTTCAAAAAAATCTTTTTCACTTTGTTCTCTCGCTAATAAATGTTGTTGTCTTTTGGTTGCTGAAGCCTGTGCCGCACCTTTTTCAATTAAATCCTCTTCTGATTCGCAAAAAGATCTCAGGACTTGTATCCCGCTATTTAATGCAATTTTCTTTCTGAAATAGCGGTGCCTTAACTCGTTGCCGGTTAGAATGATTATCTTCTTCAAGCTACTATTTATCAGAAAGATTTTTCAACAGCTCAAAATTTTCCAAGACAAAGGATAGACATCCTTATAATTGTAGGGAGATTGATTATACCACTTTTGGGGAGCTATAACCGTTTTGTTGGGATTATTATTTAAGTAAGCAGCCCACCAGCTAAAAGTACTGTTAGCAATAATATTATGTTTACAAATAGTCATGAGATAAAAGTCTTCAAATGCTGTTTTGGTGACTTCATTACTAACAAAAGTGATTGGATATTTTGAATGCAAATTTTGTTTTACCCAGTCAATGTCATCGGAGAAAACATAGAATTGGGAAAAAGAGTTTTTACTTGTTATTTCCTTTATAGCTTCCTCATAAAAATGGATGGGTACCAGGCCATGTAGCGAAGCATTCTTGCTAGTCGTAAAGTCGCTTCTTCTTATATGAATGCTTACGCTATTTGTTTCTAAGATTTTTTCTTCAATGACTTTTAGGTGGCTTATAAGTTCGGGTCTTATTGTAAAATCCTGCCTTATCTCTTTGTCGAATTTTTCAAAATACCGCCAGCTCATCCAATAGCCAATTAAAAAAACATCATCCGGAGCTTTGAAAAAATTTGGGTTAAAATGATAGTAAGGTTCCAGGAAAGTTCGTTTGTTATATGACGGGGAAACAAGCTCGGCTAATTGAAGAACCGTTCGCTTTACTCCACTCATTTCATATGGCAAGTGATAAAAATAAAGCCTGTTATTGGGAAAGAATTTATTCCATACACTTTTAACCGGTTGAAATATTCTATACTTAGCTACTTCCTCTTTGGTAACCTTTTGGGATTGTATTGAAAACAAAGAGTCCAGTTCAAATTTACGCAGGCCATATCCCTCATAGCTGGAAACATCTAATTTAAAAGGAACTCTTTTATAGAGTGAAAGTGCTTTTCCGGCTGCATATTGGAACATCTGGTTACCTAAACCCATTGATATTTTTGAGATAACCATTCTAGTGCAGATGAAATTGATGGATGTCTTCGTAGTTCACCTGCATGTCTGGTGCAATATCTCTGGCGGCTGTTTTACCCAAAATGCTGTCATATTGTTCAGCAATAATGCCACCCTTACCCGGACGTTTTACCCAAATATTTTCCTTTGTAAATACTTCGCCTTTTGCGATCGGCTTAATAGTGCAAACGGTTGCAAATGCAAAGTCAATAGTAACCTGCTCTTCTTTGGCAGGCCCTTTATGACCGCCGCGTTGTTGTGCTATTATTTTAGAACCTTCTATTAATTCAGTGCACGCTTTCACGTTCATCGAGCAAATAATATCAGGGCCGGGACGATCCATTCTATCAGTAAAATGTCTCTCAAGAATAGAAGCTCCTAAAGCGACGGCACCAAAACAAGCATGGTTGGTAAGTGTATGATCACTTAAGCCAACAACTGCTTCAGGAAAAGCTGTTTGTATTTCAGCCATTGCCCCTAAACGTACAAGATGATTAGGGGTTGGGTAGAGATTGGTAGTATGCAACAATGCATAAGAAATATGAAGCTTTTTAAAAATTGCCACAGCTTTAGAAATACTTTCAATAGTATTCATTCCGGTGCTGAGAATAACAGGCTTACCAAACGAAGCAATATGTTGAAGCAAGGGATAATTACTACACTCGCCTGAACCAATTTTATAAGCCGGAACGTTCCACTTGTGTAGCCTGTCGGCAGCGGCACGGCTGAATGGTGTACTTATAAAAATCATCCCCTGGCTTTCTACGTAGTTTTTTAATTGCAACTCCTCTTCTTCATTTAAAGAACAACGACGCATGATCTCGTAAATGCTTACATCAGCGTTGCCGGGTATCGTATTTTTTGCAGCACTGCTCATTTCATCTTCTACAATATGGGTTTGATGCTTTATTACTTCTACCCCGGCAGCTTTGGCAGCATCGACCATTTCTTTGGCAACCGCAAGTGAACCTTCGTGATTTATTCCAATCTCTGCAATGACCAAAGGTGGAAAATCCAACCCAATTTTTCTTCCGGCTATTTCAATGTAGTTATTCATTCTATTAGTGCTGCTTTGCCTATTTGTAGTTTTAATTACATCTTATAAAATATTCCGTCCGCCTCATACAACTTCCCGGTCTCTTCGTTATGAAAACCGTTTTTTAAAGCACATAAATGAAAGTTTTTTTCTTTAAGATAACTTATCACCTCATTGAATAAAAACTCGCCTTTGTACAGCTCCTCAAAAGCCATTTCGAACTGGACACCGGTTACAGATTGTAAAGATTCTTGTGCACCATCCAATACTTTTTTTTCAAATCCCTGTACGTCTAATTTCAAGTAAACGTTACTGTAGCCTTTTGTTATTTCAGCAAATAAACTGTCAAGTGTTTTGACTGTTACCTTTTGTTGGCTGATATAACTCATCCCGGTTTTTTTACCATATTCAAAAGACTTCAATTGGAGCAGTGAGCTGCTTTGTGAGTTTTCTGATACATTGATAACTGTTGTTTCTTCTTTATCGCCTAATGCCATTTGGTAACAACTCCATTGTGCGTCTTTTGCAGCTTTTAATTGTAGTTTTTCAAACACCCCATCTAACGGTTCAAAGGAAATAATAGCACCTTTATAGCCAATGGTTCGAAGGTATAAAGCGTATTGCCCTTCGTTTGCACCAACATCAAGAACCAGGTCGATCTTTTTTAGTTTAAGTAGCTCTATGATTTTTTTATGTTCTCCCGTGGGATAATCAATAATTCTTTTACCCTGTTTTTTAAGTATGTTTTTAGCTGTCTGTGAAAAAAGAATTCTTTGAAGAATTGGCTCAAGGAAAGGAAGGTTCATAAGAAGTTTAAACGGATAGGGATATAGGTTTGCAGTTTGGCTGTCTTAGCAAGTTTGCTCTACTTTATTGCTGAATAGAAATAAAAAAGGTACAAGTGAGTGACACAACAATGCTTAATTGAAAAAACTAAAGCTGGTAACCTAAAAAATTTGAGAAAACAATTTCGACGAGGTAGTGTATGAATTATTACTGATGCTGAGTAAGAATATCAGGCAAAAGTGTAATAGATATATTTGAAAGCCTTACTAAAGCTATAGCGCATCCTTCCTTTCATTACCAGGCAGTCCACCCGCCATCTATAATTAAATTGTGGCCAATTACGTGGCTACTTGCGTCGCTGGCAAGAAAGACGATGCCCCCTCGCAATTCTGTTTTGTCGCTCATTCGGCCTATCGGGTTTAGTTGCTTAAACCGTTGAAGAAACAAGCCCTCATGACCATTAAAAATGCCGCCGGGAGTTAATGCATTTACCCTGACCCCTTTTTCTGCCCACAACGTAGCAAGGTATTTTGTGAGTGCAACAACTCCGTGTTTGCTGACGCTATATGCAACCGGCTGTGAAATGCCGGTACCCGGATAAATTTTATGATTAGGGCTTACAACTCCATATAAGGAAGCAATGTTTATAATAGAGCCTTTGCCGTTCTGGAGCATGTGTTTGCCAACTACCTGGCAGCCTAAGAATGCGCCGGTGAGGTTTACATTCATTATTGCATTCCAATCTTCCAAAGGAAAGTTCTCGAATGAGGCATCGAAGTTTGCAGACTTACTTTGATTAGTAAATCCGGCGTTATTAATTAAAATGTCAACTTTACCAAATTCATTTACGACTTGTTTTAGAAGCGTTTCCCAGCTTTCTTTTTTGGTGACGTCACAAAACTTAGCGCTTACGTTTACGCCTTCTTTTACAAGTGCATCAGCTGCCTGTGTACATTTTTCGCCGTTAAAGTCGGCAAGCACTATTTGTGCGCCATGTGCATGTAAGGCAATAGCATGCTCAGAAGCGAGAAGTCCGGCGCCTCCGGTTACTATTGCGATTTTGCCTGATAGATCAAATAGGTTCAGCTCGCTCATTGGTAATGATCCATTAAAAATTCAACTATTTTAAAATCAATTTCTGTATCTATATCTACTGCTCTTTCACGAGGGATGGGAAAAATTTTACATTTAGCTTTACTCCAGTGCTCGTACTGATACAAGGCACTCTTCTTAACAACGTAAGCGGCTGGAGTTAAGCTATACACCAGGGGAGCATCTTGTCTTCTTACAATTGGCCGTTCACCTTTTTTTACGATTTCTGCATATCCTTCGTTATTCACTTCCATCATGTTGAAGTACGGATTGCGTTCAGGTTCATAAGCTGTTATAACAACGTCTGCTGTTGGATCGGTTAAGGCAAGCTCAATGGCTCCGTCTATATCTTGTGCTTTCTTTAAAGGCACCGTTACATCAAGGTCTACCAGGTAATCCACTGTTTCGCCCGAAAGCTTTTCATATGTTTCTACAGCATGAATAAATACCGGCCACTTAGAAGCGGTATCAGTTGCCAGATCAGCAGGACGCATAAATGGAACAGATGCGCCAAATTGTTTTGCGATGGAAGCAATGCTTGCATCGTCGGTGGAGATAATTAGATTGTTTATATGGAGGCTGTCTTTGGCTGCTTCAATTGTATAAGCTATGAGTGGTTTGCCTTTTAATAGTCTTATATTTTTGCCAGGTACACCCTTTGATCCTCCACGACAACAAATGGTAGCCAATATCATCAGCTGGAAAGGGAAGGTTTAAATGTATCCATGTTTACAAACACCAAATTCTCTGAAGAATGTTTTGCAGCAAGAACAACTTTCAAACTTTCAACTCCTTGTTCAAGACGAGTTAATCTTGTGTCGTTTTTATTTTCCAGAAAAGCCTTCATAATTTCTACAAACCGGTCATTCCTTTCAAAACCCTTGTAATCAAATGCCTCTTCCTCGTTATTTTTTTTTATCCAGTTTACTTTGCAGGCCGCTAAGTTCCAGGTTATGGTGCCGTTGAAGCCGGTGATAGTACACGTTCGTATCAGCTTTTTTTGAAGATAGTCGAGATGAAGTGTACCTGTTGCACCATTGTTAAACCTGAGTAGCACATCACATACATCTTCGGTTTCAATTTGCAACGCTCCCGTATTTGTGTACTGGCAAGCGACTGCTTTTACTGGTCCACACAACCATATTAAATAATCAAATTCGTGCACCAGGTCAAGCATTACACCACCACCGGTTTCTTTCTTGGCGCTCATTCCTTTTATATAATCTTCGTGGGGGCGCCAGTCGGGCAAAAATTGGCCAACTTGTGCATTGATCGAAACTACTTTGCCCACAGTATCTTCTAAAAGCAATTGCCTGACCTTTTGCATTCCGGGGTCGAAGTGGAGATCGTAACCGACGGCAATATTGTTTTGGTAAGAAGCGGCTAAAACAAGTAAATCCTCTATTCCATTATAAGAATGGCTTACAGGTTTTTCAATATAAATGTTAGGAATTTTAGCCTTTAATAAAAGACCAACTGAGGCCAGGTGGAGAGCAGTAGGAGTGCAAATGATGGCAGTATCGAAAACTGAAGAGGATAAAGCATCTTGTAGAGAGCAATATACCTTAAGAAAATCAAATTCGGAAGGCAGTGTATCAGAACGGCTGACAATAGATATTTTGTTGTATCCCAGCGTCAGAAGATTGCGTAGATGTCTACGACCGATGGAACCAGGGCCGATGAGAAGGATTTTCAAGGAGATGGATTAATGCAGAAATTAGAAAAGCGGCGACAGGTATTCAATTGGAAACTCCACTATCATCACCTGGTCAAGACTTTCAAGCTTTACAAATACTTTTTTCTTCCCGCCTTTCAAAACAGTACCGGTAGTGTCCATAAACACACCGTGATTAACTTTAATCCTTGTATTCTCGTCTAGAGAATTGAGGGATTGAACAGAAACAGAGGCATCTTTCTCAGAAAGATATTTTTTAATTATATCAATTTCCTCGTCTCTTATAACTGCCGGCTTACCCACATAATAAACAAAGTTCAAAATCCCGTCAGTCATTAACACCGGAGTTTTCTCCTTTTCGTTAATGTTCACGAAAACATAAGAGGTAAACAGTGGCTCTTCTATTACCTTCTTTCTGTCACTCCACTGTTTTTCAACTTTTCGAAGGGGACACCAGCACTCAATCCCTTTTTGCTCTAAAACCCGTCCAACCTTTTTTTCCCATCTTGGTTTGGTGTAAACAGCAAACCACTTCTTATCGTTTTCCATATTTAACTTTCATTCTTTCAAAGCTTCGCTACCTCACTCCCATCTTCTTTACAAGCGGTAGTAACTTAAGTAACAAAAATATGTTCACAAAACGAATTTCTAAGCATCCTTTTTACTAAACCCACCTAGCAGATTTTCAAGAAAACCTTTCTTCTTATCCTGCACGTAATAACCGTAACCATACCCGTAACCGTAGCCATAACCATATCCGTAACCGTAGCCACCATAACCGTAACCAAACGAAGTATCATTTTTAATTCCATTTACCACAAGGGCCAGCGACTTAATCTTTTTTTCCCTGTTCAGTTTTTCTACGAACGGAATAACAGCTTTTGAAGAGTATTTGTGGCGTACAATGAACATGGTGAGGTCGGCATATTTTTCAAGCAATAGTGCATCAGTCACTAATCCTACGGGAGCTGTATCGATTATGATTACATCAAAGTTCTCGCGCAGGTATTTCATCAGGTATTCCGTTTTAGGACTAAGCAGTAATTCAGCAGGGTTTGGTGGAATTGGTCCGGAACTAATTACGTGAATGTGTTCGTTGCCAGGCACCTTCTTAATAATGTCTTCTATCGGAATATCTTTGATGATGTAGTTAGATATACCATATTCTCCTGAGATGTTTAAATACTTACTTAGTTTCGGTTTACGAAGGTCAAATTCTAGTATAACGGTTTTTGCGCCAGTAATACCCATGCTGCTTGCAAGGTTCAGGGATACAAAACTTTTTCCTTCGCCACTCATAAAAGAAGACAACAAAATTGTTTTAACCGGCTTTTCGGCTCCCATGTATTGAATATTGGTACGGATAAGCCGGAACTGTTCAGAAATTGGAGTACGGCTTTTATTATCAATAACAATGTTTTTCTTATTTTTTTCGTAAGACAACTCACCCAAAATAGGAACCGTTGTACCCTCTTCTATTTCTTTTCTATCGCTTATCTTATTATTGAAAAAATCGCGCAATACTAATATCAAAGTAGGAATTGCCAAACCTATCAGCAATGCAAACAACTGTATTTGAGAGGCCACTGGTCTTATTACTCCGGTATTAAAAGCACTGTCTACTAAACGCGTGTTATTTATATTGGAAGCCAAAGAAAGCTGCGACTCCTCTCTTTTCTGAAGTAAGTATAAATACAGCGACTCCTTGAGATTGACCTGGCGGGAAAGATTTACCAATTGTTTTTCCTTTGTTGGCAAACTCGAAATCTTGTTCTCGATGTTACCATAAGTACTTTGTACCTGGTTTAAATTACTATTGTATCCGCCTTTAAGTGCCTTTATATTACTAACAATGTTCTCCCTAATGTCCCGAATTTGCGAATTGAGGTTAGCCACAAGAGGATCGGATTCAGTACTTTTTAAAGCCATTCTTTGCCTTTCCTGTGTAAGCGTATTATGTGTAGTAATTAATGAAATTAATGTGGGTTCACCTATGCCCAGGCTCGATGGGATGGCATCGCTGCCTGCTCTTGACGCAGTTATGTAATTTTCCAAAGACTCTAAAACCCTTATTTGAGCCATTTGGTCTGCTTTCTTATTGTCAATACTTACTGCTTGCCCCAAATATGAAGTAGCTTCTGCAGATATAGAATTGATTTTATTTGAAGATTTAAAGCGGGCGCTGCTAAGCTCAACTGAGTTTAACTCTCGTGCAACCGTATCTATTCTTTCATTTAAAAATCTGATGGTTCTGATACTTGCCACGTTTTTATCATCTAAACCGGCGTTATTGTATACTTCTATCAATTTATTAACGATCATGATGGCCCGTTCAGGGATTTCATCTGCCATGGATATTTCTATGATACCCCCCAGGTCGTGAGTCAATCTTACATCTATGGCGTTTTTATACTTTTTAGTCTCACCTTCTTTATCAGTAAAAAATACCCTGAAACCATTAGGATCAAGTTTTAAATTAGGATTGCGGTCTATACTTATTTTACCGAAGTCGGTTTCGAAAACCTGCCCATAACTATATTTTTTTTCTGATCCCTGGTCACCTATTAAAAAGTCATTTTCTCTTAAAGCTATTTTAAATCCGCCCGGTTTTGCATTAGGTTGTGGTTCCACTACTTTAACTGAAAAAGGAGACTTTTCGCCGAAAATAGGAGACGCCGTAACTCGTCCTTCTTTATAAATATTCACGTTAAGGTGCAATGAGTCAACTACTTTTCTCATTAAAGCATAAGAACGGATAATGTCCATTTCATTCTGAACGTCGTTGTTCTGCGTTACCAGTCCCATTTCTTTTAAAGTCTTGTAATCAGAATTCCCGCCGTCTTCCTGGCTTTTAATTAATAAGAAGGCAGAAATTTTACTTACAGGCATAGTGTACCGTAAATAAATTTTAGAAGCAATAATGCAAAGCACTATACTTACAATAAACCAGGGCAATACACCAATAATTTTATAAATAAACTTTTTAACATCAAACTGACTACCTGCCGGAATGGCAAATTCGTTTTCTGCTGGATTTATAGGGTAACTCATTATTTCTAAATTAAAACCGGTTAAAACTTACCTACAAATTTACTATCTCAAAACTGTTATTGTAAGGGCAATGATACTTGCGAAAGTTGCTACAATTGAGGACACGCGCGAAAAATCCTCAAATTGACTCTTGGTCTTTTCTGCTTCAACATACACAATGTCGTTTCTTTGCAGGTAATAGTACTTCGAAGTGAAAATAGCCTTATCCGTAAAATCGAGCTGTCCAACTTCACGGTTTCCACTGCTGTCCCGTATAATTCTCACATTTGTTCGCCGGCTATAGGCAGTCATATCTCCTGACAGGCCTAAGGCCTCCAGGATAGTTACCCGTTCTTGTGGCACCAAAAAGCTGCCGGGGGTTTTTACCTCGCCCAAAACTGAAAACCTGAAGTTTGTAAATTTTACTGAAATCAAAGGATCTTTCAAATATTTAGAAACCCGCTCTTTTAACCTGTCTCTGAACTCTTCTCGTGATAAACCTGCCGCACGTATCTTTCCCATTATCGGAAACTCAACATCACCTTTATTATCTACAAGGTAACCAGTATTTGCATTGGCAGGAGAGGTTGCACTAGTCGTACTCGAGTACGTATTTAGTAAGGCGGCGGTAGCTTCATTGGCACCTGAAATTCTAATATCTAGTATATCCTCTGGCATAATTCGGGCCTGCGGTTTCTCTAACCTGGGAAGACGTACTATTTGAGAGTCACTTAAATTACTAAAGTATTTAAGACTTTTTGAAGGAATGCACGAAGTTCCGTAAAGACAAATAAAAAGCAACATACCAGTAATACACGAAAGCCTACCTGTGAGGTTCGTTGCAGCAACAAACTGCACTCCTCCTGGAATTTTGATCATAAAATACTGTATAATATTATTTGTTTATTCGTTTCAAACGTTTTTACCTATTAAACATTGTGAATAACGGTAAATAGGATGAAACAAACTCGAAAACCGTTTTTGGGTATAGATAAGCAAAGGACAACAAAAAAGTAGCGATTATTCCAGTCGTCTCAACTTTACGTTTGTTACCGGGGCTACAATCAGTGGGAATTTTTCGACATTTACATTACTTGTGTCGAGACCAAAACCTCGTTCTTCTGACAGGCTAACTTCTTTCAGCCAGAAGTAAAACCGCATAATCAATTTCTCTGCAAAAGGAAGTTCGTTATCCTGGCTTAGGTACTTTTCCATTTTAATGAATTGAAAATCGCCAATCACATTATTGCGTTCCAGGCTTTCATAACGACTGGTTACGTTTACCTCTTTATTTGCTACCAGGTCCTCCACTACTTTTCTAAATAGAAGATTTATTCGCGGTTGCACTCTAAATCCCAGCCGAAACTCTACCCTAATAATATCATTAGGTATTATATGGTCTACCTTATATTCCATTGTGTATGGATCATCCAGGGTATCAACATGAATAAACCAATAAATATCGGCTCGCTTGGGTTTACGGTTTAAGATTGAATAAATGATCTTATGTTCTATTTCATTTGGATTATCGGCACTGGTCAGGTACACAAGATGGGTGGCATATTTGGGAATCGTCTTATCGTTACTTAACTCCTGCAGGTTAGAAATGTAATGTTCTACGCGCACAAACTCAACATACCTGTTTTTAATCTTTCTTGCACGGTACCACACGTACATAATTAAAAAAAGAGCACCACCAACAATCAGCGTTACAAAACCTCCATGCGGAAATTTCTCAAGATTAGCTGCTAAAAAAGAAACTTCAATAGATAGGTAGACCACTAAAAAAAGGTAAATCCATACTCTAAAAGTTCTGTGAAGAACTAAATAGTTAGCAAAAAGAATGGTGGTGGCAATCATACACATGGTAATGGCCAGGCCATACGCTGCCTCCATATTGGTCGCCTTTCTAAAGTAAAGCACAATGCCACAACAACCCACAAAAAGTACTGCATTGATTCCAGGAACAAAGAGCTGGCCCTTCGCCTCCGAGGGATATTTTATCTTCATCTTTGGCCAAAGGTTTAACCTTATTGCTTCACTGATCAAAGTAAACGAACCGCTGATAAGGGCCTGGCTGGCAATAATGGCCGCAGTAGTTGCTATAACTATTCCAATGATTACAAACCAGTCAGGCATAACGCCATAAAAAGGATTGAAACCTTTTGTAATCATATTTTCCGAAATTACCATGCCTTTATAACCGGCCAACAGCCACGCTCCCTGCCCTAAATAATTAATAATTAAACAGCTTTTTACAAACACCCACGAGGCCCTGATGTTGCCTTTACCACAATGCCCAAGGTCAGAGTACAAAGCTTCGGCACCGGTAGTGCAAAGAAAAACCGCACCTAATAACCAAAACCCTTCGGGGTATTGGGTAAGTAACCTAACAGCATATAATGGATTAAATGACTTGAATACCGGCAGGTAGTCTGCAATGTGAGATACTCCTAAAATCCCCAGCATCAGAAACCACAAAGTCATCACCGGCCCAAATAATTTTCCGATTGAAGCTGTACCGAACTGCTGTGCAAAAAATAGGGCAGCTATAATAGCCAGTACAATTCCAACAATTGTATTGTCGGTAATAGCAGCGAAAGCGGGAATGTTCTTTAATCCTTCTATGGCAGATGATACAGAAATCGGAGGTGTTATCATGCCATCGGCCAGCAACGCTGCACCGCCTATCATTGCCGCAAATACCAGCCACTTACGCCTTCTTCTAACAAGGGCAAAGAGTGAAAAAATACCTCCCTCGCCCCTGTTGTCGGCCCTTAAAGTTAGTATCACATATTTTATGGTAGTCTGCAGCGTAAGCGTCCAAATAATACACGACAAGGATCCTAAAATCAGCAACTCTGTTACAGCCCTGTTCTTTAAAATTGCGTTTAAGACATAAAGAGGAGAAGTACCGATGTCACCATATATTATTCCAAGGGCTATTAAAATACCGGCAGCAGAGATCTTATTATTCGAATGAGAACCCATGTTAGATTAAATTTTCCCTTTAAACAGGGAAAGTAAAACAAATGTATAACCATTCACTCTTCCTGTAACATAATATTTGAAAACACAAATACTCCCATTTATTCTGGTTTCGCTCCTTTTCTAAAGTTGCTTTTTAGTCACCAGAAAAACCTTATTCAACATCGTTGTGTCACTCACTGGTACTTTTTATTTTTTATTCAGCTTTCTCTGAGCTCTTTATGCGCTTAAAATCTCATTTTCGGGCAAGAAAAACAATTGGTTTTAAAGTATAAAGCCACTCTAATTAATAAAGTGGCTTTATACAATTGCAACTGAAGCTACATAGAATAGTTGCCGCCGAACGTAATGCGACGCAACAATGATGAAACAGGGTTATTGGTTTGTGACCTAAAAAAGGCCCTATTTTATTTCCCCTACCATATTGGCCGGAACAACCCACTGATCAAATTCTTCAGGAGTGACGTAGCCTAATTTTACAGCCATTTCTTTTAGAGTAGTTCCTTCTTTGTGTGCCTTTTGTGCAATTTCGGCTGCCTTATAATAACCAATCTTTGTGTTTAGAGACGTTACCAACATGAGGCTGTTGTCGACATGTTTTTTAATATTTGCTTCGATTGCCTGTATGCCGACGGCACATCTATCATTGAAGCTTACACAGCCGTCGCCGATCAGCCTTGCACTGTGAAGAAAATTGTAGATCATTAAAGGTTTGAAAACATTTAACTCGAAATGCCCCATAGCACCACCTACGTTTACCGATACATCGTTACCCATAACCTGTGCAGCAATCATGGTCAGTGCTTCACTTTGAGTAGGATTTACCTTACCAGGCATGATAGATGAACCAGGTTCATTATCCGGAATAAAAATTTCGCCAATACCACTACGGGGGCCGGAAGACAACATGCGAATGTCGTTCGCAATTTTCATGAGGCTTACAGCAACTGTCTTAAGTGCCCCGTGCGCTTCCACTATTGCGTCGTGGGCGGCAAGCGCCTCAAATTTATTTTCAGCAGTTACAAAAGGAAGGCCGGTGAGATTGGCAATATGTTTTGCTACATTTTCAGAATACCCTTGCGGAGTATTGATACCTGTACCAACTGCGGTGCCGCCTAAAGCAAGCTCTGTTAGGTGGGCCAGGGTGTTGTTAATTGCTCTTAACCCATGATCTAACTGGCTAACATAGCCGCTGATTTCCTGCCCAAGTGTTAGAGGGGTGGCATCCATAAAATGGGTGCGGCCTATTTTAACCACCTGCATAAATTCTTTGCTTTTTGCTGCCAACGTATCTCTTAGCTTCTTAATACCGGGGATAGTAACTTCAGAAAGAATCTTATATGCCGCAATGTGCATTGCAGTAGGAAACGTATCGTTTGAAGACTGGGATTTATTTACATCATCATTGGGATGAAGAAATTTTTCCTTATCGGTTAACTGTCCGCCCTTTATTACATGTCCCCTGTAGGCGATCACCTCGTTTGCATTCATATTGCTTTGGGTTCCGCTACCTGTTTGCCAAACTACCAACGGAAACTGGTCATCGAGTTTACCCTCAAGAATCTCATCGCACACCAGCCCTATCAAATCGGCTTTTTCTTTTGCAAGCACGCCTGCATCAGAGTTAGTTAGTGCTGCGGCTTTTTTAAGGTAAGCAAAAGCCTTAATTATTTCCTTAGGCATCTTGTTGATGTCTTGTGCTATTTGAAAATTTTCAATGCTTCGTTGTGTTTGAGCTCCCCAGTAAACGTGTGATGGCACTTTTACTTCGCCCATTGTGTCTTTTTCTATCCGGTAGTCCATGTTGTGTTGTATTAGTGTATGATGTTGAAGCGGCAAGCTTTACGCTGCAAGCTTTTCGTGTACAAATTTGAGGCTTTATTAAAATTTATCTTTCATGATTCTCCTGCTATTTTCCCTTAAACACCGCTTTTCTCTTTTCCAGAAATGCGGCTGTACCTTCCTTCATATCTTCTGTTGCAAAACATTCACCGAAGCCTGTCATTTCTACCTGGTACCCGTTCTTTGTTTCATTAAAAACGGCATTGGCTGCTTCTATGCATTTCGAAATCGCCAACGGAGCTTTACTGTTTGCGATTGCTAATATTGATTTTGCTCGGTTCAGCAATTCGTTCTGGGGAACAACATAATTTACCAGATTTAATTGTAAAGCGGTATTTGCATCAATCATGTTTCCTGTTATCATCATTTCAATAGCACAGCCTTTACCAATCAGCTGAACCAGCCTTTGTGTACCACCATAGCCCGGTATGAGACCAAGGTTTACTTCGGGTTGGCCAAACTTTGCGTTTTCACTTGCTATTCTAAAATGACAAGCCATCGCCAGCTCATGACCGCCGCCTAATGCAAAGCCGTTAACTGCCGCCACAACCGGCTTTGGACAATCTTCTATTTTTTGAAATACATCCTGTCCTTTTTGAGCAAGTTTTTTGCCTTCTTCAATAGTCAATCCCTCAAACTCACTGATGTCGGCGCCCGCTACAAAGGCTTTTGGCCCCGCACCGGTTATGATGGCAGATCTTATCTCCGCATTATGATACACCTCATCAATTACTGCAGATAATTCTGACATAACCATATTGTTAATGGCATTTAGCTTGTCAGGACGATTGATGGTGATAATAAAGATTTGCTCTTCTAAAGAAGTAAGAAGGGTTTGATACATACATTGTTTTTGAAATAGAAAAGTGTCTGTTAATTTATTGTCTTCAATTAATCTCAGGCCTCCTAGAAACTGCGGTTTTCTTTCACCCACTCTCTAATATATTGTGCAATTTCAGATGTAAGTGTTCCGGGAGGAAAAAGTTTTCCAACGCCCATTTCATTTAGCGTTTGCATATCATCATCCGGAATAATTCCGCCGCCGGTTAACAATACATCATCCATTTGTTTTGCTTTCATCAGCTGGACGACTTTAGGAAAGACAGTCATGTGAGCTCCGCTCAAAATACTTATCCCAATGGCATCTACATCTTCCTGTAGTGCCGCATTTACCACCATGTCAGGTGTTTGACGGAGACCCGTATAAATGACTTCCATACCTGCATCGCGAAGGGCTGTGGCAATCACTTTTGCGCCACGGTCGTGCCCATCCAGACCTACTTTTGCAATCAGTACTCTAAGCGGCCTTTTCTTTTCGAACATCATCTAAAGGAATAGTTATGGGTGCAAAAATACGATGAACACTTATCGCCTGTATTCATCTTTCTTTTCTTTAATTCCAGCCCCGATCATGGCGTTTACTTTGTCATTCCCGTTTTCATACAAAATAATCTTTACGCCGCGCTCTCTCGCCATCGGCGTAGTAATGCTATCAATAACCGTATATTTTTCAAATTGCTGAAATACCAGGTCATCTTTGCCAGGTATTCTTCTTCCAACAAAAAGCAGGTTTTTTATATTATAGGTGTCCGGCATCCAAAATAAAAAGCTTGCATTGTCACTTGTTACCTGGCCCAACCCCTTACCATAATAAGTAGTAGCACCTGCCAGCGCATAATTACGACAAAAAATAAGGGTTTTTGATTTAGTCGTATCAGGCAGCGAAGCATATACTGCCGAGACTTTCTCCCCCATTTGGCTCCAACTTATCATGTCGGCAAAGTCCTGTGGTAAAGGGTGATCCTGTAAATCTTCCCATCTACAGACACCCGCTTTATCAAAACCTGTTTTTTTATAGTAAGCCGCCAATGTTGCAGGCTTCCAAACCGGTAATAAAACAGGAATAAGCGGAACAAATAAAATGAGGATAATGACTACCGACACAAAGCGAAGCGAATATCTTTTTACTGCAGTAACCTGCTCTATCCACACACCTCCCGCAGCAAACAACATGGGGTATGCTCCTAAAGAATAATAATTCTTTCCGTTGCTGGCAATGAGTAGAACAATCACTGTTACATACATCCATGCAATTATTTGATATGGTCTTCCGGATTTAAAAACCAGCAACCATACTAATCCACCTACCCACACAAAAAAACAAGGCAAATGCATAAGTACCTGGTCTTTTAAAAAATCAAACGGATTGAGGTATTGAAGTTGCGTTTCCCGTAATTCTTTCATGTGATGCACCACAGGCCATTTGTGATTATACTGCCACAACACGTTGGGAAGTATAATTACAAATGCAAGTAAGCCTGCCAGGTAAAGATGTTTGGACGAAAAAATTTTGCGGTTTTTAGTAAGCAGCAGGCCAACCACAATGCCTGCACCAAAAAAGGTTACAGAATATTTACTTAGCCAACCCAAAGCAAGGGCAACAGCTAAAAAATAAATGTATTTTGTTTGGTTTGTATTTATATACCTGATGATGAAATATGCACTTAGCGTCCAGAAGAATATTTCTAAAAAGTTGGGTTGAAACAGAAAATGCACTCTCAGGTAAACCCCTGCAATCAACGATAACCCTGCAATTAGTTGGGCAAATAATTTTCCGCCCATCTCTGCTGCCATTTTGCAAACAAGAACCACATTGATCGCTCCAAAAAGCGAGGGCCAGAATTTTATCCAAAAGAAACTATTTCCCAACAGGATAGTTAGCCTGGAGAACACCGAGAGCAGTGGAGGCACTTCCATAAATCCCCATCCCATGTGGTTGCCCTGAGGAATGTATAACATCTCATCGCGGTGCAATTCGTATAACGGATCCTGTAATAAATAAGGTAATAGAAATTTTATGAAGGCCAGGATGAGGGCAACACGATACCGAAATATAACAGCCATGCAAGAGGTTTGCAGAAAGATAATAATAAGCAGTTATTAAACGAAACAGTTGAACCGTTAGCAGGTAAGATAAATTATTGATTTATAATTTAATACTCCGCTAAAAATGATAATAGAAATAAAATTTTTAAATAAAACGCTACTTAACTCAACAGACTTAACCCCTTCCGAATTCTTTCTATCGTTTCCTTTTTACCTATTAGCTCCGCAATATCAAAAACAGTTGGTCCAAACTTTCCACCCACTAACATTATTCTAAAAGGTAATTGCAGCTCTCCCATTTTTATACCTTTCTCAGCAGCAGTTTCTTTAAAAAGAGTTTCAATATCGGCAACATTCCATTCCTCTAACAAAACCAATTTCTCTGAAAGAATATCGAAAAACATCGCTTTATCCTCGTTCCATTTTGGTTTTACCGAAGCAACATCTATTGTTTCTGGCGCCATAAAAAAGAAGGAAGCCTGCTGCCAGAAATCCGTCAAAAGAGTACAACGATCCTTCACCAATTCAATCACTACATCCAGCTTTTCATCATCGTACGCCTCCAGGCCATTTGCGGCAAACACTTCTTTCACCTTTTGCCTCAAGCCTTCTACCTTATACTTTTTTATCCATTCATGGTTAAACCACTTCGCTTTTTCATAGTTGAACTTTGCGCCCCCTTTATGTACATGTGTCAACGAAAATTTTTCAACCAGTTCTTCAATTGTAAACAGTTCCTGTTCTGTTCCATCATTCCACCCCAGTACTGCAAGCAGGTTTATAAAAGCTTCCGGCAAAAATCCCAGTTCACGAAAACCAGTCGTTACCTCTTCATTCTTTGCATCTTTCCAATTCATTGCAAAAACCGGAAACCCTAACCGATCACCATCGCGTTTGCTTAACTTTCCATGTCCATCTGGTTTTAAAATCAGTGGTAAATGTGCCCATTCCGGCATCTCTTCCATCCAACCTAAATATTTCCAAAGCAATACATGAACAGGGGCGCTAGGCAACCATTCTTCCCCGCGAAAAGCATGGGTAATCTTCATTGAGTAATCGTCAACGACCACGGCAAGGTGATAGGTAGGCATCCCGTCGGCTTTCAACAATACCTTATCATCGGTAAGCGACGAATTAAACGAAACCTCACCACGTATCATGTCAGTAAAAGTAATGGTTTCGTCTTCCGGCATTTTTATTCTGATAACATGCTGGGCTCCTCCGCTTAACAAATGGCTTACTTCATCTGCAGGTAACGTTAATGAATTACGCATTTTTTCCCTGATGCCATGGCCATATTGAGGTGAAGGATTTTCTTCTGACTTAAACTTTTCGCGCATCGCCTCCAATTCTTGTGGAGTATCAAAAGCATAATAGGCATTGCCTTGTGTAACCAGTTGCTCTGCATATTGCCTGTACATTTCTTTTCTTTCGCTCTGCCGGTAGGGGGCATATGGCCCGCCACTAAGCGGACTTTCATCTGGTTCAAGGCCACACCATTTCAAACATTCCTGTATATATTCTTCCGCTCCCTCTACAAATCTCGTTTGGTCGGTATCTTCAATGCGCAGAACAAACGTTCCATTGTGTTGCTTTGCAAATAAATAGTTATATAAAACCGTTCTAACACCACCAAGGTGTAATCCGCCCGTGGGAGATGGAGCAAAACGAACCCTTACTTTCTTTTCCATAATAGGGCAAAGATAAACCTTGAAAACGCTTGAGTGAAAAGCATTTTAAATTTAAAAGGTATGTATGGATAGTGTTTTTAGATTGATTTTAGACTGCATGTTTATTGCACTGCGCAATGCAACAGATGTAAAATTTACTAAAGTCAGGTTAATAAGTACAGGTATTGTGCTTTTCATTTTTCTTAGTAAAGCTCATGCTCAACTAACATATAAAGAGTTGAAAGTGCAATACGATTCTCTGTGGATATTTAAAAACCTGCAGATAATACCTGTGAGATTTAAAGGAGGAGAAGGTGGCCCCCTGCCAGGTCATGCAATTAGTTCTAAACCCCTTTTGTTAGAGGAAGCGCTGAAAAAGAATAAAATAAAGTTGCAGGAAATGCAGTATGAAAAAGGGGCGGATGTAAACTGGCTGCAGGTTACAAATCATTCGAAACAAGATGTAGTTATACAAAGCGGTGAAATATTAGATGGTGGTAAGCAAGACAGGATGGTGGCGGAAACACAAATCATTACTCCGGGTTCAACAGATTATGTGCATGTTTATTGCGTAGAAAAACGGCGTTGGGAAGACAAACCTAAGGGATTCAAAACGGCAGGGGTAGCTAATAGTGAACTGCAAAAAACGATGAATGTGAAAGGCCGGCAGGCTGAAGTATGGAAGGAAATTGACAGGCAATTTGCAGTGAACAATAAAAAAAGTGAAACGTATTCTTATCTTGAATTATACAATAATAACACGAAGGATGACAGTGACTATATCAGGTATTTTATGAAAAAATATAGCGAGACCGATAGTATTTTTGCAGGCTTTATTTTTCTTACGGCCAATAAAATAATCAACACAGAACTGTTTTCAACTGCTGAATTAACCAACATCTCTTTTAAGAACATGCTGACCAGTCATGTGCAAACGGTCAGGAAAAATGGTGCTCCTCCAAAAGTTCCGCTTGCAAGGGTAACAACTTTTATGGATAAAGTCTTAATAGATGAACCCGGGCAAAAAATATATGTAACCACTCATGGGAAGTTGCAGGTAAGTGATGGGAGGGTGATACATCTTATTGCATATGATGATGAGTAACCACCCCTGATTTATAATGCTATGCATTAAAATCTGCCCCTTCTTGAAAAGCAGGGGAAAACGCAGAATGTTAAGCCGCAGTAATTAAAAAATAGACGTGACAATTTCCCCTGATTTTTCAGGGAGGGGATAGAATATTTTTTAAAAAAATATTGAGGGGTGGTTAGTACTGCAGATAAAAAGTACACTGCAGCATCTAAGGTAAATTTTTACTACGAGGAACAGTAAACATTAACCAAAGAAATTTGAGGTCGAATATTCACTTTTTTGTTTTTTTGCACCATGTATTTAGTTAAAACTCCCTGGTGGCTCAGAAAATTATACTCCCCTAATGTTACCTGGGAAATACCAACCGAAAAAAAGGAAATTTTTCTAACATTCGACGATGGTCCTCACCCAACCATAACGCCTTTTGTACTTGAGTGTTTAAGACAGTATAATGCCAAAGCAACTTTTTTTTGTATTGGAAAAAATATAAAGCAATTTCCAGAGGTGTACCAACAAATACTGGATGAAGGTCACCAGGTAGGCAACCACACGTACAACCATCTCAACGGATGGAAGACAGGCGATATTATCTACCTCAAAAATGTCATTCTTGCCCAACGTGTCATAAATAGTACACTCTTTCGTCCGCCGTATGGAAGAATAACAAAGTCTCAAGTCAAAGAATTGTCGCCGGTTTTTAACATCGTTATGTGGAATGTTTTAAGCGGAGACTTTGATGTATCCTTATCCCCGAAAAAGTGTTTTGACAATGTTGTTTCCAACGCAGCTTCCGGCTCTATCATCGTTTTTCATGACAGTGAAAAAGCTTTTTCAAGACTGGAATATGCCCTGCCAAAAGCACTGCAATTTTTTTCTGAAAAAGGATATGAGATGAAAGCAATTGCAAGAAGTTGACAATTGCGGTTACCTGTTACAGGTTTACCGGGCTTGAAGCTTGAAGCTAATAGCTTGTAGCTTTTTTTGTTTCCGGCATTTGTTTTTCATGGAATCTTCGTTGCGACGCATTCCGTTCATCGGCAAACCTTTGTGCTGCTTTTCTTAACTTTTATCAAAGGTAGTACTGACTTTATCTGTCAACTATCATCAGTCACTGTCATCTTTATGCGGCAAAAAAAATGGGGCCTGAGGTAGAAACCCCGGCCCGTTTTTAATCCGTACCCTATGAAAACTTAGTTTTGGTTGTTTATTCAAACCTTTAATAAACTTTTTGATAAAGCGTATGTTATCATCGGTTTGTCAAAATGCAATTGTCAGAAGTATAAACGCACAACATGCAAATTTTATTTTCGCAACAGAGGGAAAAATATATTTAAAGATCAATTTCTGCCACGGGTACACTGTAAACGGATAGAAACGCTGTTTAAATAATTATCAAAAAAGGAGAACTTTGCGCAATGAGACTTATTGATAGTCACACCCATTTATATTCAAAAGATTTTGAAAAAGATTTTGACCTGGTGTTACAAAGAGCACGAGATGCAGGTGTATCTAAATTTTATCTTCCGGCGATTGATAGCGAAGTAATTGAAGATATGCTAAGGCTGGAAGAGCTGTATCCAGGCGAATTCTTCGCGATGATGGGACTACATCCTTGTTCTGTAAAAGAAAATTACCTGGAAGAACTGCAAATAATTGAAAAGCATTTTTCACAAAGAAAGTTCGTAGCTGTAGGTGAAATTGGACTTGATTTTTATTGGGATACTATTTTTAAACAACAGCAGTTTGAAGCTTTTGACAGACAAATGGAGCTGGCATTGCAATATAATTCCCCTATTGTAATTCATACCCGAAACGCGATGCAGGAAACGATAGAAGCAGTAAAGCCGTTTGCAGCAAGGGGTCTTAAAGGAATCTTTCATTGTTTTGGCGACACCAATGAAACAGCGAAAAAAATTATCGAACTTGGCTTTTACCTTGGAATTGGCGGAGTACTTACATACAAAAACGCAAACCTTGGAGAAGCGCTTAACGATATTCCCCTTGACCATCTGGTTTTAGAAACAGATGCCCCCTACCTGTCCCCCGTTCCTTTTCGAGGCAAAAGAAATGAAAGCAGTTATTTAACTTTTATTGCGGCGAAACTAGCAGCAATAAAAAACGTGAGTATAGAGGTGGTAGCAGAAATAACTTCATCCAATACTGAAAAAATATTCGGACAGTAAATTTCAATACCTATTTTTGCCTAAACAGTATTAGGAGACGTGTCCGAGTGGTTGAAGGAGCACGCCTGGAAAGTGTGTATACGGGAAACTGTATCGCGAGTTCGAATCTCGCCGTCTCCGCTAATGACATAAGAAAACTTTATCTACATCCTTCAGAGCATGAAGGATTTTTTCTTTTTATATAGGTCAGAGTTTCGTCTCACGGAACACGAAGAACCACAAAGAACACAACGAAATTCTCTAATATTTGCTTATTAAATAAATTGTAGACAGCTTTTTAGATGTCATTTGGCTTCTGGTGCGTCTTTAAATTTATGGTGCTTGCCTAGCAACTTTCCAA
Source organism: Segetibacter sp. (assembly GCF_025963695.1). Lineage (GTDB taxonomy): Bacteria > Bacteroidota > Bacteroidia > Chitinophagales > Chitinophagaceae > Segetibacter. Next base: position 33 of record NZ_JAOQAH010000016.1, on the reverse strand, counting down.
AGAATATCTTCATCTGAAAGATTACCTTTTTTA
>NZ_JAOQAH010000003.1 GCF_025963695.1 Segetibacter sp. | reverse complement strand
CATTTTCAAATTCCCAAATTTTCAAATTGCCCTCTGGTATGAATTATGAAACACTTCTGTAAAAAGAGATATTCATGGAAAATATTAACCAGGAAACCGACATTACCTTAGAACATTCTACCCCTGTTGAAGTGGCGATACAAGATCACTTAAACGGTTATTATCACGACCAGGAAAAAATAGACGAGCGGCTACTCGAGTTGGATAGAGAAATGGATCTTGAAAGCTATATGCAAACCGAGAGCACTGCTCTAACAATTGCCGGAATTATACTGGCATTAACAGTAAACAAAAAGTGGTTAGCATTACCATTAGCAGTTTCGATACTCTCGCTGGCTAATAATGCCAGGGGTAGGAATAATCCACTGACAGTATTTAGAAAACTTGGATTTAGAACAAGGGGCGAGATTGAAAAAGAAAGATATGCTTTGAAAGCAATCAGGGGAGATTTTAAGTATTTGCTGGATGTGCCTAATGCTGTATGGAACGCAGTAAATAAATAATTAACTAAACAAAAGAGACTAAAGCTCCTTTTTAAACCTTTAGTCTCTTTTGTAAAAATGATGCTTCTTTTTAATAGCAGGTTACTTCCCACTCTTCAAAACCTGTTACTGCACTAAAATCCATGTTGAGCGGCTTGCAGCATTGCTGCTTCAACTTTTTACCGCACTTCGCTTTTTAAAATATCTCAAACTGAAAAAATTCTCCCCTGGTTGGAAATCCTTTCCTGCCAAGGGAAAAAATAACGGTAATCGTTACTTTTCCAATTCAATTATAAATTCCACAATAAGGTGACGACAACATTTTTTTTTGTCAAAAGAATTACAAGCGAGCCGCTTACGAATGGGAGTTTATAATATTAATAATTATCCTGCTTTTCAAGCTGGTTAAAAAGTTTCAGGCATTTCTATTGTTTATAGGGCTGGAATTAATAAAGTTAATAGTTCGCCCTAAGTAATACTTCTTTGATCTTTTACTCGTTATAAGAATAAATAAATTTTGGAAGTAAGTAATAATCAAATAGATGGCTAAAAAAAACATGAGAAAGAAACTTTTGATTTCAACTATTTTTTGTTTGGTAATTATCTCCTCATTTGCGCAGGATCTGAAGTTGTCACAGTACAAAATGGCTCCGTCTTTTTATAATCCTGCGACAACGGGAAAAATCAAAGGCACGTTTCGCTCGGGTTCCATATTAAGTAACCAAAAAACTGACTCTGCTACATTAAATCATGCTCTAGCTTTTGCTGATTATAAAGTGGAACAGGAAAACGGTAGCACGGGGTTCGGAATTAGCTATTACCAGAACTTTCAGCGCGAATTTTGTCTGACCAGTAATTACCTTAGCGCTTCTATCGCAAAGCATATTTTTTTAGATGTCGACAACCACCATATGCTGAGCTTTGGTGGCCAGTTAACACTAGCAACCGGTACAGTAAATGCGGCAAGAACAACTTTTAGCGAAAAAATATCGGGTGGAGGATTTGAGATGTCAGGATTACCAATATCGAAAACTGCCGGGTATAAGGATTTAAATTTAGGGCTGATGTACACTTACGAAGATGAGAGTATAACTATAGAAGGTGGCCTCGCCGCTTATCACGTCTTATCTCCGGTTAATAACCTTAATAGTAAGCCAACTAAAATAGCCCGTCGTGTGTGTTTTACAATTAATAGCAAGATATTGCTGGATGATCAAAATGAAATTGAGCTGTCTTCGATGATGTGGAAAGAGGGGCTAAGCTTTACCCAGAATAGTCCTACCCTCGTCGAAAATACCTACAGTGCATCGCTTGAAAGGTTTGTTGGCGAAACATCTGCAGTCTATCTGGGCTTATCTACCCGTTCACTTAACAGTGTTACTCCTTCAGCCGGGTTTAGTTTATATAATAACTCTATTAGGGTTATGGCGAGTTATGAGCAGCCGTTTAATAAGTTCGTCTACAACGTTCGACGAGCCGAATTGTCGATGATGCTAATGTTATAGCTACGTTGAAAAGCGGATTAGGGGAAAGTTTCAAACCCGGTTTAAAGAAAGATGTGTGGCACCTAAAATAGTCTTTTCAAAAAAAGATAGAAAAACTATACAAGCAAAAAAATTTGCTCAATAGCTTTAAACCAATATGTTTGACACATATTGGTTTTTTTGTTAAATCAATCCCTGTAAGAATATAATGAACGAATAACAAACGTGGCATTAATGAGAATGGGGGCAACGAACGGTCTTTATCCTGATATTTAGTATAAGTAATAAGCTTCTTTACCATTTATTCAAAAGCAGTTAGTCGTTTAAGTCATAGAATGTGGCTTTCAGAATGGCTAACTATAAAAACTATTAATACAATGAAGAAAAAGTTCAGCCTCTATGTACTTTCACAGCTTTTAGTAATCATACTCTTTGCACAGGATAACGAATTGGTCAATTACGTAAATACTTTGCAAGGCACTAATTCTAATTTTAGTCTTACAAGGGGTAATACTTATCCAACCACAGCCTTGCCGTTCGGAATGCATACGTGGACTCCTCAAACAGGCAATAACGGAGATGGATGGAAGTATCAGTATGCCAAGAAAACGATCCGGGGATTTCAGCAGGCGCATCAGTGCCGTTCGTGGACTACAGATTATTGTGTTTTTTCTTTTATGCCTGTCATTGGTAGGCTGGTTGTAAATGAAAAGGACCGTGCAACAGGATTTAGTCACAGCAATGAAGTAGCAAAGCCAAATTATTATAGAGTAAAATTAGATAATGGTATTGTGACAGAAATTGCGCCTACCGAAAGAGGCGCCCATCTTCGTTTTAGTTTTCCAAAAGATAGTTCGTCTTTTCTTGTTTTAGATGGTTATACCGGGATGAGTGGGCTCAAGATTTATCCTAAGGAAAGAAAGATTACTGGGTATGTTGCCAACAATAAAAATAATAGAGGCAACTTAATTAAAAGTTATTTAGAGGTTGTTTTTAATAAGCCTTTCAAAAGTTACGGAACCTGGGAAAATAGAAAAAATAGTATTCAGGAAGGTAAAACCGAGGGCGAAGGAGAAGGGGTTGGTGTTTACTTGCAGTTTAAAGAAGGTGAAAAGGTTCAGGCTAAAGTTGCCTCGTCCTACATTAGCCACGAACAGGCAGGGGTTACTTTAAAAGCTGAGTTAGGGAGGTTTAAGAGTTTGGAAGACACAAAAGCTGCAGGGGCACAAATCTGGAACAAACACCTTGGAAGAATTTTGGTTGAAGGTGGTACCGAAGAAGAAAGGGCAACCTTTTATTCCTGTTTTTTTCGGGCAAGTCTTTTTTCAAGGCAATTCTATGAATATGACAAGGAGGGCAAGCCTTATTATTTTAGTCCTTACGATGGGAAAATTCATAAAGGATACATGTTTACGGATACAGGTTTTTGGGATACTTTTCGCGGGCAGTTTCCTTTAAATGCGTTAATGCACCCTACTATGCACGGGCGTTATATGCAGGCGTTGTTGGATGCACAGGAACAATGCGGCTGGTTACCTTCCTGGTCTTTTCCCAATGAAGGCGGAAGTATGATTGGCAACCATGCCATATCGCTTTTGGCAGATGCGTGGGTTAAAGGCATAAAGACATTCGACCCTGAAAAAGCCTTGAAAGCATATCTTCATGAAGCGACAAATAAAGGTCCCTGGGGACCCTCTAATGGTAGACACGGATTTAAAGAGTATTACCAGTTAGGGTATGTTCCCTATCCTGAATATGCCGAAGCCACTGCAAAAACGCTTGAATATGCTTATGATGACTTTTGCGGTTATCAATTGGCTACCCTTACAAACAAGCCCTTTTATAAAAATATTTTTGCCCGCCAGATGTACAACTACAGGAACGTGTATGACTCAGGTACTGGTTTCATGCGGGGTAGAAAGGCCAATGGCGAATGGACTTCGAATTTTGATCCCATAGAGTGGGGCGGACCTTTTACCGAAGGAAATGCATGGCATTGGTTATGGTCAGTATTCCATGATGTTCAAGGTCTCATCGACTTAAGCGGCGGTAATAAAAACTTCAATACAAAACTCGACTCTGTTTTTTCTTCTCCCAATAAAGTTAACGTAGGTACTTATCGAAGTCTGATACATGAAATGACCGAAATGGTAATAGCTAATATGGGTCAATACGCGCACGGAAACCAGCCTATTCAACACATGATTTACTTATATAACTATGCAGGAGAACCATGGAAGGCACAACAGCATGTAAGAAATGTAATGAGCAAATTATATAACTCTACAGAAGACGGATACCCGGGAGATGAAGACCAGGGACAAACCTCTTCGTGGTATGTGTTAAGTGCTATGGGCTTTTATACTGTATGTCCTGGTACCGATCAGTATGTAATTGGTAGTCCTGTTTTCAATAAGATAACAATAACCTTAGAAGGCGGGAAAAAGTTTGTAATAGAAGGCAAGAATAATAGTAAGGATAATGTGTACATCCAATCTGCAACGCTTAATGGTAAAAATTACAGTCGCAACTGGCTAAGCCATAGTGATATTGTAAATGGAGGTGCTTTGAATTTTGATATGGGCAGTATTCCTAACGTAAGCAGGGGTGTAAGTGATGAGGACAAGCCTTTTTCTTTAAGCAAGAAATAAACGAAATTACGCGTGTAAACTTTTACCTGCGTAAAGTTACCCCGTTCTGCCTTTGCTAAAAGGAACAGGATGACAATGTATTTAGTGTTGGAACAAAGCCCGCCCAATTGAAAATCACTGCTTCATACCTTTTATTTATTACATCAACGGATACGAAAGTAGAAATTGGAAGAAGTGGCTTGACAGATACTTTTGTCCTTGCCCGACCAAGTTTTTCAAGGGAGTAAAAGTTGAAAATAATTAGAAAAATCGTTTGTTCTTCTGAGATCGTTTAACATATATTTACTACCACTTTGAACTAACGGAAGAATTGGTTATCTCATTAGTTTTTTTGAACTAATCGTTTTATAAAAATTTTAGAAAAAGAATTTGTATAAGCATCGTTTTCTTAAAAAGGGTGTCTTACTAATGTTATTGTTAAATAAATGTAAATAGAAATTTATGAATTAAAAGGGCCTTAATAAATAGAAAACTGACGTTTAATTGCTTACTCTTTCGATTAATTAAAACTTGCATTATGAAAATTGACTGCTACACTCCAAATGAGGAACTAGTAAAAAAACCGGTATGGCGGAAAGTGATGACGCCACCAAAATTCTTTCTCTTCTTTTTTCTTCTTTTTTCTTCTTTCTTGGGAAGAGCCCAAACTAATACCGTAACTGGTGTTGTTGCTGACTCCACAGGCAGACCACTGCAAGGCGTAACAGTTATAACAAGCAACTCTAACAGAAATGCTGTTACAAACGAAAATGGATCTTTTTCTATTAGAACTACTGCTGCTGATCGCTCGCTCATATTTACATATGTGGGTATGAGGCCTTTCACCCAGGCTATTTCAGGCAGCGGCTCTTTTAACATTACACTTTCTCCGGATATTACTGGTCTAAATGATGTAGTCGTGGTAGGCTATGGTTCCAGGAGAAGAGAAGCTTTAACTGGTGCTATTTCTACAGTTACTTCTAAAGACCTTGACAGGGTACATGGAGGATCAACTGTTAGCTCGGGTCTTGCAGGAAAACTTCCCGGAGTCTCGTTTCGTATGCCAGACGGTCGTCCGGGTGCCAGTGCAAATATCCAGATTCGTAACATGGGAAATCCCCTTTATGTAATTGACGGTATTCAGCAAGACGCGGGACAGTTTAACAATATAGCTCCTAACGACGTTGAAAGTATCACTGTACTTAAAGACGCTTCTGCAGCTATTTATGGTGTTCGTGCTGCAAACGGAGTGGTAGTGGTAACTACTAAAAGAGGAAGAACAGGTACGCCAGCGGTAAATGTAGATGCTTTCTATGGTGCGCAAAATTGGACCAGGTTTCCGAAAGTAACAACCAGTTCTTATGAGTATATGCAATACAAAGCAGATGCTGAAATGAACGGTCTTTCACAAAACACGGGCATTACTCCTGCTGAACTTGAAAGATATAAAACCGGTACCGAGCAGGGATACCAAAGTTTTGATTGGAGAGGATTTATATTAAAGCCTAATGCCCCGATGACATCAGTAAATGTAAATGTTACCGGTGGTACGGAGAATTTGAAATATTATGTGTCAGGAACTAACCTGCATCAAAATTCTCCCCTTGGCAGAGAGTTTAAGTTCGATCGAACAAATTTCCAGTCAAATATTGATGCCCGCGTTTCTAAACGTTTGAGAGTAGGAGTTCAGGTAAACGGTCGCCAGGAAACGAGAACCAATCCAGGTGTTCCCGGAGGAGACGATTATTGGCTGCCTCGTTTTGCCGTACTTAGAAACCTGCCTTTTGAGCGACCTTATGCAAATGATAATCCTGAGTACCTGAATACTATTGGACAAAATGATGCAAACTGGGGATTCATTAATTATAAGTATGCCGGTAAGTATGTGAACGAGTGGAGGGTGCTACAAACAAATGCAGAGGTAGAATACCAGATACCAGGTATTAAAGGGCTGAGCCTTAAAGGTGTTGGATCTTACTTTATTGCTGACTTGTTATACAATAACCAGGAGTACACTTACAAAACCTATACTTATCGTCCTGCCACCCAAGCATATGATCAAACAGGTGGAAGTATTAACCCATGGCGGGAGAAAGAGCAGATCAAGCAAATTAATATTACTACACAGGCCCAGTTAGCTTATAACAATACTTTTGGGGAACACACAGTGGGAGCAGTCTTCGTGAATGAACGGATCACTCAACAACGTCGTCGAAACTGGGTTCGTTCTATACCGGCTTCAAATGCATTACCTCTGATCTATTTTCCTACACTAGCCGATTATCAAGACTCTGAAGATAGGGAAGCGAGGATTGGATATATCGGTCGTTTAAACTACGGGTATAGTAACAAATATTTTTTAGAATTGGCGGCCAGGCGTGACGCATCACACATCTTTGCACCTGATAAACGTGTAGGCTATTTCCCTTCAGCTTCAGTAGGGTGGAGGATTACAAAGGAACGTTTTATGGATAATTTCCTGGGCGGCCTTGTTAACGAGTTGAAGTTAAGAGGCTCGTATGGTAGTTTGGGAGACGATGCGGTTGGGCTTTCATCGTTTTCTTATCTTGAAGGCTACCAATATGGATCAAACGGGGTTTCTGTTATAGCAGGACAACCGCTTGTTGTTTCGAGGGACAGAGGTCTTCCCATTAGAAACGTTACCTGGTTTAAAAGTACAATTACAGACGTTGGAGCGGACTTTTCGCTTTTAAAAGGAAAAGTAACAGGTTCATTCGACTGGTTTTATAGAAAGCGTACCGGATTGCGTGCTTTAAAGTATGATATTTTACTTCCAAGCGAGATCGGCTATACGCTACCAACCGAAAACGTTGAGAGCGATGCCCAATTTGGTCAGGAAGGTTCACTTGCCTACAATGGCAAATCTGGTGGGCTTGAATTTAACATAGGAGTTAACGCCTCATATTCAAGATCTAAATTTTTACAATCCTACAAACCTATATTTTTTAATTCGCTCGATAAATATCGTAACAGCCGGGAAGAAAGGTTTACCAGGATAGATTGGGGCTACGAGGTGGATGGCCAGTTTTCATCGGTAGAAGAAATCAACAATTATCCTGTAAATATTGATGGACAGGGAAACAGAACTCTGCTGCCGGGCGATCTGAAATACAAAGACACTAATGGTGACGGAAAGATAAGTGACCTTGATCAAAGACCGATCGGTTACGGAGGACCTCAACCTAACCTTAATTTGGGTTTGACGTTCGGCTTTATGTATAAAGGTTTTGATTTCAATGCTGATTTTTCTGGTGGTGCTGGTTATACCTGGTTCCAGGATTTCGAAACGCGCTGGGCTTTTCAAAATGGAGGAAATTTAAATAATATTTTTACCGACAGGTGGCATAGAACGGACATGTACAACTTAAACAGTTCGTGGGTACCGGGGAAATATCCTGCTAATAGATTTAACCAGGGGGGCCATAGCAACTATAATAAATCTTCCACTTATTGGGCTCACAATGTTAAATATTTAAGGGCAAGAACTATACAATTTGGCTATACAGTGCCCACTAGTGTACTTTCTAAAGTAGCTATAAAAAGAGCCAGGATTTATGTTAATGCTTATAACCTGTTTTCTATTGACAATTTGAAGCAGTACAATATAGATCCTGAGATAACTGAGGGTAATGGACTCCAGTTCCCGCAAATGAAAAATGTCAACGTTGGCGTTAACCTAACCTTTTAATTAATCTTATTATTAGTATAATGAAAAAGATTTTAACCTTAGTCACTTTTTCGCTTCTGCTTGGAATGGCAGGATGCAAAAAAGACAGTGAATTTTTAAATGTACAACCCTTTGCCATTCTTACCTCTGAGCAGTCTTTCTCAGATGCCAACCAAGCTGTATCTATTGTTGCTGACCTATATAATCGGGTTGCTGACATGACCGCTTTTAAAAATAGCTGGGAGAGTTTTATAGACCCAGGCGAAGCGGTGCCATCGACTTTTGGACATGTAACAGTTCAAAGAAATGGTTGGGGATTTGGAGAATGGGGAAATTGGGATTATGGGTATCTCCGTGAAATCAACCTTTTTATTGAAAGAGCTACTGCAGCTACAACTTTAGCAGAGGCCGATAAGAAAAGGTTTGTTGCAGAAGGTCGTTTTCTCCGTGCTGCACATTACTTTGAAATAGTTAAAAGAATGGGAGGTGTTCCTATAATTACCAAATCCCTGCTTTATGATTATAGTGGCGATGCTTCTTCACTGCAAAACCCAAGAGCTAAAGAATCAGAAGTGTATGATTTTGTAATTAAGGAGTTGGATGAGATAAAGGGAGATCTTCCCATTGCCCCGCGTACAAAAGACCGCGCTACAAGAGCTACGGCTTTAGCTATGATATCAAGAGCTGCTCTTTACGCTGGTTCAATAGCAAAATATGGTGCTACTACTCCCACAGTTGCTCTTCCAGGTGGAGAAGTAGGTATTCCTGCTTCTATGGCAAACAGCTACTATCAGAAATCACTTGATGCGGCTAAAGCGATCATTAACGGAAGTGCAGGCTCCTACAGTCTGTATAACAAATTCCCAACAAATGCATCTCAGAACTTTACCAGTCTATTTGTTGACAATGCTGATAAACCGGGGAACCCAGAGACAATTTGGATTGAGGATTATAAAATAAGAAGTGGTAAACAACACGGTTTCACTATTCAGAATCAACCAATTTTTGGTGCTGAAGAGGTAGAAGGTGGCCGTGTCAATCCATCGCTAAACCTGGTGCAAAGTTTTGAGTTACTTGACAATACGTTTGCTCCATTACCTATTAAAGATGCTTCGGGTAATCCTATTTATTACAACGATCCTATGGATCTTTTTGCTAACAGAGATGCAAGGTTGCATGGAACTGTTGTAGTACCAGGTTCAATTGGAAAAAACAGGCCTGTTGATATTTTTGCAGGTTATCAGTTAGCCAACGGTACCGTAGTATCTGGTCCTTCTCTTGGATTTATCGGAAAGTTACCTGGCAGCACTGCTGATGTTAAGCTCGTAGGTAGCGATGGTCCTCTTAATGCAATTGAATACAGTGCTCAAAGTGGTTTTTACATTCGCAAATTTGTTGACCCTGCCGTTGGTAGTGGTTCCAGAGGTACAGGAAGTGAAGTGCCGTGGATTAGGTACCGCTACGCGGAAGTTTTATTAAATGCTGCTGAAGCTGCTTTCGAGTTAAATTTACCTGAGGCAGTTGGATATTTAAACCAGGTTCGTAAAAGAGCTGGATTTAATACACCGTTAACTACAGTAACCTTTGACAGAATTGTGAACGAGCGTCGTGTTGAACTTGCGTTCGAAGGACATTTAATCTTTGATAAGAAAAGATGGAGATTGGCCCATATCGTTTGGGACGGAAGTCAAATGACTGAGACCGAGCTTACAGCGAATATTGGCGATCCTAGAAAACGCAATACACAGCCATTTGCTCTATGGCCTTACAAGGTTCATGATCCTGGATCTCCCAATCATGGTAAATGGATATTTAAGATCGTTAAGAACAGTATTGTTACGGGTGCCAGCAGGTTTCAGTTAGGTAACTACTACTCAGAAATAAACACGACAATACTGGCCAACAACCCAAAAATTGTGAGACAACCTAATCAATAATTTATTTTCTAAATTAATAGAACATGAAAGTTAAATATCATTTCATCGTGTTACTTGTACTTGGCTCTATAGCTTTATCGTGCAAGAAAGACAATTACGCTCCGCCTTCATCCGCTCTAACTGGCAGGTTAGTATACAAAGGTGAGCCTATACAGGTAGAATATGACCGGGTACCTTTTGAACTATATCAGTATGGATTTGGAAAGGTTGGTCCTATAAACGGAACTATAACTCCTGAAGGTACATTCTCCCATATGCTTTTCGACGGAGAATACAAGTTCGTAATTCGTCCAGGACAAGGGCCGTTTCTTTGGCCTCAATCGGGCGGAAAAGCTGATTCAATAAGTATTATCATGGCTGGTAGCAAATCAATGGACATTGAAGTAAATCCTTACTACATGATCCGTACACCTCAGGTTGCAAAGTCGGGTACGAACGTAACAGCGACGTTTAAAGCTGAGAAAATTATAACAGATGCAGTAAACGGAAAAAGTATAGAGCGAGCAAGTTTGTATGTGAACAAAACTCAGTTCGTATCTGGTACTGATAATATCGGAAAGACTGACCTTGCCGGTACTGCTATAACTGACCCAAACAGTATTAGCTTAACGACTGCCATACCTACAATCACGCCTACTCAAAATTATATTTTTGCTCGAATTGGTTTAAAGATAACTGGAGTTGAAGACATGATTTTTTCGCCGGTGGTTAAATTAAATCTATAGGTATTTACTAAAGGTCATTCAAAATTTGAGTGGCCTTTTCTTATTACTTTGATATTAGATGTAAATAGTGCTAATCATTGAACAGCGACCCGTACTTTAATCGCAAACTCCTTCTGATAAGTTATGTATATTGGTCCTCGAAGTCCCTTCCAAAACATACTAGCGACTGCTAAAAGTTATGGTTATTTACCCGTCTGTTTTTTTGCTATTTAGGTTCTGTTGCGTCGCACTCTTGTACTCCATGTTGTTATTCAACCTTTCTTAAATTGCTATAGTACGGTTTGCAACTGCCACAGCAGAGCACAACCTTAAAATGCTTCCAGACAAACCACATAGTTTTTTTTGATCTTTCATACAATAAATAATTCATAATGATTAAACATGTTTTTAGTATAAGATTTTCGGCCAGAATTATTCTTCCTGTAATGCTAATCGTCGCCAGCCTTACCCTTATTCAGTGCAAGGTCAATTCATCGGTTGGCGGAGGAGAAACCAGGGCTAAAAACATCAGGGTGTTAATTGTGGGTGGAGGTAGTTCCCACGATTTCAACCGTTGGTACAAACAAGC
>NZ_JAOQAH010000118.1 GCF_025963695.1 Segetibacter sp. | reverse complement strand
TTGGAGGGTTTACCTCTTCTATTGCCAGTTCTCCCATTATCACAGAAAAGGGTCATATTAAATCAGGTGTATCAGACCTGGCAAAAGATGCAGGTATGCAGGCAAGTGAAGCCTATTTCAGCGGAATGAATGATCGCAAGATTGCTTTGCTGAAACAAATGAATGTATTTGGAGCGGTGGGAGGAATAAATACAAAAATGGTCGGCTTAGATACGGCCCGGCCGTTTGAGGAAAGGTCTGTATTGGCGGTAAAGGAAGCATGGAGCAAAGTAGGATTAAATTTCAATGTAGTGGAAGGTCCGCCTTCACTGGGAGAAAAAACAAAACTTGGACTGGCTGGACGTGATGAAGAGATTGCAAATTTTATCACTTTAATGAAGAGTTTGTCCAAGGCTGGTGTTGATACAATCTGCTATAACTGGATGCCGGCGATTGGTTGGTACAGAACTGATAATGCCAGACCAGGTCGCGGTGGCGCTTTGATGACTGCTTTTGATTATGAAACTATCAAAAATGCACCGCCGACACAATATGGCCTGGTTACCAAAGAAACTCTATGGAAAAACCTGGAGTATTTTTTAAAAGCTGTTATTCCTGAGGCTGAAAAAGTAGGTATAAAACTGGCCATGCACCCCGATGATCCCCAGGTCGACAATATTAAAGGCATCTCCCGTATCATGACCTCTGTCGATAACTTTAAGCGTTTAATAAACCTTTATCCAAGTCCTAGTAACGGCATTACTATGTGCCAGGGCAATTTCTCTCTTATGGGAGCAAATATTCCCGAGACTGTGAAATACTTTGGAAAAAAGAAATTAATTCACTTTGTTCATTTTAGAAATGTGCAGGACCTGAGTGGAAAAATACCTAGCGAGGCTTTTACAGAAACATTTCACGATGAAGGCCAGATTGATATGTACAAAGCGATGGAAGCTTACTACAATATTGGTTTCAGAGGTCCTATAAGACCCGATCATGTTCCTACTATGGCAGGTGACAGCAATGAGTTTCCAGGTTACAGCACTATTGGGTCCCTTTTTGCCTGGGGTTACATAAAGGGTCTTATGGAAGCTGTCAGCAAGAGTAAGGCTTGATCGTTTGCTTCTTACCGCAATTTTGAAAAGTCTGATATCAATACTAAATAAAATGAAAATGCTCTTTTGCACCACGGTTTTTTCTGCTGCAAAAGATCATCTTAAGAAAGCGCTATCAAATTGTTTTGATAATAACTTAACTAGTTTTTTTACCAAGCCTCGTCCTACTTAATAACTTTTGTTGCGTCGCACTCTTGTACTTTTTATCTTAATTCAGCGCAATCCAGAAGATCAAAAAATTCTTTTCGTCCCTTAAAATTGGGCGAAGTGATGAAGGATTATTAGGTACTTGTTGATTCAAGTCTTCCAAAGGGCAAATTAAACCATTGATTGTAACAGGACAATGTCCAGTATAAAGTTTACTAGCTGCAATTTTATAAGACCCTTTGCTTTCTAATGCTTCAGGTTCTTTTGCTGTACAACTTTTCACAGTTTCCCGTGACAGTCCTGCCACCAGCATTAGTTTTAGTGATCCTATCAAAACAATTAAACGCCTAAGCCATGTTGCCGGTTCGCATTTTTATTGGTGATTGTGAGATTGTTCCAAATGTTGTTTTAATAAATCTTTTCCGTAGTCGTTTCCATTAGGTGTCCTAACTATTGTATGGATGTGATTTTTTGTTGCTTCACGACCTTGCCCCGGTATTCCGATCGGTGCCTGGTGGTCAAATTCTATCAATACTACAGGACTGTGAATGCGATAATAGAAAACAGCATCTTTATCGGTCTTACCAATCCAGGCAAACCATGTATTGTCTAAATGTTTTTTTATATCCTCCATTTTAACTTTGGCGTGTCCATTTTCCATATTAGAAATATACTGCTTTGCTAAATCTAATAATTTCCCTTTTTGTTCTACAGTCATTTGTGCTGTTGACAAGCCCTGAAAATCCACTGTTTTGCTATCCGAGAAAGCTTCTGCTGCAATATTATTTCTTCCTTTATCCAAGGATAAAGTAGCTCCTTTTTGCTGCTCAGCCGAAAGGGATTGCATAAACTTCAATCCAATATTTTGTTCGTCTTGAAAGATTACATTCCCTTTATATTTCCCCGAAGTTGTGATGATCGGTTCTCCTCCCATAAAGGTTGGTGTCATAACAACCTGGTCGCCTAAAATGAAATAATTGATAACCAAATGATGTCCATCTATTTGCCAGCCCCAGGCTTTGGTCATTGAGGGCTTGCCCATTATCGTAAAAAAATAAAGCTCTTCATCGTAAATTGGGTTATCGTTGTTCAGCTCTCTCAAAGTTTGATCAGTTTTCATAATATCCTTACTTAGTTGCAAACCCTTGGCACTTAATGCCCTTTGCATAAGCTGAAACGCAAATTTTCTTTGTTCTTTGGTCATTTCTTTAATACTAACTCCCTGCCGTCTGTACAAACCATTGTCCACATTTGCCCACTTTTGCCATTCATTATTTTGAATGTCAAATTGCGTTTTTGCTAATTGTTCTTTGTTCAGCGATTTTAAAAATATTTCACCTGCCTTTTTAATCGGTTCCGTGGTTACTCCTGTTGATTTAATTGGGAACAATCCTTTTTCTATACCCTTTGAGGTAACTATCCCCTGGTAAGGTTTGTTTAAATTGTCATTTTCCGATTTTCTAAACCTGTCATTCAAGGCGCCGTAGACAGGTTGAGCAATAGCTTTGTTAGTTTGCCCGCATAGAATTACAAACATTGAAATAATAATTAGGGATACTGTTTTTTTCATTTCTTGTATTTATTATACTGTGACCAGACCGGTGGCAAGGTTAAAGCGATTATCAAGTTATGCCATTTGAAAAACTTCAGGTTTAATAAAATCCCCATTACCACTGCAAAAGTTTTGAGATGTGCTATTTCACGGTCACCAACGCTGTAAAAATGGCCATGCTTTTTGTCTTCCAATGTACTGCAAGTTCCTTTGCTGTGCAACTTCTCACAGTTCCCTGACACAGTCCTGCTCCCCGCACTAGATTTAAGTAATCCTATCGGAACACTTAAACCCCTTTGCAGGTGTTCTTCAGCTGAAACCTGTACAGAAATCTTTAAATAAACAGCAGCTTTTTGCCACTGGTAGAAATGATGATTAGTTCACTGGCAATGATCGCTTTGAAGTCGCCTCTACGTCCAGTACAAAATCTCTGCTTCCGGAAATTTCTTATTGATCTCACCATAGAAGAATGCTTTCATTTCCTTCATGGTATCTTTTGTATAAACATACTTGGTTCCGCCAAACTTGTTCAACTTTTTAGAACGGTTTTCTTCATTCATTTCAAGGCTTGTGTTTGGGTACCATTCTGTAAGCACTTGCTTTGACCCCGGGGTAAAACGGTGAGTGATTAACTCAAAGGTCAGGTTAACCGGAAAATCAAGGTGCTGCCTTAATTCATCCAGGAGCACACCGTATTCTTCCTGCCAGTTTTCGATAGGCATTATTGGAGCAAGCACAACGCCAATAGGATAATTGCCTCCGCCTTGGCAGCGGGGAAGTGCCAGCTTTCTCAGGGCTTTTATCCGGGCAGAGATAGAAGCTGTACCACCTTCAAGCCGGCGACTAATGGAATGAGCGTTTAGACTGATTCTCCAACGGCTATTACCATTATGATCTAAATGGAGCAAAGGATCGACTGCATCAAACTTGGTAACGAACCTTAAATGTTTATTGTCCTGCTTTCCGAAAAACTCGATTGTTTCAGCAAGACTGCCGGTAAGATGTTCAATACTTAGTGGATCAGTATAACAGCTTGCTTCAAAAGAGGTAGTCTTATTGGGAAGTTTGTAATTCTGCGTGTTGTTTAAAATCAAAGGCAAATTAGCGAATACACGAATGGCAGGAGGCCCCTGTAAGCTACCAGCGAGGTAACAATACTGGCAATGAGCCGGGCACCCTTCTGCAAGGTGGAACTGGAAATCTGCAGACGGTGGAATAGGACGAAGCCTGAAAGCCGACGGTGAAGCATTCACAATAGCCAAAGTACTTTTGGCAAGTTTATAGGTTTCTCTTTCTGTCTCCCCGCGCAATCCTGTTACCCTGTTGTTCTTCAATATTTCAACGGGAAGGTTGTACTGCTTAACCCGCTCTAATATCTTTTGACCAAAAGGTTCATCTAATGCATCGGGAGTAAACAGAACTCTTTTAGGCATCCAAAGCTTAGCAGGTTTTTCGGGGGAAATTGTTATATCTGTAGGTAGAAAAGCATCTGAAATTTGCATGCACTGATAACACAATTCATAATCCGTTTGTTGCCATTTGCCATGCTGTCATATGTAAGAAAGCGTTAAAGTAAATTGGAACAACGAGAGACGTAAAACGATGGCGGAAATAACAGATTTTACCGAACTAAACGTTCAAAAATCAAGCGCTCTACTTTATAATTATCGTCCTGGAATTCAAACTTAATCCGCTAAAACAACCGGTAACATTGTTTCCGGTCATGTTGGTTTTTAGCGTAACCGGCGTGGCAAAAGGCCCGTTGTTATTTCGGGCTTTGCTGTAAGTGTCCCAAAAATTGTAGACATCCCGTGTTACACTTGCCATGTAATAATTTACTGTATCTCCGACAAGAAAACCACGCGGATGAGTAAGATGTATTTCTTGCCCGTTTGTAACGTCATCAACACCAAAAGCCCGGCTTCTTGATATTCCTCCCCAACCAAAATTGTGTCGATTTTCGGGGTGTCGATAATAGTAAAACTGGGTATTATTTAATGTGTCGGGATCTTTATAGTGATTTGTAATACGAAACTTCAATTTGTTGTTGTCTTCGGTGTCGCGGTACGAATAACCGGCTGTAAGGCTATCAATAGGTACAGGCGTCAGCAAGGTAGTAACCGCAGTATATTTATTTAAACCCGCAGAAATTTCGAGAAGGTAACTTTTACCAGGAACCCCAATTAACGCACTTTGAGGATTGGTTACCAGGCGTGGATCGAAGTAAACACCCTTTCTAAAATTAGCAGGAACGATAGGTAGATTAGCCTCCGACATTTGAACTTTACTGGCAGGGTTCCAAACATATTGTTGATTAACCAGCTCGCCTTCGGTTATGGTAACAGTGGCATTAGAAACAGCTGTGCTTTGAAAATCGGTTGAAAAGTATTCGAGGCTGCGACTTAGTACAACATAGTTGTATTCGCGCATTTGGTTGTTGATATAGGCTTCTACAACCAACAAGGGTTCGCCATTATTTAGTTTGATATCAATGTTTTTTTCACAGGCTGTAAGGCCCACGCAAAACATGAATGCTGCTATGAAAAGTTGTAGTGGAACGGAGCGTCGCAACGGAAGTCTGATATTCGTGCTACTGCTGACCAATAAAAAAAGACTTCGCACAGCTTGCCTAACCAATTTGTTTTTCATGGTTAAAATTTAAAGTTCCATGTTACACTAGGTACAATGGGAAAGAGATACACCTGTTTTCCCTGAACCGTTTTTTTCTCGTCATCGACCTCGATATAGATGAAATATGGGTTGGCGCGGCTGTACAAATTGTAGATGCTGAAGTTCCAACTACTTTTAATACGTTTTGTACTATTTGGCTTGCGGGTATAGGTGAAAGCTACATCCATTCGGTGGTAAGCCTGCATACGGTAATCGTTAATCTTGTCGTACTGGTTAATGTTTGTAAAAATGGGTTGGCGGTCACCCGGATTGTAACCAAGATTATAAGTAAAGCGACCTGTAGGCATTGTAAGTGCATTGCCCGTACCATACACAAAAACAGCAGAAGCTTCCCAATGGGTATTGATTGGATAATTAGCCACGATGCTGAGATCGTGTGTGCGGTCGTACCGGTATGGAAAAGATTTACCGTCGCCCAGTTGTGCAAATTTTCTCTCTGCCCGACTAAGCGTGTAACCAACCCAACCCGTTAATTTTCCTTGTTTTTTTTGCACAAACAGCTCTACTCCGTATGCCTTACCTGAACCAAAAATCATTTCACCTTCCAGGTTTTGATTAAGCAGCAATTGAGCACCAGGCCTAAATTCTATCTGGTTGTTCATGACCTTGTAATACGTTTCTATGCTTGCTTCGTAAGTGCTGTTTTTGAAGTTTTTAAAATACCCCACTGACACTTGTTGGGCATTGGAAGGCTTAATAAGCTCACTGCTTGGTACCCAAAGATCGCTGGGGAAAGTAGCCCCACTTGTAGTGGCTAAATGAAGGTATTGAATAGTGCGGGTGTAAGATGCCTTGATGCTGGCAGTGTTTGGTAACTTATATAAGATGCTCAGCCTGGGTTCAGGATAATGATATTTGGCAATGCTTTGCCCTTTTGAAAATTGTTGTACTTCGCCTGTTGGTATGCCATCGTTGTCGTACGCGATTCTTCGCGTTGGTCCTACCTGGTTAAAATAACTGTATCGAAGACCTGCTATTATGTTGAGATCGGGAGTTACATTGACATCAGAACTGATGTACGCTGCAGCTTCCCTTGCATATTGATCACTCACCTGCGATTTAAACTCCTGGATACCGGAAGTAATTCCTCCTGCACCCGGCTTAAACCGGTGCCAGATATATTGCCCACCTGCTTTAAGTTTTAGCCAGTCGCTGTGGGTGTACAGCCAGTTTGTTTTTAGTTGCTGGTCTTGTAACCCCGAAGTGAACAGAAAAGTACTTGCCGGGGCACCAAAGCGACTATCAAGTGTAAAGTTGTTGAAGACAACAGATGTTTCATGATTCAATTTCTTACTTACCTGCTGCCTCCATGAAATGCCTGCAAGCGTGTTGCCCCAATAAGTTTGGAACAAAGTACTTCGACCGGCTGGCTGTGTGCGGCTATTGTCGAAAGAAAACCTGTCGCGTCCTGTATATAAAGTAAAAGCAAGGTGATTATTACTATTGACAATATAGTCAGCTTTTGCATTGATGTCGTAAAAGTAGTAACCGTTACCTCCCACCCTTTCCGCTGCAACTACACGTGCCACCTGGTCTATGTAGGTGCGTCTTGCACTTATGATGAAAGAAGATTTCCCTTTAACCAACGGGCCTTCCACGGATATCCTGCTTGAAATTAAGCCTATCCCCCCGCTTCCTTTTATGGAGTCCTTGTTACCGTCTCTTGTATCGATAGCGATTACGCTACTTAACCTACCCCCGTATTCGGCCGGAATACCTCCTTTTATTACTTCTACATTTTTAACAGCTTCACCGTTAAAAATACTAAAGAAGCCGAGTAGGTGATTTGGATTGTAAACGGGTATTCCATCAAGCAAAACAAGATTTTGATCGGGACCACCGCCACGTACATATATACCTGCACTTGCCTCGCCGCCACTCTTAATCCCCGGCAGTAATGTGATTGTTTTTAACGGATCAATTTCTCCAAGTACTACCGGTATTTTTCGTAGTTGGGCTCCGCTAATGGTTTGTACGCCTGTTTGGTTCCGTACAACATTATGACTGGTAGTTACGGTAACATTTCCCAGAAGGCTTGCCCGCATTTGAAGGACAATGTAGATGGTGGTATCGGCAGTTGTAAACAGCTTGAGCGCATAAGGATGGTGGTTAACAGAAGTAACGGCTAGATTGGTTGTGCCTGCGACTATTGCAAAAGTTCCTTTACCCGTTGAGTCAGTTTTAAATTTCTTTTGATTGATGCTGATTGTAGCATTTGGCACTTTATTATTAGAGACATCCGATACATTAACGGACAAGCTAATGGTCTGATTAAAAGCAGAAACGGACAATACTAAACAAATTATGGTAGTAGCTATCTTAGTCCGGGGTCTGCGAGGTAGCATAGGGTCTAATAAGTCTGCAAATTATCGGAACAGTTTTGCTTCAGTTGTTACAAATAAGTTAACAGGAAGAACCACTCTACTCCTCATATGGCACTTTATCCCTTACCTGGGGCTTATTACAACTAAATGTGGCAGAAAAGCAACTTCAATATTATAGGGTATGGTTGTTGCCGCCTATTGTCAAAATAAATAAAATGTCTAAGAACAAAAAACAATTTGGCGTTTGGATGGATTCTCATCAGGCGATTGTTGTTGGTAGAGAAAATATTGATACAGGAAACTTTGTAATACTTGGACATGCCAAAGTAAATGGCCAGGACAAGAACTCAAATGAAAATGCAGCAAATAATTCAGAACAGGGTTCAATGCAAAAGTTATTTAAGGAAATAACCTCCTTCATGCAAAATGTAGATGAAGTGCACGTAACAGGAACAGGAACAGCACAGGAACAGTTTATTCGTTTCATGTCAGAAACTCCGCAATTTAAAAACGCCGTTGCTAAAGAAAGCACTTCCAATAAAATGAGCGATGAGAAATTGCTCGAGTTTATGTCAGAAAAGTTTAATTAGCTTTTTTAAGCAAATTATTCAAAATGAGAAAAGCCGCTTTACATCTTTACAGCGGCTTTTCTATTTATAAGCAAATCAGACTCACTGATACTTCCATCATTAACCGTTAGTTCCCCCTTCTTTACACTTACCCTACCTTTGCCCTTTATTTACTACCTATGACATTTAAGGATTTTAATCTCAATAAACAACTTGTAAATGCACTTACTGATCTCGGCTATACAACTCCGACTACCATACAAGCAAAGGTTTTTTCTGTAGTAATGAGTGGTGCGGATGTGTGCGGAATAGCTCAAACAGGAACGGGCAAAACGTTCGCCTATTTGCTTCCACTTTTAAACCTTTGGAAATACTCAAAAGAAAAAGACCCGCAAATACTCATCGTAGTACCTACCCGCGAATTGGTAGCGCAGGTTGTGGAAGCTGTAAAAAAGTTAACTCCTTATTTAAGCCTTGATGTTATAGGTGTTTACGGAGGCGCAAATATCAGTACACAAAAACTGGAGTTACAAAATGGGTTAGATGTGTTAGTGGCTACGCCAGGCAGGTTATTTGATCTGGCAATGGCAGGAGCCTTTAAAGTAAAGTCGATAAAAAAGCTGGTAATAGATGAAGTAGATGAAATGCTAAACCTTGGTTTTAGAACGCAGCTAAAAAACATATTAGACTTATTGCCGGCCAAACGGCAAAACCTGTTATTCTCCGCAACCCTCATAGAAGAAGTGGAAGATTTAATGAATGCTTACTTCAACGAACCTATAAGAATTGAAGCCGCACCTGCAGGAACACCCGTTGAAAACATTATTCAGACCGCTTACGAAGTACCAAATTTTTATACCAAAGTAAACCTGCTGAAATTGTTGTTGGCAGAAGATGAAACGATGACCAAAGTATTGGTTTTTGCCGCGTCAAAAAAGCTGGCAGACGAACTATACGAAGAACTCGAACCTGATTATCCTGGCATCGCCGGAGTTATACATTCTAATAAGGAACAAAATCATCGCTTCAATACTGTTAAACAATTCAAGGAAGGAACTTATAAATTCATTATTGCAACTGATATCGTTGCCCGTGGTATCGACATTGCAGAAGTAACACATGTAATTAATTTCGATCTTCCCCCTGTTCCTGAAAATTATATTCACCGCATTGGCCGAACTGGTCGTGCAGACAAAAAAGGCATAGCGATCAGCTTTATTACAGAAAGGGAACAAGAGCAAAGGGAAGCAATAGAGAGTCTGATGAAGTTTCAAATTTCCACGGCTACCCTGCCATCACACTTGCAAATATCCTCGCTGCTTACCGAAGATGAGCAGCCGAAAGTGTCTACAAAAGAAATACAGATCAAGGTGCCTAAAAAGGAAGAAAGAGGTGCATCCTTTCATGAAAAATCGGCTAAAAACAGCAAAATAAATAAGAAGGTTAGCCGGAGAGATCAGATGAAGAAAAAGTATGGCAAGCCCATTACAAGACGTGGCAAAAGATAAACGTCATTAATTCTGCTTCTTTTTTATGTAGCCTACCTGTATCGCTTGTACGGGCATTGTTGCGTCGCACACTTGTACTTTTGTTGCTTTTTTCAGCCGCTTTGCCATATTTCTATCCTCTACAACAGATCCCACTTCTTCCTGTATTCCCGATGCAGGTAGGTGTTGGCTTCTTTATCATCTCTAAACTTTTCTCTCTTGCTATTCCAGTTTAATTTCCGGTTAAGGCGATAAGAAATAAGACCGAGATGCATTGGCAAAACCATCTTTCTTGCATATTCAAGATTAGACTCTGGTTGTATTCTTGATTTAACTGAATCTACAAAGTTTTGCTGGTGACCCGGAGACCGCACTATTGTAATTGGAACCTCAGGAATATCTGTAACAGTTTGCCCGTTAATAGTAATCTCCCGTGTGTTATAATCACAAATCAGGGTGCCTTTGTCACCTTCAAAATATGCACCAATGTGACGCTTTGCAGCTCCTGGTACATTGGGGGGTAGGTGTGTCCAGTAAAGATTAAGGCCTTCAAATTCATAATCTACATCTACCCATAAAGGTGCATCGTCGATTCCTTTTGACGCTTCACCCCTTGCATAAATTGATTTTAGTCCCTTTGGTTCTACCGACCAAAAAACCACGTCGGCAATATGACTCCAAAAGTCGGCAAACACGCCACCTGAATAATCTTTAAAATACCTGTAAGTAAAGTGACATCGTTGAGGAGTGTAATCGACATAAGGTGCTGGGCCAAGCCACATGTCCCAGTCAAGAGTTGGCGGCGGAGCCTGGATAACAGCAGGACCCAGTTCCGGCGGCAAACCTGTTTTCCATAACCGTACTGTATGTACATTTCCAATCGCTCCGCTGCGAATAATCTCTACAACCCGGTGATAGTTGTCGGTGGCATGTATTTGAGTACCCATCTGAAATATGCGCTTATGCCGGTTTAAGCTCTTCAACATTCGTTGCCCTTCTTTCACGTCGTAAGAAAGAGGCTTCTCTCCATACACATCCTTGCCGGCCTCAAAAGCAAGCATTGCTATTTGTGCATGCCAATGATCGGGAGTGGCACAAGTAATCGCATCAATGTCTTTACGATCGAGCACCTGCCGAAAATCTGCATACCCTTGCGCCTTACTACCAGGGCGAAGCGTTTCAAGGGTTTTCATAGTAGAACTCAAATGATCCTGGTCAAGATCACAAAGAGCGACAATATCTACTTCAGGCAAACCGGCAAACCATTTCAGGTGGTTGTTACCCATTCCACCAAGGCCAATATGCGCTATTCGCAACTTATCGCTTGGTGCTACTTTTCCAGCAATAGCCGGAAGGAAGGCAAGGCTAAAAGCCGCGGCGCCGCCCTGCTTAAGAAATTGTCTTCTGCTGAAAGCATTATTCATTATTCAATTTTTCAAATGATTACAATCGTTATGGGTTTCAAGATACCAATAAATCTAATAAAGCTTTCAGAGGTATAAAAACAGTTTTAACCAATTTTCAAAATCGACCGATTATTTCAACGGCTATTTTATATTCATAATGTAAGCAGGATTGAAACCACCTATAGAAAACAAATAAGCATCCTTTCATTGTAAGCTTTCCCCAGGCATTTGGAGTATGACGACAAAAAAATCTTCCACCTCATGTAGTCTTAGTATTTTTTCTCCCTGGTGTAGTATGGCAAAAAAACAACCGAAGTAGGGTGCCATAATGTTTCAGCAAACGGAACTATACCCGCCTGTTCGGGTGCGGGTACAAGTACAACGCCGACAGGCTAGCCGGCAAAAAGGAAACATTTCATAGCAGGGGCAATACCGAATCACCTCCTGCAACGCTTAATTATATCTATTAATAAAGTGCGGGTTAGAACGGGGGTTATTTAAGACAACAGTTCTTGCACAAGCGACAATCAGCCGGTTGGATTCGTGGGCGAAGGAACTTTGAAACTTACAAAGCAGTTTCTGAAACAGCGGTTGGAGTCGCGTTGCAAGAACGAAGCCCAGGGCTTAACCTTTTACCATGAATTAGGGCGCGGCCAAAAATGGGTGTTGAAAGATTTAATTTAAAACGCATACCTAATAGGGCAATATGGCATTTCCTTATGCACCATATTTACTAATGTATCTACCAGCTCAGATTTTAGTCCCCGCTTATATCGCACGTTTCTTCCGCCTGTCTGGCTATATTTCACTTCCTGTATTTCTGGTCTCCATAAAACTTCTTCAGCCTTAGGATGCCAGCCCATGTTCACCTCGTGCAATTGCTCGTTGTGCGTAAGAAAAATAATTTCAGCTATCAATTGCTTCTTGCTTTTTTCATTCAGCTTGTCATTTATTTCATCAAAAACTAACTGCCAGTCATCAACCCATCCCTCATAAAAAATGACGGGCGCAAAGTTTACGTTCACTTCGTAACCTGCATCTACAAAATCGTTGATCACATCTATCCTGTCACTTATCGGTGTTGTTCGTACATCCACCAACTTACTCATCTTGTGAGGCATCAGGCTAAAACGAATTCTTGTCTTCAACTGCGGATCGTAAGTCAGCATTTCCCTGTTTACAAACTTCGTCGCAAAGGTTAGTTTGGCATTCGGAATTTCTTTGAACAGGTTCATCAGATCCTTTACATTATCACTAATAGCTGCATCAGCACTGCAGTCACCATTCTCCCCTATTTCATACACCCAATATTTATCATCAATGTGGTCCGGTGCTTTCAACTCACCCTGCTTTGCGGCATGTCGGCGCAGGTAGTTTAAAATCTGCTCAATATTTACAAAGACGGAAATTGGGTTGGCAAAACCTTTACGACGCGGCACATAACAATACGAACAAGACATCGTACAACCATTCGACTGAGAAGGAGCAACCCAATGAGAACTTCTGGTGTTAGCTCTGCAACTCAACGATTTCTTTGTACCCAAAACAATAATATTTTTCTTAATCCTCGTCCAGTCTTCTATTGATCCCTGGTTTCCATGAAGCTCAGGTATTTTCCAATGAGACGGCACTTCTATCAGTTTTGCGTCGGGATATTTTGCCAGTATTTCCAGCCCACGTTTGTAATTTCTCACTTCCGGTTCAAGGTAGATTTCTTTTATTTGAAGCAGGTCATCTACAGTTTTATTATGCAGCATTATATAATAATATTATTGTCGTTAACGGTATCAGGTAACAAAAGGTTTACTGTTTTGCCGAAAGTTGTATGTTCCTCTCTTGTTATTCTAGTCAGCTCTACTGCACTTGCAAGAAGCAAGATGTGCCACACCTGTAAGGTATGGCACATCTATCCAGGTAACAGGAAACCGGCAACTTGCAACACGCAACTTGCCCAACTTCTCTAAACCATCACTTTTTTCAATGCCGTATAAGCCGGCCCTTCCAGCACTTCACCATCTATTGAAAATCTGCTTCCATGGCAAGGGCAGTCCCACGATTGCTCTACTTCATTCCAGTGATTAATGCAACCCATGTGTGTACACACTGCTGATACAACATGCAGCTTTCCTGTTGAGTCACGATGAACGCCGCATTTCTTACCATCTACTTCCATCACTTTACCCTGGCCGGCGGCGACCTCTGAAAATTCACCAGCTTCATTTTTTGTAAACCGATCTTTTACAAATTCAAATGCAACATTTACATTTTCCTTAATAAAATCTTTTGCAGAAGCCAGCGGCGTGATGCGTGAAGCATCGTAGGTTTTAGCCCATTTATTTTCTTTTCCCAAAATCTGGTCAGAAATAATCATCGAGGCGAGCGTTCCATAAGTTAAGCCGTCGGCCGAAAACCCGGTAGCGATATAAGTTTTTGAATTACCGGAACTCAAGCCGATATAAGGTATCCCATCTGCGGCTTTAAACTGCTGTGCTGACCACTTAAATTCTACCGACTTCACATCATAACGCTCACGTAAAAATCTCTCCAGGTTGTTGTAACATTCGTGGTTATTATCTTTTTGCCCTACTTTATGAATTTCCCCTAAAACCATCAGGATTTTGCCCTTTGAAGTCTCGTACGTCCGCATGGAATAATGCTCCTGGGCTAACATATCCCACCAAACGCCGTCAGCAGGATAATTTCCATTTAAGGTAACACCGACAGCGTATTCCCGGTACGGCCCCATATTCATATGCACCGCATAAATACCTTTTGGGCTGTGGGTTGCCATAATTACTTGCGAAGCTGTTACCTTTCCGCCGGCAGTAGATACTGTACATGGTTCGCCTTCAGTTACATCGTCTACTTTGGTTAACTCGTAAATAGAACAGTTGGGTGATTGAATCTTCTTCGAAAGCGCTTTTACATATTCCAAAGGATTAAACTGCGCCTGTCTTTTTACGGTAAAACCTGTTTCGACATTTATAGGAATTGCAAAATTTCGAGTAACAGTTAACCCCGCCTCCTCTGCCGCTTTTCTCTCCTTTTCCACAAAAGATTTTCCGGCTTCGCTTTCAGCAAACAGGGTCCACGGCACCCGTTTAAAGTCGCATTGAATACTCAAATCTGTAATTACTGTCTCAATAAAATCAACCGCCGCAGCCCTTGACTGTACGACCTCTTTTATTTTTTGCTCGTTGAACTTTGACTTTAGATTGTGCAATCCCGGGCTGCCAATAGTACAATAAAGGTTACCGGTAGAAGATCCTGTTGCGCCTTCACCAATTTTTCCGGCTTCGAGCACAGCCACTTTTTTACCCGCCTTTGATAAAATATGGGCTGCTGTTAGCCCCGTAATCCCGCCTCCTACGATTGCTACATCAACGGTAATATCAGTGCGAAGCGGGACGAATGAAGTTTCTTCGGCTTTGTCTTTCCATATTGAAATACTGCTCATACATTAGAGTTTGATGATGTGGAGGGAACAATCAGATATGTAAAAATGTTTATTTGTATAAAAGTAGTGCCAGTAGAATCTTGAGTAAATAACAACACAAGCTGCCAGCGTTTTTGAGAAGAAGTTGTTGAAATGAAACAGTTATGGAATGAAAATTATTCCAACAGCATGAACAATCAATTCAAAAAAGAAGCCTTTTAATATTACACTTAACCGTCCTTTGCACAGGCAATCTTTAGAAACTTATGATCATCCGGGATAAACAAAACTGGTTTAAACTACTTTTTGTCTGGAAAGAATCTGTACTACCAGAGATCCTTCCAAGGCTGATTGTGCTTTTTATGCTCTCTGGTTTAGTGGTTTATTATCATGGTACTCTCTGGCATTATAAAATTCCCCTAAATGCTGCACCCTTTACTTTAATAGGCGTTGTTTTGGCCATATTTATTGGTTTTTATAACAATGCCAGTT
Source organism: Segetibacter sp. (assembly GCF_025963695.1). GTDB lineage: Bacteria > Bacteroidota > Bacteroidia > Chitinophagales > Chitinophagaceae > Segetibacter. Next base: position 26,317 of record NZ_JAOQAH010000118.1, on the reverse strand, counting down.
ATGATCGTTTTTGGGAAGGGAGAAAATTATGGGGATTGCTGCTTATTGATACCCGTTCGCTTTGCCGGCAAGCCATAACTTTTAGTGGATATTCTCAGGATTCTCCGGAAATCAAAGGTTTTGTTCACCTACTAATTGCCCTTGTATACACACTAAAGCATCAACTAAGGAAAACGGATGCACGAGAAGATTTGCAACGTTTATTGCCGGCATCACTTAGCAAACATGTTGAACAAGCACATTTTAAACCGGTTATTTTAATGCGGGAGCTTGGCAAATGGATTCAAACAGCAAAGCAGGAAGGAAGAATAGACTCAATAACGGTAGCGGCGTTTGATGACAACTTAAACGGCCTTTCAAACATAATTGGAGGATGCGAAAGAATTGCAAGTACGCCAATTCCGTTTACCTACAAAGTACTTTTGCACAGAACCGTTTACCTGTACTGCTTCTTACTGCCTTTTGGTCTCGTTGATAGTATTGGTTGGATGACACCTATTATAGTCGTATTTATCTCTTACACTTTTATGGCTTTTGATGCAATAGTAAACGAAATTGAAGAGCCATTTGGTGAAGCGCCAAACGACCTTGCATTGAATGCAATAAGTAGAATGATTGAAGCTACATTGAGAGAAATGGCGGGAGAAGACATTACTGCACTGACCACAAAAAAGCCACAAATGATCGTCGATTGATCCTTCGTGGCTTTTTTATTAATTTCTAATGAGTAGGTAAAGCTTCTATCTCGCTTCCTCTATTTGCAAAACTACACTCATCCGGTTTGCACTCACTCCCGGGTTGTAACCGACCGTCATCAGGTAATCGCCCGAGTAGCTGTTATTTGGCCGTTTTCCCACACGAGGCTCCTCGTAAATATTGATCTCTCTTACTTTATATTTTTTACCGGCGTCCAAACCTTTCAGCCTGATCGGCGACAAACTACCGTTACCGTATCGGTTGCTGGTTATATAATTAAACATTACAGCGCTGTCTTTCGACTCGTTTACATACATCAAAGAAGCATAGGAATTTTCCCGCGGATCTGCAAGGCGATACAGGTCGCCATGCCAAACAATGTTTTTGATTGTATCATATGTTTTAACTGCCTTTTGTGCAAATTCCAAATCTTTGGGAGATAGCTTACTTACCACAATATCAAAACCAAGCTTACCCATCATTGCTACGTCGGTGCGATATTTAAGCGGTTGCTTTCCCCAGTCTGTAACGTGGTTACTATGCGAAATGGCGGGATAGAAATAAGAATATTCATACTGAATAAATATCCTCTCCAGCGGATCAGTATTGTCGCTCAACCAAAACTCGTTGAAGTATTTTAGCGCCCCATAGTCAACTCTTCCGCCGCCGCCTGAACACAGCATCATCTCCACTGTAGGATATTTAGCTCTTACCCTATCCAACACTTTGTAAAGGCCCTTTACATAATCGACATATAAATGCGATTGCTTTTCAAGAAAAGAAGAATATGCATTGTAAATAACCGCGTTACAATCCCACTTAATAAAAGCGAGATCAGGGTTTTTAGTAAACAGGTTGTCTAAAATTCCAAAAACAAAATCCTGCACTTTAGGATTGCTTAGATCGAGCACCAACTGGTTGCGATATAAATGTTCCTCGCGGTTGGGTTGCTTAATCACCCACTCCGGATGTTTTACATACAAATCACTTTTTGGATTCACCATTTCAGGCTCTACCCAAATACCAAATTTCACCCCATTGTTTTGTGCTTCTTTTACCAGGAAACCAACACCATGAGGAAGCTTTTTTACATTTTCCTGCCAGTCACCCAAACCCGCCCTATCATTGTTCCTGGGATAATTATTCCCAAACCATCCATCATCCAATAAAAACAGGTCAACCCCCAATTTTTTAGTGTCCTTCAGCAAACCGGCCAAAATGGGTTCATCAAAATTAAAAAATGTGGCTTCCCAGTTATTTAACAAAGTCATCCTGCTTCCTTTGCCGTCATACAGCTTGTAATTTCTGGCCCAGCGATGCAGGTTGCGGCTTGCTTCCCCGGTTCCTTTATCCGAAAAAGTAAATACGAATGCAGGTGTTTCAAACTGTTGGTTTGGCTTCAAGGCGTACTCAGAAGCAAATGGATTTATGCCCGCAATCAACCGAAGATTATTCAATGGATCTACTTCCAGGTCTACTTTAAAATTTCCCGACCACTCCAGTTGCCCCAATAAAACTTTTCCCTCATCCTCTGTAGCCGGCTTATCTAATGAAACCATAAATGTCGGTGGCTGGTACAAATGAGACCTTGTCCCTAACTTAGAATCCAACACTTTTATCCCGGCGGTTAAACGCGTTTCTTCAGGTTGCATTTCTTTTGCCCAATCACCATGAAACTGCTTCAGCCAGTACTGGTCGGCCGTTAGGTATAAATTTGCTGAGGCAAACTTCTGTAAAGTCACATTCCCCTTTTCTTTGTTCTTAATAACGGCCCATTGCTCCACTACATCTTCCTTATAATAAACTTTAAAAAACAAACTTACTTCCAGCGCATAAGCAGAGTCTCTAAGCAAAATAGTTGTAACCGAAACATTGGCGTCAGTCTTTTCAACAGCGCTACTTACAAAATGTAAATCGAGCGAAGTATTCCCATTTGCATGAGTTACCTCAATTGCAGGTTCTACAAGGTTGCGCGAACCTGCAGGTGTATAAGCCGAATTTAGTATGCCAGAGTAATCATCCCCCCTTTTATACATAGGGCGTACAAACCTATACTCACTTGTGTCTTTTAGTTTCGTTCCAAAGTAGGCGGTCGACACCCTTAAGTCGTTTCCCACTTGTAATGCAATAACGTTGTGTTGACTTTCTATTGTAATAATCTGGCTTCTTTGTGCAAACAATGTAGAAACGAAAAACGTAAGCAAAACAGATAGCGTACGTTTAGGAGACCTGCAAACAATCATTTTAATAAGTTTTGAATTTGTAATTTTTTAAGCACGAAAAATTCGTCTCAATACTTTACCCCCTCTTTAAGAAGGTAAGTTAAAAGGAAAAGGATAAGCTATTGGTGTCTCGTTTTGCTTATCCTTTTCCTGCCGGGAAAGTTAGGGATTAGTAACTTCTTTGAGATAAATTAATACGCCCGTTTTTTCTGGCCCTAAAAAAAAGCTAGCGAGTAGAACAGCACAATTTTGAATTGTATAAAACGCAAATGCTTAAAGAGCTTCTACCAAATGTAGGGTATTGAAAAAGAATATAAAATTGAAGACTCTCATATAAACAGACAGTAGAGAAATGGTTAAGACAGTTTATGTGAAAAGCAGTGTAACAAAGTATTTTTTCTTATGTGTCACACATTAGTATAACTACGAAACTTCTGTTGCGTCGCACCCTTGTACATTTTATCGCTATGCTCCATCGTAAGTCTTAAAAGCTTCATTATTTAGGTGCTTACTTAATAACTCAAGGATGGAGGCCGGTTTTAATTAACCTGTGTATTTGTGTACGCTAAAGCTATACTTGTCTGTTTGGTTGCCAAACATTACCCTGCAGGGCTAAAAAGGGTGCAGGGTATATCGTTCTTACTGTAATAGTTGCCCCCGAAGTTTAAGTTCTTCAAGGTCGATTAGCGAAAGGTATTTTCTAATTAAACCTTCATCATATTCAGAATGCTTGTTCATGTTATTAAGCACGCTTCGTTGCTGCTCTAATAATTCTAAATAAATGTGTTGATAGCTTCTCAATGTATTGCCGTCTGTAATTTTTTTATCTGCATCTTGTTCAAAAAAAGCTATATCAGTTTTAAATTTTAAAAACAGTGGTTTTAAGTGCTGATTTAGTTCCCTCTCCTTACCATACTTTTCTTCTAATAATTGAAGTGAAGCCTTTGCAATTTTCTTTTGAATAATGATTTCCTGTTCTTCTCCTGGTATAACCCGGTACTTATCTTCCAACTTTATCTTACGTATCAGCCACGGAAGGGTGAGCCCTTGAAAGACTAATGTAACCAAAATGACGATGAAGGTAATAAAGAGTATAAGGTTACGATAGGGAAACGGCTGTCCTTGGTTAATTATTATCGGTATTGAAAGTGCTGCTGCTAAAGACACCACTCCACGCATACCGGCCCATCCAATTACAAATGGACCTTTCCATCCCGGGTTAGGGTCTGCTACCGTTATAAAATTGCTCATAACTTTTGTGAAAACAGAAGCCCCAAAAGTGCAAAGCAAGCGGGTTGCAATCAGTAGTAAAGAGATTGCCAAACCGTACCATATAGCCGTGCCTAAACTAATGTCGCCAAGCTGTTTTGCAATCGACGGCAGTTGAAGACCAATAAGCAAAAATATCAGTCCGTTCAAAACAAAGATGAAGCTGGTCCATACGTTCACTCCTTCAATCCGGCTTCTGTAATTAAGCATAGTTTGTCGTTTACTTGATAACAGAAGGCCGCCGCTAACCACCGCCAACACACCTGAAAAATGAAAGTGCTCTGCAGCATAATACATGCAGTAGGGAGTTACTAATGTCAAAACTATATCTACGCCCGGCGTAGTAGGTAGCCAACGATGAATGGCGTAAAAAATAAATGCAACTAAAACTCCGATTATTGTGCCTATAACTATCACAAGAAAAAAGCTGGAAGCCGCTTGACCAAAATGAAATTGCCCGGTTATGACAGCTGCCAAAGCAAAACGAAATACAATTAGCGACGAAGCATCGTTAAGCAGGCTTTCACCTTCAATGATACTGCTGAGCGATTTTGGCACTTTGACGCCTCGCATAATAGTAGTCGCTGAAACTGCATCTGGTGGTGAGATAATGCCTCCTAAAAGAAAGCCCAGCGCTAATGTGAAGCCCGGTATAAGAGCAGTAGAAACAAATGCAACCACACATGAAGTTATAATTACAATGGGAAAGGCAAAACTGGTGATTACTCTTCTCCATTTCCAAAATTCTTTCCATGATGTTACCCATGCTGCTTCATATAACAGTGGCGGAAGAAAAATTAAGAAAACCAACTCGGGGTCAATTGTTACACGAGAAAATACAGAGGTTAAACTAAGTAACAAGCCCCCTAATACAAGTACAATCGGGTAAGCCAATCGAAGTTTATTGGCTAACATTACCAATGCCAGGATAATTAAGATGAGGTAAACGTATTGAATGAAAAGACTTTGCATACATTAATGGACGAAGCCGGTTGTATTTAATCGAGGCTTAGTCCTACAAAAGATGGTTTATAATATTTATACCAGCTTCTGTCTTTACAGATTCCCTTCATAATTCTTCATTAACTGATGGCATTTACGTAAGCAACTATACTAAAACGTTTTTTATTTTTTAGGGTTCTTACTTGCGGAGTTTGTAATGCAGAACGATTATCATTACTTGGAATAATTTGAGTTCGCTCCCTAAGAGTACCAGCGAGATATGCGCTGCAAAGTGAACTAAGGAATAAAGGCAATGCTTAATTTTTCATAAACAGGAAATATAACTGTCAGGGTCTTCCGACATACAGGGTTCACATCGGGATTCCCGGTTCATTTTCAAACGACAAGTGTGTTTGAAGCAATGTTTATCCCTGTCGTAAATCACTTACCATTACGAGACCTATAATTCAAACCTTGCCAAGTGCCCTCGTCGCCCTCTACCCACGTTCATGAAAAAGCATTTCTCAAAGCGATCGAAGTATAAATACAGGTTTAAAAATTATACCGCAACCCAATTTGGACCTGGAACGGATCTCCGGAAGGAGTTACTATGCCTGCCGTATTTACTCTATAATTAAATCTTCTGTTTGTTGCATCAAAAGCTGGAAGCGCAGGACTTGTACTGGTGGCAGGGATACCAATAGCATACAAATTTTGGTTGCCTAAAGATTTATTAACACCGCGGTTTCTGTCGAATACGTTGGCCACGTTAAATAGGTCAGCAGACAACTCAAGGTTATGGGTTTTATAAAGCTTAAACTTTTTGCTTACTCTTACGTCAATAATCCCATAAAAATTATTCACCCCGCCATTCCTTTCGGCAATTTTACCATAGTGTTCAGTAATGAAATTCTTGATACTGGGGCTTGCATCAGGATTATTTAAAATAGCAGTTAATCCTGTCCGAACGTTCTGCGGTACAGTAGGATTATTAGGATCAAAAATAAAAGCCAGGTCATTAGTACCTGAAACAAAATCGGCGTTGCTGTTTGCACCCGATAGTAAGCTGTAGCGTGTTCCCCCGATTCCCGAGTAGCGAATGCCAATACTTACACCGTAAAAGGTGGGTAATGAACCATAAACCACTACTTTATGCCGAAAGTGATTATCGGAGTAACTCATTTTACTTAAATCACGTGGATCATCCTTCACAGGCAGCGAAAGGGTTGCTGTATTTGCTACATTCCCGTTGTATGACGTATTATCCCTTGTATCGTTCCATGTATAGCTAAAAGATATATCTCCATCTCTGAAATACTGGTAGGTACCGTCAACAACTACAGCGAACTGGTTTACTTTACCTTTACTGTTTAACTCTAGTACCCGCCCTAACTTCTTGCTAATTCGACCCTCCAGCCAATCACCTGCCCCATTTGCCGGCATCGTGTTTAAGGGCACATACACCCCACGGCTATCTTCATTGGCCAAAGTAAAAAAAGGTTGGGATGCCATGTTACGGTCTACATACATATAATTATGTCGTCCCAGTGTGGCAAAACCGGTAATGCCCATTTTTAGCTTTGCAGTAAAATAGTGGCTATAAGAAATGTTCGCTTTATACATGACCGGAACTTGTGCATCGGGACCGTTCGTGTTTATAGTAGGTAGCTGAAAATCGGTTAATGCAGGAATTTTAGAAGGGTCAGCACGATATGCATTGAAATCAACGCCGGGAATATTAGGCGCTCTTACATCGACGGTAGCAGAATGTTTACCGTCAAAGACGAGGTTATTGATCAGCGCGTAGTTATTAATATCTGAAGCAAAAACACCTGCACCAAAACGAATGAAATCAGTGCGCTTTTCATTTACGTCCCAGGTAAACTGAAAACGGGGTTGAATTACAGAAGATTTAAGTTTATGATCTGTACGTAAATTCAACTCATCCAGTACCAGTTGATTTAAAGGAGATGAAGGATAGTGGGCATAATCAAACCTCAAACCGGCAGTAAAGTCAAGGCCAGGGGCGAGGGTAGTCTGCATTTGAGTATACACTCCAATATTTTGAATGTTGCCTACTACACTTGGGTCTGCAACAATAGGTACTTCCCGGTAATACCTGTAAGGTGTATTGTTTTCAAATGCTGCAAGATTAATATAATGAAAACGTCCATTTACTTCGCTACCATAACGGGAATGTGAACGAGTGTTCATTCCGTCTATCCCAAACGTATATTTGATTTTATTCGTGTTATAATACAAGTTATTTACTACCTGCAACACATTGTTTTCAAAATCTTCCTGAGCAAACCTGTGACCGCCAATTTGAATATTAGTTGACCTTGTAGCTCCACCAATTGTTGAAGTCACGTTTTCTACAATTGCCCGTGGTATGTTTGCACCTGGCAGATCGTCTCCCGGTTCGCTGGACTGAAAGGTGTAGAGATGTTGTACTTTCAATTCGTTTGTAACCCGTGAACTAACTGAAGTACGTAAGGTAGCGAGCAAACTATTATCCCTGTTAAAGTCGTTGCCTGTTGATTCGTATAAGTTAATAGCCGTATTATCTGTTAAACCTAGTTTGTTTCTGTCGTTGGTGTAATTATCACGGATGGTCAGTAAGTTTCGGCTGTTGATTTGCCAGTCCAAACGGGCAAAAGCAGCATCTGAACCACGGTTTTTATCAAATGAACCGTACTGTGCTTTATCAGAAACCCCATACCTGCTACGTGCAGTACTTACAAAATTATCAAGTGTTGCTTTTGTTACGTTAAACCTCGTTTCATCTGCCGGCGACTGTACGTCGGCGATTACTAATGATCTTTTATCCTGCTGGTGATCCCATGCAACAAAATAATGGAGTTTATCTTTAATGATGGGGCCACCTAACGAAAATCCGTACTGATTAGTAGAATAGTTATTATTACGCTTGTTGCCCCTGATATCATAACTGCTGGCCAACCGGTTATCTCTGACATAACTAAATGCGCTTCCGCTTAACGTATTAGTGCCTGACTTGGTTACAGCACTAACAGTTCCTCCCCCACTTCGTCCGTAAGTAACATCATATTGGTTTGTAACTACTTTAAACTCTCGAACAGCTTCTATTGATATGGAATAAGGAGCACCACTACGGCTCGTAGTTGATCCTGCTGAAGTAGGATTTTTTGCATTCATACCATCAATAGTATAATTGGTGGAAGAACCTAGTTGCCCTGCTATGTTGCCACCGCGAGTTAATGGTGAAAGGTCCATCAACGTAGTAAAATTTCGACCATTGACAGGTAGCCTCGTCATTGTACGGGCAGAGATAGCAGTAGCTGCGCCAATATTTTCTATTTTATTTTTCAATCCGGACGCTACGACCTGTACCACCTCCAGCGTATTCTCCCTGATTTGCATGTCGATGTTAGCCCTGACTGCGTCTCCCTGGTTAAGTGTATAACCGCTTATTTTCTGCTCTCCATAACCAACGAAAGTAACAGTTAGTGTATAAGGGCCGCCAAGAGGCAGTTCTTTAAAAGTATATTCACCCTGAGCATTGGTTAAAGCCTTTGTGGTAAAGCCAGTAGATTCGTTACGCACCGTCACCGATGCGCCAATTTGCGGTTTTTTTTCATTGTTCAATACTACGCCCGAGATTGAAGCCTGCGTAGTTTGGGCTCTTCCATAGAAAAGAATGCCAAATAATATTAATAGAAGAATGAATAGACTTTTAAACATACAGTTAGTTTTATTTTCGATTTTTAGTAAGAGGCGAAAGTAGAGTCGGTAGATTAAGCTATGATAACCTTAATATTAATATTCCGTTATTAAAGCCGGTTCTCCTTAAACAAATTAGAGCTAAAAATTGAGCTTCGCAATACTCAAATCACTTCAACCGCGAATGATATTCCGACAACATTGTATCGTGCATAATGCTTTCGGTAACTCTTAATTTAAACTTGTAAATTAATTAGAAAGCATCATTAGGCTTAGGGCAATCCAGGCAAAAAAGGTAACGGAAAATGAAGCCGGTGGTAATAGGCTTTTGCGTGTATGCCGCAGTCTTTCTTTGCACTAACCAGCCTAAGCCTAACTTTGTTTGAATGTTTAATTCTTTACCCCTTTATTTCAAAACTGCATGTATGTCAACATCAAATTACACATTAGCAATATCCAGGAGATCTACCTTACTTTAGTTGGCCCAACAACAAACGCATGAGCAGCAACAGGGCTATTTTCGTGATTAATGAAGATGTACATGTACTTGATCTTGCAGGTCCCTTGCAGGTATTTTATGAAGCGGAGACTTATGGTATTCCTTACGACATTATTTATGTGTCGGAAAAGCCTGAACAAAGGTTATCATCCAAATTGCACCTACATCAGCTCAGACCTTTAAATAATGTTGATATAACGGCAGAAGATATCGTTATCATTCCAGGCTTTGAAGTGAAGACTTTCACCAAAGGCAATCATGCCGCTTTCTTTCGATGGTTAACACATGCACACCAGCAAGGGGCTATTCTTTGCTCGGTTTGTACAGGATCATTTGCGCTGGCAGCAGCAGGTCTACTGGACGGCGGTAAGTGTACGACTCACTGGAAATACCTGGATGAATTTCAATCAAGATATCCAAAGCTTTTAGTTGAAAAGGACAAAGTCTTTGTTCAACACAATAATATTTTTACCAGTGCGGGTGTAACCACCGGGATAGATGTTGCCTTATATATTATAGAACAGAGACATGGGGCCGAGTTTGCCTTTAAGCTGGCAAGAGAAATGGTTGTGTACATGCGGCGTAATGGTGACGAAGTGCAGCAAAGCATCTACCTGCAACACCGGCAGCACATGAGCACGAGTGTACACGTACTGCAAGACTGGCTTTCACAAAACCTACATACAAAATGTAACCTCGATGAACTGGCTGCTATCATACATAGCAGTCCGAGAAACCTTACGCGACTGTTTAAAGCAACTACAGGAATTACCATAGGACAGTATATTGAAAAGCTGCGGGTAGAAAAAGCAATGCAACTATTACAGCAAAATAACAAAGTAGCAACGGTAGCTACAGCGTGTGGCTTTACTACAGCGGCACAATTAAGAAACATTATACAAAAGCATGCAGGTGCTTTGCCTTCGGTCTTCAATAAGTTGTCCTGATAGTACACATAGTTGTCCTTGTGCGTGCAAAGGCTAATGCAGACCTTTGGAAAAAGATATCATGCAAAAGTTTTTTTATACTGTCGTCATCCTGCTATTCATCCTTTCCAAGGTAACCTATGGAAAAAGTAACACCTCCAGCAACACCCTCTATGTATGTCCTCCGTGTGGTGGCACATGCGACGATTCTGTCTATACACACGCCGGAAAATGTACTCATTGCACTATGACGTTAATTACTAAACCAGCTGTTGATGCACAAGAAAACCAGGAAAAGATGATCATCTGTTTTTATTTGCAGGATGGTGTTGAAGTTCTTGATTTTGCCGGCCCGATGGAGGCTTTTTCCTATGCTGGTTTCAAAGTTTTTACTGTCTCAAAAACAACCCAGCCTATAAAGTCGCAAGGCATACTAACCGTAACACCCGATTTTAGTATTAAGGATGCACCACCTTATGATATCCTGGCCGTTTTTGGTGGTAATGCATCCCCCACATCCAGGGATCCTGAGGTGATTGATTGGATAAAAGCAAGGAAACAAAACACACGTTACTTTTTTTCTGTTTGTACCGGTGCTTTCATTTTTGGCAGAGCCGGTTTACTCGATAGTTTAACGGCCACCACATTTCATTTAAGTATTGAAGACCTCAGGCGCTCTTTTCCAAAAACCAGGGTTTTAACCGGAGTTCGATATGTTGATAATGGGAAAGTGATTACAACTGCCGGTATCTCCGCAGGTATTGATGGAGCGCTCCACCTGATTGCAAAACTGAAGGGAGCTGATGAAGCCCGTAGAATCGCTGAAATGATGGAATACGATAAATGGGTTCCGGGACAAGGATTAGTTGTGGGGGAGACAAAATAAGTTGGCAAAGTCTGCTTCAACAATATGTAATTTCCATTATCAGTAGCTGTTTTTTGTAACATGGCTATGTCTCTCACTGTACTTCTATTGGAGAATTTTCGCATTTTTTATGGCTGTAAACAGTATGACGCGTAGCAACGAAGTTGTAAGCAGTTAAAAAAAGACTTGTATGGTTCCGGTGTGCTCCATACATCTTTAGTAAACGCTATCAACGCTTATCGTTCAGGTAGCGCAGTTCCTGAATAAGATCAGGCTCTACGCTTTACAGGCAATTAGAAGGTTTTTGTACTTAGCCCAAGTACTACTATGGTGCCTCGTTGCGTCGCACCCTTGTACTGTTGTAGTTTCTTCAACAAATGCGTAGGTCTCTGCTATTACAACATACTAAGAAAGGAGCACCCGCAGGGCAGACCTTAATTATTTATGCATGCTTTGGGTTGAACTATGACTAATAAAATAGAACACATCTGTAAGGTATAGTGCTACAAATGCTATGTTACGGTCTTCTTTCATAGCATTTGTAGCAGGTGCCCGAAAATTGTTCCACCAGGCGATTCAGTACAAAAGTGCGACGCAACAATGTTAAATGAAGGCAATGAAGCCGGTAACATAAAAACCAAAATGGCTAACGTTAATCTTTCCTACGGTTCAACTGCTTCCATGTCTCGTGCCGGTGTTGGTTTATTTGATCGCTTTCTGCTTACAGCCCCTTCCAAGTTTAACAACTCATCATTATATAAGTCTTCTGTCTGAAACCCAACCTGCCGATTAAAAGTTATTTTTGAATAGCTGGTTAAAGCACTTGCTATTAAATGATAAAAGGCCGGAATGGAAAGACATTTTACATTGGTAGAAACGATGAAAAGAAAAATTATCGTTGTATTTACTTTGATATTTATTTCTTTGGTAGTGATGTGGGCGGTCAACAGGTTGGCTTTTGAAAAAATCACCTCAATAGTTAAGGAACTTTCGATGCCTAATGAAAAATTAAGCATATCAAGAAAGCTTTTCACGGATATATCCAGCCTTCCGCATTTGCAACAGACGGAGGTTATAAAAGGAAGAGATAAACCCTCGCAGGAATTTATAAACAGCACAAAAGAACTTAATAAAAGCATTAAAACACTCCGGCAATTCTTAGCTGGCGAGCCCCTTCAATTGGTTCGTATTGATTCTATCTCCAGCCTGTTACGTTCAGACAATAAACTGTTCCTGGATTATTTACAGCTCCGTTACCAGATTGAACAGAATAAAAGTTTTGAGCGCCAGTTGAAAGATTTATCTGCAAAAATGGATACTCAAAAGTTGAAGGTAGACCGCGATGTAATTAGCAGTGAAAAGAAGATAAAAACAACTACAATCATTCCCCCTGATACTGTTAAAACAGTGTTTGAACCAACGCAAAAAAAATCATCGTGGATAAAAAGGATTTTCAGAAAACCAAAAAAAGAAAAAGAAGTAGCGGCACAGCAACTACCACAGGTTATTATTGAGGAAGAAGTAAAAAACCATACTGATACTGTTTCAATTGCTAAAAGCGATACTTCTTCGGCGAGACTAGGTGCTTCGTTAAGAAAAATAGAAAGCCGGAGGGTACAAAAATTAAACCGGTTAGTTGAGAGCGAAGAGGATTTGTCGAAAGCAAACAACGTATTAATACATCAATTATTAAATCTACTGACTGAGGTTGAAAAGCAGGAATTGGAACAGGTGAAGAAAAAAACGGAGTGGACTGTTTTGCTTGCCGGTGAAACAATCAATCATACACGACTCATCACTATTATGTTCATTTTGATAGCAACGGTATTTGCCGTCCTGATTTTAATAGACGTAACAAGGAGCCGTACATACCGAAAAGAATTGGAAGTGGCTAAAGCAGAAGCGGAATACCAAAGCATGTCGAAGCAAAGGTTTTTGGCCAATATGAGTCACGAGATCAGAACGCCTTTACAATCTATTATCGGTTATTCGGAACAACAATTAAAGAACGGGAAATATAACTCCGAAAATATCAATGCTGTCTATAACTCTTCGCAACACTTACTTCAAATTGTAAATGAAGTATTGGACTATAGCAGAATTACATCGGGTAAGTTTAGTTTTGAGAGCAATATTTTTTCAGTTAGAAAAGTGATTACAGAAGTTTTTTCTGGTTTGAGGTTACTTGCAGATGAAAAGACATTGCAACTGGAATTAGATGTTAGTTTGCCCGGATCAGCAGAACAGGTTAAAGGAGATGCCTTTCGCTTAAAACAGGTGTTATTTAATTTATTAAGTAATGCAATAAAATTTACAGAAAAAGGAAGCGTAAAACTAAGTGTTGAAGCTACCAGGAATGACGGGCAGATAATGATGTCTTTCGTGGTTGAAGATACTGGCATAGGAATGAACGAAGAAGAGGTAAAGCACATTTTTAACCAGTTTGAACAAGTCGGCAACAGCTCTGCAAAAGGTCAGTATGGTACAGGCCTTGGGCTTAGTATCGTAAAAGAACTTGCAGAGGCACAGCAAGGTTCGGTTACTGTACAAAGCCAACCTGGCAAAGGCTCCCGATTCGAAGTTGTAATACCTTTTGAATACACGGCCCAATTGCCTCCTGATACAATGATTAAGCCCGCTGCCAATGCCCTATTTTTTGTAGGAAAGGTTTGGTTAGTAGATGACGATGAACTTATTCTCCGCCTTAGTTCTATAATACTTACAAAGCATAATATTAAACACACTTGTTTCAACAGCGCAGAAAAGCTTCTGGATGAACCGTGGGATAATGATGTAAAATGTGTTTTTGCCGATATGAGGTTGCCGGGTATAAGCGGTGCAGAACTCTGTGTACTACTTAGAAGAAAAATACCTGCCGATACCAGGATAGTTGCGCTGACCGCGCAGGTATTGCCTGAAGAAAAAGAATCCATTTTAAAAGGCGGATTTAATGAATTGCTTTTAAAGCCTTTTACTGAACAAGAATTGGTTGATGTACTCGGTCGAAACACCAAAGCAAAAGTTACAGGCGGGGGCCCGAACGTACGGAAGCTGGAGGAAATGGTAGGCGATTCGCATGAGGTAAATTCAATTTTAAAACAGTGTCATGAGGATACGATGTACGACATGGATGAGTTGCGGGATGCAGTTGAAAAAAATGATATAGAAAAAACAAGTTTAATTATTCATCGCCTTGCCGGAAGAATGGGGCAATTGGGGGATAGAAAACTGGCTGCTCATTTGCGAAAAAGTGAAGCAACTATAAGAAGAGATAATGAAGTAGAAGGTTTTACCGACGATATTAATAGTATTATGAGCGAGCTAAATACCTTCTTGAAAACACTTGAAAGCGACCTTAAAACAGTTTAAAAAGGTTTATTCTATTCCATATAATTCCATTTTGTAGTACAGTGTTTTTCTATCAATGTTCAAAAGCCTGGCAGCCTTGGTTTTGTTATACTTTGTTTGTTGCAACACTTTTGATATTGTCTCTTTTTCACCTGCTTCCTGTATGGCCTTCAAATCCATTATTTGTTTTTTCGGTTGTTCGTTTATTGAGTCAATCATTTCATCAGGCAGGGTATCTTCACCGGCTATTGTCATTTTCGAAAGCAACACCATCCTTTTAATTACATTTTTTAGTTCCCGTAGGTTTCCGGGCCAGTCGTAATTCTTAAAGATGTCCATCACTTCATCCGTCACACTTTTCACTGCTTTGCCCAATTCTTTGTTCGCAAGTTGTATAAAATGCGTAACAAATAATTCAAGGTCTTCCTCACGTTCCCTTAACGAGGGCACCTGTATTTTGAACTCGTTTATTCTATGGTAAATATCTTCCCTGAAATCGCCTTTTGAAATACTTGCAACTAAATTCTCGTTTGTTGCACAAACCAATCTTATATCAACCTCTATCAGTTTATTGCTTCCTACCGGTTGTATCGTTCGCTCCTGCAACATTCGCAGCAGTTTTACCTGCACGTCGTAGCCAAGGTTACCTATTTCATCCAAAAAAACAGTACCTCCATTAGCCATTTCAAACACGCCTTTCTTATCGCTCAACGCACCTGTAAAAGCCCCTTTTACATGTCCAAACAATTCGCTTGCTGCCAGGTCATTCGACAGCGTACCGCTATCAATTGCAACAAAAGGCTGGTTTTTTCTTTTGCTTAATTCGTGTATTGATTTTGCTACATATTCTTTACCCGTTCCACTTTCGCCAATAATTAGAACAGACATATCGGTAGGGGCAACCAGGTTTATGTGGTCAGCCAGTTTCTGTGCAACTTTGCTTTGCCCTTCAATAAATGCGCTGGGTGATGGCAAACCAGATGCTTTTTGTTTGTCTTTGTTAAGCGCTTCATTAATAACCATTAATAATTCCTCAGGGTTAAGCGGCTTAATAATGTATTCAAAAGCACCTGAGCGCATGGCTTTTACAGCGGTTCTAACATCATTAAAACTGGTCATAATGATGGTCGGCACATTAAGGCATTTCTTTTCGCATGAAGTAAGAAAGTCTAAACCAGTCCCATCGGGTAAGCGATAATCAAGCAACAACACATCAAAGTTATTTTCACTCATGGCACCCAAACCCGTCTTCACATCATATTTCGCCTCAACGTTAAATCCGCTTTTAGAAAGAAAAGCTTCTAGTATTTTAGAAAAAGTCCTGTCATCCTCCACCAACAAAATGTTACTCATATCATGCACGCTATAAAAACAGTTAAGCAGAAATTAGTTAATTCAAATAAAATTCATGAGGGCGTGTCCCCAAGCTGCGCAAGGGGCCGGGCTATCCGCTGCAAGTCCTCACTTCGCTTCGTTGCACTACGCTGCGTTCCGGGCTTTCCGCTTCTATCCCTCACGCAAAGTCATAATTTAAAATTGTAACTACTAGTAAGGCGTGGATAAAGTTATGCTAAAAACAAAAAGACCAGGCTAAGCCTGGTCTCTTACAAATATCGAATGTGATAGCTTAATCTACTTTTTTACCTTCTTTATTCAGCTTCACTACATTTGGTGTGCTACCTTCTTTAGCTAGCTTAACCTCGTAATATTCCTTATCCTTGGAAGTCACCAAAAATGCACTACTGGGAGTCCATCCTTTGTAATCATCTCCAGTAAGTGTTTGCTGTACCGGAGCAGGAAGATCTGTTATTACAACAGGCGTTTTTTTGACTGTCGTGTCTTGTTGTACACCTGTCGTAACTACTTTACCGGTATTGGCAGTTGTTTCTTTACCAGTATTAGTAGTAGTTGTTTGAGCGTTCACAGTTGAGATTGCCGCAAAAAATAGGGCGACAGAGGCAACAATTACTTTTTTCATGATTACTTTTTTTAATTATAGAAAACTAAATGTTTGTACTCCTATACTATGAAAAATATGCCGGAACCAAAAAGTGGCATAAAAGCCTGATAACCAGCTAGCACTAATTTTAGGTCTTTTGTTTAACTGGTGTTTTTTACTACAAAACGTTGTATTTTTCAACGTTTTACTGCACCCAAAGGGCAAAGAAGATAAATTGAACAGAGCATTCTTTTTCCATTTTCAGACTATTTCATCCAATTACGAAGACTCTGTATTTTGCTCTCTGTGCCTGACGATGATTATAAATGTAAAGACCAGGCGTTTTGTAACAGGTAGTCTTTTAGCATTTCTTATCTTTCTATGAAGACTCCCTTTGATATCCCCGATGTAGCATAACTGCCAAAGCTATTATCGAAGCAATCGTTCCAACGGCAAAAAGACCTTTCATACTTTATAAAATCTTCGGTGACGCACTTTTATTAAGAGGTAAGTAAACAATAGGACATCCAAAAATTCTAACATTCTAAAAAATTTTTAAACATTGGCGCTAAAACAAAAACGCTATAAATCAATAAAAAAACTTACTCCTTTTTCTCGTGTTGCTTTCTGTTCACCGATAGTCCTAACAAAATCGTGGTCAAATAGCGCCCCAATCAAATCTCCGGGGTCATGTATTTTCCTCATTACAATTTTATGCAGTTTTCCCGCTTCAGCAAATTATATTGCACGAAGTCTTTTAACCGAATAAAACGATCACCAGCCTTGCCGTTGGTAAAGGTTCAGCTCTCAGTCGGGTAACGCGCTCCTGAAAATTCGTATAACCGCTGCCTGGAAGAAAAAAAATAAGAAGAAAAATTAATAATACAAAAGCTGTTAAAAGAACACTATAACCCATGATAAATAAGGCACTGAAAAGTTTTTCTGGTCTTTGTAGCAAGAGGAACTTAATTATTTTGTTTTTTATGACGTTTGCCGTTTCCTTAAAGGGGCAGACTACCCATATGAAGCTTTGGTATAATACACCGGCCGGTAAAGTTTGGGAAGCAGCCCTTCCTATAGGTAACGGAAGGTTGGCGGCAATGGTTTTTGGCAACCCGGAAAAAGAAGTGCTTAAATTAAATGAAGCAACGATTTGGTCCGGTGGACCGAGTCGCAACAATGGACCGGAAGCACTAGCTGCTTTGCCAGAAGTAAGAAGGCTGATCTTTGAAGGGAAGTACGCAGATGCGAGCAAACTTGCAGCACAAAAGATAAAGGCGAATAAAAATAACGGCATGAACTACCAGCTTGCCGGCGATCTTACTCTGGACTTTCCCGGGCATGATCAATTCGAAAACTATTATCGAGAATTGAACATCGAAACAGCCGTCGCAAAAACTTCTTATATAGTCGATGGAGTTAGGTTTACCAGAACTGTATTCGTTTCTCAACCAGACCAGGCCATTATTATGCGTCTTACTGCTGATAAACCTTCCAGCATCACATTCAATGCTTCTATGTCCAGCAAGCAAAAAGCTACACTTACAGTCAATGGAACAAACGAACTGGTGTTGTCAGGCATAAGTGGTGAAAAAGATGGGGTGCAAGGAGCAGTAAAATTCAAGGCTTTGGCAAGAATGAAACCGGAAGGCGGCACCGTCACTTCCAACAATGACAATGTCAGCGTAACAAAGGCCGATGCTGTTACTGTTTACATTTCCATCGCTACCAATTTCATTAACTATAAAGACATTACCGGCGATGAAACTAAAAAAGCAGTGGGTTATCTAAACAAAGTGCTGCAGAAGCCTTATCAACAACTGTTGCAAAACCACGTTGCTGCGTATCAAAAATATTTTAAAAGGGTAAGTTTAGATTTGGGTACAACAGATTCAGTCAAAAATCCAACTGATATAAGAATAAGGGATTTTGCTGCCGGCAACGATCCTCAACTAGTCTCGTTGTATTTTCAATTTGGCCGGTACCTGTTAATTTCTTCCTCTCAGCCGGGAGGTCAGCCGGCGAACTTACAAGGCATATGGAACGACAAAATGAGTCCGCCCTGGGGCAGTAAGTATACGATTAACATCAACACCGAAATGAACTACTGGCCTGCAGAGGTAACGAACCTCACCGAAATGCATGAGCCGCTGGTAAAAATGGTAAAGGAACTTTCGGAAACAGGCCGGGAAACGGCAAAAGTAATGTACGGTGCAGGCGGATGGGTTGCACATCACAACACCGATTTGTGGCGAATTACTGGTCCGGTCGATGCCATTTATTCTGCCATGTGGCCAATGGGCGGTGCCTGGCTCAGCCGTCACTTATTCGAAAAATACCTGTACAACGGCGACAAAAAATACCTTCAATCGGTGTATGAGGCTTTGAAAGGTGCTGCACAGTTCTATGTTGATTTCCTGGTGGAGGAGCCGACTCACAAATGGCTGGTTGTCTCCCCATCGATGTCTCCTGAAAATAATCCTTCTGTAAATCCAAAAGTGTCAATTGCCGCCGGCGCTACGATGGATAACCAAATCGTATTCGAGCTTTTTCATAATACAATTCGTACTGCCGAGCTTTTACATACCGACAAAAGTTTTGTTGAACAACTAAAAGCGAAGCTGATGCGACTGCCCCCGATGCAGATTGGCCAATACAGCCAGTTGCAGGAATGGCTCGAAGACTGGGACAACCCGAAGGACCAACACAGGCACGTTTCTCATTTGTTTGGAGTATTTCCCGGTAACCAGGTTTCACCTTATCGTACGCCCGAACTTTTTGATGCTGCACGTACTTCTCTCAACTACCGCGGTGATATTTCAACAGGATGGTCGATGGGTTGGAAAGTAAATTTGTGGGCGCGTTTCCTCGATGGTAACCACGCTTATAAGCTCATCCAAAATCAGCTTACTCCCGTTGGCGTAAATAAAGGCGCAAATAGTGGAGGCGGCACTTATCCCAACTTGTTCGATGCACATCCGCCGTTTCAGATTGATGGCAATTTTGGGTGCACTGCCGGTATCGCTGAAATGCTGATGCAAAGTCATGACGGAAGTATTCACCTGTTGCCTGCTTTACCTGATGCCTTGAAGAGCGGAAGTGTCGGTGGCTTAAAGGCAAGAGGCGGATTTGAAATAACAAAAATGGAATGGAAAAATGGCAAACTGGCAAAACTCGTTATTAAATCTACCTTGGGCGGCAACTGTCGTTTGCGTGTGTCCAACGCTCTAAAAATTAATAACAGTGCATCGCTAAAACCTGCGTCAGGCAAAAACCCCAATACCTTTTATGCTATAAGTGAAACGCCTGCACCTATTATTTCCGACAAAGCCAGGCTGAATAAATTGGATCTAAAAGAAACGAAATTGTTTGACTTTGCTACCCGGGCCGGCAAAACGTATGAGTTAGTAAGCGTACACTAATATCCGTAGGGATTAGAATTTGCTGTTTTTGTTGTTCTGGCTTCAGAATTACTATTAAGCACTGTTGTGTCACTCACTTGTACAGTTGAAAGCTACGCAGCAAAAAAAACCTTTGAAGTTGAAACAGGCGCCGATTATAGGAAAAAGAGATGCAGTGTGCGACGCAATAAAAGTTGCAATACGCTAAAATGCAGGCTACCAAAAATTAACTGTAAAACATAAAGTGCCGGTGAAAAGGTGGTTGGTTGGTTGGAGTAAATTAGTAAAGCATGATGATAGGAAGCAGTGCAACTAATATCTTTGATCCGGTTCTTCATTCTGAACTTTATTCCCAAGTCCATCTTTTTCATGAAAATTTCCCTTTTGCTAAAAGCATCTTCGATCCTTAGCTTCCTTATATTGTTTAACGTTATGTTTGGCGAGGCGGCGGGCAAAGTAAAAATTTATCCTGCACCCAAAGGGGAAGTACTAAGCGAACTATTTACAGTGGCTGTTGCAGGCAAAAAAGTACCGGTTTATATTACGAAAGTAGCTTCGGCCGACGAAAAAAGCCGGTTTAAGGGTATGGATGACAAACAGCGTTCTGCAGATTTTTTTGACCTTGCGGCTTTTGCTTCATTTGAGCTGTTGAGTGGATCTGTAGTAGTTACAGTGTCTGCACCAACCCATGTTACCTCAGCTAAAATACTACCCGCATCTGCAAATATTATCCCTTCCATAAAAAACAAATCTGTATCGTTTACCGTAACTCGTACCGGCAGTTTTACTGTTGAAGTAAACGGCGAAATCATTAAATCTTTGCACTTATTTGTAAATCCTCCGGAAAAAGGGATTCCTGCCAAAAACGATCCTAACGTTATTTATTTTGGTCCAGGCATTCATGATATAGGGGAACTAGCTGTTGGTGACAATAAAACGGTGTATATAGCTGGTGGGGCCATCGTGCGGGCCATCATTAAACCGGAAGAAAAATTTACAACAAATAAAGAGACAGGGTTACGAAACTATGCACCTTCCATTCGGTTGGCTGGAAAGAATATTACCATTCGGGGTCGTGGTATTATTGATGGTAGTGCTTGCCCAACACACGCACGCAATATGATTATGGTAACGGGGCTAAATATTAAAATGGAAGGAATTATACTAAGGGACCCGCCTTTATGGACAGTGCCTGTTCGCCGGTCGGACAACGTAAGCATTGAAAATATTAAAATTTTGGGCTATAGGGCTAACTCTGATGGCATTGATATCTGTAACAGTAGAAATGTTACCGTTTCAAATTGTTTTATACGTACCCTCGACGACCTGGTTGTCATTAAGTCTGATAAAGGACAAGGCGTGGTAAAAGGTGTGCTTGTGAAGAATTGTGTTCTTTGGAACCAGGTAGCACATGCTTTAAGTGTGGGAGCCGAAATAAGGGAAGATGTTGACGATGTACTTTTTACAGACAACGACATAATACACGATATCGGAAGGGAGTGGTCAATGAGGATTTACCATTGTGACGCTGCAAAAATCAGCAACATACGTTTCGAAAATATCAGGGTGGATGAAACGAAAAAGTTTATTTCGGTGTGGATAGGTAAGGCCGTCTGGTCTCGGGATGCAGAACGAGGTAACATTAATGGAGTGACATTTAAAAATATTAAGGTAAACGGTAAAATGCCAATGTCGATAGCACTAGTGGGTTATGACGACGCACACTCTATCGAAGACGTAAAATTTGAAGGTATTACATTGGATGGAAAGCCGATAAGCCAAAACATAATACAGTCAAATGCTTTTGTAAAGCGGGTGGTTGTCAGTCCTTGATAAATAGATTTACCCATCTACAGGTGTAATAAAAATCAACGGTTCAAATTCGAAAACATCTTTTTTGCAACATGATTTCCCATAACATTAATAACAGTTGCTTCTGGTAGAAATAGCTATTTTGTGCATTATTAGCTGTTTTATCAAGTATGGGTAAATACCTTTTGTTGTTACTTTGGTTTCTTTTCTCTTCCGTTATTGCTTTTGAACAGTCACATGGATTACAATTCTCAAGTCACGAGGTTGTGCCGGAAAAACGTACTTCGCTAAATTTAACCCCTACCGAACCTCTGTGCTTAAGCGCCGACACCGAAATATCTTTCGACTTCAACTTTTCTCCAAACTACGAAACCTACTTCGGATATATTATAAGGTTAATCACTAACGACAACCGGAATATTGACATTGTTTACAACCAGAGATTACTCAATTTTAATTTTGTTATCGGAGAAAATTTTTCATTTGTTTTTAAAATAAACCAGGCTCAGTTATACAACAAATGGAACCACTGTAAGATCCGGTTTAATCAAAAGTCGCAGGAAGTCTTTTTTTACCTCAACGACCAGTTGATTTGCAAGCAAAAATTTGCTTTTACTAACTCCACCTGTTGTAAGATTTTTTTTGGAACCAACGATTTTGAAGGTTTTAAAACTGTTGATATCCCTCCTATGAGGGTCAAAGACATCAGGATTAACGAAGGCAAAAAACGAAGATATTTCTATCCCTTAGCTGACAGTTTTGGCGGGCAAACAGCAGACGATATTGAAAACAATATTGCAACCGTAAAAAATCCTGTTTGGATCAAGCCGAAACACCAGAACTGGCAACAGGTACGTTCGTTTGAAACTACTGCAACTGCAAGCATTGCCTTCGATAAAAACAACGAGGTCCTTTACATTGTATCCCGCGACTCGTTGTACCAATTATCTTTTAAAAGCGGGCAATTTGCCGGGCAAAAACTCCTGAGAAGCCACGAATACTTACCCCGCGGAAATCAATCTGTATTTGATGCTGCAACCAACCAGTTGTACAATTTTTACATAGACGAAAGGAAAGTAAGTACTTACAAGCCTGCTATCCAAAGTTGGACAGATAATTTTACTGCCACAGCCCTAACCGAATTTTGGCAGGCTAATAAATTTGTTTCCACAGCAGACTCTTCACTATATGTAATTGCTGGCTATGGGCAGTTGCAATATAAAAACCTGGTTCAACGGTATTCCTTCCCGGGCAAAAAATGGCAGGTGGTTAAGACACGTGGTGATTTTTTCATGCCGCGATACCTGGCAGCACTTGGAACAAATGCAGCGACCGATACAGCTTACATTATCGGTGGCTATGGAAGTAATACCGGCGATCAAACAATTAACCCAAAGTATAACTATGAGCTGACGGCCTATAGCGTCAGGGATAGTTCGTTTAAGAAAATCTACCAATTGGATCAACCCGGTAAGCAGTTTTGTTTTGCAAACAGTTTGATCATCATTCCCGGCACAAACGACTTTTATTCCTTAATTTATCCAATTGACCGGTTTCATTCATCATTGCAATTAATAAAAGGTTCGCTGACAGCCCCCGGTTACGAATCAGTTGGCGACAGTATTCCCTACGCATTTCATGATATTGAGTCTTTTGCCGATCTTTTTTATTGTCCTTCCAGCCAGAAGTTGATTGCCGTCACTTTATTTAGTTCTAAAAACAATGTAACCAGTGTAAAAATATATACGCTTGATTTTCCGCCTAACTCTCTTACAGCAGCTACAAAAGTTGAAACCACAAAGACTTCTTATCTACTTTACTTCTTTGTTGCAATTGGCGTTATTGCCGCTGCAATATTTTTCTTTTTTAGGTTTAAAAGAAAATCGAAACCGGTTTGAGAAAACAGGCAGGCACCTAATGCCGTTAAAGAAGAACAGCCGGTTGCACCTGTACCCGCTGAAGTTGTCGAACCTGTTTCTGAAACCGTCCGCCAACTGCCTGTAACCTCCTCTATCTATTTTTTCGGCCAGTTTGAGGTAATTGATAAAAATGGGATTGACATCACCAAACAGTTTACGCCGTTGGTAAGGGAACTGTTTCTTCTCCTTATTATCTATACTTATAAAGACGGAAAGGGTATCTCTTCCGAAAAGTTGTACGAAATACTTTGGAGTGATAAATCGGTCAAAGATGCACGAAACAATTTTTCAGTAAACATTGTAAAGCTTAAAGGTGTCCTTGATAAAGTAGGCGAGTATCATATAGGTAAAGAAACAGGGAAATGGAAGTTTGAAATTTTAAATAATTCAGTTAAGATCGACTACCAACGCTTTTCAGAATTGGCGGCTAACAAACAGCCCACCGATAAAAGCTACATAACAGATCTTTACAACACTATCAGCCGAGGGGCATTTTTACCAGAGGCACAATATAATTGGCTCGATGATATCAAATCCGGCATTACCGGGTTTGTAATTGATACCGTATTAAAGCACATTTCTGTTACCGACATTCTTACTGAAGCAGAGTGGATCATAAAACTCGCTAATTGTATTTTTTACTTTGACCAGCTAAACGAAGAAGCCCTCGAATATAAGTGCCGGGGACTGGTATCAATTGGCCGGCACGGAATGGCCCGCGACGCTTATTTAAAGTTTACAAAAGAGTACAAAGAAAATTACGGGCTCGAATTTGAGCGGTCATTTTCCGCCATCATTGGGCATTAGGCTTTATTTACAAGCTGTTTTTTGAATGAAGGATTTCTATTGTCCAGGCTATAATTATCTATTTGGCTGCCATTGCGTCGCACTCTTGTACTTTCTGTTCACCGCGCCCCTGTTCCCCAATTCTACATTTTCTTCCTTTCTCCACCCGCTTTTCCAGATTAAATTCCGTTAATGCTCTTCATATTTTTACGACAATGGTTGTAAAATCAAATCATAATAAATCAACGCCGATTGATCTAACCCCCGTACGCACGCTCTAAATTGTTCTTTTTGTGGATAATTACAGGAAAGAGTGAAATTAATTTGACAATTAATGGGTTTGTTAAGGGTTGTATTAGTGCCTGCCGGGTTAATTGCACTCTAATTAACGAGACGATTGCCTGTATGATCCGTTTGCCACATCAATTTTTTGCTGGTTTTTTCTATAGCCCAAAAAAAAACCTTCCTGCAAAAAGACTGTCTTCTATAAAAGCCCGATCAAAAGAGGTAGGACTTTTTGGCATGGGCAAATCTTTGCGTTCATATCTACCTAACCAGTTTATCCTCTCTGTTTTTCTTTTAATTTTTTCTTACAGTAATTCCCTCTTTGCCCAAAAAGGTAAAAAGCTACAAAAATCTAATCTCGACTATATCGATCCTACCATCGGAAACGTTGGCCAGTTGCTCGAACCAACGAAGCCAACCATTCATTTACCAAACCAAATGATTCGCGTTGCTCCGCAGAGAAAAGATTACCTCGATGACCAGATATCAAGTTTCCCATTAAATATTGTCTCTCACCGGTTAGGAGAAGTCTTTTCAATTAAACCAAGCACCAAACCGGTAACAGTGGCTGCCTGGCGTACAAGAATGACGTACGACCATCAACTAGAGGTAAATCGGCCTTGGTATTACTCCACTTATTTAATTGATGATGGCGTTACTGTTGAATTTACACCTGGCAAAAAAACAGGTATTTATCGTTTTACATTTCCTGCAATAAGAGATAAGTCGATATTATTTAATGTTTATAATGGTGGAACCTCTCAATGGAAATTTGTGTCTGCCACTGAAGTAACAGGAATAGAAAGTTATCACGGCGATATCAAAGTTTACCTGTACGGAGTTTTTAATACGGCCGGAAAAACAGGTTTTATAAAAAACGGTGAAATTAAAAGTGGCGATTTTATAGAAGACAGGGGATCCAAAGCTTTTATCAGTTTTCCTGAAACCGCCAAGCAGGTCGAGTTTAAGTACGCGATAAGTTATGTAAGTCCTGAACAGGCAAAAAGGAATTTTGATAAAGAAATTAAGTCTGAAAGTTTTCAGGCTGTAGCCGAAAATGGCAGGAAAACATGGGAAACTGTGCTGTCTCAAATAAAGGTCGAAGGAGGCACAGAAGCCCAGAAACGATCTTTTTATACCGCACTGTATAGGTGTTACGAAAGAATGGTTAACATATCTGAAGACTCATCTTATTATAGTGGCTATAATAAAAAAGTGAATAAAGATAGCCGTTCGTTTTATGTAGACGATTGGTCGTGGGACACTTACCTGGCACTGCATCCGCTACGAACAATTTTAAATCCTGCCCTGGAAGAGGACATGCTTAACTCGTACGTAAAAATGTACGAACAAAGCGGATGGATGCCAACGTTCCCGGTTTTATTTGGCGACAATCCTTGTATGAATGGTTTTCATTCTTCCATCGTTTTTTTGGATGCTTACCGAAAAGGGTTAAAAAACTTCGATATTCAGAAGGCTTATCAAGGAATGAAAAAAAACGCTATGGAAGCTACGATGCTTCCATGGGTAAATGGTCCTAAGACTGTACTCGATGATTTTTATCATGCAAATGGTTATTTCCCTGCTTTACATCCGGGGGAAAAGGATACCGTGAAGCAGGTGCACGGCTTCGAAAAAAGACAGGCGGTTGCAGTGACTTTAGGAAACAGCTACGACGATTGGGCATTAGGTGAGTTAGGCAAAGA
>NZ_JAOQAH010000103.1 GCF_025963695.1 Segetibacter sp. | reverse complement strand
CGTTTCCTTGTGCTACTAATTGTTCGGCGTATTGCCTGTACATTTCCTTACGTTCGCTTTGGCGGTACGGCGCATATGGTCCACCATGCAATGGACTTTCATCGGGCGTTAATCCGCACCAGGCAAGGCACTCCTGTATGTATTCTTCGGCGCCGGGCACAAAGCGTGTTTGATCAGTATCTTCAATTCGTAAAATAAACTCGCCGCCGAGTTGCTTAGCAAATAAATAGTTATATAAAACCGTTCTTACTCCACCAAGGTGCAATCCTCCTGTGGGAGATGGAGCAAAACGAACCCTTACTTTCTTTTCCATAGTACGGCAAAGATAAACCTTGAAAATGCTTATTTAAAAAGCGTTTTAAATTCAAAACCGCATGTAATGACAAGTTTTCTTAAGTGTATATCCTCAGGTTGGCTATGTAGTGAATTTGATTTTACGCGTACCTCTACTATTATTTGCAGGCACATTTACCATATTGGCGCTATTAGCATTATGCTTTTCATTTCTTCAAATACAGTAATAGCACAGCTAACCTATAAAGAATTAAGAGTGGAGTATGACTCTGCATGGACGTTTAAAAACCTTCAAATAGTACCGGTAAGGTACAAGGAAGGAGCAGGCGTTCCTGGTACGGCTTTGCCCACCGGTACGCCTCCCATGCAGTTAAGCGAGGCACTGTTAAAGCATAAGATAAAATTGCAGGAAATGCAGTTTGAGAAAGGAGCCGATGTGAATTGGCTTCAAGTTACCAATCATTCGAAACAAGATGTAGTTATACAAAGCGGGGAAATTTTAGATGGAGGCAAGCAAGACAGGATGGTCGCAGAAACGAAAATCATTACACCTGGTTCAACAGATTTTGTAAATGTTTTCTGTGTAGAGAAAAGAAGGTGGGAAAATAAGCCTAAAGAGTTTAAAACAGCAGGGGTAGCAAACAGTGAATTGCAAAAAACGATGAATATAAAACGACGGCAATCTGCAGTATGGAAAGAAATTGACAGGCAATTTGCCATTAGTAACAAAAAAAGCGAAACCGTTTCTTATGTCGATCTCGCTCCGCATACTGCCATTGATGATAGTGATTACATGCGCTATTTCTTAAACAAATACAGCTTTACAGACAGCAACTTTGCAGGCTACATTTTTCTTACCGGCAGCAGGATACTTAGTACAGAACTATTTGCTACTGCAGAGCTCACAAGTATTTCTTTTAGAAATATGCTAAGCAGTAACATTCAAACTGCCAGGGCAAACGGAGCGCCTCCCAAAGTTCCGAAAATAAAGGTGACAACCTTTATGGACAAAATTTTAATAAATGAGGAAGATCAAAAAGCTTATGTCAGCTCACATGGAAAGCTGCAGATCAGTAGTGGAAAAGTAATACACCTGATCGCTTACGATGATTAAGAGAGGAATGTGTAGGTGGGCATTTTTTAACTATTAAACATTGTTGTGTCACTCACTTGTACCTGTAGTTGTAGTTTCAACAAGCATAGTAATTGTAAAACTAATCACAACCGGAGACATGATTGAGTAAGCCCGCGCTTTTAACCTTACTTATTTTACTCTTCTCAAATACTCCCCATACCCACTTTTCTTATACTTATCAGCAAGAACATTAAGGGCTTCCCTGGTTAAAAATCCCATTCTATAAGCCACTTCTTCTATACAGCCAATCTTTTGCCCTTGCCTTTTTTCTATCACTCTAACAAATTCTGTTGCATCGCTAAGAGAGTCAAAAGTTCCTGTATCCAGCCATGCTGTTCCCCTGTCCATTACGCCTACCTTCAGAGTACCGCTTTCAAGATATACCCTGTTCACGTCTGTTATTTCAAATTCACCCCTCGATGACGGCTGTATGTTTTTTGCAATCTCTACCACACTATTGTCGTAGAAGTACAACCCCGGTACTGCATAATTCGATTTTGGAACAACAGGTTTCTCTTCAATGCTAATTGCATTAAAACTATCATCAAACTCAACTACCCCATATCTTTCCGGATCAGCCACCTCATATGCAAAAACAGCTGCACCTTCCACATCATAAAAAGATTGAACTAACCTGCTAAATCCACTCCCGTGAAAAATATTATCTCCTAAAATCAGGGCTACTTTGTCATCGCCAATAAATTCCTCGCCTATTACAAACGCCTGTGCTAAACCATTTGGTACGTGCTGCACTGCATACGAAAAAGAGCAACCTATTTCTTTTCCATCTCCCAACAATCTCTTAAACTGGCTGCTATCTTCAGGAGTAGTTATAATAAGTATCTCACGTATACCAGCAAAAAGTAAAACAGATATTGGGTAGTAGATCATCGGCTTATCATAAATCGGCATTAGTTGCTTGCTGATAGCCTGGGTAATAGGATATAAACGAGTACCAGATCCCCCTGCCAGAATAATTCCTTTCATTATAGTTAATTCAATTATTTAAAGACTTTACACGCGCCGAGTCTATATGATCACACGCGCATCTTTGCTATTAGCTACAACCCATTGACTTTTTAAACGCAGCAAAAGAAAGGTTTTGTTCGTCCTTTTTACTTACTAAAATCTCTGAAGCATTCATTTTCCAATCAATATTCAAGTCAAGGTCGTTATACATGATACCTCCCTCTGAAGCTTTATTATAAAAATTGTCGCATTTGTAAAAGAAATCAACTTCCTGGCTTAGAACGATAAAGCCATGACCAAAACCCCTGGGAACAAAAAGTTGCGTATTAGAAGTATCGGATAGAATTACAGAAAAGTACTGCCCAAAAGTTGGTGAAGCAGGCCTTAAATCAACCGCCACATCCAACACTTCTCCTTTAATTACCCGAACCAGTTTAGATTGGGCATGTTCACCCTTCTGAAAATGTATGCCGCGCAAAACGCCTCTCACACTATGGCTTTGGTTATCCTGAACGAAGTTTATAAATTTTCCGGTGAGGTTACAAAAGCGTTCGGCATTGAAACTTTCAAAGAAAAAGCCCCGATCATCATTAAAAACGGAGTTATGTATCAATACACAATCTTTTAATGGCGTTTCTTCAATTTTCATCTTAATAAGTGGAAATAGATTATTTATAGTAATTAAAAAGAAAGTGATAAGAATAGGAAATATAGCCAGCTACTAATTAACCAAGAGCGATAAAATATAAAATATCAAATAGAACAACGAGCTATCACAATAAAATCACTTGCTCCAGTCTCTGTCTTTTACCTCTTCATACACTCTTCTAACACCTTCTTCTAAAGAAATAGACGCCTTCCACCCCAACCCATTTAATTTAGATACATCCATCAGCTTTCTGGGTGTACCATCGGGTTTAGTTGTATCGTGTTTTACTTCGCCCTGGTATCCAACAACATCTTTAATTAACAAAACCAGCTCTTTAATAGTAAGATCTTCGCCAGTACCAATATTCACAAACCCGGCCTCATTATAAGTTTGCATCAGAAAAAAGCAGGCTTCAGCAAGGTCGTCGGCATGCAGAAACTCCCGCTTAGGAGATCCGGAGCCCCAGATTTCTACAAAAGGTGCATCTGTTTTTCTTGCAACTATCATTTTCCTCATTAAGGCTGGCAGAACATGGCTACCATTAAGATCATAATTATCATTAGGGCCATACAAATTGGTAGGCATTACTGATATAAAATTGCAACCATATTGCGCCCTGTATGCTTCGCACAATTTAATCCCCGTAATTTTTGCAATAGCATAAGGCTCGTTCGTTTCTTCCAAAAGACCGGTAAGAAGAGATTCTTCCTTCAATGGCTGTGGAGCAAATTTTGGATAAATGCACGAGGAGCCAAGAAACATGAGCTTTTTAACTTTGTGTTCGTACGCTGCATGAATCACATTCGCTTCGATCATTAAATTATCATACAAAAATTCAGCACGGTAAATATTGTTAGCATGAATACCACCCACTTTAGCAGCAGCTAAAAAAATATAATCAGGTTTTTCCTGCTCAAAAAATTCCTTTACTGCAGCCTGGTTTCGTAAATCTAGCTGCGACGATAGCCTTGTAATAATATTGTTATAACCCTCCGACTGAAGTTTTCGCATAATCGCGCTTCCCACCATTCCCCTATGCCCTGCTATATATATTGTAGACTCTTTATCCATTTGCTTATTGTTTTCGAGTGTCGTTGATCGCTTCAAAGTCATTAATCTTTAGTCGAAACTTTACTCCCTCCTTGCTATGAACGACCTTGTGACTTCCGGCACTTCCACCGTTCGGCTATTTGCGACTTTTCGCTAACCAACTTTCGTTGCTTCCGACCTTCGGTTTCCTACAACTCTTATTCAAACTGATTCATAATCTTGTAACCGCTTTGTTTCAACAGCACCTCTCTTTTAAATAACTCAAGGTCTGCTGCAACCATCTCTTCGGCAAGTTTCTCCATTGTATAAACCGGTGTCCATCCAAGTTTCTCCCTCGCCTTCGATGCATCACCTATCAGTAATTCAACTTCTGTGGGTCTGTAGTAACGTGGGTCCACCTTAACAACTGTCGTTCCAACGGCTATCCGGCACTCACCGGTACAAGCAGTCACCACTGCCGTCTCATCTTCATTGGTACCTTTAAATTCAAGTTCAATCCCAACATGTCTAAATGCTATTTTCACAAAGTCACGAATAGATGTTGTAATACCAGTTGCTAACACAAAATCTTCGGCAACGTCATGCTGCAGTATACGCCACATACCTTCTACATAATCTTTAGCATGTCCCCAGTCGCGCAGAGAGTTTAAATTACCCAGGTACAAAACGTCCTGCAGTCCTAAAGCAATTTTTGCCGCAGCCCGCGTAACTTTTCTTGTAACAAAAGTTTCGCCTCTTAAAGGAGATTCGTGGTTAAACAAAATACCATTACAAGCAAACATGTTGTAAGCTTCGCGATAGTTTACAGTAATCCAATACGCATACAACTTTGCAACGGCATAAGGCGAACGTGGATAAAAAGGAGTGGTTTCACTTTGAGGAATAGCCTGAACCAAGCCATATAACTCAGAGGTGGACGCCTGGTAAACTTTTGTTTTTTTAACCAGGCCTAACAATCGTACAGCTTCAAGAATTCTAAGCGTACCAATTCCATCTGCATTGGCAGTGTATTCCGGCGCTTCAAAGCTTACCTGCACATGGCTCATTGCTGCCAGGTTATAAATTTCGTCGGGCTGTATTTCCTGTATAATACGGATAAGATTGGTAGAGTCAGTCAAATCTCCATAATGAAGTACCAGGTTTTTATGTGGTGTATGTGGATCCTGGTAAAGATGATCTATACGATCGGTATTAAAGAGTGAGGCTCTACGCTTAATGCCATGAACCATATATCCTTTGTGCAAAAGAAGCTCAGTAAGATAAGCTCCGTCCTGGCCGGTGATGCCGGTAATAAGGGCGACTTTCATTGAATAATGCCTGCTTGTGTTTTGTTATGTTGCTTATTGCTGCGATTTAAACGAAGATAAGGATGCGATATTTT
>NZ_JAOQAH010000072.1 GCF_025963695.1 Segetibacter sp. | reverse complement strand
CCAGCTATACTAAGAGAGTGCCCTGTTTAAAACATATTCACGTTTTAATGGATGGCGGATGCAATAATAAGCGCCATAGATAACATAAAAAAACCTGCTAATATCGCCAGGGCAATGTTGTTTTTTTCCAGGATTTCTCTTCGTATGTTATGCTTCGGAGTTAATACTTCTACCAGCATAAAAACGGCTACCAGAATTCCGATTCCCAATAGAGCGTACACAATGGAAGCGATAATAGCATTCTGCATATTTATTAGTTTAATGTTGTTTTAAGTGATTATTTGCATTCAACACGGTTACGTAGTTAACCAACGGCTCCCGCCTGAACGGATGTAAAATAAACTAAAACAAACAACAGGTACAGGTAATTTACACAGCTGCCACCCATAATACCAATAGCGCAACAAAAAAGTTCCGGACCAATGCGTTCGCCACCAACCAAGCCATCGTTTGTATCCCTTTCAGATGGGGCGGGAAATAAAAAAACTCCGGGTGGCACCCGGAGTTCATTATTTATTCAAAGATTAATAAGTTATTCTGATGTTCACAAGAGTTCCTTTTGCGCAAACCAAAGCCAAATAGCGATAATGCGGCCCATTGCGCCAACGTTCGTGGTGCTACTATTGCCAATACGCTTATTGGCAAGTGCTTCTCTTCTGTCGTTAGTTTAATGTTTGTATGTTAGACCAGTTTTCTCCCCGTTTTATTCTAATGATTTGTGTTTCGGTCACTTTAAAAAGCTTTACCAGTTGTTTCATTGGTTTGCCCTCATTCAACAGCTTTTTCAATAGCATCACTCTTGTCACCGTTAGTTTTGCTCTATTCGGATTTGATTGTTGCCTTTGTTGCCTTTGTAGTTGGTCTTCGATTACACGTGGACTATTTTTTTGATGTTCATAATTTTCTTCCGGTGTCATCCATTTTAAGTTGTGTGCCCTGTTATTTAATTTGTCATGGTCAAGGTGCCCAACTATTGTTTGCCCCGATGCAGGTTTGGGCAGAAAGTATTCGGCTACAAGCCGGTGAATGAGCGATTGATGATTAATGGTGCGCTCTTTAAGGTCTTGCTGAAATTTTTTGCTCACCTTTTTCTTCAACGTGTCCAGCAATACAGATGTTTCGTTGATTACTTGTTCGTTTTCTCCTTCGTTAATCTGCGACTTTAATTTCCGTGCAAGTTCAAACACTTGTTGCTGCAGGTTGTCCAATTTGGCTTTTATTTTTTCATCTCTGTGTTTGTAAAGTTTTAGTCGCACAACACGGTAACCATTGGTAATTGAGCCTTTGATAATGTTTCCGTTAGAAATCTTGTTAAAAGTTCGAAGTCGTCCAAAGTTGGAAACTTCAATCCGGAACTTGTTTGTAAACTCAATGTCGAACTCAATGGTTTTCCATCGTTCACCTGGATAGTCCTTAATCATGTGTCAAAATTACTAATTGAAATTGTAGGGTGTGTTGAGATAGCATTGCCACCAGGAAGCAGCTTTAAAGGCAGGTGTTGTAATGTTAAGCTTTGCTGATCAAATTACAAACAGTACAAAAAACACTAGAAACAGGCCTTCGCTCCCAACCACGCCATCATTTGTATTCCGTTTGTTATGGCATCTTCATCAATATTAAATTTTGGAGTATGCACGTTATGAACAATTCCTTTTTCTTCATTTCCGACGCCTAAGCGATAAAAACAACCTGGAATTACGTGCGTATAATAGCCAAAATCTTCTGCGCCCATTCTTAGCTCTGTCTCTTGTACATTTTCTTTGCCCCAATAGTCCTCTGCCAATCGCCATCCCACTTCGGTAAATAAAGGATCATTGTCAACAAAAGGATATCCCACATCTATCAGCACATCTGCTTCTGCGCCCATGGCAGTTACCAGGCCTTCTGTTTGTTTTTTAATTAGTTCGTGCGCCTTTTTTCTCCATTCTTCGTTCATTGCCCGGAATGTGCCTTTTAGCTTTACTTCGCTTGGTATTACGTTGGTGGTATGTCCGCCTTCGATGGAGCAAATGGATAAGACAGAAGGAGAGGTGGGGTTATTGTTGCGGCTAATAATTTGTTGCAGGCTTACTATTAAGTGTGACGCTATTAAAATGGTATCAGCAGTAAGGTGCGGCGCCGCAGCATGACCGCCTTTACTCCTTATGGTAATAAAAATTTCGTCCGCGCTTGCCATTACCCTTCCTTTTCGGAAACTAAATTTGCCCAATGGCAAACCAGGGTGAACATGCATTCCAAAAATTCCTTGCGGCTTCGGGTTTTCCAACGCACCATCGCGTATCATATAACTCGCACCACCCGGGTTTCTTTCCTCACCTGGTTGAAATAACAATTTTATAGTTCCGTCCCAATGGTCTTTTAGTTCGTTGAGAATTTTTGAAGCACCTAAAAGACAAGTAGTATGCACATCGTGGCCGCAGGCATGCATCAGGCCTTCATTTACCGATTTGTATTCTACTTCGTTTTCTTCTTTTATGGGAAGTGCGTCCATATCAGCGCGCAATGCAATAACCCGGCTGTCGGGGTTATTTCCTTTAATCAATCCTACTACCCCTGTGGTAGCTTTTATCTGGAAGGGAATGTTGAATTCAGTAAGTTTTTGCTGGATATATTTTGACGTCTCAAACTCCTGGTAGCTCAATTCGGGATGTGCGTGCAGATGATGGCGAACTTTTATAAACTCTTGTTGATATTGTAGTGCAAGTGTTTTTATTTTCTCCTTTAGCATAAAGCAAAGATACTTTAACCCGGGTTTCTTTACTTATTGGTTATCGTCGTCACCCGGCGGAGTGTACTCAATAATGTCAGGAACAATATAAATGCCTTTCTGAGGATACAGGGCAGAAATCGTTTTCCTTAACTGAAATGCTTCTTTTTGGGTCAAAAAATTTCCAATTCGTACCCTAAAATTAGGTGACTGGTATAGCAGGTAAGATTTTTCGTTGGGAAAACGGCTCAACAGTTCTGCCTTCACTGCATTTGCTTCATCGCGATTTTGCGTGTTTGCCGCTTGTACACGAAAGCCGCTTGCTCGTCTCGGGCCGCTTTTTTGCGACCTTTTGTTGATTTCTGCCTGCCTTGCTGCCATCTCATCAAACCTGGGATCTTTATTTACAATCACAGAAGAGAAAGTGTCTTTACTAAGTCCCTGGCTGGTTACAATAGCAGGATAGATAACAAAAATTGAAATAAATAATAATATTGTTTTCATAACGTGTTACAAGATTAATAATTTGTTTTGGCCGGTTGCTGATTTACAAGTGCTACGCTTGCACTGCATCCCAGCCTTGTTGCACCCGCATCAATTAATTCCTGTGCAAACCCGCTTGTTTTAATTCCACCTGAAGCTTTAATTTGAACGTGTGCAGGTAAATTTGCCCGCATCGTTTTTACCGCCTCTATGGTTGCACCTTTTTCTGCATAACCTGTTGATGTTTTCAGGTAATCTATTCCTGCTGCCCCATATAACTCACAACATTTCAATAGTTCATCCTGCGTTAAAACGCCGCTCTCGACAATGATCTTAATAACCTTTCCTCTGCTTTTAACAACAGGCATTATGTGATTGATCTCATTCGAAATTAACTTCCAGTCATTATTTTTAATACCCACAATATTTGCCACTACATCCAGTTCATCTGCACCGTCAACCATTGCCAGTAATATTTCCGCCAGCTTGGCTTCTACCGCAGCGTAACCGAACGGAAAGCCAATAACCGTTGCTACTTTAACCTGCGAGTCCTGCAGAAGTACTTTGCAGATTTTTACAAAAGGTGGGGGGATGCAGACAGCAGCAAACCCGTACTCTTTTGCTTCAAAACACAACTTTTCAACGTCGGCTATGAGAGTGGTAGGTTTAAGAATGGTATGATCGATGTATTTGTTAAGGCTCATTCAGGTCGAATTAGGAATTTGATAATTAGGAATTGAAAACACTTTATCCCCCGGATCATTTTTAATTGGTTTTAAAAATGCAGCCAGGTATTCTTAAAAATTTCTTCACAATCAATTATTCAAGAATCGGGCAACCTTTTTTCAAGTGGACCGCTGTCGTTTAAAAAAAAGGTTGCCGGCACCTCGTTTCCCTTGCTTGGCGGTAGGGTATATCCGATGTTTATTTGAAGTCTCCCCCGGCGGAAGATGCTCACATCGCTGCTTCAATTTCAGCTACTGTTGCAGTGCCTGATAATGATACCTGACCTGAAGGTTTTTTTGCTCTTTTAGTTTCTACGGCGCCAATACAATTTTAGAGCCGGTAAAGCAAACGCCTGCCATTTTTCTACTATTAAATTTTGTTCTTTTATAAAAAAAAGCATTTATACAATGTAGTAAATGCTTTTTTATGTCTAATATTTTAAATGGCTCTTACAGACTTTGAGCGATTGTTTACTTACTGATTTTACGCTCCGGTTCAACAGAAAATAAAATGTAAAAGTGAGTGACACAACGGTGTTGAGGCAACAATCGAAAGCTGGTAACCGGGAAAATACATATCAAAAAACTACGCTCTAATCGCTCCTTCAGTAATTCCTGATGGTCCAATTCTCAATTTCTGATGCGCCTTACAAATCCTTTCCGTGGCAGTTCTTAAACTTCTTGCCGCTTCCGCAAGGGCAGGAGTCGTTTCGGCCAACTTTTGGTCCTACCACTATTGGCTGCTGTTTTACGGCTGTTGTACCAGGATCGAAGTAGTCGTTTTCATTTGCAGCATAGTCCTGGCCGGCAACATCAATATCGTCTTTATTGATACTCATTTTGCTCATGTCGGTCTTTTGCTGCCTGCCTTCATGTATCACTTTTTCGGGCTGCTCCTGTTCAACTGGTATACCTGCATGACATAAGAAGGAAACGATATCGCGGTTTACCTGCTCATCCAATTTTTTGAATAATCCAAAAGCTTCCATCTTATAAATAACCAACGGGTCTTTCTGCTCATAAGAGGCAGTTTGCACGCTTTGCTTTAAATCATCCATGGCACGCAGGTGCTCTTTCCATGCATCATCAATCAGGTTCAGCGCTACGTTGCGTTCTACCGCCTGGGTTAGTTCAACTCCATTACTTTGCAGTGTTTTATCAAGGTTAGCTAACACCTGTATTCCACGACGGCCATCTGTAAAAGGAACGACCACGTTTTCGATGTGTTTTCCTTGTTGCTCACGAATATTCTGGAAAACCGGTAGCGCATTTTGAGCTACCTCAACCTTCTTATGGTGGTAGTTGGTTATTGCCTCCTGGTATAGCCTTTCTGCAAGTTGCTTTTCATTTGCCCTGGTCAGCTCATCTTCTGTGATGGCCGTGTCGATACCAAAGTTTACAATCACCGACATTTTAAAGCCTTCGAAATCCGATTGCTCTCTAAAGCCTGCGATCAATCCTTCAGCCACCGAATAAAAACCATTATCCAGGTCCAGTGCCAGTCTTTCCCCAAACAACGCATGACTACGTTTGGTATAAATAACGGTGCGCTGCTTGTTCATCACATCATCATACTCAAGCAGGCGTTTACGAATACCAAAATTATTTTCCTCCACCTTACGTTGGGCCCTTTCAATACTCTTGGTAATCATGCTATGCTGAATAACCTCACCTTCTTTATACCCGGCGAAGTCCATCACTTTCGCAATACGTTCGCTACCAAACATGCGCATTAAATCATCCTCAAGCGAAACAAAGAACATAGAAGATCCGGGGTCACCCTGGCGACCGGCACGACCACGAAGCTGTCTGTCTACACGGCGGCTTTCATGGCGTTCAGTACCTAAAATAGCCAATCCACCTGCTTCTTTTACGCCGGGTCCAAGCTTAATATCGGTACCACGACCAGCCATGTTGGTGGCGATGGTTACATTGCCCGGCAAACCCGCTTCGGCAACTACCTGTGCTTCCCTGGCGTGTTGCTTTGCATTTAGTACGTTGTGTGGAATTTGTTTTTGCTTCAGCATCCGGCTTAGCAATTCACTCACCTCCACACTGGTGGTACCTACCAGCGATGGGCGACCTAAATTCCGCTGCTTTTCTATTTCTTCAATAACCGCCTTATACTTCTCCCTCTTTGTTTTAAATACCAAATCCTGTTCGTCTTTTCTAATTGCAGGAATATTGGTTGGAATGTTCACCACATCCAGTTTATAAATACTCCAAAACTCTGCTGCTTCTGTTTCTGCAGTACCCGTCATACCGGCCAGCTTATGATACATTCTAAAGTAATTCTGCAATGTAACAGTAGCGTAGGTTTGAGTGGCCGCTTCGATCTTTACATTTTCTTTTGCCTCAATAGCCTGGTGTAACCCGTCGCTATAACGACGGCCTTCCATAATACGACCGGTTTGTTCATCTACAATTTTTACCGCGCCATCAATTACCACATACTCTACGTCATTCTCGAAAAGAGTATACGCTTTTAGTAATTGCTGCACCGTGTGAATACGGTCGGCCTTAAGAGAATAATCGTTTAAGATCGCTTCTTTCTGATGCAATTTTTCTTCGGGCGATAAGTTTTGATCAATATCTATTGCATTTAGCTGAACGCTGATATCAGGAAGAATAAAGAAGTTAGGGTCTTCACCGCTTTTGGTGATCATTTGAATACCCTTGTCAGTAAGATCGACCTGGTTGTTTTTTTCTTCTATATGAAAGAACAATTCTTCGTCCACTTTCGGCATCTCGCGTTGCTGATCTGCCAGGTAGTAATTCTCTGTTTTCTGCAGCTTCGAACGTACCCCCGGTTCGCTTAAGAATTTAATCAGGGCACCGGTTTTAGGTAAACCACGGTATGCACGCATCAGGGCAAGTCCGCCATCTTTAGGGTCGTCATTACCTTCTGCAAATTTCTTCTTTGCTTCATTTAAAAACTGGTTGGTCACTCTTTTCTGAGCTTCTATCAGTTGCAGTACCCTCGGCTTTAAAATATGGTATTCCTGTTCGTCGCCACGAGGTACGGGACCGCTGATGATTAACGGAGTTCTGGCATCGTCAATCAATACGCTATCCACCTCATCCACCATTGCATAGTGATGCCTGCGTTGCACCATCTCATCAGGAGTATGCACCATATTATCTCTCAGGTAATCAAAACCAAATTCGTTGTTGGTACCATAAGTAATATCCGCATGGTAAGCGTTTCTGCGTTCCTGGGTATTAGGTTGATGTTTGTCGATACAATCTACGCGAAGTCCTAAAAATTCAAATATCGGTCCGTTCCACTCAGAGTCACGTTTGGCCAAGTAGTCGTTTACGGTAACTATGTGTACACCTTCGCCTGCCAGGGCATTCAGGTATGCAGGCAAGGTAGAAACCAAAGTTTTACCCTCACCTGTAGCCATTTCCGAAATTTTTCCTTCATGTAAAACAGATCCACCGATCAACTGTACGTCGTAGTGAATCATATTCCATGTTACCGGAATTCCTGCTGCAAGCCATGTACTGCTAAAGGTTACCGTTTCGCCTTCAATTTTTATGTGTTGTCTCGATACACTCAGCGCACGATCGTGGTCGTTGGCCGTAGCTGTAAGTTCGGTATTCTGGGTAAAACGTCGCGCCGTTTCTTTTACCACTGCAAAAGCCTCGGGCTGTATATCCTTCAGTGCTTCCTCTATCTTAGCGTTGCGTTGCTTTTTCAACTTATCTATTACCTGGAAAATGGTATCGCGACCAGTTATATCTTCTGATGATAGCGCATCTGCATCGCCTGTCAGCTTTGCAATCTCACTATCTATTTCGGTCAAATGATCTTTGATCCGCTGCTTGAATTCAACAGTTTTTGCACGAAGCTCATCGTTGCTCAATGACTGGTATTGCTGGTAATATTGATTTGTCTTCTCTACAATAGGAAGCAATAATTTCACATCTTTCTGCGACTTGCTTCCCCCAAATAATTTTGATATAAAACCTAACATAATTTATGCGTTGCGTATTGGTATAAAATTCTTCAAAGATTTGTTTATTTGTCAAATTTGATGCTAATGATCAGAATTAGTCAATATGACAGCCTCGCAAAGGTAACAAAAGCGGTTGAGACAGCCGAAAACAGCAAAATGGAGTAGTGTTAATATTTGGAGCCCTGCTATCGTTAAAAATAGCACATCGTTGCGTCGCACACTTCAGCAGTCGTACTCCTTTTAAATTTTTTGAAGAACAGATGTCAGCTTTTCGGATAGCTATTTCATAAAGCCCAACTACCAAAGCAGTTAGCCAAAGGTTTTATCATTCATTCCAGGTCTGCCATACTTCTTTTCAAAAGCTCCTTCTCTTCTTTACCGGTCAAACAAAGTTCAACAGCAATTGCCTGCAATTAAAGTGCTTCATAGCAAGGTAAATCGCTGTGGCATTACTAACTTCGGCTGGTTACAAAAATTCATTTAATCTCACTTGCAAATATGAAACAACTTCTCATCTTCTCGATGCTCGTCGCATCATGTATAGCAACAGCTTACAGTCAAACAAATAACCAGGTAACAGCTCCACAGGTAAAAACAGCAAATGGTACCTTAGAGGGAACATACGAATCCGGCATCCGTTCGTTTAAAGGAGTTCCCTTTGGTCAACCTCCCGTTGGTAACCTGCGGTGGCGCGAACCTCAACCGGTAAAGAACTGGACAGGGGTTCGCAAAGCTGACAAATTTGGCCCTCGTGCTATGCAACGTGCGCTCTTTGGCGACATGGGCTTTCGTAGTAATGGTATGAGTGAAGATTGCCTTTATCTAAATGTGTGGACACCTGCTACACCCACAACACAAAAATTACCGGTACTGGTTTACTTCTATGGTGGCGGTCTTGTTGCCGGCGATGGCTCAGAGTGGAGATATGATGGCGAGAGTATGGCAAGAAAAGGCATTGTGGCAATTACTGTCAACTACAGGCTCACCGTGTTTGGTTTTTTCTCACACCCCGCCTTGACAAAAGAATCGCCCCATGGTGCATCAGGCAACTACGGTTTCTTAGACCAGGCGGCAGCGCTGCAATGGGTTCAACAAAATATAGCAGCTTTTGGCGGCGATCCAAAAAGGGTTACCATTGCCGGGGAGTCAGCAGGTTCCTATTCGGTTAGTGCCCAAATGGCTTCTCCGTTATCAAAAAATTTAATGGCAGGTGCTATAGGCGAAAGCGGGTCTTTACTTAGTGCTACCCCAACCACACCCCGTGCCGATGCAGAACAAAGCGGAGTGCAATTTGCTGCCAGCATTGGCGCCTCATCGCTTGCTGCACTTCGTGCAATGCCGGCTGAAGAATTGTTGCAGGCCACGGCTAAACAAGGTACGCCACGTTTTGGCCCAACTGTAGATGGATACTTTTTTCCTAAAGCTCCGGTACAAATTTATGCCGCAGGTGAACAGGCACACGTGCCCTTATTGGTAGGGTGGAACTCTGAAGAAAATAATTACAAATCAATACTTGGCCAAAACCAGCCCACCTTGCAAAACTATACTGAGGCCGTTCAAAAATTATATGGAGCCCGCGCAGCTGATGCCTTAAAAGCATACCATGCATCGTCAGACGGAGAGGTGGAAAAGATGGCAACTTTATTAGCAGGCGATCGCTTTATTGGCTATAGCACCTGGAAGTGGGCCGAACTACAAAGCAAGACAGGAGGAAAACCGGTGTATCGTTATTTTTATACACGTCCGCGGCCTGCCATGCGGGCAGAAATGGGCGATGCAGTAGCTGGCCTTGCCGGCGGAATAATGAAGAGTGATTCAGCCGTGCCAAAGCCAAAGCCCGCAACCGGGGCAGTACATTCTGCAGAAATAGAGTATGCATTGGGAAACTTGCCAACAAACAGGGTGTACGACTGGCAGCCCGAAGATTTTAAAGTGTCAGACATCATGCAGTCATACTTTGCAAACTTTATAAAAACCGGCGATCCTAACGGTCTTGCACTTCCTGTATGGCCTGCCGTTAAAAGTAACCATGTGCAGGTAATGATGATAGATGTGAATACAAGGGCAGAACCTGAGTTTCGCAGAGAGAGATAT
The DNA here is from genome assembly GCF_025963695.1 of Segetibacter sp. Taxonomy (GTDB): domain Bacteria; phylum Bacteroidota; class Bacteroidia; order Chitinophagales; family Chitinophagaceae; genus Segetibacter. The sequence continues at coordinate 3,489 of NZ_JAOQAH010000072.1, read as the reverse complement.
GTTTTTTTAGATACGCCGTCCCCTAAAGGCATTTAAGTTCAAGGTTGAGGAGGCTGCGGAGATGTTACACTGTATGGCTGCTGCCATTAAGATTTAGGTTTCCGTATCGTGCAGGTTCATTACATCTACATCTCCGTTTTCATTAATCATGTATAACTTAAAATACAGGTTGTTCGATGTGAAATAGTCCTGCACCTTTTCAAAAATAGCCTGGTATCGTTCCACATTTGGCAGCGCCATTGCGCCCACTGCATTTTCATCGGAGTAGTATTTTCCGAAGTTGATAAATGAGTTGAACAAAGATTCGTAAAACCAGCTTTTAGCCTGTGGCGAGTCGTTTTTATCGAGCACTTTCAACAGGCTGTTCCGGTCGTTTGCCGGAGGTAATCCTTTTATGCCAATAATTTCCTTTGTAAAAAATTTTGAAACTGTTATTATCTTCTCCGGCTTGCCGGTGAGGTTTTTTGGTTTTTCCTCGTGAATTTTATAGCCATTTTTCTTAAGATAATTAATAAGACTGCTACAAATAAATTCTTCAGAATACCATTCTGTACTTTCACCAGCTTTAATAAAGTGGGGGTACTTATCGCTCTCCATATGTTGCTTTCTTCGTTTTGGTGGCTGTTAATAGCACGAATCTAATAGTAATAGCAAATACTATAGTAACGACTTTTCCACAGAAAAATAGGAGGTTTGTAATAAGTCTTTAGAAAGACTGGAGGTGGGTATAGCGGGTAGTTGCTAAAACAATATCTGCCCAGCGGAATGCCGGGCAGATATTGTTGCTTTTTGATTAATATATATTAACCTAGAACCTTAACGTTGAAAGCTTCCATTCCCTTCTTGCCTTCCCTTGTTTCAAATTCTACGCGTTCGCCTTCGTTGAGTGTACCGCCTTTTAGTACTGATACGTGGACAAAAAAGTCTTTTCCTTGTTCGTTTTTGATAAATCCAAAACCTTTTGCCTCGTTAAAAAATTTAACTGTTCCTGTTTCTTTCATGATAATTTCAATTAATAAAGATTAAAGGTATATTTTTTTTATTATGAAAACGCAATCTTATGTCATACTGTTTTGAAATTAAATCCCTGGTGTTTTTTTCCACATGTTAATAATATATGAACGGGCGATAAAGGCAAACCCTATCGCTGATTATTATATTTACCCCTTCACATCGGGCACATATCGCTGTGTTTCTGATGCAGTTAAGTGAGGCAGCAAACCGAAGGGGATAATAAAAAATGCGCTTCCTTACTGCATTTACATCGCCGTTTCCAGGTCCGAAACGCTAAACCAACGATAGAACGTTTGCTTTTTTGTTCTTTTGCATCATGTATGTAGTAAAAACGGCGTGGTGGCTTAGAAAGTTATATTCTCCGGGGTTGACCTGGACAATACCCACGGACAAAAAAGAAATTTTTCTAACTTTTGACGATGGCCCACATCCTACCATAACCCCGTTTGTGCTGCAATGCCTGCAGCAGTATAATGCAAAGGCTACTTTTTTTTGTGTGGGAAAAAATGTAACACAGTATCCTGATATCTATCAGCAGATTCTTGACCAGGGACACACGGTCGGCAATCACACACACGACCATATTAATGGTTGGAAGTCCGGCGATATGGTCTATCTAAAAAATATCACCCTGGCTCAACAAACAATTAACAGTACTCTTTTTCGCCCGCCATACGGACGAATAACAAGGTCGCAGGTAAAAGAATTGTTGCCCCGGTTTAAAGTTATTATGTGGGATGTGTTGAGCGGCGATTTCGATCTATCTCTTTCACCTCAAAAGTGTTTTGATAACGTGGTTACCAACACAACTTCAGGGTCTATCATCGTTTTTCACGACAGTGAAAAAGCCCTGCCCCGGTTAGCATTTGCATTGCCAAAATCGCTTGAGTTTTTTGCAGGTAGAGGATATGTTATGAAAGCCATCTCCTGAGGAGTTGATCAGCCTTTTGAGACCAGGCACCCAGGCCTTGCAACGCAGGGTCTCATGCCAGCTACACAAAGCCTTTCTATAAAGATCCCCTGCAACCAATACTACTTGCATAAAAAAAATTTGGGCCTGGGGTAGAAACCCCGGCCCTCTTTTAATCCGTACCCTATGAAAACTTAGTTTTGGTTGTTTATAAAAAAGCGATTGATATGCCTTTTTTTAACCATCTAATTCTTAAATGCGCTGTCCCGATTATAAACGCACTTCATGCAAACTTTATTTTCACGCCCCCGGAAAAATATATTTTGTCACTACATGCTATAGTACAAGCAGAAGGAATCTTTTTTTTACAACGACAGGTGTATTGCATACAAAAATCTTTCTTTTTTTGAAGCTACTGTGCTAACAATTGCGAAAGAATCTTTGTCAATATTGAAATAAAAAATATTAGTGGCCCGAAACCTTTAAGCGGTGAGTACCGGCAATTATTAAAAAAGAAGAAATTTGCAAAATGAGATTAATAGACAGTCATACACACCTGTACTCAAAAGAGTTTGAGAACGATTTTCACGAGGTATTGCAGCGGGCAAGAAATGCAGGCGTAGCAAAATTCTTTCTTCCGGCTATCGATAGCGGGGTAGTAGAAGATATGCTTAGACTTGAAGAGATGTATCCGGGCGAATGCTTTTCAATGATGGGAATACACCCTTGCTCGGTAAAGGAAAACTACCAGCAGGAACTTGAAATAGTGGAGAAATACCTGGCTGAAAGAACCTTTGTTGCAGTCGGGGAAATTGGCCTCGACTTTTATTGGGATACAACTTACAAACAACAGCAGTTCGATGCTTTTAATAAGCAAATGGAATGGGCATTACAGTACCGTTCTCCCATTGTTATCCATACCCGTAATGCAATGGCTGAGACCATTGAAGCAGTAAAACCATTTGCATCAAAAGGACTTACCGGTATCTTTCATTGCTTTGGAGATAACAATGAAACAGCTAAACAAATTATAGACCTGGGTTTTTTACTTGGGATAGGAGGGGTGCTCACTTATAAAAATGCGAACCTTGCTGAAGCCTTAAAAGACATTTCGCTCCATCATATTGTGTTAGAAACAGACGCCCCCTATCTTTCACCGGTTCCTTACAGGGGCAAACGAAATGAGAGCAGCTACCTGGCTTTTATTGCTCAAAAACTGGCAGACATAAAGGGTGTAACGGTAGAGGAGGTTGCTGAAATAACTTCAGCCAATGCGGAAAAAATATTCGGACAATAATTTTCAACCCCTATTTTTGCAACCCCTTTTAAGCGATTAGTTAACCCAGGTGGTTTCCGCTCTCTTATAGAATGGATAATTATCTTTGGAAAAGGCTTAAAAGGAAAAGCTGGTTAAGCATATAAAATTGGAGACGTGTCCGAGTGGTTTAAGGAGCACGCCTGGAAAGTGTGTATACGGGAAACTGTATCGCGAGTTCGAATCTCGCCGTCTCCGCAATGCTTCTTACACCTACAAGTTGTATTTCCTCAACAGCTCCGTCCTTCAT
>NZ_JAOQAH010000053.1 GCF_025963695.1 Segetibacter sp. | reverse complement strand
ATCCGTTACTAAAACCCGGCTCGTCTAATCCCCACTCTTTTGCTTTATTAGTGAAAGTTAAATCACCATTGTTGCTAAAAACATAGTTCGAAATTGGGTGGGAAGGAATTAGATCTATCAATTCTTTGATGATATTTTTTTCCTTATTAAGTATTTTCTGCCTGATGTTTCCGGCTTCGTCCGCAGAGTATTGAATGTAATCCTGGTCCGTTATGTCTTTGTAAATTCCGTTGGCGACAAAAATATCTTTAAACCCGTCATTATTAAGGTCATTTATCAGAGCGCCCCAACTCCAGTCAGTGGCCGACACATTTGCGAATCTTCCAATTTCGCTAAAAGAAACATTTTTATTTAAACCTGAAGTGTTTTGATAACCGGTATTTAACTGAAGGGAGTTTCGGACAAACTGCTTGAAATAACCGTTATTAATGTTTGCCTGGTATTTATCCCAATTCTCGAAATTGGTCTTTGTCTTAATCCTGGCATCTTGCTCAGGAAACATGTCTGTAACATAGATATCAGTAAACCCATCATTGTTAACATCGGCAATGTCGGCACCCATTGAGTTCATACTAATCTCGCGAATCGAACGCTCCAACGATTCCTTAAACGCTCCATTATGCTGATTGATATAAAGATAATCCCGCTCGAAAAAATCATTTGAAACGTATATATCCTGCCACCCGTCTTTATTAATGTCTGATATAGTTACACCTAAACCAAAACCGATTTCACTACTGTAAATTTTACTTACAATTGTTACGTCTTTAAAATGGCTGTCGTCGTTCCTCAGCAATTTATTTCCCCCCAAAGTATCTGGTATCTGTCGCTGATCTTCAACCAAATCGTAGTTGCCGACTGATCTGAAAGAATTGTTTAGTAGATAACAATCAAGGTCGCCATCATTATCGAAATCAAAAAACACAGCATGTGTGGAAAGTGCGCGGTTATCTAAACCAAATTCTTTTGCTTTTTCTGAAAAAGTAAGATCGCCGTTATTAATAAACAATTCATTGCTTCGGCTGCTGCCTTTCAGTTCGCCTGATTTACAAACATAAATGTCTAACCAACCATCTCCGTTTACGTCGGCCATAGTTACACCAGTAGACCAGATACTATCTGAAGTTACCGCAGCACTTTGTGTGATATCGTCGAATTTAAAATTCCCCTTGTTTAAATAAAGTTTATTCGAGCCCTGGTTGCTACAAAAGAAAAGGTCTGGAAGATGATCGTTATTGATGTCGCCTATAGCTACCCCTCCCCCATTGAAAAAGTTTCTAAAAGTATAGGGATTAAACTCCTCTGTATAGTTAATATTGTTAGCAAAAGTTACACTTGTCTCAGATGAGGGAAGTAGTGTAAACAACGGCCTTTCCGAAGTTTTGCTATCGCCGCAGGCAACACAAAATAAAATTATAAAACACAAACCTCTCATTACTCTGCACATCAAACGAACAAATTAGAACTAATTACCCCAAGAATTGCCTTTACCAGCTATAATAGGTAGGAGCTGTAATAAAAATACCAGCAATATAAAAAGAAGATGCAAAAATAAACGTAGTAAATAAAGAAATTGAAAAACACTACTATAATCAATACATTAACAAAGGCGCGAGATATGTCTCAACGCCTTTATTAATGTATTAAATTCTAAATAAATTTAGTAGCCGGGATTTTGCTTAAGCTTTTGGTTCGCGTTGATTTGCGCTTCTGGTATGGGAAGAATATTCACGTGTTTATCTGCATCAGCAGGATGAAAAGTGAATGCTTTGTTGTACTTATCAAAACGAATCATGTCTTGTCTTCTGAAAGCCTCGAAAAACATTTCCCTTCCACGTTCAGCAAGGAACGATACATCTGTCATTGTAACAAATGGTGTAACTCCACCATGCTGTGTTCTAATCTGGTTAACCAGGGCCATCGCAATAGGATCATTCCAGTTACTATTTTTTCGGGCTATCGCCTCTGCCTTAGCCAATAGAAAGTCAGCATACCTAAAGATTGCTACGTCGTTACTAAGATCTGAAGTCATACCATTGTAAAACTCCCATTTATTTATTCTTGCTCCCGTTTGCCTCCATGCTCTCGGCTCCAATTGATTCATGTAAGGAGTAAAAGTAATTGGCTGACCATCCGGATCTTCAGGATCAGAAGCTCCATCTAATAACCTAACTCCATTTGCATCAAACTGGGGACCAACCAAAAAGTTTGATAATCTCTTATCGACTGTTCCAGTCGTTGGAGTTCCTTTAGGATCTAATCCTACAACTGTTCCCTGTGGACCGGGATTTTGAGTAGGGTCAATGTATGAATTATAAAACTCGGCAACTGTAGCAAAACCGTTCCACGGCTGGGCTGTCATGTTGTAAGTCTTCTGGCTCTCCTGATGTAAAGTCTGATGATTTAAGTTAAATCCTTTTGCATGCACCTGGTCAAACGGAATTGCCCAGATAAACTCACTCGCCCCAGTATTATCTTTTACGAAATTATCTTTGTAATTAAGCGTGAGTGAATATTTACCAGAATTAATAATTTGGTCACAGGCAGCAATACATTTATCCCATTGTGCAGCTCCAGTGTATACTTCAGCGTTTAAATATAGTTTCGCCAACGCTGCTTGTGCAGTATAAAAATTCACACGTCCATAGGTTGACTGATCGTTAGGTCCTGTCTTTGGCAACTTAGCCACGTTATCCAACAACTCCTTTTCAACGAAATCATACACTTGCTTTCTTGTACTGTTAGGTGGAGGAGTAATGTCTTTGAAATCTGTGCTTAAAGGAACATTTCCATAAATATCGAGTAACCAATAATAATAGATCGCACGTAAGGACTTAAGTTCAGCAATAAACGCAATTGACTGGGCGGTTCCTAAGGGTTCTAAAGTCGCTAAAAGGCGATTACAACCGTTAACCCCGGCGTATAACATATTCCACGCACCGTTCACCTCTGAGTCATTTGGCTTGTAAGTATGTAATTTAAGCCTTACCCAATGACCACCATCACCCCAATCGGCGCCCCTGGTGGGAACTACAATTTCATCTGTAGTAACTTCATTTACGTTAGTGAGACCTCCTCTAAACCCATAAAGATTAGTATAAGCTGCGCCAACTGCAGATACAAGTTCCCTATTTGACTGAAAAAACTGATCCTGGACTACCTGGTCATACAACAACTCCTTTTCATCAAGTTTAGTACATGAGGCCGTTAATGCAAGCCCCATCAATGACAATATCGTTTTTGATACAAGTTTCATATGTAAATAATAAATATTAATAAATTTAAATAACTAAAAACCCACATTAACTCCAAGCGTAAAAGATTTCGTTCTCACCCATGTTTCTCTTCTATCAACTCCAGGTGCTAATGCATTTCCATTATCACTATATCTAACTTCCGGATCAACACCAGTGTAATTAGTAATGAAGAATAAATTTTGACCGTTAACATAAGCCCTTAAAGACTTTACAGGACCCGCTTTGGACAGGCTAAAATTATATCCTAAAGTAGCGTTATCTAATTTTACAAAGGAAGCTTTTTCCACATGGAGACTGCTAAACTTCTGGCCATCTTTAACTGCAGGATCATAATATTTTGTCTTTACTGCATTGTAGGCAGAAACAACCGTAGCATTTTCATAAAAAGCACGGTAAGTGTTTACAAGATCATGACCGATTGAACTACGAATGAAGAAATTTAAATCAAAATTTCCAGCGTTAAATGTATTTGTCCAGCCGAATTCGAACTTCGGCAATCCTTTGCCGATTAAAGTTCTATAAGTGTTTTCATCCTTAGTAGTGCCACCCTTACCGTCATCAAACAGGTATTTTCCTGTTTGATCTAACCCTTTATAAACAGGCCCCCAGATAAGTCCGATATCTTCTCCTGCATATGCCCGTGTGATTTGAGTTGCTTCCTGACCGGGAGTACCTAGGTTAGTTTCACCTATGTAAGATCCGGGAGCGATGTCGGCACTCAATGCCGACAGTTTTACATGGTAAGTCGAAAAATTACCCCCTGTTTCCCACGAAAAATTACTTTTCTGTATCGCATTGTATTTAAGTGCAAACTCAAGCCCACTGCTTGAAAGTGTACCAACATTCTTCCAGGTCCGATTTGCTAAGTTTGGTGGAACGGGAACAGCCACATTAAAAATCAGGTCAGATGTATTCCTGTTGTAATAATCGAATGTACCTGTCATTTTGTTATCTAATAAAGCAAAATCAAGACCTATATCGAACTCTGCTTTTCTCTCCCACTTCAAATCCGGATTTGCATTTCTGTTTGGTCCGTACACGGCCAACCATGAACCGTTACCGGCATAAAATTCACGATTTGGATCAGCCACGAAAGTAGATAACGACAAATATGATTCAGGAGGTAATGATCCGGTAACTCCATAACTTGCCCTAACCTTCAAATTGCTGAATGTAGGGATGGTAAATAGTTTACTAAGGTCTAACCCTGCACTTGCTGCAGGAAACATTCCCCATTTATTATTAGCACCAAATTGGGTAGATCCTTCTCTTCTTGCAGTTAAAGTTACAAAAGCAATATTTTGATAGTTGAAGTTTAGTCTTCCGAAAAAGGCAGCAAGCCGGCTTGCATTTTTATAACTGGTAACATTTGCCAGGCCGTTTTTCAAGTCGAGCGCTGTACCTATATTATCAGCGGTTACATCTGTAATAAAATTGCCTGCGCCTATACTTGTACCTTGATTTAAGAAACTCTGGTACGAGTAACCCGCCAAAGCAGTAACACTCAGATTTTTAAACTTAGTATCATAAGTAAGTGTATTCTCATATAACTGGTTAAAATTCTCGTCGGTACCCTTCATTGCATAACCATTACGGGCAAAGCCACTAACATTTAAGAAATTTCTGGAGTGGAAGGATGTACGTGGTAGTAATGCTGTTCTAAAGTTGTTGAATGTTTGCTGTGAATACCTTACTAAAAATTTTAATCCCTGAGTTATTTCATATTCCGCTGATCCCTGAACGTTTAACCTTTTGACAGTTTGACTATTTTTATTCTGTTCAAGAACAGCTACAGGATTTGCATAGTCTACGAAATTGCTTTCGAAATACCCCCCGCCTGAAAGATCATTCAAAGGATTTTTAGTACGCACAGGTGCAGTGGGATTAAATATGGTAGCATATTTAAAAGCCTCAGAAAAAGCCTGGCTCGATGTTCTTCTGCTATTGGTTAAGTTTAAATTAAAAACCAACTTATTATTCAAGGCTCTCTGTGTCAGATTTAAACGTGCGTTCACCTGCTGAAAACCTGATGTAATAGCAACACCCTGGTTGTCACGATAGTTAACTGACGCATTATAAGTAGTACCATTAGCGCCTCCTGACAATGAAAGATTATGGGTTTGAGAAATAGCTGTGCGGCTAATTTCTTTATTCCAATCGGTATTCGAACCAAAATTGACCCCACCGGCGGCTACATATTCTTCAGCAGAAAAATGATCCGTAAATTTTGCAGGAACTTCTGCTGTTACTGCGCTATTATAAGAAACTTTTGGAGGACCTGAAGTACCTCTTTTGGTAGTTATAATTAGTACACCTGCTGATCCACGCGTACCATAAATAGCGGCAGCAGACGCATCTTTTAATACGTCTATACTAGCAATGTCGTTCGGATCAACACTATTAAGGTCGGCACCTACCTGGCCATCAATTACTACTAATGGCTGTGTATTTGCTCCTAATGTAGAAAGCCCCCTCAACCTTATTGCAAAACCACCATTTGGGTCACCTCCGGGCCTTGATATTGACAGACCTGCAACTTTACCTTGTAGCAATTGTGCAACATTCGTTACGTTACCTTTATTAAATTCTTCGGCGCTAACACTGGTTACTGCACTGGTTACTTCTCTTTTACGTTGAGTACCGTAACCAACCACAACAACATCAGTAAGTTGACTGCCAGAAGGGGTTAATTGAATATTGATTGTAGATTGATCTCTCAGCGCAACTTCCTGGGTTGTAAAACCAACATATGAAAATGTAAGTGAAGTAACATTTTGCGGAACAGTGAGTGCAAAAGTGCCCGTTTCATCCGTAGTTCCACCTGCATTGGCATTTTTAGCCTTTACACTTACGCCTTGTATACCGGCACCGGCGGGATCTGTAACCTTACCCGTAATTCTTTTGCCCTGGGCAAAAATTGAAGTAGAAAATAAAAAGAGGGAAAATAAAAAGATACAAAACGACAATCGTTTTAAAGTGATATTCATAAAGCAGTTAGATTTATTGGGCTAAAAATAGCCATACTTTTCTAATTCGACTATTATTAACCCATTTTTTTTATTTTAATAGTTGGATTAGAACACTTGATCCCTAATAGAACCATAATAAAAAAATCTTAACCAACTTTAGAAAAAGCGGGTCATTAAAGTAGCTAGACTACAGGTGTAAAGAGATTGCCCATTTCTATGTTCAAAACTGCCAAAGTTTCGTTCGCTCTTTTTACTTGCACCATCCAAAAAAGATGATCATTTAAATTTCCAGTAAAAGTGTGCGACGCAAGAGATGCATTATCTGTGTTAATCAGGCTGGCAACGTAAAAATTTCTATGCCTGGTAACATTGAGATACCTAACAGATTTTCGAAAGCTCCGTCGTCGAGATAATATTTGTTATTTTACATTCTATTTTTGTTGTAGAATTATCCCTCATAACGGTTGCTAAATAAATTCTTATGTTTCTAAGTATTCTTAATGGTTTTTTTTGTGTAGCCTTCGTATTGTTCGCCTATGTAAATCTTAATGATGGCGACTCATGGATTTGGGTACCTATATATATGGTGGCGGCTATTTGTTGTGGCCTGGCAGCTTTTCATTTATATTACCCTGTTATTTATCTTATTGCAATAGCGGTTTACCTTGTTTATGCCATTAAACTCTTTTTTGAGAAAGATGGGGTTAAGGATTGGATCATGAAATATAATAAGCCCAGTATTGTAGAAAGTATGCAGGCCACAAAACCCTACATTGAAAAGACCAGGGAGTTTTTTGGTCTTATTATTATAAGTGCGGCTTTGGCTATCAATTATTTTGCGGTTAATAATCTTCATTCCTAACATGCAGCAGAAAGGCAATTTTCTAAAAAGCACATTTGCTGAAATTATCCAACACAATTTGCCAGCAGAAATTTATACCTGGCTACAAGACAAGGCACTGCTAATACGCGAAGAGAAAAATGCCGGCCAGCTGAATTTGACTTTTGCAGCAGTTCCGAGGAAAACAGGAAAGCAACTTATTCAGTTTAGTTTGGAAGAACACGATAAATTAAAACAAGTCCATTCCGAATATGCTATTAATGGTTGGACGATTGATAGACTTTGCAGAGTTTGGATGTTATTGCAAGTCGATTCATCTGATAAAGAAAATTACTTCAGGAAATTAGAAACGCTTTTCAAAGCAGCAGAAATGAATGAGCTGGTTGCCCTCTATTCTGCTTTACCTGGGTTCGATTATGCTGAAGACTGGCAAAAGCAATGTGCCGACGGCATCAGGAGTAATATCGGTATTGTTTTAGAAGCAATTATGTACAATAACCCTTATCCGAACCAATATTTAAGCGAGCAGGCCTGGAATCAATTGGTGATGAAAGCTTTTTTTACTGACAAAGATGTGAAGCGGATTATTGGATTAGATGAGCGAGCTAATAAAGAACTAGCATCCATTCTAATTGACTATGCTAATGAGCGGTGGGCCGCTCATCGCGTTGTTAATCCACAATTGTGGCGTTTGGTTACTAAATTTATTCATGCTGAAAACTTCGCCAACATAGAAAAAGCTTTCAATAGTGCTGATCTTTCTGAAAAAAAAGCTGCTGCTCTTGCTGCTTTTTATAGTCACTATCAACCAGCTAAAGATTTGCTTGAAAACGATATTGAATTAAAATTTGCTATCAAAGAAAATAAACTGAACTGGAACGCTTTGTAGTTCCCATTATTAACTTATTCATCATTTAGCCATATGTGTTGCAGCTCTTTTGACGGCGAAAAAACAAACCCAACAGAAAGTCATGCTACTGTTGATTTGCAAGCGATAAAAGGAATGCGGTTTTTTGATCCGCATGTTCATATGACTTCGCGCACAACCGACGACTACCAGGCCATGTACGACGCAGGAGTTGTCGCACTAATAGAACCGGCCTTCTGGCTCGGTCAGCCAAGAACAGGCATCGATAGTTTTCGCGATTATTATAGCAGTCTTATTGGGTGGGAAAGATTTCGATCGTCACAGTTCGGTATTAAACATTATTGCACCATCGGCTTAAATTCCCGCGAAGCAAACAATGAAAGCCTTGCCGAACAGGTAATGGAAATACTGCCCCTTTTTATAATGAAAGAAGGTGTTGTTGGAATAGGTGAAATTGGTTTTGATGACCAGACCGCAGCCGAAGAAAAATACTATCGTCAGCAATTGGAGCTGGCAAAAGAAGCGGCTCTTCCCGTCCAAATTCACACTCCTCACAGAGACAAGAAAAGGGGTACACGTAGAAGCATGGACATTGCACTTGAACATGGATTAAGTCCCGACATGGTAATTGTTGACCACAACAACGAAGAAACGGTGAAAGAAGTGCTCGACCGCGGCTTTTGGGCAGCATTTACCATTTACCCTTTTACTAAAATGGGCAACGAACGCATGGTCGACATCATAAAACAATACGGCACCGAACGCATTATGGTTAACTCTGCCGCCGACTGGGGCATAAGCGATCCGCTGGCTGTACCCAAAACTGCTGCCCTAATGAAACTTCGTGGTATTAGTAATCACGATATCCGTTTGGTTACTTATCAAAATGCCATTACTGCTTTTGGCAAGAGCGGGCAAATAAATGAAGACGACTTTGTGACGATCAAAAACATTGATCAGTCAGTAAAATTTGAAGGCAACACAGTGTTACGAGGTGGCCAGCAGCCACGAATAGATAAAGCTTCTATAATTATCAGTTAGCGCTTTTTTGTTACAAACATTCGTTCTTACACCGGCATTGTTGCGTCGCATTACGTTTATCGGCAACGCTTTGTGAAGCTTTAGTCTCTCTTGCAAAAAGCTTTTTTATTTTAAACAGTTTTAATTTAAGTGAAGAAAACATCAGGGTACCTACGATTAATGCGACCGGCTAACATTGTTACATCCATTGCCGATGTGCTGGCTGGTGTTGCCATTTCAGGTTATTTTATAAATTATGCAAACCAGGTACAAAACCTGGTGCCTGTACTATTACTCTGCCTGTCAACAATAGGATTATATGGTGGAGGTGTGGTTTTCAACGATGTTTTCGATGCTGAATTAGACAGCGTAGAACGACCGGAACGTCCTATACCAAGCGGACTTATTAGTAAAAAAGAAGCCACCACGCTAGGAGCAGTTTTGCTAACGGCAGGAATAATCCTTGCCTTTTTAGTTAGTACTATTTCTGGCTTACTTGCATTTTGTATCACCGTTTCTGCCCTTGTCTATAATAAGCTGGGAAAACATCATAAACTATTAGGACCGGTTAACATGGGCTTGTGCAGGGGTTTAAATTTGTTGTTAGGAATAAGCATTGTACCGCTGGCATTACAGGGAAACTGGCTTCTTGCCATTATTCCCATTATATACATTGCTTCCATAACAATGGTTAGCAGGGGCGAGGTACATGGCGGAAGTAAAACAACCCTATACTGTGCATCTTTATTATACTTAGTTGTTTTAGCTGCCATTTTATATTTTTCTTTTGCAAACGGAAATCTTTTGTTTACCCTGGTGTTTGTACTGCCTTTTGCATGGATGATCTTTACTCCTTTACTGACTGCTATTAAAGAACCAATTGGAAGAAACATTGGTAAAGCAGTGAAAGCAGGAGTTTTAGCCCTAATACTTATGAACGCGGGGTGGGCTGCAGCATTTGGGGCGTTATATCTTGCTATCGTAATTGTTATTTTATTACCCGTATCATTAAAACTGGGACGACTTTTTGCAGTAACCTGATATATTTGCACCCTCAAAATCAATGCTTATATACCTTTGCTTATAAGTCTTACCGCAACCATTTTAAAAAGCCGTAAACCCGCAGACCACCTTGTCCATCATGCATGATTATTTAGAACAGTCGTTTTCAGTAAAGTTTGAATACAGAGTACATTTTACCAGTGGTTTATTTGACATAACAAATACCCTTCTCAACGATTTTTTAAACGATCGAAAAATTGAAGGCATCCAACAAAAAATACTATTTGTACTTGATGAAGGGGTGGCAAAAAGCCATCCAAATCTTGTAGATAAAATCAATGCTTACTTTGATCATTTTTCAACTGTTAAGCTAGCAGAGAATATTGTTTTAGTTCCAGGAGGGGAAAAAGTAAAAAATCATTCATACTACAATGAGTTCATCATTAATACTATAAATGACTACGGCATCGATCGTCACTCATACCTTGCTGCAATTGGTGGTGGCTCAGTACTCGATACGGCAGGTTTGTCTGCGGCAGTTGCTCATCGTGGTGTAAAACACATTCGGATCCCTACCACTGTGCTTTCGCAAAACGACTCAGGTGTTGGGGTAAAAAACGGCGTTAATTTTAAAAGTAAGAAAAACTTCATGGGAACATTTGCTCCACCGGCAGCTGTGTTCAACGACGACCAATTCTTAACCACCCTTACCGATCGTGACTGGCGATCAGGTATGTCCGAAGCAATAAAAGTTGCTTTGATAAAAGACGGAGACTTTTTTAATTGGCTCGAAACGAATGCTACCGATCTTTCAGCAAGAGATCTTCCTACAATGAATTATCTTATAAAGCGGTGCGCTGCACGTCATCTGGAACACATTCGCAGTGGTGATCCTTTCGAAACCGGTTCTGCCCGACCTTTAGATTTTGGCCATTGGAGCGCACATAAACTAGAACAGTTAACCAACTTTGAAGTAACTCATGGTGAAGCCGTAGCAATGGGCATCGCACTAGACAGTGTTTATTCAGGATTGAAAGGAAACATATCTGAAGATGAAGTAAGAAGAATTATAGACCTGTTATTAAGGCTTGGTTTCGCTATAACTCATCCCTTAATGGAACTGCAGGATGAAAGCAGCCCCTTATTACTTGGCCTTAACGAGTTTCGCGAACATCTTGGTGGCCGCCTTACAATAACGCTTCTGACAGCTATAGGAAAAGGACAGGAAGTAAACGAAATGGATTGGCTGTTGCTAAAGAAGGCTTCTGAAAAACTAAAAGCGCTGGATGCGAAAGTGGCGTAGTTGGCTACAACCAATAAGAGCGTTTTTTCCGCTATTAAAATGAACCCTAACCCGCCAGTAATTGTGTCTATTCTGCTTGATAAAAGTTTTTTAAAACTAGCCTGGTAAGAAACAACAGGTAAAAATGCTACACAGCTATGAAGACTACTGTCGGTCATTTAACGTATTGCACAAACATACATGCCGGAGAAAACTGGGCCGATCATTTTGCCGCAATAAGACATAATTTTCGGGGCATCAAAAATGAACTCTCCCCGAATTTGCCAATGGGCATTGGATTAAGATTATCTAACATTGCGAGTCTTCAGTTATATAGTAAAGACGAATTGCAAAACTTCAAAGACTGGTTGCATCAAAATAATGCCTATGTTTTTACAATGAATGGTTTTCCCTACGGAGGATTTCATCACACCATTGTTAAAGACCACGTTCATGCCCCCGACTGGACTACAATTGATCGACTTAATTATACCAAACGTCTTTTCAATATTCTCGCCGAATTACTTCCTGAAAATCTTGATGGTGGTGTCTCTACCTCGCCGCTGAGCTACCGCTATTGGTTTCCATCCGACGACGCGGTGGGTTTGGCTAAAGAATTGGCAACAAATCATATACTCGAAGTTGCGGAACACCTGATTGACATTTATCATTTAACCGGAAAAACGTTACACCTGGATATAGAGCCTGAGCCGGATGGAATATTAGAGACAGGAAAAGAATTTTTTGAGTGGTTCCACAATTATTTATTAGATGCGGGGGTCCGAAGGATTGCTTCAAAATATGCTGTTTCTCCCGACGAGGCAGAAAGAATGATAAAGAGGCATATTTGCTTATGCTATGACGTTTGCCATTTTGCAATAGGCTACGAACCACACGCAGAAGTAATCAAACAATTAACAGCAGAAGGTATTCGGGTAGGTAAAATTCAGATAAGTGCGGCGTTGAAGGCTGTAATGAGCGATGAAGTTAGTGACCGGTTAAAAGTTAAAGAAGCCTTTGGCACTTTTAATGAGTCAACTTATCTGCACCAGGTTATTGCTTCTAAAAAAGAGGGAGGTTTTGTAAGATATCGCGATCTGCCTGAAGCCCTGGCCGATGCAGAAAATTCTTTGGTAAATGAATGGAGAGCTCATTTTCATGTACCTGTCTTTCTAAAGAAATTTGGACTATTGGAATCTACACAAGCTGATATAGTTCAGATACTGGAAATTCAAAAAAGCACTCCTTTCACCAATCATCTTGAAGTCGAAACTTATACCTGGGAAGTACTTCCCGAGTCATTAAAATTACGAATTGATCAATCTATTATAAGAGAGCTAAAGTGGGTTACAAACCAACTTTAGCTATAACAATTAGTAGCTATGAATAAAACAGTTGTCATTGATATTGTAGGTCTCTCATCTAATCTTATTGGAGAATTTACCCCATTTATAAAACAATACGTTTCAAACCATAATATAGCAACCATTGACCCTGTTTTGCCTGCTGTAACCACTGCCGTGCAATCAACTTATCTTACAGGTAAATGGCCCGCAGAACATGGAATTGTAGGTAATGGCTGGTACGACCGTGAGGATTGCGAAGTAAAGTTCTGGAAGCAGTCAAATAAGTTGGTGCAGGTAGAAAAAATTTGGGAAAGAGCAAAAAAGGAAGATCCTAACTTCACTTGCTCAACTATGTTCTGGTGGTACAATATGTACACTGCGTCCGATTATTCTGTTACCCCAAGACCTAACTATCTTGCCGATGGCCGTAAAATGCCCGACTGTTACTCTCATCCCGCGGAGCTGCGGGATGAATTGCAGGAAAAATTAGGACAATTTCCTTTATTCCAGTTCTGGGGACCAGGAGCCAATATAAAATCGACAGCATGGATTGCAGATGCATCTATGCTTACAGATGATAAATATGATCCTACCCTCACTTTAATCTACTTGCCTCATTTAGATTATTGCCTTCAGAAGTTCGGTCCTGACTTTTCAAACATCAGTAAAGAATTGGAGGAGATTGATAAGGTTGTTGAAAAGCTGGTTAAGTTTTATAAGAAAAAAGGAGCCTCTGTTATTTTATTGTCTGAGTATGGGATAGTACCTGTAACTACTCCAATTCATCCGAACAGGTTATTCAGGCAAAATGACCTTTTACAAATTCGCGTTGAAAGAGGACTGGAATTATTAGATCCGGGCGCATCCAAAGCTTTCGTTGTAGCAGACCACCAGGTTGCTCATGTCTATATAAATGATCCTTCAGTTACAGAAAAGGTCAGAAAATTACTGGAAACTGTTCCCGGAATATCATTAATCCTCGACAGGGAAGCACAGGCAGAGTACCATATTAACCATGAAAGAGCTGGTGAATTTGTTTTAATGGCAGATAAAAAAAGTTGGTTCACCTATTACTTCTGGCTGGACGATGCTGTAGCTCCTGATTATGCAAGGGTTGTTGACATTCATAAAAAACCTGGCTACGATCCTGTAGAAATGTTTATGACATCAAAGGCAAGGGCAGGCTATAAACTCTTGCGTAAAAAAGCAGGGTTTAGGTATGTAATGGATGTAATCCCGTTAGACGCAACTTTGATTAAAGGCTCTCATGGAAATATAAAAACACCGGTTCAATATCATGCGGTGCTGATTACAGATAGTAAAGAGAGTGATGAAAACAGGATAAAAGCTACCGATGTTTATGACATAATTTGGAAGCATTTGAAAGGGTAGATATGCTTATATGTTCTTCTAAATATCTAATTCTGTTTGATAGACTGCTTTTATTATTATGAAAGAAATTGTTGTTTCCGTACCGGATAAAGAATACACTTTTTTTATGAAGCTTGTTAAAAGCTTTGATTTTGTAACAGTTCTAGAGCCCGAAGTCAAGCCACCAAGCAAACAGCAGTTCTTGAATGAATTGAAGCAGGCCGTTCAGGAAGTAAACGACATTAAGGCCGGTAAGAAAAAAGGCGAATCCGTTAAAGATTTTTTGATTGAGTTATAATGTCACCATCATTGATAACTTCAAAAAGGAATCAAAACGGCTGATTAAAAACTAAGAAATATCCCTCACTTAAAAATGATTTGGCTGAATTAATAAAAACACTTGCAGAGGCTCCGCAACAAGGTGCAAGCTTTAGGAAACGGTTTTTATAAAATAAGGCTGACTATTGCTTCGAAAAGTAAGGGTAAGTCCGGGGGGCGCGAGGGTTATTACTTTTGTAAAAATTATTGCTGCTACTGTCTACCTTACTTCTATCTATGATAAGGGTGAAAAAGATACCATTGAAACTAAAGAATTACAACAAATATTTAGTGAGATACCATAATAAGGAATTTTTAGCCTTTATTTTTTTTCGACGATATCATATTTACAATTAAAACGATAATAACTATAAACAATCCCCCAAACTCCCGTGTTTCTTCAATCCAGGGTTTGGTGGCCTTCATTGTTTGAACCAGGTTTTCAGCATCGTGTTCTTTAACCCAATTTAATACCCCAGTCTTGTCAAAAAAAAGATAAGCGGCATAACTGAGGTACACAGTCAAACCGACAGTATAGAGTGCAGGGTAATATTTATTCTTATTTGAGAGAAAGCATAAAAAAGCCGCGTATAAATAAATAGGAATCCAGATATAAGGATCGGGGTCGTTGTATTGAAGCGCAGCAAATGCTACGAATATTATTATAAAAAGTACATTTAAAATTTTCATACGAATAACTTAATAATGCGTGGAGAATTGTGGGTGCAATGTCTAAAGGTAACAAATGAAAAAAAGTATATCTCTTCTTAAGGAAATATACTTTTCTGAAGCAGTTTTATGAATTGACTTATAAAGGTCTTAACCAAATGTTTCTATAACTTATGGGCTCGCTTTTATCCCCTCGAGACTGCAACTTGATTGGGCAGGGCCATGTTTTCGATATGAAGGCATGCCTACGAAAAAGGGGTGAATGAGTTTGGATTTCGACTCATTGCCTTGGATAAGTCTCCTGCTTGCCACGCTTCGGATGCCTGCCCTTCAGTCGCAGGTGATAACACCGTAAACGGCGCTGCTTAACACCAACACGGGCAAAAAAAAGCACTCGCTGCAACACCAACGCAGGCAGAACACCAACACAAGCAAAAACTTACTAATAAAAAATTTGTTAGGTGGGGGTACTACTAATTCTGCCAGGATGAGTGAAGTTTCTTTTCATGAACTTACCAATGCGGCACATTATGATAAAGCTGGCATTGGCTGGTACACAGCTTTTGTAAATGCTGAAATAAGTGAAATGATTGCAGGGCCAAGTCCTTATGGTAATGGAACAACTGCTAACTCGCCTATTATTGCGTTGGGCGAAGGCTGGACTTATCACGTGGGCCATTTTATGGCTGATATGAAGTATGGAGCAAATAGTGCTATATTTTTTGAGCAGGGGTTTGAGTACAGAAACGGAAATATTCGACAAGGTGGTATTGTAGTGGCAAATACAGGATTAAATGCCCATTTAAATTTATTAGAAGACTTCAATACTGATCGAACGAATGACCCTTTCCAGTGGATTCCACAGGGTTTATTTTATGATTTAATTGATAATCGAAATGATCAAGCATTTGGAAGAGTTAATTTGAATGATGCTGTTAGTGGGTATAACAATCAACAATTCTTTAATGCTCTAGATGATGACATTCGCCGTCTCCAAGAATATCGGGTAAGATTATTAAATGAAAATGGCAATAATCAGGCTGCAGGCGTAAACATAATATTTGATTTTTATGTACGGTAATAATAAGTTTTTATTGATAGTTATGCTTGTGATTTGCATGACCAGTTATGGATTTAAATGTAATAAGAGCGTTGGTTGTGCAGAAGTAGTTTACAACTTTGAAATGGGCATCAAGGCTTACCCTGATAAAGACAGTATTTTAATTGGAGATACAATTTGGATTGAGATTAATGAACCTGTTATTTTCAAAGATTTAACAGGAACAGGAAATGTAGATTATAGTAATGCAGCAAATTTAGGAGCAGCCATTAGTTTTGCGCAATTGATTTCTGTAGATTCAACTAATGATAAAGTAGCCTCAAAATTCAAATATTTATTAATGTCAGGTAGTTCTGTTGAAAGACAGGATACCATCAAGTATTGGGAATATAAGTTTTCCGAACAAAACGGATTTTATAGATTCAAGCTTGCCTTAATTCCTCGTGAAAAAGGAGTTTATAAAATGTTTATTGGTAATGCAAATAATGTATATCGAAATAACAATAAATGTACTAAAGCTAATTTTATTATCAACTTTATAAATACAAACCAACATTACTATTTTAATAAGGTTAGTTTTCCTGGTATTGTATTGTCGGGTAAAACCGGAGTTTATTTGTTTAAAGTAAATTAATAAGTTTCAGAAGAATGGAAACTATTTTAGGCGAAAGCTGGGCCTATCACATGGGAGATTTATTGCTGATATGAAGTATGGATTAAAAAGTGCTCCTGCCAGGGAGCAGGAGATCACTTATTTTAATAATTTACCTTTTGCCGGTTTAAGTACCCCGCTCATTTAAGTGTTCCGCAGGACACTTAAATGGAAAAGAAAAACCAGGACTGTGTCCGGCAAAATTTAAACCAGTTCCAGATCTATTTTGCCTTTCGTAGTAGTACAATAATCCATTGCGCTGCTATATTTATAATGCCATGTTTCATAAACAATTCCTGCCCTTACAGGATCCTCATGAAGAGAATTTAGTTTTTGCTTCAACGTTTCATAACCGTATAACTCTAAAGGATGGTTATCCTGCTACCAAAATTGAAAATACTTGTTATTACTGTTCTTTTCACCCGCTCTCTTAAACATCCATAACATCCACTCTCTTTTGCTTTCAAATGCATTTTGACGTATGGCCTCTTCTATCTTTTCGTCCTGCTGGGTCTCCTTTGATAGCCTTGTGTAAAGCCAAGGCACCCCGGCATTCCAACACAACATAATCAACAAAGCTCTTCGTAATGGACAGGTACAAACGGATCTACCCTGTTCTTAACATAAAACCTTGCACTGCTGTACTCATAATCCTCCCAATGTTCTACCAGCTTCCATTTTCCACCGACACAGTTTAAGTGTATGTAATTAATTTTTTGTAACAAAAAAATCGATGATAAACCGGCTTTGCATCAAAGCTGTCTTCAAACACTTTATGCTTTTGTCCCTTCTTTACGTCTCTTTTAGTCAATCCTTCTTTCCCCAAACCCCTAAAGGGCAATGTCATTTAGTTAAGCGTTCCTTTGTATTACCCAGCCATTTATGGCGGGGGTTAAGGAATAAAATCTCTTTTGGCTTTAGCCCCATTCTCTCTTGGGCTAAAGCCATGGAAGAGTCTTCCATCATTACTTGCCGCCATAAATGGCGGGGCAATTGATGGGTAAATCCTTAACTAAATGACATTGCCCTAAAGGGGCTTTAGATACCGGCAACCATTTTTCCCTCTTCTCCCTTTAGGGCGCCTTTAGGGCAGGGGCAACAAGCCATTGATAACAGGTCAATGTGATATAGAAAAGTGCTGCTCAATGCTATGCGTGGTTCGGGTAGACATACTTCAATTTACTAACTAATTGCTTCGGGTGTAGCAGAATGCCGGGCTCCCTTGGCCATCACACAAGGCTATGCCAGGAGAGCCCAGCAGGACGAAGAAATGCACAGACGTTTACCATGTTATGGGATCATTTAAAAAAGTAGCGTACCTCTATTCACATAACTTCACATATTTCTATTTTGACGGAAGTGTGAATAGAAAGCTTACAAAATGATGTATCACACCTGGTATGGCCGAAGTTGTATGTTGACGATAGACCCAGTTCGCAAAGAAATAAAGGATGGGCGAAACAACGATTAAGGAATAACCCTACCTTCATGTATATCAATTTCTATGAATCGCTTTAGTGTCCCTGACAAACTTTTGAAAAGTCTCAATTGCTTTTTTATTCTTTTGGATGATGAGTTAAAGGTAAAAACGGCTAATAGTAAATACCTGGATATTGCATCCTCTGCATTTGAGCCCGAAAAGTATTTTATAGATTATGTCTCCGAAAAACACCGCGAAAAGTTTACTGCCGCTTTTGCTTCTGCACAAAAAGAAGAAGAATGTGTAACAATAGTAACCGCACCAATCGAATTAGAAAACGATACGCTAACTATAAAATGGAGCATTTGTTCTCTCAGAAATCATGATAACGGGTTTGAAGGGTTAGAACTATTTGGAGTTCAATCGAAGCTTTCGCCTAAAGAAATCGAATTTGAGGGAGGAAATAATCATGACAATCAGAAAATTTTATTTGAACGCACTTCCCAACCTTTTTTCTCTTTTGATCTTCAAGGCACTCTTATAAAAGCTAATGATGCGTTTGCAGATTTACTTTCTTACTCCGTAACAGATTTACCGGGCACTTCCTTCCTCTCGCTTGCAAATGGGAGCGACATTTCTGATTTGACAAATTTTATTGCTAAAGCATTAGAAGGAAACACACTTGAATATAAATGTGCGCTTCAGGATAAAACAGGCAAAAAAGTAGCGGTAAAAATTATTAATACACCACAAATTGAAAATGGAACTTTTGTTGGAATAAACGCCTTCGTTAAGAAAACCACTGGAAAGACTCAAATTGAAAAGCCTTTTAATAGGGATGAAAAAAGGTTGAAACTCGTTCTAGCAAGACTAAAAAAGGTTCTTGACTCTTCTCTTGATATGATTTGTGCTGTTGATGAGAGTGGCAAATTTACCTACATAAGCGCAGCGTCCGACCAAATTCTTGGGTATAGAGCAAAGGAATTAATAGGCAAAGACTTCCACGATTTTGTTCACAAAGAAGATGCGGAAAGCACCAAAAAGGCATCTATAAATATCAAAAGGGGCACAGGAACAACAAATTTTGAAAACCGTTTTTATAAGAAAGATGGTTCCATTGCGCATCTTGTATGGTCCTCCAGGTGGGAAGAAAATGATAAAAGGTTTTATAGCATAGCAAGAGATGCTACCGAAAGAAAATTAAGTGAAGCAAACTTAAAAGCATCAGAAGAAAAATATCGTGTTCTTTTCTATAACCACTCGGTGCCAAGTTGGATTTACGAAGCAGATTCTTTAGTGTTTTTAGAAGTAAATGATGCAGCCACTCAACATTACGGATATAATCGAAAAGAATTTTTAAGCATGAAGTTGACCGATATTTTGGCAGAGGAAGAAGTTCAAAAATATCAAAGCTTCCTGCAAGAGGATTCTTGCAAACAATGTCATAAGGAGATTTGGGTGCATAAAAAGAAAAATGGAGATCTTTTTTATGCTGAAATAACCTCTAATGCTATTGAATATTTAGGCAAAAAGGCTAAACTGGTTTTATCGATTGACCGGACAGAACAAACGATTGCAGAGCAGGACGTAAGAAAAAGTAATGAAAGAATTACATTTTTAAGCCAGGCTACTTTCGACGCCATGTGGGATTGGAATGTAGAAACAAATGAAATTACCTGGAATGAGGGAATTTCTAAAATGTTTGATTTATCAGATCCTTCTGAAGCCCAAAAACCTGACTGGTGGTCAAATAATCTTCACCCCGAAGACAAGGAAAGAGTTGAAAGAAAAAAAAGTTACCACCTGGAAAACAAGATTCCAAGGTGGGAAGATGAGTATAGAATGAAGACGGGCAATAGCTATAAATATATTAATGACCGGGGCTATATTATTTTTAATGAGCAAAGCAAACCTGTAAGAATGATTGGAGCTATGCAGGATCTTACAGAAAGAAAATCTCATGAAATAATGCTTCAAAAACTAAATAACTCGCTCGAAAAAAGAGCAACGGAACTGGCAGAGTCAAATACTGAATTAGAAAGATTCGCTTACGTAGCTTCTCATGACTTACAGGAACCTTTAAGGATGGTGAGCAGTTTTTTGCAATTACTCGAAAAAAGATATAAGGACAAACTTGATAACAAGGCGCATGAATATATTAATTACGCAGTGGATGGGGCTGAACGAATGAAACGGCTGATATTAGATTTGCTTGAATATTCCCGCGTTAACTCAAGTAAAACAGAAGTTGAGGATGTGGATTTAAACGATATAGTAAAAGAGCTCCAATTCACCTACAAAAATTTCCTGGAAGAAACAAACGGAACTATAAATACGAACAAGCTGCCTGTTATTAAGGGGAGTAAGACACAAATCCTCCAACTGTTTCAAAATTTAATTGGCAATGCGTGTAAATACAAAAGCACTGCTCCGCCGATAATTGACATATCATACGAAGACCAACAATCTTGCTATCAATTTGCTGTAGCAGATAATGGCATTGGAATAAACTCGAAATTTTTCCATAAAATTTTTATCATCTTTCAAAGACTTCATAATCGGGACGAATATTCAGGAACTGGAATAGGATTAGCAATCTGTAAAAAAATCATAGATAAACATGGTGGAAGAATTTGGGTGACGTCTACGCAGGGGCAAGGAAGCACGTTTTATTTTACCTTACCGAAATCTAAATAACAATAATTATGAAAGACATTCATATTTTACTGGTTGAGGATAATGAAGGAGACATTGTGCTAACCAAAGAAGCACTCTCTGATGCTAAAATGAAAAATAAGGTTTCAGTGGCAAAGGATGGAGAAGAAGCTATCCGTTTTGTTAATGCAGGATTAAACGAAGAAGGTCTTCTTCCAGACCTGATCCTACTCGATATTAACCTTCCTAAAGTAGATGGAAAGGAAGTTTTGCATTATTTAAAAAACGCTCCTTCATTAAAAAGAATTCCTGTAGTAATGCTTACCACATCTTCTTCTGAATTAGACGTTATTGACTCCTATAATAATTATGCTAATTGCTTTATTACAAAGCCTGTAGACTTTAATAAGTTTTTTGAAGTTGTACGAATGATTGAAGACTTCTGGATAACTATAGTCAAACTACCATCAAAAGATTAACATGCAGTCATCAGCACTTCAAATACTTGTAATAGAGGATAACCCCGGCGATTATCTGTTGGTAAACGAATACCTGGAAGAAGCATTTCCTAATGCAGCCGTTTTTCATGGAGATACTTTACAAAAAGGAATTGGCTTTTTAGAAAAGGAAAAGATTGACATCATCCTACTAGACCTGTCTTTGCCAGACGGCATGGGTATCAGTTCTTTTCATTCTATTAATTCCAGTTTCCCACGGGTACCTGTTATTATTTTAACCGGCCTGGGCGACACAGAAATAGCACTTGAAATTTTAAAGGTTGGCGCACAGGACTTCATAGTGAAAGATGATAGCAATGCTGCCGTGCTGGCTAAAAGTATAAATTACGGAATTGAACGCAGCAAAATACTTGAGCGGCTAAAAAAATCTGAAGAACAGTACAAATTTCTCTTCAACAATAATCCTTTACCTATTTGTGCTTACGATATTGAACTTGATAAAATTTTAATGGTTAATGAGGCGGCAATAGAACACTATGGTTATAGCGAAAAAGAGTTTTTGAATATGACTATGGCCGAATTACAGCCTTATCATACAATTAAGGGTAGTCCGTCTCCTGTTTCTTCAGAAAAAAAAGGAAGCCAAAATCTTATTTTAGATGTTAAGCATCAAAAAAAGAATGGCGATATTATTGACATCGAAATAAGAACTCATGAAATTTTGATGGAGGGCAGAAGGGCATACCTGGCGGTTATTCATGATGTTACAGAAACCAACCGTGCAAAAGAGCAATTGAGAGAAAGCGAGCAAATGTTCCGCACCATTTCCGAAAATTTTCCTAACGGTGCAGTTGCTATCTTAAATAAAGATTTTACTACTCTTTATACCGCAGGAAAAGAATTTCACATAAAAGATAGAGGCGCTTCACATTTTGAAAACACAGACTACACCTCACATTTTCATTCACCTGTAAAAGAAAAGGTAAGAATGCATCTGCAGAAAGTATTTGAGGGCGAGAATGCTGTTTTTGAAGCTAGTTACGAAGACTTAAGTTATATGATTAGCGCTGTACCGTTATATGAACCCTGGGGAAGCATAAACAAGATTTTGATTGCTTCTCAAAATATAACCGAGCAAAAAAGAAATGAGACAGAAAAAGAAATGCTGATAGAGGAACTAACCCAAAACAACAGCGACCTAAGGCAGTTTTCTTATATAACTTCTCATAATTTAAGAGCTCCGCTTTCAAATCTTCTGGGCATAATTAAGCTACTCGATACTTCCCTGATTACAGATCCTATGACGATCTTGTTGCTTAAAAATTTCGAAGAGTGTACCCTTCAGCTAAACGAGACCGTGAACGACCTTCTAAATGTTCTGATTATTAAAAACAATGTAAACGCGAAAAAAGAACCCCTTGATATAAGTAAGATTTTTGAAAGGGTGCTTCATTCTGTTCAAACTGCTGTAGAAAAAAAACAAGCTACAATAAGTACTGATTTCGATGATGCATCGGAGGTACTTTTTAATCGTACCTACCTGGAAAGTATACTTCTAAATCTTGTAACAAATGCAGTCAAATATAGCTCTCCAGACAGGGCACTTGAGATAAAAGTCAAAACAAAAAAAACAACAGACGGCGTAATATTATATTTTGCTGATAATGGTCTTGGCATAGACCTTCAAAGGTATAAGGACCGTATATTTGGGCTCTATCAGCGTTTTCACGACCACGCTGACAGCAAAGGTTTAGGGCTCTATATAGTAAACTCGCAAATTCGTGTCATGGGAGGGGAAATAGATGTTGAGAGTGAGGTTGACAAAGGAACTACTTTCATCATCACCTTCAAAAATTAGTTGGAATGATAAATAAGGTTTTGTGCATAGATGACGATCAGATCACCCTCGTGTTATGTGAAATGGTAATAAAAAAGGCAGGGTTTGCAAATGAAGTTTTTACGGCAAAAAATGGAAAAGAAGGATTAGCATGGTTTTCGGCCTATTTTTCGAAAAATAATAAATCGGAAAAGCAGGACCCGCCACAACTTATTTTGCTCGATTTAAATATGCCGGTTATGAACGGCTGGGATTTTTTGGAAGATTACCTGATGAAGTATTCTGACCGCTTACCCGATACTAAGGTTGTAATTATTTCTTCTACAGTAAATCCTGAAGATTTCTCAAGAGCAAACAGGTACGAAATAGTAATCGATTTTATAAACAAACCATTGACAACGGAGGGACTCGAAGAGTTGATGCAGCACGAACAGCTTGCTCCCTATTTTTAAAAGCTTCCATTACAATAAATTATACCCAAACCCTCGCCTTTTGAGGGTTTGCTTTTTTACCTTCGTTCGCTCTAAATAATTAATATGGACAATTATGCAATTGCCGACAATTTCGCCTTACTTGCTAAGCTCATAGACATTCATGCAGATGATAGCTTCAAGGCAAAATCTTACTCATCTGCTGCTTTTACTATTGACAAACTCCCCTCGCAATTGTCAGGTTTGCCAGAGGAGAAAATTTTTGCAATCAAAGGAATAGGCCAGGCAATCGGCAAAAAAATTCTTGAGCAACTACAGACGGGAAGGCTTTCTGCACTGGATGAATATGTTTTAAAAACCCCCGCAGGCATATTTGAGTTACTTAAAATAAAAGGCCTTGGACCAAAGAAAATTTCCACGGTATGGAAAGAACTGGGTATTGAAAGTATGGGTGAATTGTTATATGCCTGCGAAGAAAACAGGTTGTTGCTTTATAAAGGCTTTGGTGCTAAAACGCAGCAAAACATACAGGAAGCAATACAGTTTCTTATGGCTTGTAAGGGAAGTTATTTGTACAGCCAGATCGAAGATTTTTCTATTCAGTTTACAGAACGATTGAAAAAAGAGTTTCCGAAAAATAAGTTTGAAATAACAGGAGACTTAAAAAGGCATGCAGAAGTTATACATAAACTTGAATGGGTAACAGATGCACCCATAGAAGAGCTTCGAACCTCTTTTACAGAACAAAAATATGAAACCAGCATAACAGGCGAAACTCTATGGGCAAAAGGCCTCGAAAATGTTTCATTAGAATTTCATCAAACTGACGAAAAGACTTTCATATCAAAGACATTTGAAAGAAACAGCAGCCTCGAATTTCTTACTGCCTGGAAGGAAAAGTACGGATCGAACCAGGATGAAAGCTTCCTGCAGGAAGAGCAGATTTTTAAGAAAAACGGACTTCCCTTTATTCCACCTTTTTTACGCGAAACAGCTGGCATACTCGACCTGGCGGGAAAGAACAGTTTGCCCGAGGTGATCCAACTAAAAGACGTAAGAGGTATTATTCATACACACAGCGATTGGAGCGATGGAGGAGACACTATAGAGGCCATGGCTTTAGGAGCAATTGCAAAAAGTATGGAGTTTCTTGTCATCAGCGATCACTCCCAATCGGCATTTTATGCCAACGGCCTTTATCCCAATCGAATAAAAGCGCAGCATCAACTAATAGATGAACTTAACGAAAAATATAAACCGTTCAGGATATTTAAAAGCATAGAGTCAGATATTCTCAATGATGGAAACCTCGATTATCCTGACGACATACTCTCATCATTTGACCTGGTGATAACCTCGGTTCACTCGAATTTAAAAATGACTGAAGAGAAAGCAATGGGAAGGCTGTTAAAGGCAATTTCAAATCCCTATACCACTATTCTGGGCCACATGACAGGCCGCCTGTTGCTAAGCCGTAATGGTTACCCTGTTGACCATCAGAAAATAATTGATGCTTGTGCCGAGCACAATGTAGTGATCGAACTAAATGCACACTCCCGCCGTTTGGATATGGATTGGCGACACATACCAAACGCAATCGAAAAAGGTGTATTGATTTCAATAGATCCTGATGCACATGCAGTAGATGCTTTTGAAGACATTAAGTACGGCGTACTGGTAGCTCAAAAAGGAGGGCTGACGGCCAAAAACAACCTAAGCAGTTTTACTTTAAATGAGTTTGAAGCCTTTCTTGAAAAGCAAAGATCGAAGAGACATTAGAAAGACAATTTCATTTTTTTTTGTACCAGCTCCTGACACTCCGATTAATCATTGTTGCGTCGCAATCCATTCATCAGTTAATCCTTTACCAGCTTACATTGCATCTGCGGTTAACGTTGAAATTGCAAATATTGCATCACAAAAAAAGCAGTCGAAAATTCAACTGCCTTTAAAAACTTCATTGTTACAATGCTAGAACGCGAACTTCTGCGATTTCAATTGAGCAAGATTGGGATCCATTTGTATTGCTTTTTCGCAGAGTTCTATCCCTCTACTTTTATCACCTTTCTTTTGAAATGCCACACCTGTCATGTATAAGGCTCGACTGTTGGCAGGATCGTTCTCGTAAACCTTGTAATAAGTTTCAGCGGCATCCTGGTACTTCTGAACTTTGTAATAAGCCTGGGCAATTTGAAATAAAATTTCAGGATTACCAGGTTTACTTTCCAAAACTTTATTCAAGGTTTCAACGCCTTTGTTTAAATTATTGTCTAAATACGCAAGACCCAAATTTTCATAAAAGCTCAAATCAGTTTTGTATCCTTTTTTAGCAGCTTTTTCAAAATAGGTAACGGCTGTCTGCTCTTCATTCATTGTGTAATACAACAACCCTAATTCATAAAGCAAGCTGCTATTGTTAGGGTCAATTTCAAGCGTCTTATTGTACACTGCAATGGCTTCTTTATAATTACTTAATTCCATCAAGACTTTACCAAGCAGACTTACAGTTTTTAAGTCGCGCTGATTTTCTGCCAATGCCTGGTTCAAATATGATTGGGACTGTCGGTAATTTTCCAGCTCATAATAGCTTTTGCCAATTATATACTTCAAATCTTTGCTATTACCGTTTTGTGAAAGCTTTTTTCCATACATAACCGCATCGTTCCAACGGTTGAGTTGAAAACTTAACTCCGTCATTTGCTGAAGAGCAACCGGGTTATTTATGTTCGCTTCAAGTACTTTTCCAAATTGCTCGATTGCTGAAAAATATTTTCGTTGCTCAACTAAGTAATTTCCGTACTGCACCCGCGTTTCTACATTAAAAGTATTGAAGCTTACGGCTTTTTGAAAACTTTTATCAGCTTCCCAGTTTTTTTGCGATCTGCTTAATTCAATTGCCTTTTTTACATAAAAGGCCGCACTGTCGTCACCGGTAAAACAAAAACCTGCCAGTGAGTATCCAACAAATAAAGCTGTAAGAGAAATTTTCTTCATGTAAGAAATCCTTTGGCATTTGATTTAATCTTCAGAAGCAAGCCTAAATATTTCTTACAACGAGACTTCCTAACTTACCTCAAAACAACTCCCGCTAATGGCGGTAAGTTTAATATAAGTTTCAGCGTTCCGTCTTCTTTGCTTACAATTTCAGTTCTTACTTTAGGATTATAAACGTCACCGGTTCCGTAATATTTCGTCGCATCGCTGTTAAACACCTCTTCCCAGTTTCTTTTGCCTTTTACGGTCACCTCGAAGTCCATGCGGGGCTCGGGCAGCATATTTAAAAACACAATTACGTCATCCTTACGGTCAAGCCCTATTCGTCTATACACAATTACACACTCATTGCGATGGTTGAGATCAACCCATTCGAAGCCGCCCACTTCAAATTGCTTTTCATGTAGAGCCGGCTCTTTACTGTATAAAAGGTTCAGATCTTTTACGCAGTGTTGCAATAAACGATGAGGAGTGTGACTTAACAACTCCCATTGCAATTCGCCCTTATAATCCCATTCTTTCGTCTGCCCAAACTCACTTCCCATAAAAAGTAGTTTAGCTCCCGGATGAGTGTACATATAGGTGTACAATAACCTAAGGTTGGCAAACTTCTGCCATTCATCGCCCGGCATTTTATAAATCATCGGGCTCTTACCATGAACGACTTCATCATGGCTTATCGGCAACATAAAGTTTTCATCATTGAAATAAGCCATACTAAATGTGATCTGGTCCTGGTGGTGAGGCCTGGCAAACTGATCGCGCTTAAAATAGTTCAACGTATCATGCATCCAGCCCATCATCCATTTCATTCCAAAGCCAATTCCTCCCGCAAATGTGGGTCTCGATATTCCGGGCCAGTCGGTAGATTCTTCAGCAATCGTTTGTACATCAGGAAAATCACGGTAAATAGTTTCATTGAGATCTTTGATAAAAGCAATTGCCTCAAGATTGCCGTTTCCACCAAATTCATTAGGCTCCCACTCCCCTTCTTTGCGGCTATAGTCAAGCCTTAACATCGAGGAAACAGCATCGACCCTTATTCCGTCAATATGAAATTTCTCAAACCAAAATCTTGCGTTACTTATTAAAAACGATTTTACCTCTCCCCTTTTATAGTTAAAAATATACGAGTTCCAGTCGGGATGAAAACCCTTGCGCCTATCGGCATACTCATAAGTATGGGTACCGTCAAACATATACAAACCATGCGAATCATAAGGAAAATGTGATGGCACCCAATCTAGAATAACACCAATACCTGCATGGTGAAACGCATCGACCATAGCAGCAAAGTCTTGTGGACTACCAAAGCGACTGGTGGGTGCATAATAACCTGTTCCCTGGTAACCCCAACTTCCGTCAAACGGATGTTCCATTACGGGCATCAATTCAACATGGGTAAAACCCATTTCCTTCACATATGGAACTAACCTCTCGGTTATCTGCTCATAAGTATTGTAACTTTCTTCATCATATTTTGAAGGCCGCATCCAGCTTGCAAGATGTACTTCATATACTGACCATGCAGACGTTAATGCGTTGTGCGCAGCCCTTTTCTTCATCCATTTCTCATCAGTCCATTCGTAGTCAACATTTCTTGTAATAGACGCAGTATAAGGCCGCTTTTCCCAATAATGTGCGTACGGATCCCCTTTGTCTACGAGTGCGCCGTTAAATCCATGAATGTGATACTTATACGCCTCTCCCTCCTGCACGCCGGGAATAAACCCTTCCCAAATACCGGATTTATCAAGGCGAACAAAAAGTGCATGACTGGTTTTATTCCAATTATTAAAATGTCCGATAACAGTAACATAGGTGGCATTAGGTGCCCAAACAGCAAAATAAGTTCCGGCGGTCTTGAGAACCTCTAATTGCTTGTTTCCAAATTTATTATAAGCTGAATAATGTGTACCGTTTTGAAAGTTGTTGATATCATCTTCCGAGAATAAAGAATAATTCCAGACAGGTTTGGCAGAGTCAACAAAATGCATTTCTTCATACTTCATCGAAGCCAGGCCCGTTGCTGATTTTTTGATATCAGTTGTTGAAATGGCTGAGGCCTTATTATTCGAATCGCTAGTATTATCTACGGCCATATTATTTAATTTTTATAAAGATAAAGAAACACCTTTTGTACTATAGTCCGAAAAAAACATCCTTTCCCAACCGGCATATTGCTATAAAACAAGAAGGACAGAAGATCGCTGTCTCCTGTCCTTGTTGTTACACCTATTAATAATCCTTCAACTTATATCGTTGCCTATACGTCTCTCTTCTCCCATACCAAAGCGCTCGCGCCTAAAATAGCCGCATCGGCTTCCTTCAACTCACTTAAAATTAGTTTTACCTTATTCTGAAATATGTTGAGCACGTTCTTCTCCATGTGCTCCTTGGTAGGATCCAAAATAAGACTACCTGCTTTAATAACTCCACCAAATAAAATAATTGCTTCCGGTGAAGAAAACATAATAAAATTGGCAAGAGACTCCCCTAAGATTTGTCCTGTAAACCTGTATACTTCCTGTGCAATTTCATCGCCTTGCATTGCACATTCATAAACCAGCTTCGAGTCAATTTGTTCAAGAGGATAATTGCGTAGTAAAGTCGGTTTATCTGTTTGCTGCAACATTTCCTTTGCCGTTAAAACAATACCGGTTGCAGATGCATAACTTTCTAAAGAACCATAAGCGCCGGTACCTTCATGTTTGCGTCCACCAGGTCTTATAATTGTATGCCCAAGTTCACCGGCAAAACCATCATGTCCATAAATTAGTTGACCATTCGAAACGATGCCACTTCCAACACCGGTACCAAGGGTAATGACAATAAAATCTCTCATCCCCCGGGCTGCCCCATACATCATTTCTCCAACAGCAGCGGCATTAGCATCGTTTGTTAGTGAACACTGTAAATTAAATTTATCCGATACCATTTTCGCTAACGGAATAACGCCGCGCCAGGGCAAATTAGGAGCAAAGTCAATCGTTCCTGTATAAATGTTTCCGTTTGGCGCACCAACTCCAATACCTTTAATATTCTCTATTCCAACGGCATCAATTGAAGGTTTTAATTCCTTGTACAAATCATCAACAAAATCATTCACATCATCATATTCGTTTGTTCGAATGTTACTTCCTCTATATGATATATCGCCCCGATGATTCACTAACCCATACTTAGTACCCGTTCCCCCAATATCAATTCCGATAGCATATTGATCAACCCTATTTGGCATCAGCAAAAGTTTTAATTCCGAAAATATTTAAAAAGTTTAAAGTTGTCAAAACCAGAACCCGAAACTTTAAACTCAAAACCCACAACTTCCTTTACCCATTCCTGTTAACGCAATTCAAATCATCAAAAGCAGCTTCAAGCCTTTTAATAAATGTCTCTTCGCCTTTACGTAACCACACACGAGGATCGTAATATTTCTTGTTCGGCTTATCTGCGCCCTCGGCATTACCTAACTGGCCTTGCAAATAACCTTCGTTCTTTTTGTAGTTATTCAAAACACCTTCCCAAAAAGCCCATTGCATATCGGTATCAATGTTCATCTTAATTGCGCCGTAACTGATTGCTTCGCGAATTTGGTTTTGTGGTGAACCACTTCCGCCATGAAATACAAAATACACCGGCTTTTCGTTGGTGCTAAAATGTTCCTGGATGTATTGCTGGCTATTCCTTAAAATCTCAGGCCTTAACTCTACGTTACCCGGGCTATACACACCGTGCACATTACCAAAAGCTGCTGCCACCGTAAATAGACTTCCCACTTCACGAAGCTCTTCAAAAGCATGAGCCACCTCTCTTGGCTGAGTATATAATTTTTCGTTCTCTACATCACTGTTATCTACTCCGTCTTCCTCACCACCTGTTACACCCAGTTCAATTTCAATGGCCATTCCTAATGGTGCCATCCTTTTAAAAAACTGAACACATGTTTCAATATTTTCTTCCAACGACTCCTCAGACAAGTCGAGCATGTGGGAGCTAAACAGCGGCTGGCCTTTTTCTTTATGAAACTGTTGTCCGGCATCAATCAAACCACTGATCCAGGGAAGCCATTTTTTAGCAGCATGATCGGTATGCAGCACTACAGGAACGCCATAATACTTTGCCACATTGTGAACGTGCAACGCACCTGAAATAGCACCGGAAATATTTGCCTGCAGGTTATCATTCGGCATTCCTTTACCGGCTATAAATTGAGCACCGCTATTTGAAAATTGAATAATAACAGGAGAATTAACTTTAGCCGCCGTTTCAAGTGTAGCATTAATTGAATTTGTGCCGATGCAATTAACTGCTGGCAATGCAAACTCATTTTCTTTAGCATCTTTCAAAAGAGCTTCGAGTTCTTCACCGAAAACGACTCCTGCTTTGTACTTTTTCATTATCAAGAATTTTTAAAATTGGATTGCAAATTATGAATTATCATTAACTAAGTTTATAAAAAAAGTAGGCGTTGCAATCTCGTGTCTGTTATTCCTGATATTCATAGCACCGTGTCAACTACTATTTTGCAGGACTATTAGCCAACCCGAAGAACTTCAATGAAACATTCTTGCGTCGCACCGTTGTACGGCAAATCGTTGTGCAGCTTTTTTGGCAGCAGCACTAACAGATGAGCCACACCTGCAAAGTGTGGCTCATCCGGCAAAAGCGACATCGAAAAAATATCTTCAAGCATCAAAATTCTCTTCCACAAACTTTCTGCAATAATCTTTTATCATCTCCCTCACCCTTCTAAACTCCGCCATAATTTCTTCTTCGGTTCCGGTTGCTTTTGCAGGGTCAGGAAAATTGTAATGATATTTTTTGGCATTCGACGAAAAAAATGGGCAACGTTCTTTTGCATTGTCACAAACAGTAATTACATAGTCAAAGTTTATGTCTGTGTATTCCAAAATATTATTTGAAGTATGACGAGAAATATCAATCTCATCTTCTTTCATTATAGCGATCGCTTTTGGGTTAACTCCGTGGGTCTCCACTCCAGCACTATATATTTCAGCCTTACCTGGGGCAAAATGCCTTAAATAACCTTCCGCTATCTGGCTGCGGCAACTATTGCCGGTACATAAAACTAGAATCCTCTTCATACTTTTTATATTGTATTAAATTTCGCCTTCTTCATATATCACCTTGCGATCTTACTTTAGAAACTCACATTTTAGTAAAGATTACCATACACATTTTAGTTACAACATTCAGGTCCGCAACAAGCTGACTTTACTTCTGCAGGTTTTTCTGCATATACCGTTATGCTTCGAATGCCGGTTCCATCTCTTTTAAAATCTTCAATTTGTTCCGCAGTTAAGTAATTACTTAAAATGTCATCAGGAATCACGATCGCTTTATCTTTTTGAACGGTGATACTTGCAAATCCATTTGTTTTTATCAATTCCAGGTAATCTTGTTTTTGAATTGCACCGGCCACACATCCTGCATACATTTCGGCAGCTTCTTTTATTTGCTTTGGCAATTCACCTTCCAATACGATGTCAGAGATAGAGAAATGCCCGCCTGGTTTCAATGTTCTGAATATTTCTTTAAACACCCCATCTTTATTTGGAACAAGGTTAAGCACACAGTTGCTTACAATAACGTCAGCTACGTTTGAGGTTACAGGCATTTTTTCAATATCCCCCTGCCGAAACTCAACATTATGTACACCTCTTGCTTCGGCATTTAACCTGGCCCTTTCAATCATGGCAGGGGTAAAGTCTATACCAATCACTTTACCGGTTTCACCTGTTTCATTTCTTGCAATAAAAGCATCGTTACCTGCGCCACTTCCCAGGTCAATTACTACATCACCTTTTTTTATTTTTGCAAATTGCGTTGGCAAACCACAACCTAAACCTAAATCAGCATCTGCATTGTAACCTTCCAGGTTTGTATAATCATCTGCCATAATGTTGTATACTTCTGTACTGCAACATCCCGACCCGCAGCAGGACGATTCATTTGTCTCTTTGTCTTGCAAAGCAATCTCTGAATACTTCTGGCGCACCAGTTCTTTTACATTGTCTTGTGTGTTCATGATTTATTGTTTTATTGTTCAATGGTTTGCTGACTTTGGGGTTTCTAATTTGATCGATCACATTCCCAATCGTAAAATACCGATCAATAGGTTCAAAAAAAATCAGCAACAGTTGCTGCCTGACTTTAAAGTGTCGAAAAATGAGTTAAGGTGTACCTGCGCCGCTTTCCATTCTTTCTCATCAATGCAATAGCAAACCCGGGCTCCTTCAATATCACCTTTTATCAAACCTGCTTCTTTCAATTCTTTAAGGTGCTGCGAAACTGTACTTTGAGACAATGGCAATTCATCTACTATGTCACCACATACGCAAGCTTGCCGTTTTGCAAGCAGGCTTAGTATAGCTATACGTGCCGGATGGGCTAATGCCTTGGCATATTTTGCCAGTTGATTCTCCTTAACTCCAAATTCGTGTGATTTTGTTGCTCCCATAAGTACATCGCAATATTACGATTAGTTTTTTAAATACCCCGGCTTTTCTATTTTTTTAGCAAAAAACTTTTACTCTTATCGGTCTCCCATACTGGCATTTCACTTTTGTTATGTTCCTTGCGTAAGACTTTGTGGTCTTCTTACTTCACTTTATGCGTTTTTTGAAAGTACAGCAAGGCACTTGAGGCAACAATTTGCATTCAGCTTCTTATATAGAATTAGTGGGAATTTTGGTGGGCGCCTGAAAAAGATGAATAGCAAAATAACAGCAAAAGTGAGTGACACAACGATGTTGAAAAAGGGTATAAAGCTGGCAAAATAGAATGACCCCTAATACCAACTTGGACTATCAATTAAAACGTTGTGATCGTTTGCATAACAAACGGCGTAGTTAAAACCTTTTTGAAGACAAAAGGCTCCGTGTTGCCCTGCCTTGTTTATGGCTATAAAACCTACCTGGTTTTCTTTTGCTTTTTTGGGATCTTTTTTTACAATCCGCTCGACTGCTTTTTTGCATGCCGCCTGTGGCGACAATCCTTGTCTCATTAACTCAACCACCAAATGAGTTCCGCAGATCTTTATCACCTCTTCGCCAACACCAGTTGCAGTGGCGGCGCCAACTTCATTATCAACAAAAAGACCGGCACCGATGATGGGAGAATCGCCTACCCTTCCGCGCATTTTAAAACCCATACCGCTGGTGGTACAACTGCCACTAAGATTTCCGGCTGCATCTAACGCAACCATTCCAATTGTATCATGATTGAAGGTTCCGTCTTTAAACCTGGTAGGGGCAAAAGGACCATGACCACTGTTTTCGATATTTATTACGGGTTTATAAGTAGACGTTTTCAGCCATTCCTTGTATTGCTTGTCAGCAGCCGGCGAAAGTTTTTGCTCTTCCAGAGTAAACCCCTCACTTACTGCAAACTTCTGGGCGCCTTCTCCAACCAACATTACATGCGGCGTTTTTTCCATCACCCTTCGCGCTACCGTAATCGGATGTTTTATGCGTTCCAATGCAGCCACACATCCTGCATTTCCTTTTTCATCCATGATCGATGCATCGAGGGTAACAATTCCATCACGATCGGGATTAGCGCCGAGGCCCACACAACAATTAATAGCATTTTCAGTAACCATTACGCCCGCCTCAACAGCATCAATTGCTCGGCCTTTTTTGCTCAGTATTTGCCATGCCGCATTATTTGCAGCAATGCCTTCTTTCCATGTAGAAATCACAATAGGCCTGTTGCCCCTTTGAGGTGCCCTAAAAAATTCCGGACTAACAAGACCTGTGATTCCCAAAGTGGACAATTGAAGAAAATATCGTCTTTTAATCATTGCAATTTTTTTATGTTGAGTTGTACTTTCGTTGTTACCAAAATAAATATAAGGGGTTAAAAAGTATTGAAGACTTTATCTTTATCCCCTGAATTTTTAACTACAAACAAAAGTCTGATGCCTTTAGATCCAACTCAAATATTTGATGCATGTCGTAGAAATGACAGGGAACTGGTTGAAAAAATTTACGAAGAAAATGCAGAGGCTATACATACAGTAGACATGAAAGGGTTTACACCGTTGATTCTTGCAGTGTATAATAACTCGGTTGAAGTAGTTGATTTTCTTTTGGAAAAAGGAGCTGGTACAAGCGGGCAGGATGCCGCCGGCAACACAGCTTTGATGGGTGTATGTTTTAAAGGTTATACAGAACTTGCACGAAAATTAGTTGATGCCGGTGCAGACGTAAATGAAAGAAATTCTAACGGGGCAACGGCGCTAACATTTGCTGCCACTTTTGGTCATTTGCAAATAGCTGAAATATTGCTACAAAAAGGCGCAGATGTATTTGTGCAGGATGCAAGAGGTAAAACACCTTTAGATCATGCAAGGTTGCAAGAGAACTGGCCGATGTACGATTTGATAGAGCAATATGCAGTAAATAAGTAATCATAGCACCAAAGCGGCTGTCGGCAGTTAAACGAAAAAGCATTTACTGTTTGTATCTAAGACTACCGCCTAGTTTAATCATTGTTGCGCGGTTGCGCTATCTAACTAATCAGCCTTTCCACCTAACACTCCTCAACTTCTGCAGGGTGTTGGCTTAAGCTTACACCTAAAACCAAACAGCTTTCACTTTAAACTATACGTCGAGATCTGATTACAAACTCCACCGTCTTGTTATTTTACCGGAAGTTGCTTTATTGCTTCATCAATAAATTCAATAACTTTCGATCGAGCTTATGGCCGTTCCAGTCTTCGTAGGCCACATCGGTGCGACCTGAGTCTATAACGCCAAAGTCGCCAATGAAATTCCATAAAGCAAAGCCAATCTTGTTTTCAGAAAGTATACTAAGTACATCGGAAAACCAGGCAATAAAAACATCGTGTGGTGTTTTGTTCCATGCCCCACATTCTCCGCAATGTACTCCAACACCCTTCTTGGTCAAATCGATCCATGGCTTATAAAACTCCTCAAGCATGGTACGGCTCAAGAACTGCTTTCCAACCTGCCCGGGCCATTTCGGCTGCGGCAAATTCTCGGGATCCTTATTTGCCCATGGCGCCTTATAATGTGAAATAATACCGGGATTGTAACCACGACAACTTTGTGCAATATTCAAATCAATTATTTCAGGAATAACATTACTGCCCACGTTATTACCGTCGGCAATAACCAAATGTCCGGAATTTTCTGTACGAATAGCTTCGGCTGCCGCTTTAGCCACCTTGCGATAAATTGCTCCAGGCACTTCACTTCTCTTCGAGAGTTGGTCATTCATATCTTCCCGCATGCTGGGTTCGTTCAGCAAGTCGAAACTTATTTTTTTAGAAGAAACATTTTTATAGCGTCTTGCCCACATTGCCCAGTGAAAATTGAATGCTTTCTGTGCTTCCTCATTCGTCCACAAGTTATACGGTTCATTAAAACCTGCATTAACACAATAACCGGGAGCCCTATGCAGGTTTAGGCTGACGTGCATATTGTACTTGTGCCCCATCCTTACCAGGCTGTCTATGCGATCTACTGCTTCATTGTTTATCTTATAAACGTCATCGGTTGTAATGTTTTTGGTTCTATCGATATTAAGGTAATATGGATAAGCCATTGGTATTCGTACAAAGTCAAATCCCCAGTCCCGCATCCAACGAAAATGATCTTCGGTGGTTGGTTTTGTGGTAGGTTTTGGATTAGGTGAAAAGAAATCGAGTAGGTTAAACCCCCTCCACTGCGGAAGATTGTTTTTAGGGGGAGTTGCTAAGCCTACTGGCGCAATGTTGGTTAAAGCGAGCCCCGCTGTTGCCAGGCTTGTGTTTTTTATAAATATTCTTCTTTCCACTTTTTAACTTTTTTTCATTTCCAATGTAAACAATTCGTTTGTTACAGCCTGCTGTTACCTGCAACAACCTGTTTTAGCTTTACAAATTACCTAAAATATTAAAGCAAATTTGCTTTAAGTTTCAAGGTACTGATAGGGACTTTCATAGATGAAGTAAACCACCAGGCAGCACCGAAACGTTTACTACGGCAGGTTACGGAAGAATAAATCTGTTGGTTTATTGCGCACATTATCGCTGCCATAGAATCGCTTGCAACCTCGCCACCGTTCGGGCTGCTGACAGGTCTTTTGTATGAGGCGTTTTACCCCGCCCAAGGCTTAAGCTTACTTTTAGCGAACATGCCTTAATTAGTCCTTATAACGGTGGCATCGGCCTTATGTTTAGAGTGGTGCCGTACACAATAAATGGGTGTTTAACAGATGCACGGGTTGTAGTACACATTGCGTTTAGTGAGATGGAATATGAAGAGTGTAAATTTTACCAGTTAAACCTGGAACGGTCAAGAATAGATACATTACGTATGAACCGGACGGTTGGTAACGTGTGTTACTTGCACACGTAGACTTATTCTTTCTTCATGCCGGGATACTTCATATTTAACCCCTTTAAAGTATCGCGCACTGTTGTGGCAATTGTATATTCTTTAAACCAATTTTGATCAGAAGGAACTATTGTCCAGGGCAGTTCGTTGCATTGCTCAAAACAGTCTTCGTACGCATTCATATAATCGTCCCAAAGCTTCGCCTCCTTAAAATCATTTTCATTGTACTTCCATTGTTTCGTCACATCAGAGATGCGCTCGTTTAAACGCTCTTGCTGCTCTTGCTTTGACACGTGCAGGTAAAACTTCAGCACCTGGGTTTGATTATGCTCGAGAAGCAATTTTTCGAAACTATTTATTGCTTTCATTCTTTTAAAAGCAGTTTCATCATCTATCCATTTATGTACGCGGGTAATTAATACATCCTCGTAATGCGAACGGTTAAACACCTGAATAGTACCTTTTAAAGGAGCGTGTTGGTGAATACGCCATAAAAAATCATGACCCAACTCATGAGGCGTAGGCGTTTTAAAAGATGTAACAGATACACCCTGGGGATTTAAAGTACCAAATACATCTTTAATAGCACCGTCCTTTCCACTTGCATCCATGCCCTGTATAACTACTAACAACGAATGTTTTCCTTCGGCAAATAATAAGTTTTGTAACTCATCTAATTCTTCTAATACAGAAACAAGCGCTTGCTTTGTTTGAATTTTATCCATTTCTTTTGGTGCACGGGTCGAAATTTTTGAAAGGCTTTGCGGCATGTTTTGGGTTTGAAACTTTATAAATGCGTTTTAGAGAAGTAGATTAGTGATTGCCCATACTGTGCTTTTACAACAAAAAGATGCCAGCCCTACAACACATAAAGGAAACGTTTAACATGTTGATAATGAAGACAACAGAATAAACAATTAAGTTTGCACGTCTCATTCTAACAGGACCAAAGCTAGATAAACCCGACCAATAGAAGGGGGTAATGGTTGGCATAGAGTTGGAAGCAGAAGATAATATTTTTAAATATTTAGCTTGAACAGGTTTTATGAACGTCACCTTAACTAATAGGTTAGGAATATTTGAATATGTAAAGGAAAAATACGAGGTAATTGTATTTGCAATTTATGCAATCTTACTAACTGTCGTTGTTTCGCATCACGAGCCATGGATGGATGAAGCGCAGGCATGGTTGCTTGCAAAAGACACGAGCATCAAAGAGTTGTTTGTTACTTACTTAAGGTACGAGGGGTCTCCCGGTTTATGGCATCTTATTTTAATGATTCCTGCTAAACTAGGTTTTCCGTACTACTCAATAAACATACTGTCGGCACTTTTTGCAGCATCGGGTGTTTGGATTTTTATCAGGCATGCTCCGTTTCCGCCACTTATTAAAATATTGTATCCTTTTACATTTTTTGTATTTTTTCAATATGGTGTTGTAGCCAGGAATTATTGCCTTATTTCCCCCATTTTATTTCTTATTGCATTTAACTACAATAAGAAGAACGATCACCCTTATCTTTTCACATTACTGCTTTGCCTGTTGGCAAACATAAGCGCCCATACCTTTCTGATTGCAGGTTCGATAGCTTTTGTTCATTTTATTGATATTATTAAAGCCTGGAAAAATACAAACACAAGAACGAGAACTCACCAGCTAATCTCGCTTTTTATCTTTGGATTAGTCGCACTTCTGGTCATATACATTATTATGACACCGCCTGACCAGATCTATGCTAACTATATCAACTCTAACATAAAACTAGGGTGGATTATAGCCAGAAGAATGATAGCAGGATCGTTGGTGATGAATGAGTTTACACATCTTCCAATGCTTTTTGGCATAGTTGCGCTAATCATATTCTCTACTACTTTCATTTGGTTTTTTAAAAATAAGACCGGGCTCGTGTACCTACTTCCATTGATATTACTTTCAATTCTGTTTGGAATTAAATACAGGAACCTGTGGCACCAGGGCGTTTTATTTTTACTGTGGATTTTCGTTCTATGGATTAGTTATGAAAAGTACAGGAACGAGAACCCGAGGGGTCTTACTAAAGCGGTAGTTGCAGGCATGGCAGTGGTATTTGTGGTACAG
Source organism: Segetibacter sp. (assembly GCF_025963695.1). GTDB lineage: Bacteria > Bacteroidota > Bacteroidia > Chitinophagales > Chitinophagaceae > Segetibacter. The sequence goes on along the minus strand of NZ_JAOQAH010000053.1, from coordinate 52,535 downwards.
ATTTACTGGTCTGTGAACGTGGTAAAATATGACCTCTATCATAATTACTCGGCAGGACAGAGTGTAGCAAAATATATTAAAGACAAAAAGCTTGACCAGGAAAATATCTATATCAGCGGGTGGAAAAATATTTCTATACTTCCTTATTTCTCAAAAAACATTTTTTCTAATCACAACAACGGATCGGATCACCGGTTCTGGAATTGGTCGATATATAATGTAACGAGTGTAGGTGCCTCAAAGGCTGTATTAGACACAATAGAATGCCTGCAACCTGGCGTAGTAATATTCGCATCCGATCACATTAAGAGTAAGGCAAAGATTGAACTGCGGGGATATAAAGCAGTTGCATTTTTTAAAGGCTACCTGTGCTGGAAAACCGGTCTCAGCGAGCCCGAGTGCTACCTGATATTTAGAAAAACCAAGGAAAATGAGTCTGAGAAAATCGCGTACGACAGCAGAACCGAAAGTAAAAACAAAGCTCTTCAAAAGTCTACTTTTTAGATCATACGCATTACTTAGCCAAAAGATAGCGGAATAGGAATAACCAAAGTAAAAGTGTGCGACGCAACGGCTGAAGAAAAAAGGACCTAAAGTCGATTACCAAAATAGTATTTGAACAGGAATTTTTTTTAAACAGCAGTTGATTTGTACAGCCCTACAAAAAGGCACACCCACCCACCAATAAAAGCCAATCCGCCTAAGGGAGTAATGGCACCGACCCAATCGAAATTAGGCTTTGCAGTAGCTTTAAAATAAGTTAAAAGGTACAAAGAACCGCAGAAAAGCAACATGCCAATCATAAACAAATTACCTGCCCACAACATCCACTTGCTCGAAAAATCACGGTAAAGAATACCTACAACGGCAAGTGCGAAAACATGATAAAACTGGTAACGAACACCTGTTTCAAAAATATTGACTGCAACATCAGAAGCAATCTTTTTGAGCGCGTGCGCACCAAACGCACCAAACGCAACAGAAACAGCGCCTAACAAAGCCGCTATCTGTAAAAAAGTTCTATGCATTTGAGGCGATTATTTTTAAGAAAGTAGTTTCAGAAAGCTCTTTGCTATTTAGTCTGTACGCACATTGATCATAAAAAGCCGTTCGCTCTTCCAGTTGTTTTTTGAGAAAGCTTTTTAATGACTGGTCATCCAAATCTTTTATTAAGGGGCGGTGGAATTTTTCTTTCGATAAGCGCTCGCATAAAGTCTCAACAGGCTCATCAATCCAAACAGTAATTCCGTGTTTATTCATCCACTTCATATTGTCGTTGTAGCAAGCAGTGCCGCCGCCGCATGATACAATAAATTGCTTTTTTTCGGAGAACAACCGCAGCATTTTTGCCTCTGCCTTTCTAAAGTATTCTTCGCCATCTTCCTCAAAAATCTCTTTAATAGATTTTTCCTCCATCATTTCAACCAACGAGTCCAGGTCATAAGCCGGCACTTTCAGCTTTTTCTTCAGCTTGTCGGCCCAGTACGATTTTCCCGAACCCATCATACCAATGAGAAAAATTTTTGCCTGAGTTTTTGCATCAGCAGGTAAATCTTTGGAAGTGGCTTTAGTTGGTTTTTTTGCAGTTATGGTAGTCATTGTGTTAGGTGTTATACATTTGCATCAATAGACAAATTCTAATATAAAATGTTGTTTGCCTGCCCCTGGTTTTTCGAAAAAATAGTTAAAGGCTCTTGAACGGGTGGCAAATTATTTTTTGATAAAGCAAAGCCATCGGGGTGGTAACAACAACTAATATTGATGAAAAGAAGGCTACTTTTTAATTTCCTTAACTATTCGGTTACTTCTTTATGTAAAGGCATTTAACCCCGTAACATCCATACCTGTTATTAGCAGGTGAATATCGTGGGTACCTTCATAGGTAATCACACTTTCAATATTCATCATGTGGCGCATAATGCTATATTCGCCTGTTATTCCCATTCCACCTAACAGTTGGCGCGCATCACGCGCAATGTTTGCAGCTATCTCGCAACTGTTTCTTTTGGCCATTGATATTTGTGCAGGCGTAGCACGATTTTCATTCATTAGCACACCTAGTCGCCAAACGAGCAATTGAGCTTTCGTTATCTCTGTTATCATCTCGGCAAGTTTCTTCTGCTGTAATTGAAAACCTCCTATCGGCCGGCCAAACTGCACCCGCTCCTTGCTGTAATGTAAAGCTGTATCGTAACAATCCATTGCCGCACCCAACGCCCCCCATGCAATACCATAACGGGCTTTGCTTAAACAACCCAGCGGCCCCTTCAGACCTTTCACATTAGGAAGAATATTTTCTTTGGGCACCTTCACCTGGTCAAAAACCAATTCACCTGTTGCACTTGCTCTGAGGCTCCATTTACCGTGCGTGGTGGGCGTCGAAAACCCTTCCATTCCGCGCTCAACTACTACCCCCTGAATTTCTCCCTCATCATTCTTTGCCCAAACAACAGCAACTTGCGCAAAAGGTGCATTACTGATCCACATTTTCGACCCATTTAAAACAACATGATCACCTGCATCTTTTATAGTTGTTAGCATGCCTGCCGGGTTGCTTCCGTAATCAGGCTCGGTAAGACCGAAGCAACCAAGCCACTCGCCACTCGCCAACTTCGGCAAATATTTTTGCCGCTGTGCTTCACTACCATATGCATAAATAGGATACATAACAAGCGAGCCTTGTACCGATGCAGTTGATCTTACACCGCTGTCGCCCCTTTCCAATTCCTGCATCATCAAACCATAACTGATATAATCCATTCCTCCCCCTCCGTATGGTATCGGAATGGTTGGTCCGAAACAGCCCAGGTCTCCCAGCTGCTTTACAATTTGTTGCGGAAACTCGGCCCTTTGCGCATAATCTTCTATAATCGGTGATATCTCTTTTTTCACATAACTTCTAATGGTTTCGCGAACCATTCTTTGTTCTTCGGTTAACAACTCGTCCACCAGGTAATAATCCGGCGATTCAAACACATCTGTTTTAGCAGCCATTATCAATTATTTTATTTTTTGTACCCAGCCACCCTGGTACTATTAAACATTGTTGCGTCGCACACTTTTACATAATCGTCAATATTCAGCGAAATAGTACTGAAACGGTAAAAGTGTACAACTAATCATTCGTCATCAATTTCTCCTAATCAACATAAACTTCATAGTCGTCTTCAAGCACTTTTGTTACCAACAGCTTGATTTGGCTGCTGAGGATTCGATCTTCAGACAGTGTTGGAAGATTGTCGAAAGCAAAATAATCCACATCCAATACATCAAAGCCTTTGGTTATTTCTGTTGTAAGTTCCCTGCAGTAAAAAACCATTTTGTAAACATAAAAGGGCTGTGGTGGATGAGGATGCATTTTTTTATCAAACACTGCTAACAGTCGGTCAGGTATCACATCAAGTCCCGTCTCTTCTTTACACTCTTTTATAATTGTCTCCTTTGGACTAAACCCAATATCTGCCCATCCACCTGGTAACGACCACTTGCCATCTACACTTTCTTGTACCAGTAAAATCTTTTTATCTGCAGAAATCATTACACCACGTATATCAACCTTAGCTGTAGGATAATCTTTAGCAGGTGGAAAAATACAAGTCAAATCCTCCCTACTTGTTCCGCTTACTTCAGCAAAAAGATTTAAGCTAATCTGCTGCAGTTCCAGGTATCGCTCTTTATCGTATTCATTTTTACAATAAAGAAGTCCCACATCTGCCAGTGATTTTAAGCGCTTTATTTCGTTTAATATTCCAATGTCTTTCATAATAATGCGACGGATAAAATTAAGATTAACAGAACTTTTATACACAGAATCAAGAAAATTGCATCAGGTAATTCCTTAAACACCAAATGTTGTAATTTTCTTGTTTTAAGCCGCTAAAGATATATTAATGAATTTTGAAGCATCGCGCCGGTTTGCACAACAAAAGGACAAAGAAGATAAACTGGCAAAATATAAACAACAATTTTACTTTCCCCAGATAGACGGTGCGGATTCCATTTATTTCTGCGGCAACTCGCTGGGATTGCAGTCGAAGCAGGTACAGGCATCGGTTCAACAAGAATTAGATGATTGGAAAAACCGGGGCATAGCCGGTTTTTTAAACGCAAAAAATCCGTGGATGTATTACCAGGAATACTTCAAAAAATCCCTGTCGAAAATAGTTGGTTGCAAGGAAGATGAAGTAACCGTAATGAATAGCCTCACTGTTAATCTTCACTTGTTAATGCTGACTTTTTACCGTCCTACCAGTTCAAGATTTAAAATCATCATGGAAGCAGGGGCATTCCCATCAGACCAATACGCTGTTGAGACACAGGTAAAGCATCATGGTTTTGATTGGGATGCAGCAGTGATAGAAATTGCCCCGAGAGAAGGTGAAAAAACATTGCGGCACGAAGACATCCTATCGTTGATTGAAACCAATGGAGCTAGCGTAGCTATGGTGATGCTGGGTGGAATAAACTATTATACCGGCCAGTTATTCGATATAAAATCTATTACAGAAGCTACTCAAAAAGCCGGAGCTATTGCAGGTTTCGACCTGGCCCACGCAGCAGGTAACGTACACCTTGAACTGCATGACTGGAATGTAGATTTTGCTGTCTGGTGTTCATATAAGTACCTCAACGGTGGTCCAGGCGCCGTAGGTGGTTTATATGTACACGAAAGGTATGCAACTGATCCCTCTACGCCACGCTTTGCCGGTTGGTGGGGAAATGACGAGCAGGCAAGGTTTAAAATGAAGAAAGGTTTTGTGGCCAAGCCTAACGCGAGTGGCTGGAACATCAGCACGGCGCAGATCTTGAACATGGCTTCGTTAAAAGCCTCGCTTGAAATGTTTGAAGAAGCAGGTTTTGAAGATATTAAAGTTAAAAGCAGGGAACTAACGGCCTATCTGGAGTTTCTCTTACAGCAGTTGCATCATTTAGATTTTGAAATCATAACGCCCGCTCACCGCGAAAGTCGCGGCGCGCAACTGTCTTTATACTTTAAAGAAAGGGGAAAGGAGATCCACGAGAAAATGATTGACAGCGGAATTGTAGTGGACTACCGCGAGCCTGGAGTTGTGAGGGTTGCACCTGCCCCTCTTTATTGTTCTTACCAGGATGTTTATAGGTTTTATGAAATATTGAAGGACTTTGATTAAAACCTGTAAAACGCAATCCCTACAAAGAAGGTAAAACTTCATCGAATAAAATATTCATCTCGTCGTGGTATTGCCTGGCTATAGTCATTGCATCTTCTGCAAAACATTCATCGGTACCTGCATAAATAATTGCCCGGCTAACATTTACCAAAAGTCCTCCGTCAGCATGTAAGGCTGCGCGGGATACTTCTGCAAGACTTCCCCCTTGCGAACCAACCCCCGGCACTAAAAAAAAGTGTTCGGTATACGCTTTCCTAATCTGCTGTAGCTGCGCTGCTTTTGTGGCCCCTACAACAAACATCAGGTTTTCCGGCGTTCCCCAGCCTGCAATTTGTTGCATCACCTTTTCGTACAGATACTGTTGCGTGTGATGATGCCCCAGCGTTATTTCGGATAAAAACTCTTCGCTTTCCGTACGAACCACCAACTGCTGAAAATCTTCGCTACCCTTGTTTGAAGTCAGCCCCAGCACTATCGTCCATTTGTTTTCATATTCGAGAAACGGACGAACACTATCTTCCCCCATATACGGCGCTACAGTTACAGCGTCAAAATTGTACACTTCAAAAAACGTCTTTGCATATTGAGCAGACGTATTTCCTATATCACCACGTTTTGCATCTGCAATTTTAAAATGAGTTGAGGGTATATAATCAACCGTTTGCTCGAGTGCTTCCCAACCTTTTATACCCATTGCTTCATAGAAAGCCGTGTTAATTTTATAGCTAACGCAGAAGTCTTTTGTAGCATCGATGATTGCTTTATTAAACTCAAACACTGCTTGTTGATTACCCTGTAAATGTTTTGGCAGCTTATCTATATCAGTATCGAGACCTATACACAAATAATTTTTCTTCTCTTTAACCTGCCGTATCAATTCTTGCCTGTTCATGCTCAAGTTTTTAAAACAATAAATTTGGATAATCAGTAATTATTCCGTCAACTCCCCATTTCTTTAATTGCTTCATTTTCGGAAGATCGTTTACTGTCCATGGAATTATCTGCATACCCATCTTTTTACAATCAGCAATTAATTGCTCGTCCACCAGGTGAAACTCGGGACTATAGATCGTAGGAGTAAATCCTAATTTTGAAAGTTGATCTTGCACAGTACCAGCGCCCTCTACCAGGAAAGCTGTTTTAATTGACGGATATTTAAGATGAAGATATTGCAGCGTGCGAACGTCAAAAGATTGTATGATCGTTCTTTTTTCTATCTGTTTAGCTTTAATAACCTGTACCAGTAATTCTACAAATTCAGCCGGCTCAGGATGATATTGATTGTCTGTAGCAGGTTTAGATTTTGTTTCAATATTATAAAACTTAGCAGGAAGCTTTTTACGATTTGTATAAGTTTCTACACTGTCAATTAAATCAGCTAAACGGGGCTTGACAGCTTTTAATTTCTTCTGTTGCAGAAATTTGGGATGTACTTTCATACCCACATCAAACCTGCTTATTTCATCGTAAGTCATTTGATACAGCACCAGATTTTTTTCCTCTGCCTTTGTTAGATAACTACCGTCAGGTTTTGTAGTAATATCAGGATTAAAATAGGGATCGTGACTTACAATCACTTGCTTGTCTTTTGAAATCACCACATCCATCTCAAGCGTTGTTACGCCAAGGTCTACACCACCAAGCATTGCAGAAATTGTATTTTCAGGAAAAATACCGCGTCCGCCCCTATGGGCCTGCCAATCGAAAGTCATAGGCTTTGTATTATTTTTTGTTGCCACACAAGACAGCCATAATATAGAGCATACCCAAATAAATTTACTCATCGTTGCCCGCGTTTTTGCATGACCAATGCCAGTGCCTGTGCCTCGCTATCTCCATCACTTAAATGATTAATGATATTTGCATAACTCTCTTTATCCCTGTTCTGGCTAAGTTTAAATATGTGCGCTATCTCAGTCACTTCAATTTCAAAAGCCACAATCGCTTTGGTTAACCCGCTCACATAATCGCCCGAAAGATGCTCAACCAAAGACGGAGATGAAGCATTGTCTTCGAAATGAGCAGTAAGCCGGTGCAAGAGGTCTAATAAACCATCCTCATTTAAAAATTTCAATTTGCCTTTCGCGTGCACTGCCTGGTAATTCCACGTGCTTGCTTGTTGCTGGTTCTTGTACCAACTCGCGCTTACGTAAGCATGCGCGCCAGAAAAAATAACCAACACATCCGGATTTTGGAAAAGCGCCTTATAATGATCTGTCTGTTTAGCAATATGGGCAAGTAAGAAAAGCTTTTCTTCTCTTTCTTCAATTAAAACAGGAACATGTGTAGCAACCGGATGATGATTTGAGTCAACCCCTGTTATTATAGCAAACGGATGACTATTCATGAAGTCAATAACTTCCCTTTCATCATCAGCTTTATAATAGGGAATGTTGTACATGAGGCAAAAGTAATCGAAGGAATGTAAAGGATACCTGTTTACAAATAAAACAACCGCATCATAATAAGTATTTCTTAAATCCTATCCGTTCTCTTGGTTTTGTTTTTTGAGTGATACCAGGTAATCAACGCCAACCCGGGTTAGGTCAAATTTAAAATCAAGGGGAAACCTATCCTTTGTTACGCCTGACAGCTTGTTTCAAAGCCCTTGTTTGTAGGTTGTATAACAGCGCAAGATTAAAGTCTGACATTACCTTCTGTCCTCTTATAGAATAAATCTTATCCGTTACTTCAAACGTTTGATGTGCGATCGCTTTCGGCATAAAAAAGAGGTATCACATTTTGTGATACCTCTAAAGTAATAACTAAAGCAACTAAAACTAATGATATGCAGTATGGCCAAAACCCTAAGGCTGTTCAGCATCAAGCCACTTACCTACCACTCCACGCTACTCCCCAACCTTACTCACCATCCCCACCTCTTCCACAATTTCCACCACCTGTGTTGCTGTCATATTTGCGTTACGCATACTAATACTTCTTGCAGCAGCAGCAGCAAATTCTTCAAATGCCTGTTTGGTTATTGCGTCATCACCAACCATTACAGGAATACCAATATCGCCACCTTCCCGTATACTTTGTACAAGGGGTATCTGCCCTAAGAAAGGAATGTCATATTCTTCCGCCAACCTTTTACCACCTTCTTTACCAAAAATGTAATAACGGTTGTGTGGTAATTCTGCCGGGGTAAAATAGCTCATGTTTTCCACCAGCCCAATAATAGGCACCTTAATTTGCGCCTGTCCAAACATGGCGATTCCTTTTTTAGCATCAGCTAATGCCACATCCTGCGGAGTAGTTACGACTACTACACCAGTTACCGGCACTGTTTGTATCAAAGTAAGATGAATGTCTCCGGTACCGGGCGGCATGTCAATGACCAGGTAGTCAAGATCGCCCCACAGCACTTCAGTAACAAACTGTTTAATTGCGCTGCTGGCCATGGGCCCCCGCCAAACCACCGCGCTTTTTTCGTCCACCAGCAAACCAATACTCAATAGCTTTATTCCATATCGCTCTAAAGGAACAATTAACCCTTTGCCGTTCACTTCCTGCATCATTGGTCTTTCGCCACGAACGCCAAACATGATCGGAACACTAGGGCCGTAAATATCAGCGTCCATCAAACCTACTTTAGCACCGCCCTGGCTAAGTGCAAGTGCAAGGTTGGCCGCCACGGTGCTCTTTCCAACCCCGCCCTTACCGCTGATTACTGCAATAATATTTCTTACGTTTGGCAACACCCCATCGCCTTCTTTACGCTTACTTGTAGTATTCGAAGTAAACTTTACGTTTACTGTCGCCTCTTTATTCACCAGTATTTTTACCGCATTAATGCAGGCATTTTTTATCATGTCTTTTAAGGGGCATGCAGGTGTAGTTAGCACTACAGTAAACGACACATAGTTACCCTCAATTTCTATATCCTTCACCATGTTAAGCGTTACCAGGTCTTTACCAAGATCAGGTTCCTGCACATTGCTTAACGCCTTTAATATATCGTCTTTTGTCATCACAGAAGTTTTTGTTAAATAAGCTTATCCAGCGGCAAAGTTAACCATTGACTGCCGTACTTTGTTTTAGGCCGAAAGCTATTTGTTAAGAAGGCGTTGAAGATATTTTTTTATGTAACCCGCCTTTGTAACTTTGGTTTTACAGCCGTTGCGTCGCACTCTTGTACCCATGTTTTCTCTATGCAACTCCTTTAGGCTAAAAGGCGTTAGAGGTACGAACAAAACTTTGAGTGGTTTGTAATAAGTGATTAAAAAAGTACAACCGGTTGAAGTGAGTGACACAACGATGATGCCATGAAAAACAGAAGTTGAAAAACAACACGTCAGTTCTTAAAATTTAGAAAATAAATAAAGGCAGCATTGCTAACTATATAACTAAATGAATAAAATTTTACGATACATTATTTTATTGGTTTGCTTTTTTCCCCTCAGGCTGCTTGCACAGTTTGAGAGTATGCAAGACAGCGTGGTACAGTTGTACGGTGTGGTGATGACGGCTGACAGTCTTCGCGCCCTTCCTGCAGTGAGTGTGGTAGTAAAAGGTACTAACCGCGGTACTATGACCAACGACGACGGTGTATTTTCAATAGTTGTTCTTAAGAACGACCAGGTAGAGTTTACCAGCGTTGGCTTTAAACCCAAACTTGTCACCATTCCATCCAAACTGCAAAGCAACCAATACAGCATTATACAACTTTTGGTAACCGATACCGCTTACCTGCCCGCAACTATTTTAAAGCCCCGCCCTACCAGGGCGCAATTTGAAAGAGATTTTGTGAATGCGCGTTTCCCCGACGACAAATATGAAATAGCCAGGCAAAACAATGATATTGCCAAAAGACGGGTATTGATGGCAAGTCTTCCTGCAGACGGGCGCGAAGCGTCGAATTATGCTTTGAGGCAAAGTGCGCAAAAGATGTATTATACCGGGCAAACACCCCCCATGAATATTTTGAACCCTTTTGCATGGTCCGAATTTATCCAGGCGTGGAAGCGAGGCGATTTCAAAAGCAAATAGCCCGAAAACAAAGCGCTTTGTTGCATTTACCGATGCTTTTCTATTTCAATGAAACTATTACTTTTTAAGTGTAAGGCATTATAGCAGTCATTTTTCGAAGCACAAAATTCGCTTCTTGCCTCATCCTTTTTGACCGCCTATCCCGGGTTGCTACAACTCATACGCTTTGCAATTGCATTTTTTTGTTTCACGTTACAATTTTGGTTCACCAAATCAAAAAAACTAAAACAAAAAGGAACTTCTTATGCAACGCCTTAATTCATTCAACCTGATTCATAAAGCGCTCCGTGCAATGATGTACGATGCAGCGTTAACACTACAACAAACTTATTTTGCAGATGTAGATGAAGCGGAGGCGGTCCTTGCAAAAGTAAAATCGGTTGTTCGCCAATTAGAGCAACACGCTTATTATGAAGATGTTTTTATACTGCCTGCAATCGAAGCTTTCGAACCTGAACTTGTGGAGGCATTTGAAAAAGAACACGTGGCCAATGCTAAAATAGGAAACCGTCTCCAAACGCTGATTACCATGTATCGTTCCCTGCAAACAAGTGAAGAACGAATAAACTGCGGCTCGTGCATCAGCAAATCATTCCGCGATTTCCTGGTCATTAACATCAGCCATATGTCGAAAGAAGAAATAGAAATCAATCGTGTTTTATGGGCTAATTACACCGACCAGCAGTTACTTGAACTAAATGAAAGGCTTACTGCAGCCATACCACCGGAAGAAAAAATGCTTAGTGCAAAATGGATGTTACGCAGTATTAACAAAGCAGAAGCCATAAGCTGGTTACAGGCAGTACAACAAACCTTGCCAGCATGTGTGTTCGATGCATTAATAGACATGACCTATACAGAGTTACCAGAACAAATCAGGGCAGAAGTACAGGATGCTGTAATGGAAGAAGAACTTTTATTTTAAAATTATTTAAACTTTTTGAAGTCCGGTTGTTATATAGAAGCTGGCAGGATAATCTCCCGCCGGCTTTCTTGTTTAATTACGTATTCATATTTGTACAACTTACTCACCTTCTTATATCGGTCCGGTAACAATACAATTAATAAATCAGCCAGAGTTTGTTGGTTACATAAAACCTGAAATTCCTTAGCTTTAAATACTGTACTTGTAAAAAGAATATCTATGATGACGGAAGAAAATTCGGACCAGGAATTAACGGAGGATGAAAAACAACTTTTTGGGCAACTCCTGTGTGAAGACCAGAACGAGCTATCAGATTTTAACGAAGCCCGCCGCAGTTTCCTCAAACAAATAACGATGGCTGGTGGCGGAATACTTGCCATGCAAATGTTTGGCAAAGAAACATTCGCAGGTTCATTACACGAACCATTAAACGCAGAACTACCAATTAACCTGGAAAACAGCGTTAATGTTGCTTTTAGAGTAAACGGTGTAAGGAAGTCTCTAGATGTTGATTCAAGAATGACTTTGCTTGATACCCTTCGCGAAAGGTTGCAGCTAACCGGTTCAAAAAAAGGTTGCGACCATGGTCAATGTGGCGCCTGCACTGTCATTGTCGATGGAAAACGCGTGTTGTCGTGCCTCACGCTTGCAGCTAGTTGCACAAATAAATCCGTAACAACTATCGAAGGTTTAGCTAAGGGTGGAGAGCTTCACCCTATTCAGGCTGCGTTTATTAAACACGACGGCTTCCAATGCGGATACTGTACCCCTGGGCAGATCTGCTCGGCAGTAGCTTTAATGAGCGAAGCCAAAAACGGGGAAGTAAGTTATGTTACGCCGGATGTACGTTTAAAAGCAGGTCCACTTCAACTTTCAGATTCTGAAATCCGGGAACGGATGTCGGGAAATATCTGCCGCTGTGGTGCTTATCCCAATATTGTAGATGCCATTCGCGAAGTACACACCGGAAAAGCGGTAGCGCAAAACTGGCACTTTGTTGATCAAAAGGAATCAACCCAAATCTAACGCATCCCCAAAAAAACATTTAATGAGACCTTTTAAATATTCTTCAACAACCAATGTAAAGGCTGCCACTCATCTTTTGATGGCTAATCCCCGTGCAAAGTTTCTTGCAGGAGGCACAAACATTCTTGATCTGATGAAGGAGGATGTGGAGCGGCCGGACGAGCTGGTAGATATAACCAGGTTAGCCCTGGCCCTGGTTAAACCGGTGACTGAAGGCGTTAACAAAGGAGGTATATCTATTGGAGGGCTTGGAAAAAATACGGAAACGGCCAACCACCCGCTAATCCGTCAAAACTTCCCGCTTATAACGCAGGCAATTCTTGCCGGAGCATCTGCACAAATTCGTAATATGGCAACCAATGGCGGTAATCTTAACCAACGTACGCGCTGCCCTTATTTTTATGAAGTCTCCATGCCCTGCAATAAACGTGAACCCGGATCGGGGTGCGGGGCATTGCAAGGCATTAATCGCATGCATGCTGTTTTTGGTTGGTCAGAAAGTTGCGTGGCAGTTCATCCTTCTGATATGTGCGTTGCCCTTGTTGCCCTCGACGCAGTTGTAAAAGTGCAAGGTTCTAACGGACAAACACGCAGCATCCCTTTTGCCGATTATCACCGCTTGCCTGGTGACACCCCTCAAAAAGACAATAACCTGGCGCACGGAGAGATGGTCACCTCCATTGAAATTCCTAAAAATAATTTTGCCAATAAGTCCTATTATCTAAAAGTCAGGGATCGGGCTAGTTATGCTTTTGCCCTTGTTTCGGTAGCTGCAGCAATCGAAATGAGTGGCAATCAAATAAAACAAGCGCGGGTAGCTATGGGTGGAGTGGCGCATAAGCCGTGGCGCGCCTATGAAGCTGAAAAATTCCTTGCAGGAAAAGAAGCGACCGAAACGAATTTCAGGCAGGCTGCTGAAATGGAAATGAAACAGGCAAAACCACTTGAACATAACAAATATAAAATTGAATTAGGCACGAGAGCGATTGTGCTGGCGCTGACAAAAGCAATGAATGGAGGGAAAGCGGGTTAAGAAGTTTCAAAGAAGTCAAAATGAGCAAAGACTTAAAGCTACCTGTTTCTTCTTTGCCTCTTTGCGTTTTGGCGTAAAAACAGCATCGCCCATAATAAAATTCAAAACAAGATGAGTGAACCAAATAAATCTATCGGCCAGGCCATAAACCGTGTGGACGGCCTTTTAAAAGTAACCGGTGCAGCCTCTTATGCAACCGATTATGTGTTGAAAAATACAGCGCACGCGGTAATTTTTAAAAGCACCATTGCAGCAGGCAAAATAACCGATATAGAAACCACCGAAGCAGAAAAAGCACCGGGCGTGCTAGCGGTAATTACACATAAAAATGCACCTAAACTAAATGAAAAAGGAGGTATTCGCGGAGGTGCATTACTGCAAAGCCCAACTATTGAATGGTATGGGCAACACATTGGACTGGTGGTGGCCGAGACGTTTGAACAGGCCCGATACGCGACACGGCTGATAAAAGTAAGTTACGAAAAGGCGGAGCCAAAAGTCGACTTTACAAAGCACCAAAAAGAAGCTGTTTTACCAAAAGGCAATCCTGATGCTGTTCGCGGCGATGTTGATACTGCTTTTCGTAATGCTGAGTTTAAAATAGAAGCCATTTATGAAACACCTATCGAGCACCATCACCCAATGGAAACCCACTCAACCGTGGCGGTTTGGGAAGGAGAAAAGGTGACTTTATACAATGGTTCGCAAATAGTAAACGGAGCACAGGCAGCTGCCGCTTCAACACTGGGCATCGAGACTGAAAAGGTTCGTATTGTCACCCCGTTTATCGGTGGTGGTTTTGGCTCTAAAGGAGGGCAATGGGCAAACCTGGTGCTAACAGCAATCGCAGCCAGGGCAGTCAATCGTCCTGTAAAACTTGCGCTTACCCGTCAGCAGATGTTTAATTCTGTTGGGCTTCGACAAAAAAATCACCAGAAGATCCGGCTTGCAGCAACAAAAGACGGGAAGCTAACGGCACTAGCACATGAGACAAGTACGCACTGTGCCATGAGCAACGAGTTTGTGGAGCCCTGCGGGGACTGCTCGAAGGTGATGTACGAAGTGCCTAATTCACTTATTTCTTACAGGGTAGTCCCGATGAATATCATTATTCCAACGTACACCCGCGGCCCTGGTAAGTCTACCGGAAGTTTTGCGCTTGAGTCGGCTATAGACGAACTTGCTTACCAGCTTAAAATGGATCCGATCCAGTTCCGGCTAAAAAACGAACCAGCAAAAGATCCCTCTAACGGAAAGCCATGGTCATCACGCACCACAGTGCAATGTTTACAGGAAGGTGCAAAAGCGTTTGGCTGGGAAAAGCGAAAAATAGAACCTCGCCAAAATCAACAGGGCGAGTATTTAATTGGTTACGGCGTTGCTTGCGGAACTTACCCTGCACGCCAGCAAAACTCATCTGCAATAGTAAGATTAACCCGCAAAGGCAACGACGTAAAAGCAACGATAGAACTGGCAGCATCCGATTTGGGAACCGGAACGAACACTATTATTGCACAAACAGCTTCAGATGCACTCGGTTTGGCCGTTAATAAAATCACCGTTAAAATAGGCGATTCTACTTTGCCCCCTGCTGCCGGATCAGTGGGTTCGGTGGGTGCCGCAAGTTTTTGCAACGCCGTCAATGATGCCTGCGAAAAAATTACGAACGAGTTAATCAGTAAATCAAGTAAACAGTTTTTTGTGCGCCCAACCGCTGCCCACCTAATGGTAAGTGAAAACCTTACCAAATTTGAAACCCGGGCAGATGCCAAAGCGCCGGCTGACGCTGGTAGTTATTCCTCGCACAGCTTTAATGCAAACTTTGCAGAAGTTTGGGTAAACAGCCAAACGGGGATGGTCAAAGTTCATCGTTTCCTTGCCGTAACCGGTGCAGGCAAAATTCTAAATCCAAAAACCGCGCGTTCTCAAATTATAGGTGGAAACGTATGGGGTATTGGAATGGCTTTAACCGAAGAGTCTGTTCTTGACCCTCGCTGGGGCAATTTCGTAACCCGCTCCCTGGCCGATTACCACGTTCCCTCCAACCTCGATATCGGAACCATTGATACGATTTTTATTGATGAAAAAGATACCATTCCTAATAAACTAGGCGTAAAAGGGATCGGTGAAGTAGGCATCGTAGGTGTAGCGGGCGCAGTTGCCAACGCAATTTTCAACGCCACAGGAAAAAGGGTGAGAGATTTGCCAATAACGCCCGACAAGTTGTTGTAATTTTTTTTGGTAGCCGGCTGGATATTCTTTTCAACATCGTTGTGTCACTCACTTTTACTGTGGTGCTAAAATCAGCAATCAGTGTTTTGCACTACCCATTATAATTGTACTATCCTCAACCCACGCATACCTTTTAATCTGGTTTTTCGAAGGACATTTAATAACTCTGTAAATTCACCACAGTCTACCTTTGAAGAAAAATGAACTACCATAACGGTAGTTGTACAAGGGTCTGTTGCTGAAGCTCCTAAGATAAAATTGGAAGCCAACACAAGAAGTTTAACTAACAGCCCAGGTAATATTACCTTGTTACCCATTTTCGGCAAAAAATGTATGAAACGCTATTCTTATATTGCTTAAGAAATAACCAAATACAATTACCGCATCAATCAATCGTTTAAGAAACATTACAAATTGCCCACTGTGCGGGGCAGCTTTAAGTAAATCGTTACAATTACCACAAAACCATAAAATGTACAAAATGAAAATATTTATTTATGCGCTAGGCTTTATCGTTGTTGCTTCCATTTGTTCATGCGGTAATCCGCCGGGCTACAATTATTCTAATTCGCAGTCAAAACCCCTGGAGTTCCCTTCGAATAAGCAAGAGAATGCGGAAAATAAATCAGGTAATCAGTCTGTTTTTCAATCAGGGGCTAATGTAAATTCATCGGCAGCCCTGCCTGTGGCAGCATTGAACCCGGCTCACGGTGTACCAGGTCATCGCTGCGAGTTGGCAGTTGGTGCTCCACTTAATGCACCGGCATCGGCACCACAAAATCAACCCTTAGTTTCACAACCCCCGGTACAAGGATCTGCTGCGGCATTACCTTCTTCAGCACCTGCTACTCCTTCAAAAAGTTCAGCAGGGCTTAATCCCGCTCATGGCATGCCAGGCCATCGTTGCGATATTGCCGTCGGTGCATCATTAAGCACACCTGTTCCAACCGCCGCTACCCAAAAACAACCCCCAGTAAATACCCAGCCCGCGGTACAATCACCAACTGCAATGTTTCCAACACTTTCACAAGATGCGTCAAAAGCAACAGCCCGACTTAATCCTGCACATGGTCAGCCAGGTCACGATTGTAAGGTCGCTGTTGGTGAACCGTTGAAATAAAGATTACACTGTTTGTTTCTGTAAGCAGTGAAGAAAAGACGCCTATTACATCCGTCTGAACCGGAAGGGCGTGCAATTTATTTTGCTTCTGAAAGCATATTGCCTTATCGCTTCTGCTAACTCTTTACTTGCTGTTTGCAATCAACCTTAATCTTACCGGGAAAAAATCGCACACCCTTTTAGGTACCGTTTGCACCACTTACATCCGCAGTAATTGGATGGCCGGATTTTGACAGCAAAGCCGTTGTTGTGTCTTTTGACCAAAATCTGTAGGGTTAGCAGGAAGTCTGCCAAGTGTAGAGCTTTTGCCTACGCCAGGGTGAAAGGTGTTAACTCCCTTCACCAGCCGCGCTTCGAAGAACACAAACGCGGGCATAAAATCAATTAAGTAATCGAAATGATCAATCTTTGATCAAAGGAAAGTTATGAGCAACTTAAATATCGGGTTGAATACAGTTGTTGAGACAGTTTATAGCCTAAGCCCTGACGAAAGGCTCGAATTGAAAAGCTTGCTAGAGCATAACATAGCGAGTTAAGGGCACTAGTGCCGAAATAACCTTTCGGGAAAAACTTGAATTTTTTATTGCACTACAATGCGCAAATCCATTAAACCTGCCGTAGCGTTTTTTCCTCTTCCCTGAAACTTGATGGTTATATGATCTTTACCTGTTAAAAGAGATGCAGGCAAATGGATTATCTCTGAATAAAACTCTTCAGTGCCTTCTTTGTTCAACTGTGATTGGTCAATTGTTTTTAAGAGTTTGCCGTCTACCAAAACGTCAAAAGATTTATTGCCCCTTGTATTTTTATAAAAGAGAAGGTAAAGTGACTGGGTGGGCGACGAAGATAATTTAGCGTTGTACATAAAATACCCGCCATTGGAAGCATTTCGCCATTTGGATTTGCCCATCACGCCAGTAGAAGAATTTACTGCTGTAAAACCGTGTTGTTCCTCAGATTCTTTGTCTCCGGGTACAACAGCATCAGTGGTTGCCTCCTCAATTGCCGGCATCATCTCCTCAAATCTTTTTACTTTTTGTTGTTCGAGGTGGTAGGCGGCAGCATTGTCGTAATGCCTGAAATAAAGAGCGTAACGATTGTAATGGATACGGTTAAAAGGCATTAGTGTCACTGGGGTGCCAGTTACTGCGGCCGTCGTAGTAAAAGCTAGTGAAGCACCTTTTTGTTTAATGATACCGGCTACCATTGCAGCACTGTCTCCTGCAAATGCAGCCACCTCGGAAAGCGGAATTTCTTTAGCTGCAACCGTTTGCCTTTCGCTGAAGAAATCTTCTTTTGTTAAACCGTGGTTTTCTATCTGTGCGGCCAGTACCAGTGGACCGTATGTTACCGAAACAAATTTGTTGCTGGCTACAAGCGGACTTACTACTACCTTTCCGGGTAGTTCGACGGTTACTTTGTCACCCGTTTTCCATACACGCTTTATTTCGGCAAAACCTCCTGCTGTTGAATTTGTTTTATAGATCTTACCATTTACCCGCACTACCAGGTTTGCCACATTCACCCAATGCGGATGCCGGATCTTAAGCGAGAATGAAACCGGTTGTTTTACGTTAACCGTATACACCGCAGTTTCCTCATCGGGGAAACGGGTAATTTGAGTTAGGCTGACCCCTTTTTCCTGCCAGTTCACACGAGAGGGAATAAATAAGTTTACATACAAGCTATTGTTGTCGTGGGAATAAATCATCTGGCCAAACTTGGCGGGGTTTTCGAAGCCCGTGCCCGTGCAACACCAGAAGCTGTTATACTCGGTTCCATATACTTTATAGTGACCGGGTCGCATAGAAGTAAAATAAACGGTCATTGCACGTTCAGGATCGTAATTGGCCAGAATATGATTGTACAATACGCGTTCGTAATAATCTATTTTTTCGGGTTCTGCATAATCTTTATACAGGAGCTCAGTTAATCGCAGCATGTTTACACTGTTGCATGACTCGGCGCCACCGGGCCATATTACCCGTTTTTCAAATTCACTTTCAGGAAAAAAATGTTCTCCTGTACTGTTGCCTCCATTAGCCCAGGTATGTTTGTTTACTACAGTCTTCCAGAAAAACCTTGCGGCATCGGTATATTTCTTTTCTCCGGTGTAATTGTACACGTTCTCAAAACCGGTGAACTTTGGTATTTGTGTATTAGCATGCCAGCCGTCTAAGATGTCTTTGCCTTGCGCGAGGGGCACCCACATGTCTTCATCGTTCAGTTTTTTTGCCCATTCCAGGTATTTTTTATCCTGCGTCAACTCGTAGGCATTAATGTAATTTTCGTTTATCGAGCCATGCTCACAAACAAGTAATTTTTGTATCTGTTCGTGCGATAATTTATTAAGGACAGAATCGCCAAACCAATCTGCCATTTGTAGAAAAATGTCTTTGGCAACGGGCAACTTGCACTGCGTGTAAACGCCGTAAAGACCCAGCATTATTTTGTTCATAATATACACCGGCTCCCAGCTGTCGTTTATGAGTGGATTGGAAGTAGTAAACTTACCTGCAACTACATCTTCAAACACGTGTCGCCCGTTTATTACCGCAAGAAGATAGCCATCGCCCTGTGCATCCTGGCAGGCTTTTAATTCGTTTAGGGTGTATTTAAGTTTACTGATAATCGCCGTATCTCCGGTGCTCTGGTACATCATACTCATCGACGACAGGTAGAAACCCATGATATGCCCTGCAAGCGGTCCTTTGCCCCACACATCTTCCGACTCCCAGAACGGGTAAGGCTTTGCTTTCGGCACCAGTCCGGCTTCTCTTCTGAACCAGGAAGCCATACGGTCAGGATCGAGCGTGAGAAGATAATTGTGCGTGAGATCCATAATGTGCTTAAACTCCCCGTCGAGCAGGCGCACTTCGGCTAATGAGAAGAGCTCCATTTTTGGCTGATGCATGGGGGTGACACGCAAAGTATCAGCACAAAAGGTTACAGATGCGAAAGAAAAGGACAGGAAAAGCAGCAATATGTTTTTCATCAATTTTTTTAATAAATGTATATGTGTTCAATTATAACAGGAGTAGGCAGGTAGCCGATAGGAGCACAAGTATTTTATAGTTATTACTATCGGTTACACACAAGATAGTTTAAGTGCTGCGTGCTTCTGTTAGTTTTAAGTGTTTCAGCGGATCACTTAAATAATAATTGATAGCAGAACAGCGTCCCGCAACAGATCTACAAAAGCTGCAAATCCAACAAACCCTTTATAGAAGTGCAACAGTCTGTAACGCTGCTATACTTGTAATGCCATGTTTCATAAACCAACTACGCCGGTGCGCGATTTTCTCAAAGTACTTTGTTGTAACACTTGCCATCCTGCCCCATCAGCTACAACAGTACAAGAGTGCGACGCAACTGAAGCTTGACAGATATGCTACTGTCTGCCAACAAATCTTCGCGGCAAAAGCATTAAGAGATATTGCAATACTACAGTTGCAGCGAGTTATACTACTTCTGACCTCTTAACTCCCCATCGCCAGGAGCGCTGAGGAACTTGTGGTCTTTTATTTCTGTTTCGGCACTATTATTATTACAACTGTAAAAAAGATTAATCCAATAATCAGAAATTACTACATATGCAATTTCTACTTGAAAGGGAAGATTTTATAAGTATTGGTATGTCTATTTTATGTGGCGGCATTATTGGGTTCGAGCGGGAATACAACAATAAGTCGGCAGGATTTCGCACCATCATTCTTATTAGTCTTGGTTCGACCATCTTTACCATTGTTTCTAAACATGGCACCGGTTCTGATGACCGCATAGCAGCAAATATTATTACCGGCATTGGCTTTATTGGTGCGGGTGTAATATTCAAAGACAAACTTTCGGTCTTAGGGTTAACAACAGCGGCGGTAATCTGGACTACGGCAGGCATTGGAATGGCAACAGGTATTGGGTACCACGCACTGGCATTTTGTTTAACAGTATTTACAATAATAGTATTGTCAGTATTTGGTAAAATTGAAAGTGTGATTGAGTTGTTTAATCATAGTAAGACGGTCAGCTTTATTTTTGAAAATGCGGAGATGAAGAACGTGTATGCCGTTGAAGAGGTTTTAAAAGCGATGAAAATGAAAAGTAAACGGGTAATGATGAATAAAAACCAGGGAAGGCTACTTCTTATTCTGAATATAAAAGGAACCGAAAAACAATTTGCTGAGTTAAGCGAAGTATTAGTGAAAACAGAGTCGATTACCGAGTTTCATTAGAAAGCATGTTCATATTTAAAAACCCTATTTATCGATCATCACAAATAGAGAGCCTAGTGCGGGTACTGTTACTTTAATACCGTTTGTAGTTGTAGCAGACATTGCCTTAAGCGAAGCATAGTTGGCAGGTCCGCCTGCTGCACCCTCAGGACCTACGTTGTTTACCGCCACTTTTCTTGAGAATTCGCCATTATCATTACTTCCTTCTAAACTATACCAGTAATACCTGCTTCCTGCATTGAAATTTTTGAACTTTATCTCAAATGACTGCGCCTTGGCTGAGGTGTTTAGCAAGGTAACATTTACCTGCCCCGAGCTATAAGTGGATGCGTAAGCCTTAATACCTGCACTTTCTGCACCTTGTACAGTTGTTGAAACGAGCCGGTCGCCGATGCACTTCTGAAAATAATACATGTGGTAAAATGATGGACGAGGGTTCCAGCGAGGGTCGTCGGCACTACCACCATCGCTAAAGAGGCCGTGATCATTGCCGCCGTCCCAGCCGTTCAGAAGATCCCAACGGGCAGCCATACCATATTTATTTTTAATGGCTTCAGATTGAACGATTACCGCAAAGACACCACTTGTATTAGACACTTGCTGCTTCAAATCTTTCGCCCACATATTCCATTCTGTAAAGGCTATTGGCTTCACCTCTCCCCCATTGTTCTTAATTTGATTCGTTACAAAATTCATCATCGAAGCAGGTACTGTACTCGCTGCATTAAGTATAGTAGCAGCATTTGACTTTTCGTCGTAAGGAGTGATGTAGTTGTGAACAATAAAAAAGTCTTGCTTATTGTTCAACTCTGGAATCAAAGTGCTGTTCCAGGTTTGAGTAGTATTGGTTTGCCACGAGGCGGTAGGGCTCTCTTGTAAAACTGCGCCTATTTTTATATTGGCATTACCTACTTCGGCTGCGGCCTTTCGCATAGAGTCGGCGAATACTTTAAAGTGTTGGGCGTATAGTTTTCCTGTTAAAAACTCAGGTTGCCCGTCTTTATTTTTGGTGACATCAATTCGGTAGCCCGCTTCCCAGTCACCATAGTTTTCATTGCCTATTTCCCAGTATTGGGTTCGGCCTTTGTCGTAGCGTACCCAATCAGCAGCAAGATGTGCAGCAGTGGCCACGGGATTTGCGCTTATTCCGTACCGGGCAAAGCCGTAGTTGGCAGTTATGATACCTTTACTGTTAGTCATCTGCAACATGGAGTAATAATTATCCAAAGAAGCCCTCCAATTGTCGTTTGAGCGGCCATAGAAAAACGATACATCAACCAGCTTACCGTCTTTATCTATGTATTTTGTTGGTGCGCCTTCGGGTATATCTCCTGGTCTTACATTCCAGAAATACACATCACTTCCACTACCAGCAGGCCAACGAATGATATTAGGTTTCAGATTAGTTGTATTGGTAATAAAGCTCGGCTGGTCTACAAAAGTTCCCATCCAGGTGTTGGCGTTGTGAGAGAATATCTGCGTGGGAATTTTAGTGATAATATCAGAAGCGTCAATTGTTACTGTGTTAGGAGCGGTTGCAGGAACGGCACCTTCAGCATATGCCGGGGCTGTATAAGTTTTAGGCTGCCACGTATCTAAAAAGAAACCAATGGTAGCTGCTACTTGTGGATCTGTTGCGGGTACTACCGGTATAGGCCCGGTTGAAGGAGGAGGAGTTACTACAGGAGCTGTTTCAGTTACACTTTTAGAGCACGAAAAAATGGAAACGGCTACCAGGGTAAACGCTGCTATTGTAAAAAGATGTTTATTCATATGGTTATTAAATATAGAAGCTTTGCCATTAAAAAAGCATGCAGAGAATCTAAGTTATCAAATACGAGAAGTAAAGCTAATGTACATTAGAAAAGAGCGTTCCTTCTAATATAAGAAAGCAGTTTTATAATTACTTATTGATAAAATAGTATTAATCCCGTTGAAACTTTAACAAGCTGCGCATCTTAATGGCCCTCACTCTGCCATAATCATCCTTAGCAGACAAGGTGTAGAAAATGGGAGTCGGCAAGGGGTGGCAACTGTTGCCCGCAAAACAGCTATACATATATCTTTCAGCTGCAAAGAGGAGATAGGAATTTCACTTCATTTTTTTTACATTCATGGTAGTACACAACTTACCATTTATGAACCCAAGAGTTTTTATCGGTGGCTCTAATGAAGGCCGAAAGAAGGCGGACATAATTAAAAAGCAATTGAATAAAGTAGCAGACTGCCACGTATGGCACGAGGGGTTTTTCGAAAACAACAAAAGCTATTTTGAGTCATTGAACGAAGGTGCTACACTTTTTGATTTTGGTATTCTTGTCGCAACCGCTGATGATGCACAATTAAAGAGAGACAAGATTGAGTCCATAGCACGCGATAACGTGTTGTTTGAATTTGGTTTGTATGTAGGAAGGATAGGGCGCAACCGTTCGTTTTTTTTAAAAGAGAAAGGGCTTGATCTTCCCAGCGATCTATTCGGCATCAAATTACTTGAATTTTCAGATGAGCAAGAAGACGGCGTAAAAACGCTTAAAGAAGTTTGTAAGAGTCTTAAAAAAAGAATTGAAGAAGTTTGGGACACGTATGAATTAAGCCTTGTTCCGTCAACCGTTCTGGCAGTTGGCTATTTTGAAAACTTTGTTTATAAAGTTTCAAATGAATTGATGAATGCCGCTAAGCGGTCTGTAGAGACAAAAAGCTTTGATGACTTCAGGCTTCATATTGTGATACCTGACCAGTTGCCTAATAATTTTACGTCGCAGGTAAAAGAATATTTGAAGAACAAAAATCTGAAAGAGATGAAAGTGGAAACAGAAACAAGGAAGTATAATTTTTACCTTGACTATGCACAACAAGAAGGTTCAATACTTGAGTTGTATGATTTGCCTACTACCTTAAGTGCACTAAAAAAATCAATAGAAACTGCCCTACCGAAATCGCACTTCGGCGATACCAAAAACGAGATTATTCTTAAGAAGAAAGAGATGCATAACTTCTGCCGAACCCTCTCCTACCTGGTAAAAGAAGATGCGATTACAAGAAATCGTGTTATCATAGAGTTTATAGATGTTAAGGAAGAAAAGTAAACTAGCTGCCGCCGGCCGAAATGGGGCTACATAAGGGTTAAGTGCAAGCGTGTTGGTATAAACTCTGATGTCTCGCATCTAACAACTGTTATAAGTCGCGTTATCAGGAGGAGGAACGGCGCAGCAGCCTACTGTTTTTAATATTACCTCTCTTACTATTTGTTAAGCAGATTGCTTCATCGTCGTTCATCCTCCCCACGACAGGCATTGAATCTTCAGTAGAAGGGTGCGACGCAAGGATGATTCATCGTAGAACAAATGCCGGTACCCAAAACCCTTCTGGTTGTATTGAAGAGCGACGAAAGCTGCATTGGTATTTGAAGTTTGCCTGCAACTAAAAAAACCTACATTATAATCTTATTAAATGGCTGAATTTTTTCAGGAATTTCCTGCTCATCCAGCATTTCTCTGAGGTCAATTTCTACACTTCTGCAGATGGAGGTCATGGGAATATCGTTTACACTGTTTTCAAAAGGGTTTTCACTTTTATCGCCAACAACTTCCATTACAAAAAACAGCCACGTAATAACAACGGCTAAGGGGATGGTAGCCCAAACAAAAGAAGGCCCTAACTTATCAAGTTCTCCCACTAACCCAAATGGCAACATAATGGCAAGTATCCAAACAAACACTTCACTAAAAAAAGCATATTGCCTGGGGAACGGATAATTTTTAATCCGCTCGCAAGCTCCCTGCTGATCGTATAGTTCTTTTACTATTTTCCCAATTTCAGCGTGCTTGTAATCTGTTAAACAACCTTTTCCAAATAAGTAATTGAGGTGCTCGCTTTGCTTGCGCATGATGTGGGTTACTGTATTACTTTTATTATGAAGGTATTCAGCCTCATCATCATGTAAAAATTGCTTTATCTCCTTTAATAAATTCTGGTTTACAAAGGGCGTATTCTGAGACACAATATTCATAAATGGGTCGTTGCTATCTTCGCCCCAAACTCTACGACTTCTTAGCTGAATGCGTAAACCGTTGATAAAAGCAAGGTGACGGTAAAAAATAATTCTTTTGTGCTCCTTTAAACTTTCATAATCAAGATCATTCTCGGGCTGAGCATAATCTAGTACGTAGACTGCAAAAGTTCTGCTTAAATTAACAATACTACCCCAGATCTTCCTGGCCTCCCATAAACGTTCGTAAGAAGAGTTGTTTTTAAATCCTACATAAAAAGCAACCGCAGTACCTATAAGGCCTATTGGTGTAAATGGGATACCTAACCAGGTAAGGCCTGCGAGTTCGTAAAGGAAGGTGATGGCCGAAGAATATATAAAAAAGAAGAGAAGCGGCTTCCAAGCAAAATTAAGGAGTAGTCTAAATGATAAAGTTCGCCCGATGTACATACGCTGTTGTTTATTGACTTTGGAAAATTTTGAAGCAGCAATGCAAAAAGGAAGCCCGAAAAACAAGGCTTTATTTCCAATTCTTGCAAAACCCAATATTTTAACTTGTATCTCTGATGTATATGCCCCTCGATACGCAAGGGTTAACTATTGCCACAATTTAACTGCTTATTCATAACAAATGAAGGAGGAAATTAGTTAAGTATAATTTAGAAGTAACGTAACAAGTGCGCAGCGGTGTTTACTCTACTTTTGCAGCCCCTTGCCGCGATAAAACGATTTACCATTTCTGTAATAATAAGGTGATATGACAAATATTTAAAAACCGAAACATTGCGAAGCATATTATTATTTGTATTTTTTACTCTTCCCACTATTTTGTTAGCCCAGGAGAAGTATGCCGTTAGCGGTACTATTACATCGGCTAAGACCGGTGAAACGCTTATTGGCGCTTCAGTCAGAATCAGCGGTTCTACTATAGGTACAACCAGTAACGAGTACGGTTTCTATTCCCTTTCGCTCCCAAAAGGAAGTTATACAATAGAAGTTAGTGCAATTGGCTTACAGCTAAAACAACAACCGATTCAGCTAAATCAGCATATAGTACTGAATGTATCTCTTACAGAAGAAACCAGGGAACTTGAAACGGTTGTAGTTAAAACCACTGGAAGGCGAAGCATTACAAACCCGCAGATGGGCATGGAGCGGCTGACTATGGCTGAAACCAAAAACATTCCGATGTTGTTTGGAGAAAGAGATGTATTAAAAACAATACAACTGCTACCGGGCATTAAATCGGCGGGCGAAGGTAGCAGCGGGTTTTATGTACGTGGCGGAGCTGCTGACCAAAATCTTATCCTGTTGGATGAAGCAACCGTTTACAATGCATCGCACCTGCTAGGCTTTTTTTCTACTTTCAATTCTGATGCTATTAAAGACGTTACTGTTTACAAAGGTGGTATGCCTGCTCAGTATGGAGGTCGTTTGTCTTCGGTACTGGACATTCGAATGAACGAGGGTAATAACCAGGAGTATGATGTGAGTGGCGGCATTGGGCTCATCTCTACAAAACTAAATGTGGAGGGCCCTATTCAAAAAGGCAAATCTTCTTTCCTGGCTTCGGGCAGAAGGACTTATGTTGACATGTTTCTTAAACTGTCAAAAGACTCGGCCCTCAACAAGAATCAATTATACTTCTACGATTTAAATACAAAATTGAACTACCAGTTAGGCAAAAAAGACCGGTTGTTTTTGTCTGGTTATTTCGGGCGAGATAAGCTGGGTGTGGGTGAAACGTTTGCCCTGCAATGGGGTAATGGTACGGGCACGGTCAGGTGGAACCACATCTTTAGCAGTAAACTATTTTCCAATACTTCATTTATATACAGTAACTACGATTATAAGATTACTATTCGAAGTGGCAGTAACGATTTTGATATTTTTTCGCAGATAAGAGATGTTAATCTAAAGCAGGAGTTTCAATGGTTTGCAGGTAGTCGCAACACGGTTCGCTTTGGTGTCAATGCCATTTACCACACCATTCGTCCTGGCGAAATTACCGCCTCGTCTGCTTCTTACATCAATACTTCCAATCGCCAGCGAAGGTATTCTATGGAAAATGCCATTTATGCCTCTAATACTTTTAAAGCCTCTGACAAGGTAAACCTTACCTACGGAGCCCGCATTACTGCTTTCAGTGTGCTTGGTAAAGGTGACTATTATGCTATAGACACTGCCGGAAATGTCACTGATACTTTCAGCTATAAAAGAGGTGAAATTGTAAAAACGTATGTAAACGTTGAGCCTCGTATTGCACTCAGCTATGTGTTTAATCCTACTGTTTCGATAAAGGCTTCCTATGTGCGAAATGCCCAAAATCTTCACCTGGTATCCAACTCTACCACAGGCTCCCCTACCGACAAGTGGGTAGCCAGCACCAATATTATTAAACCAGAAGTTTCTGACCAGGTTTCTTTGGGTTGGTATAGAAATCTGGCTCAAAACAAATACGAGCTGACCGTGGAGGCATATTATAAAACCATGCAAAACCAGGTAGATTACCGAACCGGGGCAAATGTTTTTATCAATAGCGACGCCATAGAGTCGCAACTGCTTTTTGGCAAGGGAAGAGCTTATGGTGTAGAATGGCTGCTACGGAAACAAACAGGAAAACTTTCAGGATGGCTTAGCTATACCCTTTCTAAAACCGAACGCAAAATTGATGGCATCAACAACAACAATTGGTATAATGCAAGGCAAGACCGTACCCATGACATAGCTATTGTAGGTTCGTACCAGATGAACCCAAAGTGGACATTTTCGGCTAATTGGATTTATTATACCGGTGATGCTGTCACCTTTCCTGCGGGCAAATACAGGGTAGATAACCAGGTAATTTTTTATTATACCGAACGTAATGGTTATCGTATGCCCACTTATCACAGGCTCGACTTAGGGGCAACATGGCAACTTAAAAAGCGGAAGAAATATACATCGGAGCTTGCTTTTAGTTTATACAACGCGTACGGGCGGGAGAACGCCTATACCATTGCTTTTCGCGAAAGCAAAGAAGACCCGCAAAAAACAGAAGCCGTTCGCACTGCTTTATTTAAATACATTCCTTCTGTTTCCTACAATTTCAAATTTTAATATCAATGCAGTCATTTCATAAAAAATACAAACGTTTTTTTATTAACAAGCTGCAAAGCTTCTTTCAACTTCGGTTCTGTCACTCACTTGTACCGTCACTACTCCGTGCAACAAAAAACAGCAGTACATTATTTACCCAGCCAATCGCCACATTCTTATTCATAGCCCTTTTGGCAATAACCTTTTCCGCTTGTCAAAAGGTCATTGATGTAGGCCTGAACACAGCAGAAAAAAGATACGTAATTGAAGCAGTAATTACCGACCAGCCAAATTCCTGCAAAGTATTACTTACCCAAACAAGAAACTTTGATGAAAACAATGTTTTTAATGGCGTAACCGGCGCCAGCATAACTATTTCCGACAATAGCGCTGTACCGGTTACACTTACTGAAACCAGTTCTGGCGTGTATGAAGCAGCAAGCCTTAAAGGCATTCCAGGTCATACATACAACCTTACAACAGTAGTGGCAGGGCACACATTTACAGCTACTTCAAAAATGCCGGCACTTGTACCCTTTGATAGCTTATATATAAGCGAACGAACTTTTTTTGATAAGACAAATAAATACGCCACTCTATCTTATAAAGATCCTGCAGGCAGGGGTAATGCCTACCGCTATATACAATATGTAAACGGCATAAAAGAAAAAACGGTTTTTGTTAGAGACGATGATTTAACCGATGGACGTGCTATAGAAAGAATTTTATTCTTCTTTACCGATGATGAGGAAGAAGAAGAAAAAAAGAAATTAAAAACCGGTGATATTGTTACAGTAGAAATGTTAAGCATCGATTACCCGATTTACAAATATTGGTACAGCCTTTCACAAAGCTCAACAGGAGAAAATCAAAGCGCTACACCGGGCAATCCTGTAAACAATATACAAGGCGGAGCGCTAGGATACTTTAGTGCACATACCAGTCAAAGTAAAACGATAGTAGTACCGTAAATGCACTGAGGCTTTTTGCAATAATTATAATTCGGGTAATGTCGGCGAAATCACTAGCGACCGGGCGTCTAACGTATGGCGCTGCTTTTTTGTAAATACCTTTTCAAAAAAACAGGCGCTTCGTTAACCCTGTTGTAAAATCTTACGGGCGCACTATTAATGTTCAGCAATGCACGCTTATGGATGTCTATTACATTTTACAGCTGCTTTAAAACCACATAACCAGGGGATGAGGATTCGAAAAAATGCGAGTTGATACTGTAGGCTACGCCTACCAGGCGGGTGCAAAGATGAACAAGCCTTTTTGCTGAGAAGGGGGAGAATTTATTATTCACGCAAAGTTTCAAGACTGAAAACTTTGCGTGAAAATTGATTTGCTTACTTTTTCCTTAGTACACCTGATGCAGCCTTTAGTGACTTTAAAAAAGGGACTTTAGAAGTCTATTACTTCTTTACGTGGTTGTTCACAATTTTAGCTAATTCAAACATTGAAACCTGGTCTTTGCCATCAAAAACTACTTTCAGGTCTTTGTCTGCATTAATCATTCTTCTGTTCGCCTTATCCTGAAGGTCGTTAGCCTTAATGTAATCCCATATTTTTTTGATTATCTGTGTTCTTGGCAGGGGCTCGCTTCCCACTATTTTTCCTAAGTCAGCGCTAACATTAAGTGGAGCCATTATTCCTGAACTTGCTTTTCCATCAGAAGCTTTTTGATCAGCTTTTGTAGGAGTTTTCTTTGGTGCTTTCTTCGGGGCTTTCTTTGGAGCCTCAGCTTCAGCTTTTTTGGGTGTCTCTTTTGCAGTTGCCTTTGCCATAAAAGTTTTAATTTAAGATTTAGTAATGTGGGCCATTTAATATGCCTTGTTATGCCACTTCTTGTGGTTTTTAAAGCATTAAGATAAATAATTGTTTATCAACTTCTTTTATTAAAAAAATAATACCACGATGCTTAATAAGTAAATCTTTGCATCAACCAGCTTTTTTTAAATATTATTGACAATATTTAATGCAATAAAAAATGCTCTTTATCATACCATTCATTCTTTTTCGTCACTCGGTGGTTGGAAGCGAGGCTTCCTATTTTAATAATTAAGGGCAATATAAGAGGATCTGCCCATAATAGTTAAACTATATCCCCGAGAGGAAAAAAAGATATTAGTGATCGGTTTTTCAACAATGCGATTAAGATTGAAACACTTTTGACCGGCTTGTAAAAATGTTTGTAAGCGAAAGGCCGGCTGCGTGAAAAGATGCGGTATACGGGAGTGACACAACCGGGGATTCGTAAAGAACAAAAGTTGATTTCCAAAATAAAATTTAAGCTAGAAGTTTTATAACCCTGTTTTAAAATATACCAATATGCTTTGTAAAAGTTGGGCGCTAAAAAATGGTCTACTGCTGCTGGCCGCATTTCTATATAT
Organism: Segetibacter sp.; assembly: GCF_025963695.1. Taxonomy (GTDB): domain Bacteria; phylum Bacteroidota; class Bacteroidia; order Chitinophagales; family Chitinophagaceae; genus Segetibacter. The sequence continues at coordinate 22,369 of NZ_JAOQAH010000053.1, read as the reverse complement.
AGGTGCAACTTTAGCACAGACAGATGTGCGGGGCACAGCAACCATCAACGTTAACTTAAGTAAGTCCGTGGGTGCAATGCACCCTGCATGGGCGTGGTTTGGACACGACGAGCCTAACTATACTTATATGAAGGATGGCAGGAAATTGCTAAGCGAGCTGTCTGCTCTTAGTCCCGTGCCGGTTTATATGCGTGTACACAATTTACTTACAACCGGCGATGGAACGCCTGCATTAAAATGGGGCTCTACCAATGCCTATACAGAAGATGCCAGCGGCAAGCCTATTTACAATTGGCATATTACTGACAGCATTTTTGATACTTACATTAAACGCAAGATGAAACCGCTTGCTCAAATAGGATTTATGCCGCAAGCTTTATCTACGCATCCTGAACCGTACAAACATGACTGGAAACCGGGCCAGCCTTACAGCAAAATTTTTACAGGATGGGCTTATCCCCCAAAGGATTATAATAAATGGCGGGAACTCGTTTATCAATGGGTTAAACATTGCGTAGAGCGGTACGGAAAAAAAGAAGTTGAAAGCTGGTATTGGGAAGTCTGGAACGAACCGAACGGCTACTGGAAAGGCTCCATGGACGAATTCTTTAAACTCTACGATTTTGCAGCCGACGGGGTAAAACGGGCACTTCCGACTGCAAAGATTGGCGGGCCCAATATAGCTGGCACTTCGGGTGCAAGCGGAGTAAGGTGGTTAAATGCCTTTTTAAAACATTGCATCTCCGACACCAATTATGCAACCGGCAACATTGGTTCACCCCTTGACCTCGTATTGTTTCATGCAAAAGGGTCGCCGAGGGTAGTAAACGGCCACGTACAAATGAATATGGCCCCACAACTGCGCGATATTGCCACGGGGTTTAAAATTGTAACCTCTTATCCTCAAACGGCAAATCTTCCAATGGTTATTGGCGAGTCTGATCCTGAGGGATGTGCAGCATGTGGCATGGCTACCAATCCCGAAAACGCCTATCGCAATGGAACTATGTATTCGAGTTATACAGCCGCTTCGTTCGCACGTAAATATGCCTTGGCAGACAACTATAAAGCAAACTTTCTTGGCGCTGTTTCCTGGTCGTTCGAGTTTGAAGACCAGCCGTGGTTTTATGGATTTAGAGACCTTGCCACAAACGGGGTAGATAAGCCTGTGCTGAATGTTTTTAGAATGTTCGGTAAAATGAAGGGAGGCCGCGTGCAGGTACAAGGCAACAGGATGTATGACCTGCAGCAAGTGCAAGACTCAAGCGTTAGAGGGCCGCAAACAGATATTGGTGGTCTTGCTGCTAAAGACAATAAATCGGCTTCTGTAATGGTGTGGAACTATCATGATGAGGATATACAAGGTGCTGCTGAACCAATAACAGTTAACATTACGGGAATACCTGCGGGGTTGGTTACACTAACCGAATTCAGGATCGACGATAAACATAGCAATTCGTACGAAGTATGGAAACAAATGGGGTCGCCAAAGAGCCCTACAAAAAAACAGATAGCACAATTAGAAAAAGCCGGCCAGTTGCAGACACTTGGTAAACCTCAAAAACAGGCAGTAAAAAATGGAATGTTGCGGGTAAATATATCATTACCAAGGCAAGGTATTTCACTGCTAAAAGTAGATTGGCCGTAGTATTTATATTAATTGAAGAAGACTACGGAGTGCAGATAAATTTTTAGCTTAGCCACACAACATTCTTCAAAATCGTTGTGTCACTCACTTGTATCTTCCACTACCTTATTCAACTTTTTACAGCATTGATACCCGTAACCAGGTGCACGATTTTTCTTTGACTTTGATTCACCTAAAGACATCCCGTCGGATAGTGTAAACACGTATTGCCATAATTTAGAATGGGGGTTTGTAGTGAGATATGCTTAAAAACCAATGGTAACATTTGCAGTTAGTGGGTTAATTGCAACAACCAATGCACAAATAAAATAATCGGGGGTTACGCAACAACTAAAATCTGTTCTGTTTTTAATTACATCCATGCTTAAAGCCGTTCATCATTTTTATTAAACCTTGCCATCACATTTTAAGATTTAACTAAAACAATTTTCTCATTATTGTTGGCTAACTAGTAACGTTCCTGCTTTAATAACTTAAGCTTTCGAAAAAATTGTGATTTCTATAGAAATTTCATAGCAAATTCTTAACAAAAGGAAGAGTAGGCAACGTAAAAAATAGTAACTAATAAAGTTATATTGCTTCTAATTAACTCTTATGCCAAAACTTCTACTGCTATCGCTCATCGGCATTCTGCTGTCTGCAACTTGCTTTGCTCAATCAGCAACCATTACTGGAACAATAGAGGATACAATCAATCGAAAGACACTTCCGCAAACCAACATATCCCTCTTAAGAGCAAAAGACTCTATTTTAATCGACGTTATTAGAAGTGACAGTAAAGGAGACTTCAAATTCTCGAAAGTTGCAAAGGGTAATTATGTCATTCTTTTTACCTATCCCACTTATGCCGATTACCTGGAAAAGGTGAGTGTAGATGAAAATGAAAATAAGTCATTAGGGAAAATAATGCTTACCCTAAAATCTAAAATTCTTGAAGAAGTTTTGGTGAAATCAAAAGTTGCAGCAATGCGAATGAGAGGCGATACAACAGAATATGTAGCAGACAGCTTTAAAGTGCGCGAAGGTGCGTCTGTAGAAGAAATGTTGCGCAAGCTGCCGGGGTTACAGGTTGATAAAGATGGCAAGATTACAGCACAGGGAGAAGAAGTGAAAAAGGTGTTGGTTGATGGGGAAGAATTTTTTGGTAACGATCCTACAATGGCAACAAAAAATTTGCAAGCCAATACAATCAACAAAGTACAAGTGTACGATAAGAAAAGTGACCAGGCCGTTTTCTCCGGAATTGATGATGGGCAAAAGACGAAGACGATTAACCTGACGATGAAAGACAATTTCAAAAAGGGTTATTTTGGCAAAGTAGAGTTAGCCGGAGGTCAGAACGACCGATGGAATAATACGTTAATGTTAAACTCCTTTAGGGCAAAAAGAAAATTATCAGCTTACGGTATTATGAGCAGTACCGGAAAAACCGGCCTTGATTGGGGGGAGCAGGAAAAGTTTGGCGAAGGCTTAGATATGCAAATGAGTGATGATGGAGGAATATACATCGACGGCGGCGGTCGCGACGAGTTTAGCCAGCCGTCATTTCGTGGCCAGGGCATTCCCCGCAGTTGGAGCACGGGCATTAATTACGGCAATAAGTTTAACAACGATAAGCAAACCGTAAACGGAAGCTACCGATATAATAAACTTTTAAACGAAGGCGAGTCTAATACCTACTCACAGTTCATTTTACCCGATACGCTTTTCTACCAACGGGACAATAATAATTTTATAACCAGCAAACAAAGAAACTCCGCAAACGGAACCATTGATGTGCAGATAGACAGCTTTACCTCAGTTAAAGTAAAGGCTAACGGGTATAGTGGTACAGACAGGTCAGCCAGCACAAATATGCTACAATCTATTAATAAAGCCGGCGGCCTGGTTAACACAAGTAACCGCTCGCTTGCGTCAAATGGCACCAGCAATAGTTTCAACAGTAATATGGTTTTTAGAAGACGGTTCAAGAAAATCGGCAGAACTGTTTCCCTTAGTTTAATTGAGGAATATTTACAAACGAAGACTACCGGGTTTTTAAATTCAGCAAACGACTTTTACGATAAAAATCAGTCGATCATTAATAAAAGTGTTGTGGACCAAATGAAACTGTATGATTTAAACACGTTAACTACGTCGGGGAGACTGGTTTACACAGAGCCTGTTGTTAAAAACCTGTTTGTAGAACTAAATTATGGACTGAGATTAAATAATAGTGAGTCAAAAAGACTCTCGTACGATAAAAACAACACAGGAAAGTATGAGACTTTAAATGATACATTCAGCAACCATTATAATTTTAAGATCCTTACTAATAGCGGAGGGATGGCCTGGAGGTACAATAGTAAAAAGTTTAATGTAGGCATTGGAAGTGATGTTGCCGTAGCAGATTTTACACAGGAAGATATACTTAGAAAAAGCACAATAAGGTACACCTACACTAACCTTTTCCCAAAGTCTAACATCAATTACAAATTCAGTACTAATAGCCGTTTTTCCTTTAATTACAATGGTAGTACTCAGCAACCAACTATTCAACAAATACAACCCGTAAGAGACAATACAAACACCCTAGCCATCTATGCCGGCAATCCAAATCTTAAACAACAGTTCAGGCAGACCTTCAATTTAAGCTACTATTCGTTCAAGGTACTTTCGGACCAAAACATGTCCTTTTATACATCTTTTAATACGGTGTCAAACGCTATTACCACCAACCAGTATACCGCCACCTCAGGTGACAGTATCGGCAAAACCATTTACCAATACATCAATGTCAACGGAAATTACAACGGTTTTGCCTCAGGCTACTTCAGTTTTAAATTGAAAAAACCTGACATTAGGATAAGTCCAGGTTTAAATCTGAATGTAAACAGGATGAATAACATCGTGAATAATGTAAACAACGTCACTAATAATGAGGTGTTTGGTTTCAGGGTTGGTTTAAGTAAATATGTAGAAAAGAAGTTTAGCTTTTACCTGTCAGGAACTGTAAATTATAATACATCAAAATCTTCGATCAGGCCTGACGTAAAAACGAACTATTACAGCCAAAGCCACTATTTCAGCTTTAACTATACACTGCCTTGGAAATTTGAATTTAACACAGATGCCAATGCCGAATTGCGGCAGAAAATAAACGCTAATGATAACAACAATAATGTGATAGTGGTGAATGCCTACTTCGGAAGGAAGTTGTTTAAGAATGACAAAGGGTTGATCAGTCTTCGCGGTAATGACCTTTTAGATCAGAATAAAGGTTTTAACAGGTTTATTGGATCAAACGTTATTACAGAAAATTCATATACCAGTTTAAGAAGATTCTTCATGTTAAACTTCACCTGGAACTTTACAAAATCTCCCGGAGGCGCACCCGCTAAATAAAATTTTATGAAAACAATTTACCTGATAGCATCTTTTTTATTTTCAATCGTATCGACAAATGCACAACAGATATTTATTGAAAAAGGAAAAATAGAATTCGAAAGAACTATAAATATTATAAAACGGCTTGAAGACGAAACCGAGGGGGAGGATAATTCGTTTTACGAAGCATTGAAAAAGCAATTACCGCCTACAAAATCTACCTACTTCAATCTCTATTTTGATCGCGATAAAACCCTCTACGAACCTGGTCGCGAAGTAGAGGCCATTAAAAAAGTACCTGAGTGGTTAGCGGGGCCTGCAGAAGATAATGTTGTATACAGCGATTTCACAAGCCAATCTTTCAGCAGTTTAAAAACTGTTTTTGAGAATACCTACAACATACAGGACAGCTTAAGGAAAGCAGAATGGAAGATTACCTCTGACACCCGCATCATTGCCGGGTTCGAATGCAGAAAAGCAACCACTATTATCATGGATTCTGTTTTTGTCTTTGCTTTCTATACAGACCAGATAGTAACCCGTGGAGGGCCGGAGTCATTTTCAGGATTACCAGGTATGATTCTGGGAATAGCAATACCCCGCATGCACATGACCTGGTTTGCGACAAAACTCACTACTTCCGACCCAAAAATCAGTGCTATTGCTCCCCCTAAAAAAGGCAAGAAGACAAATCTAAGTACTCTTAAAACTACTTTATATAATTCTCTAAAGCAGTGGGGCAAATATGGCCAGAGAAATACCTGGAGTATTATGATTTAAAGTGATAACTGACTGTAACCTCTATGAAGCTTGTTTTCTGCACTCCAGCAATTGTTCTTTCGACTGGAGCATTTGGCAAGGTAAGGCATGAGCAAAAATCGTTTGAGCATTTCATTGTCGAAAAAGTTTCAAGTGATTTTAGAAACTTACTAACGAACAACTTTTCAAAGAGACCTGGTTTGAAAGCTTATGTTTTTTGGTTCTTTTTTTCGTGGTAAAAAAGAACCAAAAAATAAAGACTCCATAGAAAAGGCTACAAATTAGCTAAACAGGTTAAAATGAAATAAGTCACAACAGGAGCACACCACCCAACATTTGGAGGACTTACAGACAAAGAATACAGCCAAACACCAGTAACCATTTCTTGACGCGCTTCGCTGAATATAGGAGCAGCTGTACACGAGTGCGACGCAACGATGTTTAATAAGATTTCCAGTGACGGGTCAAGCAACTTTTTCGTTTTAAATAATTCCCCGACACTTTCGAATTTCGCGAAAACTTTTTTGTGCCATTCGGGTAAACAAAGACAGGGCAACTACCTAATAAACATTGTTTTTTAGGGTTACCAGGAAACCAATGACCTTATTTGCCACCGCGTCATTTTTATATAAACTATGGCCTAGTCCCTCTGTTATTACAAATTCAAGGTGTGGCAGGTTTAGCTCTGTTAAGTGCTTCATGTCTTCATAGGGAGTAATGCGGTCCTTTTTATCATGTAGCCAAAGAGTAGGTACCGATAAGGACTGGATGGCTCTCGCCACGGAATACCATGAGGGGGGCTGCCCACCAATTTGCACTATCAATTTTTCCATTTCCCGCCTTACTCGCGCACTTATTTTAAGATGTCTGCAAAAGTCGTTTACCGATCTTGTGGTTTCTGTGGCTGGCGCTATCAGGATAAGTCTTTTAGGCAGGTCATCTTTCATTTCTTCAATTGCCAGCGTTGCTGCTATGCCGCCGAAGGAGTGAGCCATGAGACCGCTAAAGGGACCGTACATTTGGATCACCTCTAAAATCATTTCTTTATACAAAAGCGCATTAATGGTTTTTCCCGTGCTTAAGCCATGGCCGGGAGCATCGAAAGCATATATTTCAAAACCGTGATTTAGCAAAGGGTCTATATATCTTTCAAACCTATAGCTGTGACTATCAAAACCATGACAGATTAGAACTTTATGGCCATTGGGTACTTTAGGTTTCCATTGAAAACCGTGTATCTGGTGCTGCTGAAAAGTAAACGACAATCTTTCTGCATTTTCAAAGGCGTCCGGAGCTTCATAAGTTTTCCGGGACGAATAAGGTGTGCAAAACAATTCAAAAGCAGACTTTGCGGCTTTTGCAGGTGAAAGAAGCCCTATCGCTTTGATTTTGGTAGTATAATATGTTAGAAAGATTGTTTGTATTAATTTCATTAGTTGTAATTAATTCAAAAGTAGATGAAAGTTGTTATTATAGGTTCCGGAAATGTGGCAACTGTATTGGGCAGAAAAATTCTAAAGTCAGAACATGAAATAATACAGGTGGCAGGCAGAAATAGGGAAGAAGTTGCGGCCCTGGCTTCTGCGCTAAACGCTGGTTACACTACAGATTTTACTGAAATGAGTGTTTTGGCTGATATTTATATCATTTGTGTGTCTGACCTCGCCATCAGTTCTGTTGCTTCCCGGCTGCAGTTGGATGATAAAGTTGTTGTGCATACGGCGGCGGCTGTCTCAAAAGAAGTATTGGCTCATGCATCCACTCACTACGGCGTCTTGTATCCCCTGCAAACTTTAAAAAAGGAGGTGACATCTTTACCGGTAATACCAATAGTAATAGACGCGAACAACGAAACAACGAAGCAAAGACTAATGCTATTTGCAGAAGGATGGGCTGAACAGGTATCAGTGGCAAGTGATGAGGTGCGATTAAAACTACACGTCGCCGCTGTATTCGTTAACAATTTTACAAATCATCTTTTTGCAATCGCCGACCAGTTCTGCAAAAGTAATTCGATCGATTTCGACCTGCTACAGCCACTTATGGGAGAGACAATATCGCGAATAGAGAAACACAGGCCATTGGAAGTGCAAACAGGACCGGCAATGAGGAAAGATTTTGACACAATTTTGAAGCACAGGAAAGTGCTTGAAGAGTACCCTCAAACTCTTGACTTATATAATTCCATCACTAAGAGTATAGGGCAGTTTTATGATGCAAACAGTGAGTAAGTATATAGAGAGCTTATTGCTGTCCAGCCTTTTGGATATACCAAAAGAGGCCGTCTTTTACGACGGCCTCTTTTGGTAAAGAGTCTTTGAAAGCAAACTTTATTGCCTGCTGAAAGTTTCTTGTAAAACAGTACTGTTTGTTTTTACAACCAGTTTATACATTCCTTTAGAAAGCTTGCTAACATCTACAAAATTATTAAGCAGTGTAGAAACCGCACGTCTGTGCATTATCCTGCCACTAAAATCAATTATAGATATTTCGGCCTTTTGATTATTATTTGGTAAACCTGTTATCGTAAATCCTAATGTTCCGTTTACAACCGGGTTAGCCATTATTGAAAGAGCGGCTTTTGTTTGTGAATAGTTGATACGAATGATAGACGAATAAGCAACTGTTCCTTGTAAATCCACCATTTTAAGTCGGTACAATACATACTCTCTTGAACCTACTGTTGGCATATCCTCGAAACGGTATTTAGCAGATGAGCTACCGCCATTTGCTGCAACCGTACCTTTTTTAACCCACTCTCCAGTTTGCTCGTTAAGTTGTTCTACTTCATAATTCTTTACGTTAATCTCCTGTGCAGACTCCCATATTAAGGCTATGGTATTACGATCTTTAAAGCCATTGAAATAAGAAAGCTTAACAGGTAGAACTAAGTCACCAAGTTGGCCGCGAATTTCTCCGGCAGGGTAATTAATCGTGTGGATATTTAAGTAAGAAAATCCTCTAATAATCGAATCTGTCAGGGTTGCAGAAATAACCGTATCTACAGGTCCGGTTATGGTGCCCGAGGTAGTTTCAGGAGCGAAATATAACTGAATTGCTACAAGACCGTTAGTGCCGGCAGCACCACGATGAATGTGGGCGTCTCTTATACCGGAAGTTAAATTTGAATAAGTCGCTGTTACATAAATTTTCCTGGTTGCTTTATCAAGCAATACCGTAGTACTTCCTGTTCCTGATGAAACTATAGGAGTAGCAGCTACAGATTGTGAAGCAGTAATTTTACCAGTAAGAAATTCTGTTTGTCCATTAGTAGTTGGCAGTAATTGTGTTCTTATTTCTCCATCAGGAAAGGTTGTAGAACGCACATCCACGTATGTATTTCCTGCAAGAAGATCGGCTTCCTGAGCTTCTGTAAGCGTTACGGCTGCATTTAAAGTTCCCATCGCGCCCCCTGTATTTGTAATAGGGTACAAAACCGATGCAGTCGCGGTAGGGCCTGCAGGACCATGAATAGAAGAGCCACTTATTGTTCCGGAGAGTTTTTGATAGTCTCCAGTAAGTTCTAACAAGTTGCTTTCTGTATTGTACTTTACAATTACAGTTCCTCTGGCTGGTGAAGCATTGGCCGGCACTTCTTTAGCACCCGAAAGCGAACCTGCCAAAAACTGGCGTTGGTTAAGCATTGTTAGTTGACCTCTAATTTCTCCAGCGCTATAAGTTGAATTATGAATGTCAAGATATGTATTACCACTTAACAGGCGTGCTTCATCTGCAGTTGTAGTGCCTTTAAATGTATTAAGCGATCCTGTGATGCTTGGGCTGAAAGTAATTGCATAAAAGGGTGTTCCATTAGTGTTTGGCGAACCGTCGTGTACATCTGCAGCGCTTGCAGAGGTTGTTAAGTTCGAATAGCCACCGGTCAGATAAATTCGGTGGGTTGCCGTATCTAATAATGCAGTAACATTACCGTTAGCTGTAGAACCATTAGGAGGATCAACTTGTGCACCCTGTAACCTTGCATTCAATAAAAAGCTTTTCCCTTCTGTTGTTGGTAACAATTGCCCTCTCATTTCACCATTAGGATATGTGCCGGTATGTATATCAAGGTACATCTTTCCTGCAAGTAAATCTGTTTCCTGAGCGGCTGTAAAAGTTTGTGATCCTGTAATTGTTGAGTCTGGTGCACTAGTCAATGTCATCTGTATTGGACCATCCTCGTTAACGATTCCTGTATGAACGTGTGCGCTTATGAAAGAAGATGTTAGGTTACGATAGTTTCCTACAAGTTGTAACAGCTTGGTTGCTGTATTGTATTTTACGATAATTATTCCTACTGCAGGAGAAGTGACGACAGTTGATACCTGACCTGAATTAGGCCTGCCTTGCAAGTACCGCATTTGAGCGTTAGCTGCAATTGTAACAATTAAAAGTAAACCGAGGGTAAAAATTTTTCTCATTTGTAATCGATTTTTAATAAAAATTGGTGATAATTGATAGAATAAAACTCCCTGAAAGAAGTTGTGTTTTTAATATTTGTAATAGTTGAAATTCAAGGCAAAAAAAATGAAAATTAGAGGGTGTTTTTAGTGTGATAATTTTTAGTGATAAAATGTGTTTTTCTTGTATAAAAGATTGTATGTGTGATAATCAAAAGTAGACAAATAGGGCATAATAAAATCAGATAAAACGATTATTTTTTTAACTTTTTTTAACGTCCTTCCTTTTATTTCTTGGCAACTTACTTTTTTAGTTCTACCTAGAAAAGAGAGAAAATGTTGACCTTTTTCCTAGTGCTTTACTTTTAATGTTTCAAAGGCATAAGACGGGTTTTGATAGATGGAAGTTGTCATCTTACCCAGTAAAAATTGCTAACAGACAATAAGCTGTTCAGAGAGTTGTGCAGCAGAGTATAAACAATAACAGCTTGTTTTATGGCTGCTTTTTAATTTCAGTTCAATAAGCAATTGTTTTCTAATACTTTTGCAGGCAAAGAAGGATTATATGTACACTATTAAATTCAGGTTTGAGGAAAAAGGACGGGAACCAGTTACGCTTACAAATATAGCACCTGATCAAAGTTTACTGGAAGTAGCACTGCTAAATGATATAGAACTTCATCATAATTGTGGCGGCGTGTGCGCATGCAGTACTTGCCACCTATATATTAATAAAGGTGAAGATTATCTTGAGGAGCTAAGCGATAAAGAAGAAGATTTTATTGACCGCGCTGTAAACCCCCGCATTAATTCAAGGCTCGGATGCCAATGTTTATTGTTAGAGGGCGACGGAGACGTTGAAGTAACCTTACCTGACCAAACTCAATTCCTCGGAGAATAATTTCTCATCATTTTACTATTCAAATATTAATTAATACTATTCTTTATGGCTCAGTATGAACCTCCGATTAATTGGAACGATTATGAAGACATTGCTTTAAAACTATATGAACGCTTTGGAGACGCTTTTAACGAAGGCAAAATCTATAGGATCCGTTTCACTGACCTGTTGGAGTATGTTTTACAGATCCCAAACTTTGCGGGTACAAGGGAACAGAGTACCGAAGGCCACCTAGAAATGGTCCAAAGCTCGTGGGTATATGAATGGAGAGACAACCAGAAGTAGTATTGCGATTTGAAAGAGATACAACCCAAACTGAAATAACTACAATTACATTTAATGAGTCTCCTCGAGAAGTTTAAGGCAGTTACAACTTTTGTTTTTGATGTAGATGGCGTATTAACAGATGGAACTTTAACCATTCTTCCCGAAGGTGTTATGGCAAGAAAAATGAACGTTAAAGATGGATATGCGCTCCAACTTGCAATTAAAAGAGGTTATGGAATAGCAGTTATTTCAGGCGGCGCATCTGATGAAGTCGCCGATCGTTTACACAGGTTAGGTGTGGCTGAAGTATTTATGAGGGTAACAGATAAAGAACAGGTTTTAGAGGAGTATCTTCAAAAGAAAGGGCTTTCATGGCATGAAATATTATTTATGGGTGATGATATTCCTGATCTTGAGGTAATGAAAAAATGTGGCCTGGCCTGTTGCCCCGCAGATGCTGTTGAGGAAATTAAGGAGGTATCTGCTTACATATCTCCACTAAACGGGGGCTTTGGTTGCGGGCGTGATGTAATTGAAAAAGTAATGAAAATAAGGGGAAATTGGAACGAGGATACCCGTGTACCATCTACATAAATTAGTCCCTCTTTTAGTATTCAATTATTACTTTGTGCATAAATCGATTTCCTTTTGAAACTTAAGGCATTCCTACGGCTGGTTCGATGGCCAAATTTGTTGTTTTTTGCACTTACCCAAATCCTTTTTGTGTATTGCATTATTCATCCAATTATGTTTGCAAGCGGAGCTGTCCCTAACATAAAAGGGGTCTACTTGGTTTTATTAGTTGTGTCTTATGTACTGATATACGCAGAAGGGTATGTAATTAATGATTACTTCGACCTTAATATCGACCAAATAAATAAGCCGGATAAGGTTGTTGTTGAAAAAATCATTTCGCGTAGATGGGTTATTTTTTGGCATGTGTTTCTTAGCGTAGTTGGGATTGCTATTGGCTTCTACATCGACTGGAAAACCGACGTTCAATTTCTTGGTTTACTAAACACCGGCATTGTAGGCCTGTTGTTTCTGTACTCTATCTCGTTAAAGAAAAAGCTACTGGTTGGTAATATCTTAGTTTCTATTCTAACTGCCTGGGCTATTCTTGTGGTTACTTTTTGTGAGACGTCTAACCTCCTGAACCTTGACATAATCGGTTCTTATACTCAAAAAATAACCCGTATTTCGTTTTTGTACACAGCCTTTGCATTTGTTATCTCTATTGTAAGAGAAGTTGTAAAAGATATGGAAGATATAGATGGTGACAGGCGCTATGGCTGTAATACCATGCCTATTGCATGGGGTGTGCAGTCAACAAAAGTCTTTGTTTCCGTATGGCTTGTTGTCCTGATAGCTATGTTGCTGGTTGTACAATTCTATGTTCTTATTTTAAATTGGTGGTGGAGCGCCGCTTATTCTTTCTTATTAATCATTGTTCCGTTATTATATATCTTCAAATTGCTGCTAAAAGCAAAAACCAGTAAGGATTACCATCATTTGAGTTCGCTTATTAAAATGGTAATGTTTGCCGGCATTCTATCAATGCTATTCTTCCGGATTTATCTTCAGTAAATTATTTGCCCTAAATCTTAACCTGCCCATTCGAATACCTTTGCATATGCAAAAAATTATTCTTGCTTCTCAATCTCCCCGAAGAAAGCAGTTACTTGAGTGGGCCGAAGTTCCATTTGATATTGTTGTGAAAAGCACGGAAGAAACTTACCCCGAAAGCCTGGCTTTAGATGAGATACCAATACACATTGCGCGGCAAAAAGCAATCGCAGTAAAAAATTTACTGGTCGAAGCGGGCGAGACTAACGTGGAGTCGAGAACTATACTTGCTGCCGATACAATAGTTGTATTGAACGGCAGGGTAATTGGAAAACCCGTTGATAGGCAGGATGCTATAAACACATTGGCCTCGTTGTCAGGAAGTACGCACAAGGTAATAACGGGGGTAGTTATTCAGCGCGGTGATAAAGAGACAGCTTTTTCAGATATTACCTCAGTTCAGTTTCATAAGCTCACTATAAATCAAATAGAGTTTTACGTTGATAAATATAAACCCTATGACAAGGCCGGTGCTTATGCTATTCAGGAATGGATAGGTGTTATTGGAATAAAATCGGTTACCGGTGATTTTTATAACGTGATGGGTTTGCCTGTAAGCAGAGTAGTTCAGGAATTACAAATGTTGAAAGTAGGAGATGGGTTGAATTAAGTACAACCTTTATTGCTTGCACTTTTCATGATATAAAATTATATTTAAAATAATACATATTTCATGAACGAGCGCCTGCTTCAATTTATCTGGCAATTTCAATACTTTAATAAAAGCCAATTAAGGGTAGAGCAGGGGGACGAAATCATGGTCGTACAGCCTGGTACCTACAATACTCACCAGGGCCCCGATTTTCTTAATGCAAAAGTTGTAATTGGAAATACTACCTGGGCAGGAAACATTGAAGTTCACGTCAATTCTTCGGACTGGCAGAAGCATTCTCATACAGGCGATAGAAATTATTCGAATATTATTTTGCATGTGGTTTGGGAGAATGATGCCGAAATTAGTTGTGAAAATGGATCTATACTTCCCATGCTTACATTGCATAACCTGGTTTCTAAATTATTAATAGACCGGTTTAGAGAACTGATGGTGCGGGAAGCTTTTGTACCCTGCGAAGCTTACCTGCCAGTATTTAATGAAATGAAATGGACAGGTTGGAAGGAACGGATGATAATAGAAAGATTGCAGCGAAAGTCAGCTTCTGTATTAGATCTTTTGAAAGAGGCAAACAACCACTGGGAAGAAGTTTTTTGGTGGATGCTTGCAAGGAACTTTGGGATTAAGGTAAACGCTGTCACCTTTGAATTAATTGGTAAAAGTTTGCCCTTAAGCGTTCTGGGCAGGCACAAAAACCAAATTCACCAACTTGAGGGCTTTTTGTTGGGGCAAGCAGGGTTGCTTGATACCGACTTTTCAGAAGATTATCCAAACCTTTTAAAAAAAGAATATCTTTTTTACCAAAAGAAATACCAATTAAAGTCAACGTTCACAAAGCCATTTTTTCTAAGAATGCGTCCCGCCAATTTTCCAACGGTACGGCTGGCGCAATTGGCAATGCTTATTCATAAATCCTCTCACCTTTTCTCGAAAATAAAAGAAACGGCTTCACTTGTAACAATAAAAGAGTTTTTAAATGTTACAGCAAACGACTATTGGCATTATCATTACCTATTTGACGAGCCAGGTGAATATCACCCCAAACAGTTGGGGAAACAGATGACAGAAAACGTCATCATCAATACGGTTATACCTGTTTTATTTGCCTACGGTCTATTTAACGATGATGCACCTGTAAAAGACAAGGCCCTCGAATGGCTTCTGGAGCTTTCTCCCGAAACGAATAGTATTACTCAAAAATGGATGTCTTTTCGTGTCACCAATAATAATGCTCTTGAAAGCCAGGCATTAATCGAGTTAAAAAATAACTATTGCAGCCAGAGAAGATGTTTAGAGTGTGCAGTAGGAAATTCTATTTTAAAAGGGCGCTAATTGTTTCGCAAACTCATCCGCAGCTACAATTGCCAAAAGGCGAAAAAGTGGCATAAAGATTTACAAGTACAAGTGAGTGACACAACAATGCTATTGTTTATTCAAAAAGCCGATCAAAAAAATGAAAGTTACCGTCTTGAAAGCGAAAACACTACACTACGTTAAATTCAAAACCTGAAAGGTCGCAACTCAGCTCCACTTAAACTCAACATCTTTTTTTAAATCAGGATGAAGGCTTTCAAAAACAGGGCAGGTCATAGCAGCTCTTTCAATAATTGCACGCTGTTTTTCGTCAGTCTCCAAACTTTTAGGAAAATTTATGACAACCTTTATTTCGCCTATTCTCCGTGGATTGGCGACCATGTTTTTGGTAATATCCACTTGTGTACCCTCAAGGTCTATTTGCATGTCTCTCGCCTTGATTCCCATAATAGTTAGCATGCAGTTTCCCAATGCTGTAGCCACCAGGTCAGTGGGCGAAAAACGTTCTCCTTTGCCTTGGTTATCAGTCGGTGCATCTGTTTCTATAACTGTCCCACTTTGCAAATGAGTGGCAACTGTTCTTAAATTTCCTTCGTATATTATCTGTGATGTCATTGATTGCAATTTTGCATTAAATTTACAGGTATCAAATCAAATGAAAGTGAAGAATATAGTTTTAATAGCAATTTGCACCCTTATTGTTACTGTCGGCTACAGTCAGAATAGGGATGCAAAACAGCAGAAAAAAGCGGAGAGAAGAGAGCAGATCAACCGGATGATTTCACAAGAAGAAGAAGGTGCAATTATCTTTCAAAAGCAAACTGTTTTTGGCGTTAAGTTAAATACCGATGGATATGGGATGTTTTTAGAAACGGGACGAATGAAAACTGCAAGAAAGTCTAATTTATATAGTCTTGAAATAGGGGAGAGAAAACATTCAAAAGAGGAAAAGCTTTCTACCATTACAGGTACCTATTTAAGTAATCCCTACATCTATGGAAAAATTAATAATTTTTACTATGCGAAGATCGGGTATGCGCAACAACGTTTAATAGGCAATAAAGGCAATAAAAATGGTGTTGCAATTTCTGCCATTTATGGCGGCGGTTTGAGTGCCGGTTTGTTAAAGCCTTATTATTTAAAAGTTGCCGGTCGCCAGGGCAATTCTACTGCAGATGTAAAGTATAAGAATAATGACTCCATTTTTTTGGATAACCCCGGTTATGTTTTAGGCTCCTCTGGTTTTTCGAAAGGTTTTGGGGAATTGAAATTTACACCCGGAGTTTATGCAAAAACAGCGCTTCGTTTTGATTACGGTCGTTATAACGAGTTAGTTAGTGCCATTGAAGTTGGTCTTAATCTTGAGGTTTATAGTAAAAAAATGCCATGGATGTTGCTGCAAAAAGAAAAGCGTATGTTTTTTCAAGCTTATGCGGCAATTGAATTTGGTAAGAGAAAGTAGTGGGTTAGTTGCCGTAATTAGCAGGCGGTTTTGAAAGAAGCATAAAAGTTTTTTCTTTTTGGTGTCCGCATTTTACCATTACTCAACATTGTTGTGTCACTCACTTGTACTTTCTCGTCTTTAATCTTCTTTTTATTAAACTTCTTTAGCCTCTAATTGAAATACTGCTTTTTTACAAGCAAATTATAAGACCTTTGCTGCCCGGTACTTAACAGTACAAAGTATCTAAGTAATACAATTATCATTATTAATTTCATTGGTATTCCATGATAGAATTACCTGTAGTAGCTAAAATTGATCCTGCAAATTCAAAGGTTAAAAAACCTGAATGGCTTAGGGTAAAGCTGCCAATTGGCGAAAGCTATAAACATGTTCGGGGCCTTGTCGATACTCATAAACTGCATACCATTTGTGAAAGTGGCAATTGCCCAAATATGGGTGAGTGCTGGGGTGAGGGAACCGCTACATTTATGATTCTTGGTAATACGTGCACCCGCAGCTGCGGCTTTTGTGCAGTTGCCACTGGCCGTCCGGACCCCGTTGATTGGGACGAACCCCAACGGGTTGCTGAAGCTATTAACCTTATGAGAGTGAAGCATGCCGTACTAACAAGCGTTGATCGGGACGAACTAAAGGATGGGGGATCTATTATATGGTACAATACAATTAAGGCAGTAAGAGCCTTAAATCCTGATACTACGCTGGAAACTTTAATACCAGATTTTAAAGGATATGCTGACCAGGTACAAAGAGTAATAGACGCAGCCCCCGATGTGGTTAGTCATAATATGGAAACTGTTGAAAGGCTAAGCAGGCAAGTAAGGATACAAGCAAAATATCGAAGAAGTCTTGAAGTTCTTCGTATGTTGAAGGACGGGGGAATGCGCACAAAAACAGGTATTATGCTCGGCCTGGGTGAAAAGAAGGAAGAAGTAATTCAAAGCATGCAAGATCTTGTAGCTGTTGGTGTAGACGTGCTTACCCTTGGTCAATATTTGCAACCAACGAAAAAGCATTTACCAGTCGAAAGGTTTGTACATCCCACAGAATTTGCTGAATTAAGAGAGATAGGCTATGAACTAGGATTTGACTATGTAGAAAGTGGACCGCTTGTACGTTCGTCATACCACAGCGAAAAGCACGTTATCCCCGGTTATGGTCGTAAAAAGTACGAGGAAGAACAAGAGATGTTGATTGCATAAAGTTTTTGAACTTATATGTAAAAAGCGATAGCGATTAAACCGCTATCGCTTTTTACATTCTTTTTATACAGTTGCCTTAGTTGAAAGGATGTAGGGTAGTTATTGAAATAATAGAGCAACCTTTTATTAGCAAGCCTATTTTTATTAGGACTAATTTTCTGTCGCTTTTCGTTATAATTCTTCTGCCGCTTAAATGTTCGAAAAGAAAAGCGCAATAATGATACACGGTAGAAGTGAGTGACACAACAATGTCAGAGGAAGATTTTAAGCCCGACCAAAAAATTAATTCATTTGTAGAGCGGGTAAGCGATAGGTTTGGCCATCGTACACAAAGAGTTCATCTATTTCAAAAGTCCAGTATTTAAAAAGGGGAGACTTGCGGAGGTATTCTCTTACCTCATCTTTACTTTCTGCAGTTATCATTAGCCAGCTTCGGTAGCTTTCCATGCTTACGGCGTAAGAGTCGATAATGCCTTTGTTGATTAAATAATTAATATACGTACGGTGGGGCGGGACCAGGGTCGTAAATTGTTCATCCATAACAAAGCTTATGGTAACAATAAATTTTTTTAGGGTGGAGTCCTCCATTTGGTGGCGAATTATATTGTCCAATCTACGATTTGATTAACCCAGTCAGCTTTGTACGGGGCGTTAATTTTAATATAATTATCAGTATATCCTTCCATCATTCCACTTTTTGAATTCGCTTCAAACAGCACTTTCCTCGCCTCGCCGATGTGTCTTCTTGTGTGCTCGCTCATCTTCATATAACTAAGGTTGCGCAACCGTTTGTTTCTTTCATTTCGAACGTTAACAGGTACAACATTTTGCATCTCTATCGCTAGTGTATTTGGCCTTTCGCTGTATGTAAACACGTGTAGGTAAGAAATATCAAGACTATGTAGAAAATCAAAAGTTTCTGTAAAGTACGCTTCTGTCTCACCGGGAAATCCTACAATTACATCAACACCTATTGCACAATGAGGTATTAGTGTCTTTATCAGCCTCACTCTTTCTGCATACAATTCTCTCCTGTACCGTCTCCTCATTAAACCAAGAATAGTATTGCTACCGCTTTGTAATGGAATATGAAAATGAGGCATAAATTTATCGCTGTTAGCAACTAATTCAATAATCTCATTTGTCAGAAGGTTTGGTTCAATGGAAGAGATGCGATACCGTTCTATTCCATTAATTTTTTCCAATGCCTGAACCAATTCGAAGAAGTTTTCCTCATTGCTTTTATTTCCGTCGGGCCCCTTGCCGAAATCTCCAAGGTTAACTCCTGTGAGTACTATTTCTTTCACACCCGTTGTAGCTAAGCTCTTTATGTTATTGACAACATTCTCAACATTATCGCTGCGGCTTTTTCCGCGGGCCATTGGGATGGTGCAAAACGAACAGTTGTAATCGCATCCATCCTGAACTTTAAGAAATGTGCGCGTTCTGTCATTTATAGAAAAAGATGCATTAAAACCTGTTACTTCAGATATATCGCAGCTACAGATCTTTGCGCTGTCGTTTTTTGTTAGCTCTCTTAAATGTTCAGCTATATTAAATTTTTCTGCTGCTCCCAAAACAAGATCGACGCCTTCAATTTCGGCAATCTCTTTTGATTTTAGTTGGGCATAACATCCTGTTATCACCACCAGGCTTTCAGGTGATTTGCGCTGTATTCTACGAACCAACTGCCGGCATTCTTTGTCGGCATTATCTGTAACAGAACAAGTATTAATTACATATACATCTGCTTTGTCATCAAAATCTTTCTTTTCGAAACCTTCGTTTTCAAGTAACCTTGATAAGGTAGAAGTTTCGGAAAAATTGAGTTTGCAACCCAACGTATGAAATGCAACGGAACGTTTATCCATGAGGTGGTAAAGATAGTACAAGTGAAGAATTAAGGGCAGGTTGAAGGAGGGTTAGGAATGCGATCAGACTATTTTTGATTTTAAACACGCTGATTTAACTTTCGCTTATGAAATTGAACAAAATACTTCCTGTACTGCTATTAGTCGCCATGGTTATACTGACTTTTTTAATAAAACGTTGTAATAATAGCAATCAGCCTGATATTCGAAAAAGGCAACCCGACAGGCAGACACAAAGTATTCCAAATGCAAAAAAGCCGGCCGAAAATACAGGAGGGTTAGATCGTACAACCACTAAGTTGTTTTTTACGAAGCATGCTAAATGCCGCATGAAGTGCAGGCATATAACGCAAAAGGAGGTAAAGGAGATACTGTTGAACGGTACAGTTAACTATAATAAAAGTGACTTGCAAGATTCAAAAGGACCAACGTATGCAGTTGAAGGAATGACAGGTGACCGGCAACATGTGAGAATTATTTTTGCGCCAAAACAACAGCATCTAACGGTAGTAACAGTTATAGATCTGGATGAGGAATATGAGTGTAGTTGTGCTTGAAACTAAACAGTACGTGCAGAAACGACGTTTTAAGTGCGTGCGGGATATGGCCGTCTGCTGTTGTAATGTTTATGCTTTTTATCTCTCTTAGCATTTGTTACTTTCTTTGTGTTGATACAAAAAAGTAACCAAAGTAAAATCACGGCGGGAACGATAACAGCCCGTATCTGTTGGGGTGCCCTGTTCATACATGTTTTCCGGAAGTTTGTGCATGGCATCGGTGACAGGGTCTTCACTGAAAAAAGTTGTGTGCCAACATGAGATGCCGCAGGACGTAGGAAACTGACATCAATCATCACAAAGGTTAACACCCGTCATACATCCAAGCACGCCATCAATCTACTTTTACAAATGATGATGATTGATCATTCAAAAACACAACTGATATGAAAGGCGTAATTATTTCCCAGGGAAAATACGGGGCTACACAACAATATTCTAACTGGCTGGCTGAGGAACTTCAGCTACCTCAATTAGTACCGGGTAAAGTAGATGCAGCCGCGCTTACCGCAACCGATTATGTAGTAATTGGAAGCTCAGTGTATGTCGGCAAGTTGGTACTCAGTAACTGGTTAAAAAAGCATGCTGATTTATTGCAGGCGAAAAAAGCTTTCCTGTTTATTGTTTGTGCAACTCCACCATATGAAGCGGAGAAGCTGGAGGTAATCAGGCAGCAAAACGTTCCACCAGAGTTGCTCAACCAATGCGCGGTTCATTTTCTTCACGGACGAATTATAAAAAAACAACTGTCGTGGAAAGACAATTTTATGCTGAGAATAGGTGCTATGCTTCAAAAAGATCCGGTGGCAAAAAAGAAGATGCTGCAGGACTTTGATGGTGTGCGAAAAGAGAACATCATTCCGTTAGTAAAAGATATTATGCTTTACAACCAGGAAGAGAATACATCGGTGTACACAAAGGGCGATAGGGCTTTTGAATTGGTATCTTAATGGGTATTTTGTATTGAGGTTTCTAAATGCCTTAGGTAGTGGTATGGTGGCGTACGTTATTGCGAGGGACGAAGCAATTTGCTGGTGCAATCTTTAGCGTTGTGTTTTTCAATTAGCATTGTCACTTTCTTTTGCTTAAACAAAAGAAAGTAACTAAAGAAAATTCAAGACGGAGACGATAACAGCCCGTTCCCGTCGGGGCTGTTTGATTGAGCGGTGGTGCTATGGCTATGGATGGTGGGCTGAACTTTAGTGCTACTATCATTGCCTTTTTCAAAGGCAGGAAGTCGGAGACTTCCATTTATCCTGCGTTCGAGGTCATCCTTCGTAAGACATTCGAACAACTTCAGCGCTTTTATTTAGCATTGAAAACATCCCGGCAGAACGATTAGCATTCACTCGCTGCTCAACTTCTCGAAGCTTCAGTTGCTGGTGAGGACAGCCTGCAGTGGCCTACTGCTGAATGCCCGGCCTTTATATTCAATCCTTGCTAATAAGCTAAAGTTTTTTTACTTTTCTCAACTAAATCTTTAACTGATGGAACAATTAAATGAACTAACAACCTGGTTGAAGCAAAACAAGTTAGCTAAACAAAATTCCACCTTTGGCAATCAGGAAGCACATGTGGTTTTATTTAGCGGAACTGCCACTAGCACTAAACTTAATGCAGTAAAATTTATTGCAACAGAAAGTAATAAAGAAGTCCAGTATGTAGATTCCTCTAAGGTTGTTAGAAAGTATATTGGAGAAACAGAAAAGAATATAAAACGAATTTTTGCAAGCGCAGAAAGTAAAGGATGGATATTGTTTTTTGATGAGGCTGATGCCTTATTCGGTAAAAGAACTGATGTGAAAAATGCGCATGATAAATACGCAAACCTTGAAGTAAGTTACCTGCTTCAATGCCTTGAGGAATTTCATGGTTTAATAATTCTTTCAGCTCATTCTAAGGCTGCACTTGATACTGCCTTTATCCGTCGGATCAGGCATGTAGTAAGGTTCACCAATGCGATTTCACCAGGTTTGTTTTCTTCTTCGTCTTTAAAGTGAAGTAATGAAAGAAAATTCAAGACGGGAACGATAACAGGCCGTTCCCGTCGCGGTTGTTTGATTGAGCGGTGGTGCTACTGTGGCTTGGGCATTGGTGTGATATGTAAATGAACTTTTAGCACAATCAAAGTTGAGCTATAAGATTATTATAATCTTCATGGGAACCGATCCAAAACCAAATTATGGTGTTTTCTTCTTTAATGCCTAAAGCTCTATACGATAACCCCACACGTACTGAATAGATTGGTTTGTGATTGTGTATTTGCTTAAAGTGTAAAGCGGGATGATTAGGGTTTTGCTTCCATTGTTGATAGGAAGTTCTTGCACGTTCCTGAGTTGCTGGTGGTAGGTTAGCAAACGCTTTTCGAAATCTATTTGTTGTTACT